>CAZBPV010000001.1:0-54950 GCA_964493885.1 Candidatus Woesearchaeota archaeon
TCAAACGAGAACTAATTTTCGGTTTTGCCTAGGACATATGTCCCTTGGACATACAGAATAATCTAAAGAATAAGCTTTTTAAACCAACTTTTATTATACTTTTCAAGGTAAAATGTTCTTTTTAACTGAAGTTGAGGATTATGTAAGAGTAGAACCAAAATTATTTGGATTGCCTACTGCTGAAGCTGTTGAAAAACAGCTCAAAGAAACCTATAGCAATTACTATGATAAGGAAATAGGAAAGATTGTTTCTGTTGTTAAAATACTTGATATTGGAGAAGGAGTAATTATTCCTGGCGACGGAGCAGCATACCACAATTCAAAATTTAGGCTTCTTGCATGGAAACCAGAACTTCAAGAACTTGCTTTTGGAACAATAGCAGAAATTACAACTTTCGGAGCTTTTATTGATTTAGGAGTTATGAGGGGAATGATTCACATTAGTCAGACAATGGATGATTATGTGAGTTTTTCAAAATCAAATACTCTTACTGGAAAAAATTCAAAAAGAAGTTTAAAATCTGGAGATTTATGCCTTGCTAGAGTTGTTGCAGTAAGTCATAAAGGTGATGAGCCAAAAATTGGATTAACTATGAGACAGCCTGGATTAGGAAAATTAGAATGGATTAAAGAAGATCAGATTAAACGACAAAAAGCAGAAGCAAAGGTATTAAAATCAGAAGAAAAGGCCTCTAAGGGAGGAAAAAAGAAAAAATAAAATGGCTAAAGTTAAGGCATGTAAAATTTGTGGAAATGTTGTTGAAACTGGGGATAAATGTCCTAAATGTGATTCTAAAGAATTAACAGAAAGTTTTAAGGGAAGAGTAATTATTTTAAATCCAGAAAAATCTGAGATAGCTCAGAAATTAAATAAAAAAGAAAAAGGAAACTTTGCAATTAAAACTAGATAAAATGGAAATACTAAAAGAAGAACAAAATCCTTTATTTGATAGGAAAGAAGTTTACGGGAAATTGCTTTCAAAAGCATCTCCAGTAAAAGGAGAAATTGCAAAAATGCTTTCTGATAAATACTCTGTTCCTGCAGATGCAATTAGAGTCTTGACTATTAAAGGAAAGTTTGGAACAAATGAATTTTGGATAAAAGCTCATGTTTATAAAAGTTTAGAAGAAAAAAATAAAACAGAAAGATTAACTAAAAAAGAAATTGAATCTGAAAGTAAATCTGCAATAAAAGAAGAGCCAAAACAGGTTCCAGCTCCAGCACCCGAGGTAACAGCATAATGGCAAAGGGAGAAAAAAAAGGGAAAAAAACCAAAAAGAATAAAAAGACTAGCAAGAAATACTTAAAATATAAGATTGATGGAGATAAAATAACACGAGAGAGATTCTGCCCAAGATGCGGACCCGGGATATTTTTAATGAATGCCAAGAACAGAAAATACTGTGGAAAGTGCCATTATTCTGAGTTTGAAGTTAAAAAAGAAGTTGCTGAAAAATCAGAACCTAAAAAAGAGTAAGTTCTAATATTGATTATGATTGGGCAATGTCTAAACATTAATAAGCCCACACATTTTAATTAATTTTCTTAATTATGAAACCCTGGGATAGATGTTCTAGGTATCAAAAAGAGTCCTAAAACCTCTATCCTGGGTAAAAAGAGGTGATATATTATCTAACATTGCTTTCTATTTAAACCTTTCGGTTATGTTACCTCTCAATAATGACAAGAGTTATTATTTCCAAAGTGACAATCAAGGTTTTTAAACAAAATCTTTTCAAATGTAGTTACTAAGGTTAAATATTTTTATAAAACCCCTTTTCCTAGATTACATATGGAAGAAATTAAAACTTCAGTCAAACAGGAACAGATTCATGACTTATTATTTAGTCGTGAAATTGGCTGGCAGGAAATTATTTATGATTTAATCAATACTGAGCAATTAAATCCTTGGGATATTGATATAACAATACTTACTGAAGGTTATCTTAAAAAAATAAGCGAGCTTGAAGAAGCTGATTTCTTTGTCTCAAGCAAGGTTCTTTTAGCAGCCTCTTTTCTTTTAAGAATTAAATCTGAGATCTTATTAAATAAGTATATAAAAAGCATCGATGAAATACTTTTTGGAAAAAAGGAAAGCACATATCATAAACTTGAAAGAATTGAATTAGATGAAGAATTACCAGAACTTATTCCTCGTTCTCCAATCCCAAGATTCAAGAAAGTAACTCTTCAGGAACTTATCTCTGCTCTGAATCAGGCAATCCATACAGAGAATAGAAGAATAAAAAAAGAGATAATAAATAGAAATGCTTTAAGAGAATCTGAAATATCCTTACCAAAAAGAAGATTTAGTATAAAAGACAAAATAAAACAGCTTTATACTAAACTTGTTCTCCACTTTAATGATAATAAGGAAAGCACAAAAATAACTTATTCAGAATTTATAGGAACAGATAGAGAAAATAGAATCCTCTCTTTTGCACCTCTACTCCATCTAGACAATCAAAAAAAAGTCTGGCTTGCTCAAACCAATCATTTTGATGAAATAGATATCTGGCTTAAGCATATCTTCTTAAAACATAATTCAGACCCAATAGAAGAGCTTAGAAAAGAACTTGAAGCAGAACTTAGGGAATTAGACAGCAAAAAAAGAAAAAGAATACAAAAAATCAATAAGGATTTTGAAAACCCTCTGGGAGAGGAATTAAATAATTAATCTAAAACAATAATACTTTTAAACCTAGATTATCTGTTTTTTTTATGGCTGACAAGCAATATAAATTTGAAGGTTCAGGAAAAACTACAAGAGAAGCAGATAACACTCTAAAAGATAGTAAAAAAGATTTGGTTGCTAAACTTAAAAAAGCTGATGCAAGCCTTGAATTGCAGGCTACAAAAACAGATTACCATGCAAGATATTCCTCTAAAAAAGAAGGTTCTGAATTAGAAGAGTTTTCAGTCCGGGCTTCTGAAGGTTGGGTAGAACTTGAAACAAAAGCAAAAACTCACGCAGATTTAAGGGATTATACTCCAAGGTATACTGTTACAGAATTTGTTGAATTAACAGATGAGCAGCAAAAAGCTTTGACAAAAAAACCAACAACTGCATATTCCCCTAGGGCAAAAAGATTAGAAGAATTAGATGCTTTAAGAGATTAATTCTTAGGTGTATTTTTTATAATGGAACACTTTCCAGAACAATCAGTTAAATTAGCAAGAGAAATAGCAGGCAAATATAGAAAAAGAACAAGTTCTAAATCAATGCTTGCAGCTTACATTTATAATAACAATTTCTTGCATATTGGATACGGCTTTAGCGAGTCTATAAAAAAAGGCAATTGCGGAAGATTTCTTCATGAAATAGACAAAGAAACTGATTGCTTTACAATGGCAGGAGTTTTATATCTTGTTGCAAAAGAAGCAGGACTTAAACCAGAACTTTATTATGTGCAGGGAATGAGAGATACTGTTGAAGGAGATAACAGAGAAGAAAGAGGAAGAAATGATCATTCTTTTATTACTGTTAGAACTGGAAAAAATGAGCAAGTAGTAATAGATCCATTTATGGAATTATTTGGAGATGTGAAATTTAATAAAAAAAATAACAAGATGAAGGTTTATTTTAAATCTGAGAGGCAGGTAACAGAAAGGGATTACCAATTAATGATGAAACTATCTGAACAAGAGTATGTTAAAAGATTGCAAAAACAAAGAACTCCTGAAGGAGGAAGAATTGCCTTGTCTGCTACACAAAGATTATCAAGTTCTTTTGATAATAATGTATATTTGACTTTTTTGTCTGAAGAATCATCTCTTAAATCTTCCCTGCATTTTACTCCTTCTTTATTTCATCCAGATCCATATAATCAGGCCATAATGTTTGATTTAGTAACAAGAGTCAATAAAGACGGAACTTTTTCTTTTGATGATGGAACTTTTTTAAATTATAATGCTGAAGCATCAGGATGGACTCAGCATACTAATCCTCAGATTCCTTTTTCTTTTAGTGTAAGGGATGCTCAAAAAATGTTTAAAATATTTGATGAATTCATGAGATTAAAAGGGAGAAAATCCCCAATTTCAAGAATGTTTTCATTTAAATTAGCTCATGCTCTTTATTCTGGAGGATTTTATGATGATTTTACTACACTTCCAAATACTCTTGCAAGAAAAGTAGTTGCTGGTTCTAAAGATTGGAAAGATATTCTTGGATGGCAAGAACAAATATCACAAAATTTTGCAAAAAAAGCAAGAGAAGATGAAAGAACTTATAAGACTCTTTTAAGAGAAGCTCATAGAACAAAAAAAGTAGATAAAGCATATTCAAGAAAAAATCCTCTCGCACTAACTTCAACAGAACATCAAAGAATTAAATTAATAGAAGAAGGATTTGAAAAATACTCTTCTGTATTAAGGGGTGCTGTAGAAACAATAATCCAAGGGAGAGCAATAGCTTCTGGAATAAAAAAAGGAAGTAAATATCATGCAGAAAGAAAAACCTCTCAAGCTTTAGTAAGAAAAGGTTTGGAAGTTAAGTATTTTGAGCAAATGGCTCAGTTTAATGGCTCTTCTTTTCCGTTTGCTTTTCACATAGTTGCAGATAAATCATTGGATTTTAAACAATTTGATTTGCAAAAAATGTCTGTTCCAGAATTAAGACAAGGATTAACTCAAAAAGATATTCAGAGAGCTGCCCAAAGATTTTTCTTTTTAAGCATTCTTAATTCATGGCATCTAAAAGATGCATTATTTTTAAAGCAATATAAACGAGGCTTGGAAAAGATTCTTGATTCCAGATAGCCTTAAAAACCTATTTTTTATATTTTAATTATGCGTTGCGGAGTATTATTTTCAGGTGGAAAAGATTCTTGCTATTCAGCATATCTTGCTAAGAATCACGGGAATGAACTAGCTTGCTTAATAACTCTGATTTCTGAAAACCCTGAATCTTATATGTTTCATACCCCTTCAATCTCTAAAACATCTAAACAAGCAAAAGCAATGAATATTCCTTTATTAATTCATAAGACTAAGGGTGAAAAAGAAAAAGAACTAAAAGATTTGCAAGATGCAATTAAAATTGCAAAAGATAAATACAAGATTGAGGCAATTGTAACTGGCGCTCTTCACTCTGTTTATCAAGCTTCAAGAATACAAAAAATCTGTGATACTCTTGGATTGCAGTGCATCAATCCATTATGGCATAAAGACGAAGTTGCTTATCTTCAGGAATTAATAGATGATAGATTCAAGGTTATGATAATTGGAGTTTTTGCTTATCCTCTAGATAAATCCTGGCTTGGAAGAATTATAGATACTAAATTTATTGATGATGTTAAAAAATTAAAAGAAAAATACAAGATTCATGTTGCCGGAGAAGGCGGAGAATTTGAAACTTTTGTTCTGGACTGCCCTCTTTTTAATAAACCCCTTAATCTTATTAATAAAATAATATCAGGAGAAAAAAATTCCTGGAAAATGGAGATAGAAGTTGAATAATGGAAACAGATGAGATACCAAACCTTGAATTAGGACAGCATTTTTTAATAGATGAGAGAATACTAGACAAAGAGATAGATGCAGCAAATATTTCTGAAACTGACAAGATAATTGAAATAGGGGCTGGAAAAGGAGAATTAACAAATCTTTTAGTTAAAAATTCTAAAATTGTTCTTGCTTTTGAAAAAGATTCTTCATTAAAAAGATATCTAGATAAACTTAAGCATAAAAATTTAACAATTGTTTATGATGATGCTATGAAATATGATTGGAGAAATTACAATAAAATTGTCTCTAATATCCCGTATTTTTTATCTGGGGATTTAATGCTAAAGGCAATAAAAGATAATATACAAGACATTATTATAATTGTTGGAGAAGAGTTTAAAGATAAATTAATTAATAAAAGTGGAAAAATAGGATTTATTGCAAATCTTTTTTATAATATTATCCCTGTTCTTGAAGTTGATAAAAATAGTTTCTTTCCTATACCAAGAGTTAATTCCTGGCTTATCACACTTCATAAAAAGCAATTAAATGATTCTGAAAAATTCCTAATTAATGTAATTAACAGAGAGGGTAAAATAAAAAATTCTATTTTATATGCCTTAGTTAATATAGGAAAAACAAAAAAGCAAGCAAAAGCAATGATAGACTCAATGGAACTAAGCCAGCAAGTTCTTGAAAAGCCAACAAGCAAATTAACTGAAGCACTTCTTATTAAAATAAAAGAATCATTAAATCTTTAATATTTTTTCTTTACCAGTTTTCATATTCTTAACCTTAAATTCTTTTTTCTTAACCTCTCTCTCACCCACAAAAATTACTTTGTTAATTTTATATGAATTTGCATACTCCAGAGCTTTTGAAGGTTTGCCATAGAATAATGTTACTATCTCTCCTTTTTCCCTTAAGATTTGAGCAATCTCTATTGCTTTTCTATCTTGCTCAAGTGAGATAATAAGATAACCTTCTTTTTTATCGTCGATTTTTGTGATACTTGATATTCTCTCTAATCCAAAAGAAATTCCTGTTGATTGCAAATTTTCAATCTTGTAGCTTCCTCCAGCAACAATTGTTTCTTTTATTCCTCCAGCCCTTATTTCGAAAACACTTCCATTATAGTAGCTCAATCCTCTAACAATGCTCGGAGAAAAGATAGCTTTTAATCCATAAATCTTGCAGTATTCCATAAGGCTAATTATTTCCTTATATGATTCAAATTGACTGAAGAATTTTTCTCCTTTTTTTAATAAGCTTATTACATTCTCTGCCTTATACTTCTTTAAATTATTTCTAACATCTTTTTCTGGAAGCTTATCATACTTATCTATTTCTTTTAAAACTGATTCTTTGTCTTTTTCTTTTATTCCCTCGCTATCAAGAATTTCATTAAGCAATTTTCTGTTGTTAATAAGAATTATTGGATTAATCCCTGCTTTTTTTAGAACTTCATTTGCAAGCGCCAGAATTTCTGCTTCATCTTTTACACTGCTTCCAACTATATCTGCATCACACTGAACAAATTGCCTGAATCTGTTTGAAGAAACTGGCTCATCTCTGAAAACCTCTCCTATTTGATATCTTTTAAATGGAAGTTTTTGATTTTTTGCAATTCTCTTTAATTGAAATGTAAATTCATATCTCAGTGCAAGCTCCCTCTTTCCTTTGTCTTTTAATTTGAATATATCTGAAACAGCCTCATCTCTTTCATTGCCTCCCTTAACAAATTCTTCATACTCAATAATTGGAGTCTCAACTGGCTTAAACCCGTATCTTTCAAGAGAATTAATTATAATTTTCTTTAATTCTGCTCTTTTTTCAGCTTCTTCTCCAACATAATCTTTGAATCCTTTGACGTTTTCAGTTTTCATTTTGCCTCCTTTGATTTCAGGGCGAAAGGAGACTGAAATTTTCTATTTCGTACTCCTTTCTTCTTTATCAGGGCGAAAGGAGAGAATTGAACTCTCTTTGTCAAGTTTCTGTCCTTGATAAGTGCAGAGTTGATGTCTCCAAAACCACCCTGTGTTTTGTCGAGGGCGAAAGGAGAGAATTGAACTCTCGTCTGACGAGCCACAGTCGCCTGTTCTACCATTGAACTACATTCGCCATAAGGGAACCAAGATTCCTGGACATTCAATCTCCCTATGATTGAGCCAGTCTTGATCCCTATGTTTAATTTAATTGAATAAGGTATAAAAAAGTTCTTATCAGCGTCTAGAGGGCTTTGTTAAATAAATAGTGCTTGTTAAATAAGTCTATTCTTCTATTTTCATACCCAATTCATTCAATTTTTTTATTATTGCTCTACTTGCTTGAACTCTTTCTTTTCTTTGGTCGTAAAATGTTTTGGCAGAAAGGACTAAGATAATTAAGGATAAATCAATAAAAACAGAGACCATTAGCCAGTTTAACGTTTGTGCAAAAATTACAATAAAAATAGCAAAAATTAAAGAGAAGCTAAAATATATCTTAGAATACATATTTTCTTTAAGAGTTCTTATTTCATCAGAAACGTACCTTAAACTTTGAATATTTATATACTTGGCTTGAGCTAATGGGTCTTTTTCAAAATCTATTCTTTCATTATAGAATTTAACCATAAATAATTATGGTACCGACATATTTATATAGTTTATTGTGATTGAGTTTTTATAATGAAAATAATAAAAGTAATGTCAAAAAAGGTGAAGGATAAGGAATATTCAAAATATCTTCTTAATTTGCCTAAGGATGTAGTTGAAGAATCTAAACTTTTAGGAAAGGATTTGAAAGCTAAAGCAGAGAAAGATAAGATTATTATTGAGAAAGATTAATTTAGAAGTAATTTAGAAATAAAAGGATTTTCGGATATAATCGGTTTTTTAAGAATATAATCTTTCATCTTAAAATTTTCTAAAAAAATATTTGTTTGGTTTTGAAGCTCTTTTTTAATTCTACTGGAGTTATTTGTTATGTTTATATTTTTAGGTTCAATACTTTCTTGTTCACCAAACTTTTTATAATAATATGTTTGTGCATCAAAGAATCTCGCTTTATGTTTCCATATCTCTTTTTGGTCTATTTTTTCTGTTTTTACATTTGGATTAAATCTTTGGGGTTCACGATTGATTCCAATAATACTTGCCCCCCCTATGCTTGAAAGTATGTCTGAAGAAGGAGTGTTTTGGCTTTTTATATTTGATAGAATTTCTCTTTTTATGTTTGTAAAATAGAATATAGACTCTCTAAAAACATCTTTTGAATCAAGAAGTCTTCTAATTCTTCTTATTCTTGCAGAAGTACTTTTGTTTATGGGTTTTCCCTCAAAGTCAAACCAGATATAATGATACCCTTTTTTTATGTAATGTTCAACAAGAGTGTTTATTCCCTCCATAGATAATCTCATGGATATAGGAACAAAGATTGGTTTTGAATTCATTTCTTTAAAAAAGTCATAGCAGTAATCAATAAATTTTATATAATCCTCTAAGGAAATTATTTTTTTAGTTATATTTGGAATAATTAGTATATCCTTAGAATGACTATAAAGATATTCTAAAAATGAATCTAAAGTCATGTTATCCTGTTCGGATAAGGGATTAAAGCGAAATGTTAAACTTACTATATTAAAGAACTCTGAAGCCCATTTCTTATCTTGGAAAAAATTGTCTATCCTCTTATCATCTTCAGAAGATACAATACTTTTTATTTGAGAGAAGTCCTTTATGTACTTTGAAATTTCAATTATCTCTTTTTTATTGGATAAATTAACAAAACTTTTATTCAAAAATTTTATATCAAATGTCTTTTCTGGCATATCAAATGTCTTATTGCCTATCTTAAACCTCTTAATATTAAATTGGCTGGTTTTATCTGGAATGTACTCTTTTATGTTTATTTCTGACATATTTCCTTTCTTAATTCATTTAATATTTCTACTTTTATTCTGAAATTTGATTTCTCAATATCATCATACAAATTAAGAGTTTCATTCTTATTAAATATTTTGTAATTTAAACAACATTTTTTAATGAAAGTAACAGTTCCAAAAAGGTGGGAACTTAGCTCTATTAAATTTCTTTCTATGAACTTTCTTGGTTTACTATCATCAATTATAATAAAGAAATCTTTTTCTTTTGATAGATTATAAACAAAATAAGCAGTAATAATTATATCATATTCCCCTCTTTTTATTTCCTGTTTTGACAAAAAAGGTTGTATTGGTTTTCCAATATCAAAAGAGGGAACAAAAAAAGTATTAAGATTTTTATGGTTTGATATTTTTCTCCAATTTTTTGAATCTTTTATCTCCTCGGAAACCTTGGGAGGAATATGTGTTTTAAAGTTGTCAAGAATCCTAATCAAGTAGTCAGATTTATTTATACAGTCAAGAAAACAAATATAGAAACTTGAATCAGCCACTAATTCGTTTAGCACCACTTTAATTCCTCTGCTTTCTCTTCACTAATTAAACCTTTTTTTAGAAGGTTCTTAATAATCTTTAATTTGATTTCATTATTAAATAGAAATTTACATCTATTTGATTTTTCCATAAACTCGGGATAAGAACAATAAATAATAAAAAGTAATTCATCTTCTTCAAGTTTTTCATATACTTCCCTAATAAATTTAATTAAGACTAATGATTCTTTTTTCTCTTTAAGGGAAATTTCTTTAAACTGCTCCTTTCCTTTTTCTGATAATAAAAATTTGTTGCCCATCTTTGAAAAAGAATTTTCAAAATATAGGGGGTCATCTAATGAATCGTGAATAACCTCTGAAAAAGGACCTTGATAATGTTTTTTAAAATCAAAGAGAACTTCTAATTCTTTCAAAGTTCTTGTCAGTAAGAAAAGTTCCTTTTGAATAAAAAGTTCATCAATTGGTTTTTCTTGCAAACCTAATAATAAAATTAACTTTTTTTCAGCTTCCTCAATTTCATCATTCATTTTTTTATTTTAATTGCAATTTATTTGAAAATAACCAAGCATGGATTATTTCTTTTATAAGCTTTGATTTATCCATATCATACTTTTTAACTGCTTGTTCCCAGAGTTTCCAATCCTCATCTTCTAAGTATGCTACTATTCTCTTTGTTGATGACATTCTTTAAGCATTAAAGTGTGCTACACTTATGTTTAAGAGTGTGCTACTATTTATAAAGATTATTATGGTACCGAAATATTTATATAGTGGTGGTACCTGAATTATCTATGGAAACAAATTGGAAGAAATTAACAAGATATAAGCGAGGGAGATTAATCTCTAAAGACTTAAAAATAGAGAAAGTTGAGGATAAATGGAAGGTTCCTTCTCAATCTGGAAAAGGGTTTTACTATGTTCACTTTGATGGACATAGACCAAAATGCAACTGTCTGGATTGTAGAATAAGACATGGAAGATGCAAACACATAATCGCTGTAGAATTATCTATTCAAGAGAAGATAGACATAGATGGAACCATCTCTCAAATAAAGAGAGTAAGAATCGGATATGCCCAAAATTGGAAAGCTTATGATAAATCTCAAACAAATGAAAAATTATTCTTTCTAAGACTCTTAAGGGATTTATGTACAAATATTGAACAACCAGTGTATAAGTTTGGAAGACCAAACTTTCCTTTTTCAGAAATGGTTTTCAATTCGGTCCTTAAGATTTATTCAACTTTCTCATTAAGAAGATTTATGTCGGATATGAAAATTGCAAAACAGATGGGCTTAATTGAAAATTTATGCACATATCCAACAATTAGCAATTTTATGCAGAAAAAAGAACTAACCAGAGTTTTGAAATCTTTAATTAAATTGAGTTCAAGTCCATTAAGTTCTGTTGAAACATCTTTTGCAGTAGACAGCTCTGGTTTTTCTACTTGTAGATTCGCAAGATGGTTTGATGAAAAATGGGGAAAAGAAAAGAAGTATAAAATTTGGCTAAAGGCACATTTAATTTCAGGAATCAAAACAAATATTGTCACTGCTGTAGAAATTACAGAAGGAAAAGTGAACGATAGTCCTCAACTAAATAAACTTGTTAATGAAACAGCTAAGCAATTTAGTGTAGGTGAAGTTAGTTGTGACAAAGCTTACAGTTCAAGAAAGAACTTAGAGCTTATTCATAATGTAGGTGCTGTTCCCTACATCCCATTCAAAAAGAATGCAACTGGAAAATCCAGAGGTTCATGTGTTTGGAGTAAAATGTACTATTACTTCATGTATAAGCATGATGAATTTCAAGAACATTATCATAAAAGGAGTAATGCTGAAACAGTTTTCCATATGATTAAAACAAAATTTAGAGATAATCTAAGGAGTAAAACAAAAACTGCTCAAGTTAATGAACTTCTCTGTAAGGTTCTTTGCCACAATTTATGTGTTATAATTCAAGAGATTAATGAATTGGGAATTAGGGGGAAGTTTGTTGTAGAGGAGAGAAAATGAGTAAAAAATATAAAACGGCAAATTTAAATAGTCCTAATTCTTATAAAAGGAAAGGAGAAAAGATGGCGGTTGAAAGAAAGAATGAGGCAAAAAAAGATATTATTCTATATAACTTCTTAAAAGATAATAGAAAATATAAAAATTCTTGGGATATAAAAAAAACAAATAATAATATCATTCAATCTATTTTGGATAAAGCAAGTAAAAGAAAAACGGATAAAAGAGGAGAACCAGATTTACTCTATATTGATGAATCGCATAAATTGTTAATTTTACTTGAAAATAAAGATAGTATAAAACAACATCAATCTAAAGAAGGAAACAATGTTGAAGGTTATGCTGTTGACGGAGTAAAACATTATTTATCTTTTTTTACAGAAAATTATATTGAAACATTACCTTCTCCGAATAAAAAATATTTAAAAAATTGGAAAATTGTTGGAATAGCAGTTTCAGGAAATATATTGGACTTGTATAATCATCTTATTTCTACATTTATCATAAATAAGAGTGAAATAAAAGATATTGAAACAAAAGAAATTTTGAACGAAGAAGATTATCTTTCTCTTTTTGAAAATGTAGATATGGAAAAACTAATAAGAGAAGTATCAGAATCTTCTAAAAGAATAAATAATAAATTACGTTCTTTAGATTCGCAAAAGAGACCCGTGTTACTTAGTGGATTGATGATTTGTTTATTCACAAGAGATGGAAGAAATGATTTTAAGGAGGGATATATGGGTTGGGAGGTTAAAACAGTTATAAATAATATTCCTACTACAATCAATCAAATTTTAAAAAAAGAAGGAATACCTAAGGATAAAATAGAAGTGTTAACTAATGAACTATCATTTATTAAAACTGACCAAGATTTAAATAACACAGAAATCTTAAAAGAAATATTAGAGGAATTAGATAAAAATGTTATCCCCCTATTTACCAAAGAAACTAATTATGATATTTTGGGAAAATTTTATGAGGAATTTCTGAGATATGCTGGAATAAGTAACGTTAAGAACGGAATAATTTTGACTCCGAGCCATATAACTAAGCTTTTTACTGAATTAGTAGATATAAAAAACAATGATGTAATATTAGACACTTGTTGTGGAACTGGAACATTTTTAATATCTTCTATGAATAAACTATTCTTTGAAATAAATAAATCTAATATAAGGAACAAGGTAGACCTAATTAAAAATATAAAAGAAAAACAACTTATAGGTTTTGAAAAAAGTTCTACTATGTATGCTCTTGCTATCTCAAATATGTTATTTAGAGGCGATGGAAAATCAAAAGTATTTAACGTAGATTCTTTCTCAGATGAAGCAAAGAATATACTAAATAATTTAAAAAAAGAAGGGATAGTACCAACAATTGGATTCATAAATCCTCCTTATGGGGGACAGGATAATAAGGATAAACCCACCAAAAAAGAAATTCAATTTTTAGAGAATATGTTAGATTCAGTTAGCAGATTTGGAGTAATAATTGCTCCCCTTTCTACGTATATAAAAGAAGAGTCAGTTAGAGAAAGGATATTATCCAAACATACTTTAAAATGTGTTATAAATATGCCAAAAGAATTATTTCAACCAAATGCTTCAGCTCATACTGCAGTTGCAGTTTTTGAAACAAATAAACCCCACAATAACAAAGAAGTCGTATTTTATGATTTAAAAGAGGATGGTCTTATTTTATCTAAGAACAGAGGAAGAACAGATGCCTTAAACAAATGGGGAGGAATAAAGAAAAAGTTATTTGAAGAATTAAATAATCCTGATAAGTTTAGTGATGGGTTTCATTTATTAAAAACTACTATAACTGGAGAAGATGAATGGATAATCCAAGCCCATAGCCAAACGGATTATCATAATTTAAATGATGAATCTTTTACTAAGAGTATAAAAGAATATACAATCTTCTCAACAAAAGTTAAATTGGGATTATTGGATAAAGATATAGACGAACTAACTCTTTTAGAAATATTAAATGAAAATAATATCTCTGCGGAGGAGGTATTGAATGAAAGTGATTCCTCAAACTAAATGGGAATGGTTTGATATTACTTCTCTTTTCAAAATTGAAAAAGGAGAAAGATTAGTAAAAACCGATAGGATAGATGGAGAAGTTCCATTAATTACTGCCTCTTCTAAGAATAATGGAATTGTGGATTTCTTGTCTAAAGAGGTCTTTAAAGAAAAAAAGAAAACTTTTGATAATAAAATAACTATTGATATGTTCTTTAATACATTCTATCAGGACGAAGAGTATTTTAGTGATGACAATGTCCATACATTAATCCCTCTGTTTAATAAAAATAATTTATACATAATGTTGTTTCTCCTAACAATTTTAAGACAATCTGCTTATAAGTATGGCTATGGGAGGCAATTGAGAATAAAGAGATTAGAATTGGAAAAAATTAAACTCCCTGCTGACGAAGAAGGAAATCCAGACTGGAAGTTTATGGAGAAGTACATGAGAGAACTTTCCAAGAAGGTTTATTTTGATAAAAAAGTTAAAAAAGTAAGCTTAAGGAAAGTAGAAACTAAAAATTGGGGGAAATTTGTAATAGGGGCACTATTTAAAAATAATTTTAAAAGGGGGATGAGATTAATTGAGATTGATAGAACTAAAGGGGATATTCAATATTACTCTGCTTCAAGTAAAAATAATGGTTTAACTGATATGATTGCAAATCCCATTTTTATAGAAAAAGATGCACTCATATATTCCACATTTGGGGATTCCTTTTATGTTGAAGGAGAATTTACTGCAAGTGATGAAATAACTATTTTGAAACATCCAGAGATGAACAAATATAATGGTCTTTTTATAGCAACAATTCTTAAAGAAAATAAATATAAATATGGCTTTGGGAGAAAAGCATTTTTGAATAAATTATTAAAAGATACAATTAAACTCCCTGCTGACGAAGAAGGAAATCCAGACTGGAAGTTTATGGAGAAGTACATTAAATCATTACCTTATTCCAAAACATTGGAGAATTAAAATGATAACCTTCAAACTCATAAAATAAAATGGTAGACATCATAACAATAATACTTATCATAGTCCTTCTGGTGGGTTTGTTTATTGCTTATAGGATTGGACATAAAGCAGGGGCTTTTAAAAGAGATATATTCTGGGAAGGAGAATTGCCTAATTACAGAAAAGATGCTATCATGAAATCCAGAGCAGTATTAGGAGGACAATTCTCAGAACAGTTAGCTCCTTATCTTCCTAATTTTGATTATTTACCCACTGAATGTAGATTCATTGGGAAACCCATAGATTTTATTGTCTTCAAGGGAATGGATGATAAAGACATTAATGAAGTTGTGTTTGTTGAAGTAAAAAGTGGAAATGCTAAATTAAATCAACATGAAAAGAATCTTAAAGAAACTATAGACAAAAAGAGAGTCAAATGGGTTGAATACAGAATACCTGAAGAATTGCACAGTAATAAAACAGAACTTGGAGATAAAATTTCTAATGTGGTAAACGGAATAGAAGAGGATGTTAAGAAGTTTTTATGTGAATCTTGTGGAAGAGCAATCAAACATAAAGGAAAATGCTTTGCTTGTAATATTAAGGCTAAAAAAGAAAGAAAATGAAAGACGGAAAACCAGATAACAATAATATAGGAAATACTGGAGAGTATTTTATTGCATCCATTCTTTCTTCAAAGGGGTATATAACCACCATAACACTTGGTCGTGCTGAAGCATATGATATAATTGCAATAAGACCTGATGGAAAAACAATCAAAATTCAAGTTAAAACTGCATGGTATGATAATAAGATATTTAGGCTGTCTCCAAAGGATGCTGAGGAAAGAAATTTGGAATATTTCTATGCTTTTGTTACATTAAAAGAGAATAAATCTCCTTGGGAATATTATATTGTTCCTGCAGAAATAGTTTCTAAACATGTTGGTGAAGGGCATAATATTTGGTTAAATTCTCTTGGAAAAAAAGGGCAGAAACATAATGATAGTTTAGTTAGAACATTTAGTTCAAAAATAGGCAAATGTAGTCCAAAGTGGTTTACTCAAGAGTTAGTAGATTCTTTTAAGAATAATATACATGCTTTAGAAAAAGATTAAAATTCTGTTAAAAAAGTAGGCTAAAATCAAGACTTATTTAACAAAGCCCATCAGCGTAGCTAGAGAAATCTTCTATATTAGTTGTGGGGAAACCCCCAAACTTTAGCTATCATAATATTCCGCATACCAACTACTTTTTAAACCTAACTATTTTGAATTTTATATGCCAAGGTATGAATTACTAGCTCCTGTAGGGGATTTTTCAATGCTAGTTGCAGCTATAAATGCAGGAGCAGATGCAGTTTACTTTGGGCTTAAAGAATTTTCTATGAGAACTGGTTCAAAGAACTTTGATATAAATGAACTGGATAAAATCACTGAACTCTGCAAGCCAAAATCAGTAAAAAGATACTTAACACTAAACACAATAGTTTATGATAATGAACTGGATAAAATAGAAAAAATAATAAAAAAAATAAAAAAGAAAGTAGATGCAGTGATTTGTTGGGATTTGTCAGTAATTCAATTATGTAGAAAATATAAAATTCCTTTTCATATATCTACTCAAGCATCTGTTTCAAATACTGAATCCGCTAAGTTTTATAAAAAATTAGGAGCAAAAAGAATTATCCTTGCACGAGAACTAAATCTTAATCAAATAAAAAAAATATCAAAAGTAATAGATGTTGAGTGTTTTGCTCACGGAGCAATGTGTGTTGCAGTTTCAGGAAGATGCTTCACCTCTCAATTTTTATTTGGAAAATCTGCAAATAGAGGAGAGTGTCTTCATCCCTGCAGAAGAAGCTACATAGTAAAATGTTCAGAACCAGTTCCTCACTCGTCTGCCAAATTTGTCATACGAGACAAGCAAGAAGGTTATGAACTTGAATTAAACAATGATAAGGTAATGTCTGCAAAAGACTTATGCACTCTTCCATTTATTGAAAAAATGAAGCAAGCAGGAATAAAAAGTTTTAAAATTGAAGGAAGAAACCGTGATCCGAGATATGTTGATACTGTTGTTAGGGTTTATAGAAAAGCTTTGGATGAAACACTTACTCCTGAAAAAATAAAAGCTGGAATCGATTTACTCAAATTAGTATATAACAGACAATTCTCATCTGGTTTCTATATTAAAATGCCTACCTCAGATGATTTTGCAAAAGTTGAGCATAGTGCTTCTAAAATAGTTAAACATTTTATAGGAAAAGTAACTCACTACTTTGATAATATTAATGTAGCTACAATAAAACTTGTTTCAGATTTAAAAGTTGGTGATTCAATAATTATAATTGGAAAAACAACTGGAATAATAAATTCCAAGGTAGATTATATGGAAATAAAAAAGAAATCTATAATCAAAGCTGGAAAAGGAAATGAAATAGGCTTAAAGCTACCCAAAGTAAGAAAAAACGATGAAGTCTATGCACTAAACAAAAAATAAAATTAAGGATAACTGTTTATTGCACTGCAGAATTTCTCTTCACCAGCTTGTATAAAGTAGATTCTAACATCTGCTTTTGTAGCATCTATTGTTACAGTAGTAGTAATTGTCTTTGTTGCTGCAACATTACCAGGAAAGAATTCTTCCTCTAAGCTATTCTCATCATTGCTTAAAGTAAGCCCAACACCGTCTACTGGTTCTCCTGCAGAGCCTAAAGCTCTTTCAACAACAATACTACAATCATATTCATCACCAGATGCAACACAAGATACACTTGTTGGTTCTATTATTATCCCAACACATTTCTGACTGACTTCAATTGATGCTTCTTGTCCTCCAAGAATATTAAGTATTACTGCCCATACAATTCCTACAGCAACTAAAACTAAACCAATCATTATTATTGTAAGAATAATCCCAGACAGACCTTTTTTATTATTTAACATAATTTAACCTCCTTTCTTATTTTTTAATAGTTTTTGGTTTTTTTAAACTTTATTAAATTGTTCTAGAAGCCTGAAAAAATCTTTTTGCTCCAAAACCTTGTCAACTTCACTTAAACCAATATGCTCGGCCATCTTCCAAAATGCCTCAGGCTTAAATCCTCTTTTTCTTAATGAAATTAAAGTTGGAAGTCTTGGATCATCCCATCCTTTGTATTTGCCCTCTTCAATCCCTTTCCTAAACTGTGTTGAGGATATTTCCATATCCTTAAAATGATATCTTCCTAAAAATGCACTCCAAGGATATTTCTTCCCTAATACTTTAAAAATCATTTCCTGTCTTAATGCATTGTCTCTGTGGTCTTTTCCTCTTATTAGATGAGTCATCTTCATCTCAATATCATCTACTGAAACAGCAAGATTCATCAATGGCCACACTCTATATTTATTCTTTTGTCTAGGATGTTTTGCAGTATTTATTCTTGCAAGCGGGAAATCTCTCATTGCAGGATTTTTATGCTTTATGTCTGACTTAAATCTTAGAACAGCTCCCCCTTCTTTGTATCCCTTTTTGTCCAACATTTTTTTCCATCTCTCTTCATTTTCCTTGGCACTCAAATCTCTGCACGGGCATGGCCTTTCTTTTGTTGCAAGTTCTTTAAATTCTTCAGCTGAGCATGTGCAGACATATGCTGCGCCTTTTTTGATTAATTTTTCAGAATAATTATAATATAATTTCATCCTGTCTGACTGAATAACAACTATTGCCTTTCCATACGTAAGCCATTTCGCATCTTCTTCTAGTAGTTTGTATGCCTTTGAATCAATATTTTCAGGATTTGTGTCTTCAATTCTAACATAAAATTTGCCCCCATATTTCCTTACATAATCAAAACTAAATGAAGCATTTATTCCATGAAAAACATGCATCGGTCCTGATGGAGAAGGAGCAATTCTCATAATAACTCCTGTTTTTGGCACATTAGGAAGTTCTGGCAAGCCCTCTCTTTCTTTTCTTTCACTCACCACTTTTTCTAATTTTTCAAATTCTTTTTTCTGTTCTTCTAAAGAGAATAAGTTAACCTCTTTAATTACCTCTGCAATTTTCTTCCCATAAGTTTTCATGTCTTCTTTTTTTAATCCTTCATGAAATAATGCAGAAATTATACTTCCTTGCTGTGCTTTTCCATTATAAGCAATAGCATTTTTTAATGCATACCCTCTTATTTTTTTATCTAGATTATTCATTTATATATAATATAAAATGGCTTTATATCTTTTTTGAATTTCAGCATTAATAAGAACTAGGAATTATCTTTTTTTCAATTACTTCAATTCTTTGCTGAAGATGATAAATCTGATTGCTTAAATCTTCAATTTTATCAGTTATATCCATAAGTCTTCTTGCAAGTTTTCTTCTTTTCTCATCTGTATTAATTGAATCTGAAGAACTATTAGGATTTGCATCTGTTGTGGTTGTTGTAGAACTTGACATGCCAAAAATACCAAAACCACCAGAAAAAGGAACATCTGAATTATCTGAAGAACTCTGGGGTTTAGTCTCTTCTTTTAGTTCCTTAAGCCTTTCCTGTTGTTTCTTGTATCTCTCGCTTAAATCCAGGACATCTGGCCCTCTTTTGAAAAACCATCCCATGTGCAAATAATGCTTGAGATGTTTTTAAACTTAGTTGTTATACATTAGAAACATTTTTTAAACTATATTTCATTACTATCCTGATAAAAAGATGGCATCAGCATATCAAATAATCGGAAAGATAAACCCTTTGCTTTATTCTAAGAATGGAAAAGATCTTCTTAAGGAATATGGTTCATCAAATAATATTCCCGCAGATAAGGTAGAACCTGTGGCAATTAGAATAGATAAAGATAAAATTAATTTAATTTCTGGTTCAGAATCTAAGCACACAATTGTCTATGAATCTTACTCTGAAACTCTTGAACCAATCTATTATTTTATTCTTGATTTAATGGAAGACATGGGATTACAGCCAGAAAAACTAGTTGATAATTTCTCTCCTTCCCCAAGTTCAACTCAGTTTTCAGAACTCGGAACACGGGCAAGTGCAATGCAGCAGCATGCATCAAAAATTCTGGCAGATATTAATGTAGTTTTGAGAAGTGTATTAAATATTATCTATGATTTAAAGGATTTTAGATTAAGGCTCCAGAGTTATGAAGACCTTAAAGATAAAGATCCTGATAAAAGTGCAGCAGCAAGATTAAGTTTAAAGCAAATCTGGCTGGATAAAGTTGATGTTAATAAGGGAAACTCAAGCATAAAGGCAATGGCGCTTGGGCAGGGAGGGTTTGTAACTTTAATAGATGCTTTTTTAGCAGCTAATGATGTATCAGATATAACTCATAAACTTGATTTAAATGATAGAGTAAAAAGAATTCTTATTCCAAGAATACAGGAATTTAATTACTGGATTGCTCAATCTGAAGTTGAATTACGAAAAAGATATGAGCTTGAAAAAAATTACTTAAGAAGCCAGGTTAATTCTCTTAAACTTTACTCAAGATGGGCAAAACCATACTTAATTGCTGCGCAGCAATTAGAACAGACACCTACAAAAAGTGCTTCTTTGGTTAAGTCATTTAACAGAACAATTCTTCAGCTGACTATCATGGGAAAAGCAAAAGTAAAAAAAGAAGCAGTTGTTCCAAAAAATTCTCAAAAATATGTTACACGAGATTATAATTCCTGCATTTTAGTTGATTTTGTATTTAGAGCAGTTCCTGCACAGACAAATTACATTGGAAGAGCAGATGTTAAATTCACTGCATACTCCTTAAATGATGATGAATTAAAAAAATTCCAAGAAGAGTTTGCTGAATCAGATTTAACTGATGTTTTAAAGCTTATTGAAGGAGCTACAGGTGAAAGTTTAAAACAAATGCAAGATGAAATAAACTTTTTCTTAGAAGAAAAAACCAGTGAAGCCAAAAAGACATCTGCCTCTGAAGAAAGCAATCCTTTTTTAGCATTATTCGGATTTTATGATAAATCTCCAGAAAAAAAATTAGAGAAAGAAGAAGGAGAAAAAAAGACTGTTGTAAAGCCAGATACTTGGATTGAAAAAGAATATTTAAGGTCTGCTGGAGCAGTTAAAGCTTCTGAAGTTGCATTTACTCTTTTTGATATTTATAAGAAAGCTCACGGCATGCCAAGTTATACTTAATTCTCAATGGCAAACAAGAAAAAAATAAAAGAAAATAAAAAACCAAAGAAAAAACCAGAAATTAAAGAAGAAATAAAAAAAGAGAGAGAAGAAACTGGTTTAGAAAAGCAGACTTCAGATAAAGTAATTGATGAAGAAAAAATTGCTCAATTTCTTGAGTCAACTCTTAGCACGCCTGTTCTAGAAAAAATTGCAACAGCTCAGCAGATAGAGACTCCAGAATGGGGAATTGCAGAAGATTCATCGAGAAAAGAACCAGCAAGAGATTACACCTTGCTTGAAGAAGGTGTTGAAAAAGACTATAAATCTTCAGCAATTCAAGAAGGAGTAGTAGAGCCTTCTGCAATTAAATTTGAAAGAGTGGATATTGCAACTGTTGGACGAGCTCCTCGAGATATAGCTAGAAGAGATGTTCATCTTTTCAATCCAGAAGAAACAAGAACAAGTTCAAGAGAAGATTATAATCTTGTTGAATTTGAAGAAAATTTTAAAGCTGGAACAATAGGAACAGAAGTTGGAAGAAAATACAAGCCTAGGCATCAATAGTATAATCAAAAACTTTATCATACGGGATAAACCAGCTTACAGTATCTTTTATTGAAGCTTTTTCCCATAACTTTCTAAAAAGTCTTATTGAATTTCCATGAGATGAAATCGCAACACTAACTTTATTTTTCTTCATGAAATTAATTAAGTATTTAATAAATGGTTTTACTCTTTTTTCAACTTGCTTGAAATTCTCTCCTTTAGGAATTTTAACATCCCACCCTCTATGAACTTCCTTATATTTTTTTTCTCCATACTTTTTTATAAATGAATCATGCGACATGCCAGAATAAATCCCATAATTTCTTTCAATCATTCTGTCATCAGTTATTATTTTTTTGCATTCTGGATGATATTTCAAGACAGGCTTTAGTGTGTCCTTGCTCCTTGATAAATGAGTCTGAAATGCAACCTGAAACTTTTTATTTTTTAGTTTCCCAGCAATTACCTCTGCATGCCTAATCCCTTTTGGAGCAAGCTTAGAATCCTTCCACCCAGTAAACCAGCCATTTTTATTGTAGAATGTCTGCCCGTGCCTGAATAAATAAATGTGTAATTTTTGTTTTTTCATTTTAATTTTCTTGCTTTAAAGATAATTGTTGGAGGAGATTTATTCATATTTTTAGGAACATAATCCCATAATCCCGCCCAGGGATCTCCCTTGTATTTTTTCCTTGAATCTGGTTCAATTATTTCTTCAACATTTAAACCAGTTTCTGTAAGAAAATTAAATAACTCACTGATTGTATAATTATAAGCAACAAAAGTTTCTTTTCCATAGTTTGCAGTAAATTTTCCAGTATCAAAGTAACTTTTTTTCTCCCCTATAATAACTCCAAAAAAAGGATGATCTAAACTTAAAACAAAAATCCCATCTTTTTTTAAAACTCTATGAATCTCCTTAAATGTTCCTAGAATATTATCTGCATACTGCAATGCAAAAGCTGAAAATACAATATCCTGGCTATTTGATTTTACTTCAGGAAATTTTCTAAAATCCCTTTGTATAAATTTAATTTTGACTTTGTTTTTTTCAGCAAGTTTTTTTGCAAATTTAAGTTGCTCTTCTGAAATATCAATTCCTGTAACTTTAGCTCCTTTTTTTGCCATGGCAATTCCACATTGAGCTCCACCACATCCAACCTCAAGCACTTTTTTACCTTTTAGAGTTCCAAGCAGCTTTAATTTATCTTCAAAAGGAGCTCCTGGCCCGTAATGTATTCCTATCTTTATCTTAGATTCTTTTTGATAATCCTTGCTAGCACTCTCCCACCATTTTTTTGTTTCCTTTGTCATTTCAACACCTTTCCCATAGCAGCAATACTTTTGCTTTCTTTATATCCTAATTTTTTATAAAATTTAAATGCTCTAGATTTTCTACTAGTATAAAGGTAGACTGTATGTGCTTTTTTTCTTTTAGCCTCTTTTTCTATAATTTTAATCAAAGCTTTTCCAATTCCTTGCTTTTGAAATTTGCTATCAACAATTAATTCTTCAACTATAATGTAAAGACCTTTTGAATAAGGATCATCTCTAATAATAATGGCCCCTGCAATTTTATTATTTATAATTGCAACAAAACCATAACCTATTCTTAGATAATTGGTAGTAGTTATTTTAGCCCTTTTATCTGTCCATCCATCATTATATGGTGGCTTGTTAAATTCTGTTTTAATTAATTTTGCAATCTTAATTATATCTTTTTTAGTAGCTTTTCGTATTTTCATTCCCAACCTCTTTATATTTTTATTACTAGTCATAAGGTATATAAATAACTTTCCACTAATTAAAATATGGCAAAAAAAGAGGAATATACAGTAAATAATATCTATCAGGGAGGGTATTCAAGCCTTGAACCAGGTTACGGTGATATCTTTACTGGTTATCATGTTTCTTCTAGTCAGTTAGGAGCTCCTACAAAACCAGATACTGCAAATCAGATTGCCCAGGTAAATATGCTTCTAAATCAAGGAATAATTCCTATTGAAATGGGGGCACTAAATCCTGAAGTTTTTGACCAGATTCCTAAGCAGCATTTTAAAGAAATTAACAGAATGGCTAAACTTACAGGAAGCGATATTTCTGTTCACGCTCCAATTATTGAGGCTTCTGGAATTGATGAACACGGATGGAATGAATCTGCAAGGCAATTAGCAGAAAATCAGCTTAAAGAAGTTATTGACAGAACATCTCCTATGAATGAAAAAGGTGGAATGTCAGTTACTATTCACGGAGCTGGAAAAATTTACGGAGCAGAGTATCAAATGACTCCTGAAGGAAAAAAAGAATCAGGAATTTATGTAGTTAACAGGGAAACAGGAAAAATAACAACTGTCTTAACAGGAACTACTCAAGTCACTCCTGAAAGTAAAAATCTTCAAAAAGGAGATATTTTTAGTCCTAGAGATGAATTAGGATCTTTAAATAGAACTGAATGGGAAAATACTCTTTCAAAATTAATGCACGATAAAGTTGATGCTGATGCTAGAATAGATGCAGGTTCTTCAGTTATTCCATCTGAAAGTCTTAAAGAAATTGCAAAAGACCCAAACAAGGCAAGATTTTTGTATCCCGAGCAAGTCCAGGCATATAATAATTTAATTGCAGCTCAGCAATTTTTAGGGGATTCTAACAGAGTTCTTAATTCAATGTTTGATAAGGCTTATAGATTTGGGACAGATGAGGATAGAGCAAAATTAACTGAATTAAGTGAAAGATATAAAAAACAAGTTGAAAAGTTTCAACATGAACCAGATCTTCAAAAAGCTCTAAAAACCAAGTCAGGAGCAATACAAGAATTGATTGTTAATTTAAAGGAAGTTCAACCACAAATCTATCAACCAATAGAAGATTTTGCATTAGATAAATCTTCTGAAACTTTTGCAAATGTTGCATTGCATGCTTTTCAAAATTACAAGGACAAGGCTCCAACAATTAATGTTGAAAACTTATTTCCAGGAATGGCTTTTTCTCACGGAAAAGAATTGCGGGCACTTATTGAAACTTCACGAGAAAAATTTGTAAAAAAAGCTGTTGCACAAGGATACTCTAAATCTCAAGCAGAAAAAGACGCAGAAAGAATAATTGGAGTAACACTAGATGTTGGGCATCTTAATATTGCAAAGAAAAAAGGATTTAAAGATGAAGATTTGATAAAAGAAGTTAATGAAATTGCTAAGTTTGTAAAACATGTTCATCTAACAGATAATTTTGGCTACTCTGACAGCCATCTTCCTCCTGGCATGGGCAATGTTCCTATAAAAGAGATTTTAGAAAGACTTGAAAAAGAAGGATATGAAGGAAAGAAAATTGTTGAGGCTGGAGCATTTGTCCAGCATTTTGGAACCTCCCCATTTCCTGTTGCACTTGAAGCTCTTGGCTCTCCGATGTTTTCTTATGGAGAGACACCTTACTGGAATCAGGCTATTGGATTACAGCAAGGATATTCAGGGGGTTTTGGTGAAATGCTTCCGCAAGTAAATTATGAGACATTTGGGGGAGGATTTTCTCAGCTTCCACTTGAACTTGGAGGGCAGAGACCTGGAGCAAAGGGAGCTAGGATGAGCGGAAAACCTATGGAGTAATCACTTTAAACTAATGAAATTGATTAAATTTAAAAACCAGAATTACATAAGATACATATAAAAGATGGTGAAAAAAAAGAAAACTTCTAAACATAAGAAGAGAAAAGCTATTTCTGAGGAAGATATACCTACTTTAAAGATTAAAAAAGAATCAGAGATTGCAATGGACTTTGCTCTTAAGGTCTACAAGAAATTTGAGAAATCAATAAAATCTATTATTCTTTTTGGTTCAACTGTCAAGCAAACATCAGTTCCTGGTTCAGACATTGATGTAATAATTATAATTGATGATGTTTCAATTAAATGGGATGCTGAATTAGTTGCATGGTATCGAGAAGAACTTGATAAGATTTTAAGAGCCAACCCTTATCAAAAAGGTTTGCATATTAATACAATAAAATTAAGCACTTGGTGGGAAGATTTGTTAAGAGGAGACCCAGTAGTAATAAATGTTTTAAGATATGGAGAGACTCTTGTTGATTTAGGAGGGTTTTTTGAGCCTCTGAAATTCTTATTAATTCAGGGAAAGATAAAGCCAACTCCAGAAACAGTCTACAATGCTCTTCAAAGGGCTCCATTACATCTTCAGAGAAGCAAGGCATCTGAATTAAATGCAATTGAAGGATTATACTGGTGCATGGTTGATTCTGCACAAGCAGCTCTTGTTGCTGCAAATGTCTCCCCCCCTTCTCCAGAACACATACCTGTGGATTTAAATCAAACTTTTATTTCATCTGGTATGCTTAATAAAAAATATGTTGAGTGGTTTAGAGAATTATTATTGCTCCATAAAAAGATTATCCACGGAGAAATAAATGATTTGAAAGGTGTTGAGATTGATGACTGGCAGGAAAGAACTCAGGAATTCTTAGATGTAATGATTGGCTTAGTAAAAGATATAGTTGGCTAGGCAAACTTAAAACTTTTCTTATTTTAGAATTACTTCTTTTTAGGTTCTTTTTTTAACACCATTTCTTCTAATCTTCCACTTATTGCTTTAGCTCTTAATGCAAGTGCTTCAGCTACTTCTGAATCTAAAAATGCTGATGCATACATTCCAGTAAGTGTTTGAGCTTCTTTTTCATCTAAATCAGAAACATAAGTCTTAGCATACTTTTCTGAGACTTTCTTTTTTGAACCTAGTAATTTGACTATATCTTGAACAGTTATGTCTCCTAATGATTGATCCATTACACTTGAAGCTCTTTGTAGTAAATCATACTCTGAAAAACTTCCAGTGTATCTTTTTCTATCTTGTCTAGAATCCATTAGTGATTGAACCATAAAATCCTGAGCATATTCTGAGTGCAATGCAGGAAGATACTTGAAATCATGAACTGCTGAACTTCCAGCTTCTCCGTATTGTCCTGATATCTCAACTAAATGAGCTACAGACAAGCTTCTAAGAATTGGATCATTAAGATTATTCATTGCAAACTTTCTTTTATCTTCTCTTTCCTTTTTAGGAGGTGATTTTGTCATAATAAACATAACATATTAGGCTTTATAAATCTTTCTATTTGATGTATCTTAGAAGTAGTAACAGTTCAATGGTTCTCTTTATAGATAGTGCTTACCGTTATTGGGAGCTTTGATCTTATTTGTTTTATCACATGCCTTACTAATTGAGCTGCTTTAGGTGTCCCAACTTCAAATTCAAATACAGGGCTACCTTTATCCACTATTGCAGCTTTTCCTATTGATTTTCCAAAGGATAACTGCATTCCTGTTTGCATTCTATCTGCACCTGCTCCAGTAAGCATTTTGTTTTCTCTTTGAATATGATGTGGAAAAGGAATAACTCTAAAATTATACTGCCCTGCAAGTGTTGTATCTAATTTCTTGTTTACAAACTGCCTGCAAGCTTCTAAAGCAGCATCCCTGATTTGTCCTCTGTAATTTGCTACTAATGTAAATTTATATTTAAGATTTTTTATGTTTCCCATATGAAATTTTACTATCTTCTGGGGAGGAACTGTTTTTATGTATGATTTTCCTTTTAACTTGCTTATTCTTGTATATGGAACTACATGTTTTTTTGAGTATGCTGAAGCTTTTCTCATTGCTGCCATTTTATTTTATCTCCACTTTTGTTGTAACTGCTTGCCCAGGAAGCCCTTTCTCAAATATAGCCCTCATAACTCCTTTGCCCCCGTGTGCATCTGCTATTTTTCCTTTGATTATCTTTCCAGCAGGTGATTTCCATTCAACACTTTTGCCAGCATATTTTTGAGCATCTTCTCTATTATTAACACCCTCAACTTCTATTAGAAAGTGCCTTTCATGCACTGTTTTTAATCCTCTTCTGAATTGTATAACTTTGCCTGTTACCATAATTAGTATCAATTATTTTAGTTTTTAAAGGTTACTTATAATAAGAACAGAACTTTATTCTTCTGTTTTCTTGGATTTTTCCCTATGCTTATATCCTTCTTTAAGAATTATACTTTCTCCGATTTCTTTTATATCAGAGTATTTAATTGGAAATTTTTTGCCAATAAATCTGAAGTTTGAAATAATAAACTCTTCTACATGAGAATTTTTCATAACAATATCCATAACCTTTCCAAGTTTTTTCCCTTCAGCTGTCAAGACATTAATCCCTTTGAATTTTGGAGCAGGAACTGTTTTCAAAAGAACTGCATCTTCTCCAAAATTTCTTACATTATTTATTCCAACATACAAGTCAGGCTTTGCAAACCCCATGTCAATTGTTATCCCAATAACTTTTCTATCACTATTATCTATATGCACTTTTGTAACAACTCCTAAAATACTTCCATCAGGGTCTATTGCCTCTTTTCCTAGAATATCATCACTTGTTATTATTTCTTTTTTCCCCATGGTTCCTTAAGAATAATATTCTTTTTTGCAACAGCAATTAATTTTTTTGGGATAAAAACAGAGCTAAGGTAAAACGCTTTCTTAACTCTTAACTCCTCATAAGAGTTTGCAGTGCTTTTTCTTTTTAATTCAACTACTTTTCCTATTCTTTTTCCAGTTGAATCATAGACTTGTTTTCCAATTAAGTCAGTTACTGGGTCAATCTTAAGCATTATTGCATCAGCAGTATCTGACTTAAAGAATTCTTTACCAATAAAAACTCTGCTGTTTTTTTTGTATAAAACCCCAATCATGCAATCTTTTTTTATAATAATATCATAAACACTTCCAACTAATTCTCCTGTCTTTGAATAAACTCTTTTTCCAATATAAGAACTAAATTTTCCTGTTCCCTCAAGTTTTTTTGTTCTGCTTGACAAAACCTCTATTTTTCTTTCAAACATTTTACCCTTCTATTAGATTATGATTTTATAGTATATAAAAATATGCTATAGTTATTATAATAAATTTAAGCAATGCTCCGAGGATAAATGAAAGATAAAATTTAATCTTATTATATTTAAAAACACCTAAGATTGCTGACAATGGCTGTGCTGGAAGAGGAAGCAGATTAAATAAAAACACAGTTAGCATACCATACTTATTTACTGAAACTTTAATTTTATAGAATTTTCTTGGAGTTATTAATTTTTTTGACAGCTCTGAAAACACACTCCCTATTTTATAATTTATAGTATATCCAATAATTAGTCCAATCATATAAATTAAAATAAGCAGAATTGCTGGAATTCCTGCTTTTAATGATGCAAGGAATGTCAGTTCTATTGGAACTGGTATGAAAAACAACCC
The DNA here is from genome assembly GCA_964493885.1 of Candidatus Woesearchaeota archaeon. Taxonomy (GTDB): domain Archaea; phylum Nanobdellota; class Nanobdellia; order Pacearchaeales; family GW2011-AR1; genus WJLC01. The sequence continues at coordinate 28,845 of CAZBPV010000001.1, forward strand.
TCCAATTGCAGTTGTGTAAAATGCTCCCAAATAACTACCTGTATTAGCAAGGTTGCTTGTTATATGTAATATCACAGCATTTATTGTATTAACAAAGAAATTGTCCATCTTGCTCAAAAAGAAATAATAATATCCACAAAATCCAGCAATCAAAATAATTGCCAGGCATAGATAAATGATAAATCTTATTTTCTTGCCATAATTGTATTCGAAGATGCTGTTACTGTTGAATTGGTTTGTCATCTCAGCCTCTTTATTAATTCTATTAATGCTTTTTTTCTATCTTTAGGAGTATTTTTTCCTTCAAGTATCTTTCTGAACTTTATTGCATAAATCCAGTTCTTTTTCTCCATAGGATATCTCTCTTTATTTCTAAACTTTTCTAATTTATCCAGATTACTATCAAGATATGCTCCAAGATATTCATTTATTCCTTCATCATAATGCCAAAGCTTTTTCTTTATTTCTTGGAATTGAATTTTATTTTTGTCCAGAAGAATATGTATCCATTCATGTCTTAATCCATATTTCATTAGCCAATTATACCATTTTTTTATTTTAGTCTTGGTGATAAGAGCAACTCTCTCAGTTTTCTTTAGTTTGTCAATAATTCTTTTATGATACCTTAACATTTCTTGCTTAATCTCTTCATTTGGAATCTTTTTAATTAAAATTAGTTCTTTTTCCATGTCTTTCCTGCTTGCAACACTTCCGCCTACTCTCCTTAAACAACTCTTGAAATCTTTAGAGGAAATAAACTTGTTAATGTTCTTTATTTTATCATCTTTTGTCTTGCCATACCTCCAATAAATTGAATCTGGACAATCTCCAATGTATTCAGATAAAATCTCCTCTCTTGGAGAAATCCATAAATATTGAAACCACTCTTTTTGGTATCTTAAATCAAAATCCCCAGCAAGTTTTTTTATTTGTGATTTAATGCCTCGTATTTTCATTTCAGCCTTTTCTCCTTAATCATTAGATAGATTATAATTGCAGGAATCATCACCAATGCAGATATAAAAATAGTATACCTTGCCCCTATTTTATCAACTAAAATTCCTGCTAGTGGCAATGAAATAATTGTAGCTATAGATAATATCAATCCCTCAATACTCCCTATCGTTGCCCTTAGCTTTGACGGGATAAACCTGTGGAAGTAGACTCTCTCTGCAGGTCTTTTTGCAAAATAGAAAAACAATGCACCAAGCATAACTGCTACTGCAAGTATCAAGTTAAATGCAAAGAGGATAAGTGAAGTAATAAGGGCGCATAAAACCATTCCAAGAATAATGAAATTCCTTTCTTTTCCTTTTTTTAATAATTTGGTTGCTAGCAGAGGAGATACCATAATTACAACCGCTATCATACTCCATAAATATCCAAAAGCATAGTCAGGCATACCTAAACTTTGTAATAATGGAATCCAGCTAATATTTGCCTGTAAGTTCAATGAAAATAATGCTACAAATCCTGCTAATAAAAAGTAAAATAGTACATGATGTTTGTAACTATAATTTGCAGACCTTTTTGTTTGATTAATTAATTCTTTAAATGCCTCTTTTATTTTTACCTTTCTTTTTATGTACCCTTCTTTAGCAAATGTGAGAATTAAGAACGAAGCTAAAAATGAAGCAGCTGCGACTGGCCAGATAACCGAAACCCCAATTCTAGCTACAAGAAAAGCTCCAAATAATCCAGAGACAATTAACCCAAAACTATCAAATGCCTGAGCTTTTGTGAAATAATTGTGCATAAGACTCTTATCTTCTTTTTTTATTAAATCAGCAATCCATGCTTCCTTGCTGCCAGAAGAGAAAGTTGACGCAAACCCTAGAAATGCAAAAGCAGCAAGCATAAGATAATAGTTATTAAAAAAGAAAAGTGATAAAAAAGCAACCCCCTCCAGGAAATATCCAATTAAAACAGAAAATTTCCTTCCATATAAATCAGCAATAGCTCCTGTTGGAATTTCAAAAAGTAATGAAACTAAAGGCATGATTGCAAATAGCAATCCTATTTGAAAGTAGCTTAGTGCCAAGTAATTAAAATAAACCACAAAAAATGCTGGAGCAAAAAACAGCATCGGAGATAAAATAGAATCTAAGTAAAACGGCCACAGCAATTTTAATTCGTCTTTTTTAAAAAATGTCATCTCAGGCTCTTCTCAAACATTAAATTCTTTTTATTTGTTTTAATTAACTTAAATTTATTGTTCTTTAATACTTTTATAGATGCAAGGTTGCTTTTGTTTGGGCTTGCTCTTATTGTTTTTATTCCTAAATCTTTGGGGATTTTTTTTAAAATTTGTCTTACAGCTATTGTAGCAACTCCCTTTTTTCTGTATTTTGGAAGTATGTAATATCCAATCTCATCATGATGATTGTATTTGAATGCTCCAATCGAACCAGCGAATTTATTATCAACTAATATTGCAAATTTATATTGTGATTTTCTTTTTAAGATTTTTTCAATTTCAAATCTAATATAGCCCCAAATGCTCTTTTCAAGCTCAATGGATGTTTTAGGATTAAACTTAAGTTTCATCATCCTTAAACCATCTATAATATTAAATTTTCTTAATTTTACTTTCATCCCAGGCTCTTCAAACTATTGTTTATTATACAAACATAATGGTGAATCTCTTTTTTATAATTATACTTTATGTACTTAATCCGACAAAGCTCAAGCCATCGCAAGGTAATTATTGCAACAACAATTTTTGCTTTAATCAATTTTTTATCATTTTGTTTGTTATCATTTAAGAAAAAATTAGCATAGTCCAGTATTGAAGGTCCATAAAACGATTTGCCGAAATCCACAATATACTCTCCATTCTTTCCCAAAATCTGATCCTTCCCCCAATCCCCATGAACAATTGAATAATCAGAATTAAAAATTTCAGAAAAATCTACCTTTAACTGAGCTTTTGTTTGTTTTCCAAAATCTCCCAAATATTTCTTAACCTCGAGAAAATCTCCATAAAATGCCTCAAAATTATATGTTTTAAATAAATTAGACTTTACCTTTTTTGTTTCTTTGTGAAATTTCTTGATAATCTTAAGTGCAGTTTTAGAATTTACTTTCTTCTTGCTGCCAATATAATCCATTAAAAAAGAAACCTTTCCTTTTGATTTTTTAACCCAATAAATTTTAGGGATCTTTATTGTCCTGCACTTTTTGCTCAAAAGTTTCTGTTTCTTAACTTCATTAGCAAAATCTGAATGAATTGTCTTGAGCACAAATCTTTTACCATCAATTTCAACAAGTTCCACATTTGAAAGTGGCCATTCATGAAGTGTTTTAATAATTTTCATCGCGTCCTCTTTTCTCTTTATATTAACCATCTTAAGATTTTAAATTTAACTAAAACTTTTATAGGCTTAGCGATTAAGGCATAGAATCAATATATAAAAAGGGACTGCACAAATTAAAGAATAATCCTACTATCTAGGATAATAACTTCTACTTCCTCTTTGCTCTTCTTTCTGTTTTCTTTTCTCTTTAACTGGAACAGATCCATTATAAATTCCTTTTGCACGAACTATCCCTGTTTCTGAAAAACCAAGTTCTCTTGCTTTATACCCGAATGAACCTTTTTTACAATCAGTAATCTCTCCAATCATATCATAAACTCTCTGAGCAAGATATTCTCCAACTTTTGGGTAATTCACTAAACTAAATCGTTCTCTTTCCCCTTCATTAAAATATTTAATCACTTCTTTGTCAGATAATCCTTGAACTCTTGCTAAATGCACTTCAACACTAACAGGTTCCACTAAACTTCTAAAATATTCCTTGTTTGGCATATCTAAATCTTCTAAAAGAGATTTGTAATGTTTAACAGCTAATCTTTCTGGACTCAATTTCTCCAATTTTCTTCTTATATCTTGTCTTAAAACTTCTTTTTGTTCTTCTCCTAAATGTTGCATAACTTCTTCTTTTAGAATAGAGTAATCAGAGTTTTCTCTTGCTTGGTTAAATAAATATGATGCTTTATTCCCATCTATATTTCTAAAATCCGGAGTTAATTCTGGGAAAATGTCCATCGCCCTTTTAGCTCCCTCATATCCTTGAGCATGATTCTCAGAAGACAAATCTTTTGATTCTAAAAAATCTTTAATAAATCCATTCCAATAAGAATTAATGACTAACGGAATAGCAGGTTCGGAAAATCGAGCATACCAAAAAGGAGTGTTTATTATTGCTTTGCTGTCCATTGCGGGATTATATTCTCTTAATTTGAATGAACTTGATTTTGATTGTTTTGATAATTCTTTTTGAAGATAATCAAAACCTCTTCTAACATTTTCTAATACATATTCTTTAGATTCCTCTGAAGAAAAATCTTTTTCATACCATTGTCCAATTCTCATCCCTATTTCTTTTTTTACTTTTTCTGCAAAAGGATCTCTTAATGCAAAATCACTAAAAAATATAATTTCTTCAAGGTCATTTCTTTTAGCTACTCTTTTATCCTTCCTTTTAACATGAGATCTTGAGAAAAAATTAATTATAGAATCAAGAGTGGGAAATGCAAAATACGTAAATCCTTTTTCATCTGTTCTTAGCTTTGACCCTTCATATCCTCTGTTATATATCGGAGGGATACCCTCTCTTTTCAAGGTTCTTGCTCTTTTAATACTTAATAATAGTCTGCCAGGAGTGGTTCTTGGATTATCTAAATGTGCCTCAGCAACCAATTTGTCATCTTCAGAGTCAAGAACATATTTTGCATCAGTTCTATCATCGGCATATAAATAATCTGAAAAATCTCTAATAAGTAATCCAGATAATTTTTTCATAGCAACAGCTTGTTTTTTAAATTTTTCATAATTCTCAGGTTTAATGTAATATGTTCTTCCATTTTTTTCAAAGCTAAAAAATTTCTGACCGTATAGTTTGGATTCAAAATCATCTATTACAGTAGGAACTATTTTTATTGCTTCTTGTTCAGTTCGGTTTTCAAGTGTTTGGTCTATCATTTTATTTATTTAGATTAAACTATTTATAAATCTTCCTAATTGTCACTACTTAAAAGAAACAATTAATTATTCCAATACAACAATCTCTCTTCCTACAATCTGGTTTTCTCTGAATTCCGGGATTCTATGGGCAATTCTTAGATTAGTCTTTCTGCTTATTTTCTCTATATTACACGAGACTCTTTGATTAATTGTTCTTATATAAGGAACACTAAAAACAAATCTTCCAGAGATTTTTTTCTTGAGATTATTAATTACAGAAACCATCAGGTTTTCAAAGTTTTCAGCAGTTTCCCTTGCCTTTTCTTTTGTAGGAATCTTTTTTAAAAGCTCTCCAAAATCTGGCTCAGAAACCATCACCTCTGCAAAATCAATCCTAGCTCTTTTGGAATCATCATTAATTAAATGGTAATCTTTTTTATCAAATTTTGCCCAGTCTAAATTTCTTTTTGCACCTTCAATTGCATTTGAATCTTTATCTATCCCAATAACTGGAATTCCTTGCAATAATGCTTCAGAAAGAATTGCTCCAATTCCGCAAAAACCATCTACAAGTTTTCCTTTCCTGATTTCTGATAAATTAATCATTATCTTTGCTAATCTTGGGGATATAGATAATGCACTTCTCCTGACTGGCTTTTCCATATCCCTTTTCTCAATCTTTTCATAATCACAAACCTGTATTATCCTTCCAAAATAATCATCAAATGTAAAAAACTGTTCATCAAGATTTCGTGTTGAGAGGGTGGATGCAGTTTTTCCGTTTTGCAATTCCATCATCCTTCCAAGTCTCTTCTCAGTTGCTTTTAATTTCTCATGCTTGAATCTTCTTTTAAGATACTCTCTTACCTTATCAGTCTTGTCAGAAAAATCCCATATAACATAATTCATTTTATTGCTTGTTCCAAAATATAATTCTTCCTTATCCATATCTGGGATAATGCTCCCAAGTGCAATAACCCCCCCAAGATTATCTATTATTTTGTCTTCTATTGGCTTTTCAATCTCAACAAGAATAGCATTTTCTTTTTGTTTGTAACCTATAACTTTATTTCCAATCCTTTTAAGAAAACTATTAACTTCTGCAATAGATAATTCAATGTTTCTTCCTAGTATGAATAAGTATTTCATTTTATTTCTTTAAGAATATATTTCTCAATAAAGTATTTTGAAGTTTTTGTAATCTTTTCTGGCTGAGACAATAATTTTTTTAATTCATTAATCCCAAAATACTTTATCTCTTCAATCTCTTCTTTATCTATTTTAAATTTATTTATTGGAATCTCTTTTTTAATTAAAAATATTTTGACAAATCTATAATTTTTTCCTTTATGCGAAGTTATTTCTATTATTTCTTTTGCAATCTCATTAAGTTCTGTTTTATTAATCTTAATCCCCAACTCTTCTTCAAACTCTCTTGCTGCCGCTTCTCCATAATTTTGTTCAGCAGGAAAATGCCCTGAACTTGAGGTATCCCACAAATGATTATCTTCTCTTTTGTGCAATAGCAATTGATTCTTTGAATTAATAAGATAGTTAATTACCTCTCTATGCAATGAACCTTCTTCATGAGCTTTTTTTCTTGTAGTCTTGCCTATAATCTCATCTTTTTTATTTACTACTGCAATTCTCTCATCTGGATTATGAGGTATTTTTCCCATATTAGTATTATCTGCATTGAATTTATAAACTTATCAAACTTATTTGAAATATGCTTGATTTTATTATTGTAAAAACACTAAATGAATTTGGAAGAGGCACTATTCTTGACAGTATAAGTTATCTCATAAGTGCTAAATGGTTTTTATTTATCCTCCTTGCAATTCTGGCATTAATTATTATAAAACTGGATAAAAAATATAAAAAAGTAATCATCGCCCTTTTAATTGCAATGGTTTTATATTTCTTCATTGGTGAAATACTCATTAAAGTTGTCAGTCCTTATCTTGGATTGGAAATAACACGTCCTTATCTTGCATTTCCAGATGAAATCATTCCTATTGGGCGTTTAAACACAGATTCATCTTTCCCGTCTTCTCATATGTCAAGTACTATTGCAGTTGTAGCGATTTTGTGCTTTTACTACAGAAAAAAGTGGATATGGATTTCAGGAGCAGTCTTTATTAATGGCTCTTTCACGATTGCATAACGGCATGCACTATCCAACAGATATTCTTGGAGGGATAGTTCTTGGATTGATTTATGGGGTAATAGCAATAATTTTAAGTAAGAAATATTCCAAATGATTATGGTCTGATAGAGACTATCTGCATTAATTTATCAATTCTATCTTCTAAATCTCCAGTATTTACTCCAATTGAATTAAGATCATTTAATAGAAATTTTGCAGGCCAAATATGAGTATTCCAAAAATATCCCCCTTCTCTAATCTGTTTTATCCTTCGTCCAACATGAATCTTTCTTGCTTGCAATGTTCGTCTTCCTTTTATATGAGGTTCAGCAAGTTTAACTGCTTCTTCTAATAAAGCAATTGCTGAATCTGGAACATCTTTCTCAAAATCTTGATTTAACCTTACTACTCTCTGATAATTGTTCCACATTTTTTCAAGATAACTTTTTTGTTTTAGAGTTATTTCTTCATCTCTACCTGCTTTTTTTAGGATTGATGTAATTGGTACTCTATATTTAGACAGAAAAGTAGAATATAATGACCCTTCAGGATAATTGCCAATTCTTTTGTCATTAAGCATCTGACTAGCTCTATCTAATGTTTCAATGCATTCTGATGCTTTAATTCTAGGGGTATCCATTATTCTTATTTTTATTTCTTTTCAAATCTTTTCATAGCTTCTTTAACAGCTCCTAATTTCTTCATAAATCCTTCATCATTGCCCATATAATCATGCTCTAAAACAAGATAATTAAACGTCTCAGCAAACTGCTCATTTGAAAAATCAACAGCATCACTTAACTTTGCTTCAGGAGAAATCCAGTAAAAATAAGAATAAAATGAAGCATGTCCTCTTACAGGTTTTTTTCCACTTATCTTTCCAAGACTCTTATCAACTTCCCAAAAAACTTTTGCAATCTTTTCTTTTTCTTCTTGTGTTAATAAACTATAATAAATATGCCCAATTTCATGTATTACTGTTCCTAACATAGGATACTTGGATGGAACACACCATCTTTGATTAATTGATTTTCCACTTTCTTTTTCAAAATCTTGTTCATGTCTTTTATAATCTTGTAATAAAATTAAATAATTATTCCCAAACTGATTATAATTAAAGTCTTCTGATAAAAATTCCTTATTATCCCTGCACAATCCAGGAGATTTTCCTGCTCCGATAATTTCTCTATTTTCTTTAAAAATTATTTTCTGTGCTTGATATCTCACATTTACCTTATCTATTGCTTCCTTAATAATCACAAGCTCTTGTTTTGAAAGTCCAGGAGTTTCAGCAGTCAGTCTTCTTTCTAATCTTGCTTCTGGCTTTGCATCAGGAGAACAGTTTCCAGTTAAGATTGGCAATCCTATTCCTAATAGCAATGCTGTAAGTGTTTTCATTTTCTTGATGATTTAATCCGCAGTTTTTTAGAATTATAATACAATCTCAAAATCACCAAGCTCTTTTTTTAATAAAGCAAATACTTTTGGATTAATTTGAACATCACCTTTTGTTTTCTGAGCTGCAACTGCTTTTTCAACATCATTCATTGTACATTTTTCAACCTTATCTGTTATCTTCTTTATTTCATTTCCAAGTAATAAGAAGCTCATGTTATCTGCATTTAGTAATTCAGCAACTCCGTCCTTGTATTTTAATCTCATTCTTCCTTTTGTTAATGAAACTAATTCACATCTTTGGGTAAATTCAAGCAATGAATTAACAAGTATTGTTGAGTTCTTCCTTGCATCATCAATTTTCTTTGAATCCAGTTTTCCTTTTTTAAATTCTTTTCTTGCTTCAATAACCTCTTTAAGTATTTTCAAGTGCTGATTTGTGAATTTTCCTTTTTTCACAAAATTCTTTTCAAAATCATTTGTCATTTTTTCTACAGCCAAATCTCCAACAATATTCTTCATTAATTCCATAACATCTGTATAAATTTGTTCAATAGTTCTTTCTTCATATCTTTTTTCAATTTGTTTTCTCAACTCTCTCAGTCTTTTCAAGTATTTTTCTAAATCTTTTAGTAATTCATCAATTTCTTTCCCTGAAACTTTAAACTTTGGATCATGTTCAAATTCCTTAAATAATTTCACAGCTTTTTCAAGAACAGAAATCTCTGATTTTTTGAGCATTTTTTCTTTATTTACAAAAATTTCTTCCATTAGTTTTGGAGTTTCCTTATGAGTAGGGGGAGCATGTCCACTAAGCATAATTAATGCTTGGCTTGGATTTAAAGCTCCGTAATAAACATCAATCATTGCATCTACTAATCTCCTTTCTGCCATCTCAGTTGTCTTGTCTGCACTCTTCATAAACATGTCAATTGATTCTGGTGAAGGTTTAAGTTTACCCATTTTAAGCAAAGATTTCCAAGGCATGAAAGTTCCTCTATCATAAATTGGAATCCCATCTCGTATGAATGTAAAAATTACAGGGCTTGCATCTTTAACACTCTCCCAGAAATCAGTAAGAAGATAAGTCTGGATATGAAGAGTATTTTTAACTCCAGCAAAAGCAATAGCTTCAGAAAGATGCTGTCCTGCAATAATGCTCCTTAATCTTTCTTTTAATTCAAGCCTTGGCATTCTCTTAACATCAGTATCATTAATAATAATAAAAATATCTGCATCACTTGTCTTTGTTGCATCCCCTCTAATCAAACTTCCCCCAATAACATATGAAACAACATATTTTTCAAATTTTCTTAAGACAAGATTTTTATGTATCTCTGCAAGCCTCAAAACTCCTAAAAACCCAGTATCATGCAGTGGAAAAGACATTGCAATAGCAGCAGTCAAATCAAATTTGCTGTCTAAACAATTTTCCCAGACATCTACTGGACTTTTAATCTGAAGCCAGATTTTTTGCCCCTTGATTTTATCCATTTCTTTAACAATCTCAGGCTTGAACTTTGGAATCTCCTTGTATTTATCTTCTGGAACAATCATATACAAATGAAGATGTTTTTCTGTTTCTTTTGGAACTTCCTCTTCTTCAATAAAAATAGGAATAGATTGAGGAGGCAAAATACTTATTGATTGAGTAAAAGGATATTTTTTAAGAATCCAGTTTTTCAATTTATCCAGTTCTTTCTTTGTTTTTTCCATTTCTTTCTGGACTTTTTCATTAACTTGAGGAACAACTGGCTTTTGAGAAGAATACTTGTCATTTAGGTTCATGCCAGGGATGTTGTCATCTGTCATAGTGAAAAATAGAGGTTTTTATTTATAAAGGTTTGCTAACAGATAAACTTAAAAGTATGAAATGCCCTTTAAAATTATAAGGTCCATTCGTTCATCGGCTAGGACAATTCGTTTACACCGAATAAAGACAGGTTCGACTCCTGTATGGACCATATTTTTTTTCTTAATAATCTTTAAATAACCATGATAATTATTAAATTCAATCAGCCTTGAGCCTAATTTAATAGAAGGGGTTGATAAGGGAAATCTTAGTTTCCTTTATGCGCTTGTAGTTCAGTGGTAGAATCTCTCGTTGCCATGGCAGGATTTATCATGACATTCTGCTTGCAGAAACGAGGTGACTCGGGTTCGAATCCCGACAGGCGCATTTTGAATGCGCTATTAGTTTATCGGTAGAATTCGAGATTCCCAATCTCGTGGGCCGGGTTCAATTCCCGGATGGCGCATTTCTTAACTTTTATAATTTCTTAACTTTTATAAATACCATTTTCTTTAGTTTAATATGACTAAAAAGAGGGTGAAAAAGAAAAAGAAATTTTCTAAGAAAAAGGTTTCTCGTAAAAAGAAAAAAAAGCTTTGGGAAACAAAAAAAAGAAGGCTCCCTAAGACTTCAGCAATAAAAGATGCAGAAAAGATTCTTGAGCTTGAAGACAAGCATCACTGGAAACCATTTATACTCTCAGTTGTAATTGTGTTTGCATTTGCAGCTATTGGAAATCTTTTTACAGCTCCAGTAGTAAGAAGTGCGTGGTATGAATCAATTAAACCAAGCATTACTCCTCCAAACTGGATTTTCCCAGTTGTCTGGAATATATTATTCTTTTTGATTGCAGTTTCATTATATCTAGCCTGGATTCATTCTAGAAGAGATGAGAAAAATATTGTTGCAGGAGAATTTGGAATTAATTTATTCTTAAATGTATTCTGGAGTTTCTTGTTCTTTGGGTTAAAATCTCCTTTGTTTGCATTTATTTGCTTAATTTTCTTGTGGGTTTCAATACTCTCAATGATTTATATAACTGGGAAAATCAATAAAAAAGCTTCATATGTTCTTATCCCATACTTGCTTTGGGTTACTTTTGCAGGTGTGCTTAATTTCTTAATATTAATATGATATATCTTCCAGTTATAGGAGCCCTAGCACTAGCATCTGGTTTTATACTAGAGAGATTAGTATTAAAAAAGAAGCAAATAGACATCAAACTCTATCAAACAGCAAGCTTCTTAGCAATAGTTCTTGTGATGCTTCCTTTGATTTATTTTTTCTGGAGACTGGATTTACAGGCACTAACTCCAGGCAATTTGTTTATTTTTGCTTTAGTTGTTTTATTTTCAATTATTGCAAACCTCTTTACTTTTTATTCAATGAAATGGGAAAAAGTTTCTAACTTAGAGCCAGCAAAGGTCCTTGAGCCATTATTTGTTATTATTCTGGCAATTATATTTAGTTTTTTTACAGTTGGTTTATATGATAGAAATCTTAGCATAATTATCCCAGCAATAATCGCTGCACTAGCCTTGGTGTTTTCACATATTAAAAAACATCATTTAGATTTTAACAAATACTTCCTTGCAGCAATTGCAGGAAGCTTTTTCTTTGGTTTGGAATTAGTTATTTCAAGATTAGTTCTTGATTATTATTCGCCTATGACTTTTTATCTTTTTAGATCTCTGGCAGTATTTCTTATTAGTTTAATTATATTCAAACCCCAATTCTCAAAAATAGACAAGCAAAGTAAATGGTATATTTTAATTACAGGAGCAATCTGGGTTGTTTACAGGACAGTAGTTTATTATGGTTATTTAAATCTCGGAGTTATTTTCACAACCCTAATTTTAATGCTAGGTCCTGTGTTTGTTTTTGCATTTGCTAGAATATTTTTAAAAGAAAAGCTTAATTGGAGAAACATTGTAGCTGCATTTGTTATTGTTGCATGCGTTGTTTATGCTGTGATAGTGTGATTATAATTCATCTAAACAAGGAGAGCATAATGACTATGCTTGCATCTGAAGAAATATTAAAAAAAGAATGGGACAATGAATTAGACGAGAGGTGGAATAATGTATGAACAAATGGAGATTGTATTAATTCCTTTTCCTTATTCTGATTTAAGTCTCTCTAAAAAAAGACCAGCACTAATTATTTCTAATGAAAAAATAAACAAAATGCAAGATAGAATTTGTTGCCTTATAACAACCAAACCACATAAAGATAATTTAAAAATAGAAAAGAGTTTTATTAAAGAAGGAAACTTGCCATTTCAGAGTTTTATCAAGCCCCACAGAATATTTACTATTAATGAGAACATAATGATAAAGAAACTTTGCAAGATTAATAACAATCTTCATAAATTAGTTATAAAGAAGATTCACGAATACTTGGAATAAAACGGAAATTCAATAAAATTTCCAGAGGCATTATCTAAAACAAAGCCTTTCAGGCTTTAATGCGATAAAATATCTGTCTTTTCGCATAAAGTCTGTTAGGCGTAATTGTTCGGTGGCGCTAAAAGAATTATATACTCTTTCTTTCTAAGTGTGTTTGCAAGATGGCTTCAAGCGCTCTATTTAGATAAGAGAACTCTTGCTCGCCAATTCTTAATCCAATATTACTTGCCTCAGCTTTTAGCCAATATAAAAAATATTCACGAGAATCATCAAGTCTTGGACCATCTGGACATGAAAAAACGCCTGGTGCAATATAATGTAATGTTTCTTCAACAAATCCTTCATCACTAAGTGTCTGTCCTAAAAGCTTCGGCTTTTCTCCAGTTTTCAAATAATTCGCCCATAATGTTCTAATTAAACCTCCATATTCATCCATGGGCCAAGAGTTCTCTGCTATTTTACCTTTACCCTTTTCATACACAGAAAGGTGATATTTTCCGCTTGAAGCCATAGAATGTATAGTAATATCATCACGAATTGTTGATAATTCTTCTGACATAATATACAATAATTAGTTAGTTTTTATAAATCTATCGCGCCGCCTCGCAACTCAAAATTACTTCGTAATTTTGCCACGTCCTGCGGACTTTCGCTTCATTCAGGACGCCTAACAGCGATTAGTTTCAATTCCCAAAACAAGCTCCCCTAGATAGTAAGATTGTCGCGAGACGATACGATAATTTCTAACGAAAACTGGGGGCTGACACGGACGACCAACCAGACAAATTTTTAAGCTTCTGATTCTTGATTTAGATATGATTAAATTGTTTATCTTGGGTATTGAATTTGAGAGTGAGAGTCATTATTACCGAGACGATGGATTTGTTAAGGATATACATAAACATGGTGCAGACATTTATCAAGAATTTGGAGATAATTCCGACACATACTATCTTCAATTAGCATTACATGAGCGAGAAATACCTTTAGTTTCTGGCAATACTATGTGTAGAGATAATTCTTATCCCATTAAAATAATTAGCTTTTATCTACATTCTGATTCTCCCTTGAAAGAGACATTTGTCAGAGGTCATGAAGAAACCCATGCTCTAGAAAAAATGGGTAAACTAGATTTACTTCAAGAAAAACTTACCAGTCTTGGACTTAATGTAAAGATATTATCCTATTTAGATGTAGAATTAATTGCAGATATTGGGGGTTTGTACGCCGTTATTCTGCATGGATTTGATTCTTTATTCATAACAGCCTTTTTAAATAATCATGGCGAAAATGGAAAAATAATTCTGGAGATTTATCGTAAATTTTTAGAATCTAAGGATATACAATAAAGCAGTTCAAAAAATAATCCCAAAAGAACTTGTTATTTGACCTTTAACTACCTCAATTTCTTAAAAGACAAATTTTTAATCTCTTGATTCTTGGTTTTAAGATGGATAAAGAAAAGCAAAGAGCAAGATACAAAAAGTATTATCAAAAGAACAGGGAAAGAATAAAACTCAAGAAAAAATTATATGGCAGAGAATATCGTAAAAAGAATATAGATTTAATGGGCGAAAAGTGGAAAGAATATAAAAAAGAATGGCAAAAAAAGAATAAAGATAAGATAAGAATAAAGAAAAGAATATATTCTCAAAAAATAAAAGAAAATTTTTTATTGAAATACAAATTGGGAAAATACTGTTCTTTTTGTGGTTATAATGAACACCCAGAAATATTGCAATTTCACCATAAGAATAGGAAAGATAAATCTTTCAGAATTTCTGAATTTAGAAGAACTCCAAATTTATTATTACTAAACGAAGAAATAAACAAATGTATTTTATTATGTCCTAATTGTCATTATTTATTTCATTTAAAGGAAAGAAAAAAGGAGATAGATAATGGATAAGGAAAAAAGTAGAGCAAGAGACAAAGAATATTATCATAAAAATTTAGAGAAAATTAGAGCAAGGAAAAGAAAACAAATGAGAGAGTTTAGAAAAAACAATAAAGAAAGAGTAAAAGAACAAAAGAAAAAGTATTACCAAAAGAATAAGGATAAAATAAAAGAACAGAGAAAAGTGTATGTTAAAGAATACTATCAAAATAATAAAGAAAAGATTAAAGAATATGGAAAAAAAAGATGGAAAGAATATTATCAGAAAACGAAAACAATAAAGAGAGAAAAACTTCTAAAAAAACAAGAGTTTGTATTGAGTTATAAAAAAGATAAATGTTGCGAACTCTGTGGATATAAGGAATATCCGGAGATATTACAATTTCATCATAAGAATAGGAAAGATAAATCTTTCACTATTGGGAGGAAATATGGAAAAAATCTTAAATTAATTAAGGCAGAAATGGATAAATGTATATTATTATGTCCTAATTGTCATTCTTGGTTGCATTTTAATGAAGAGTAAGAAAAATAACTGAAACTAATAACTTCGGTTAAACTAAAACTAATCGAGCCTAACCAACCAGTCAGCCCCTCTAACTATATACTCGCGACAATCTCTAATTATAATAAACTGAAGGTTTCCCACCTTCCACCCCCAACCACCCTCACTTGTTTTGTGAACTTCTCCGCTCCTCAATCGCTCGGTAAATTTGTGGGTTGCCTCAAATTTATTTGCTCATGATGGTGCTCGACCTCTCCGCTCTGATCT
Source organism: Candidatus Woesearchaeota archaeon (assembly GCA_964493885.1). Lineage (GTDB taxonomy): Archaea > Nanobdellota > Nanobdellia > Pacearchaeales > GW2011-AR1 > WJLC01. The sequence goes on from CAZBPV010000001.1 coordinate 44,225, forward strand.
TCTCATCCAATCACTTGTTCCAAGTTCAGGGAGAAAATCGGGGCTAGGGAGACTAACATAATTAGTTTCAATAGAATTTTCACCTAATTTATTAAAGAGAGCCGAGGATCTTCGAAATATTTATAATTTATTATTCAATTCGTTTTTATATGGAAAAAACTATTTGGACACCTCGTTTGTACGGATCTTGTGATTTTGGAGTTTATTTAGATAGAGATTTCGCAAGAGATATGATTCAATCTAAAGTTTCAAACGAAAGACAAATGAGGATGAATGAATTAGCAAATGAAGAATTAAAAAGACTTGGAACCAATTGGTTAAATCCCTATACCTTTCACGAAGGTTCTTGTTTTATTTTCCAATTTTATATAGGTCAAAACGGTGTTTGGTTATCTACAAATCCTCAGACTATTGACGATTTACTTAATGGAAAAGAATCTTCTAAACCAATTGAATATGATTCTCATAATGTAGATGTTCCAAGTCAAGCTTATGTTTTAATGCGATTATTTGATAAATGGGTTGAATATGCTGATGCTTTCAAAAGTAAATAACGGTTTTCGGCTCTCAATTTATTTAGAAATAATTTTTTTCCTCCGCCCGAAAGCAAAATTATTTAAATTGGTGTAACTTACAAAAATTAAGAGGTGTTAGCACCTCAAGATGCTTAATTCTTGAAAAAATCAAAAATGGATAAGGAAAGTATAGATACAATAATAGTATGTGGAGGAAAGGGAACCAGAATCGAAGAATTAACTAATCAACATGGATGTAAGTCCTTAGTTCCCATTTCAGGTATTCCTATAATCTCTTATTTAACACATATTATTAGAAAAACAGTTCCCAATTCAAATTTAATACTTGCAATAGATAATCCCTCATTACAAAGAGGATTTGAGGAGGCTTATGAAAGACAAGGCATTAATAATTACCAATTTTTTCTAGGATTACCTCGAGGGCCAGTTCAAGCATTTTATGAGGCAGGACATCTTTGTAGGTCTGATAGAGCATTAATATTTTTTGGTAATCAATTAGTTTCTCCTACCCATTTAGAAAGATTATTATCTCATAATCCAGGGTCTATGGTTTTTTCAGGATTCGATTTACTCTCTGAAAATAATTGTAAAATAGCAACAATTGATGAATCTTCTAGAGTTTTAGATGTAACAAGATATTTATATTTAGAAAAATTGAAGGAATCAGAAGTATATTTAGATGTGCCTTATGTAGTACCAAATAACTTTTTCTCAATGGAAACTTTTCCAGAAATTAAAAGACTTTTTGTAAAAACTCCTATGGATAAAGTTGTTTTAAGTGGAGAGGAAGATGTTCTTGTTGAAATGTCCGATTTTCCCCCAGAATTTCATTTTAAAGAAGATCTTGCATCTTTAGATAGAATTGCTAAGAGATATTTCTCAGATTTAATTGCTAGATGGGGTGAAAAACATGGCTGATCCTTATTGTTTAATTATTTCAGGTCCCTCTGGGAGTGGAAAAACAACCACTGCAAAAATGCTCTGGAAAAGTTTAGATGGAAATCCTGCCTACTTAAGTTTAGACTCAATTAAACATCTTGTTAGTAGTGCAGAATCTACTGATTATTTTTTAGATTTAGCTAGATTAAATGCCTTATCATTAACAGAAAATTTTCTCTGTAGAAATCATCCCATAATAATAGAAAAAGCCTTCGGAAATTATAAGTATGTTAGAGATTTTATCGAATTAGCTGATAATTTACAAGTAAAAAGTCATTATTTTAAACTAAATGCACCATTAGAAATTTTAATAGAAAGAGCAGATAGAAGAAGAAACGCTTCTTTAAGAGAAAAAGTTGAATCTGGGGAATGGCCTCTTCCGATAGGTAATAGAGAAACTGTGACTAGTATTTATAATTTTTTTATGAAATATCAGCATAATGAGGGAATTGAAATAGATACTTCAAATAAGACTCCTGAAGAGGTTACACAATTAATTAGGTCATACCTAATCTAATTCTAAATGTTGAAGAGAATTTACTAATTCAAAAGAGTATTTTTTTGATTGATCAATGTTAATAACTGAAAGAGATGTATTCCCTTTTGTGGAATATTCTTTTGTATTTTCAATTTTATCCTTATGTAAGTATGTAAGAATGCAGGATATAGGGCCTCCATGACTTACTATTAATACTTGATCCGTATCATCATGTTCTTTTATTAGATTTTCAAAAAATGTTATTGCTCTTTGCCAGCATTCCCTAAGACTTTCTCCTTTCTCAGGTTTAAAATCTTCATAAGGTATTTGTGATTCTTTAACTACTTTTTTAAATTTAGAACTATGTTGCCCTTCAAAAACTCCCTTTGCCTGTTCTCTTATTTTATTATTTTGAACTAAAACAACTTTTTGATGATGCTTAAGTATCTCTTCTGCAGTTTTTACACATCTATCTAAATCACTAGAATATGCATGAGTTATTTCTATATTCTTAAGTTTCTTTGAAATCTCTTTTGCTTGTTCTATTCCTAAATGAGTTAATTGGGAATTAAAGTGACCTTGAGAAATCTTATTAAGATTCTCATTAGTTTGACCATGTCTAACGATATAAATTCTCATAATAACCAATACAAATCTTTATTTAAAAATCTTATCTCTCTCTACTTTTATTTTTATTTTAGTAAACTCATAATTAATTCCACCCCTAAGATTATTTTATCTTCTTTCTTAGAAAGAAAGAAGCAAAGAAGGGCGCACACCTCAAATTTAATGGGATGGCCAGAAGCCCACCTAAACTAAGAGAGATTTTAGAAATATTAAAGACGGAGAATTGGAAACTTGCTCCGTTTCACTCCGCACCTCGCCTTGCAGGCTCTCACAAAATCAAAGATTTTGTTCGGGAGAGTTGAACAGGGCTTATGTCTAATTGTTTGAAGGCACTAAACTTTGAAATTAAAAGATAATTAAAGATGGCACTTCAATACCCCCGACCACCTGCCCCATTTACGAGGTGCGTGCTTGGTTTTTCGCATCACGAAAAACAGGTAGTATTTTTCTTCGAAAAAGAAACTTATCTGGGCACTTTGCATAACTTAATAAAGAAGAAAATTATTTTAAAATAAAAGAGGAATCAAATGAAAATCTTTCAAAAAAACGAACTTAAACTACTAGGAATTTTTTATTTGGAAGCTTTAATTTCTTCTATATTTGTTTTTTTCCCTGCATTTATGATAATTTATTTTGTAAACATTGGTTTAAGTTTTTTTCAAATTTCTTTAATTACTACAATTTTACTTCTTTTTAGATTTGTTTTTGAAATTCCAACAGGGGCAATAGCAGATGTTTTTGGAAGAAAGTTTTCTGTTTTACTTGGTTTACTAATTGCAGGAATTACCTTTTTCTTTTTATTATTTTTTGATAGTTTTTATAGCCTTATGATTATCTTTGCTATACTTGGTTTTGCGGGAACATTTGAGTCTGGAGCAAGAGAATCTTGGGCTGTTGACTTAATAAAAAAAGAAAAGAAAAATAATTTACAACAGCATTATTTTGTAAAACTTGATAGTATTGCTAGTTTTGGACTTGTTCTCTCTGGAATTATTGGAGCATTAGTTGTTAAAAATTTTGGTCTTTCTTCAATTTGGTTTTTTGCGGGAATTGCTTGCCTTATTTCTTTTTTCTTACTCGGATTTGCAAAAGAACATTTTGTTAAAAGAAAAGTTAAGATTAAAGATTCTTTTAAAGATTTAACAAAACAATCTAAAGTTTCAATAAACTATGCAAGACGTCATAAGGTTTTATTTTTGTTTTTAATAGCTACTGCATTTATTGTTTTTGCTAATGAATTTAACGGAGCTCTTGCTTGGGTTCCTTTTTTACAAAATCTTGGATTTCCAGAACATGCATTTGGTTATTTATGGTCTGCAATGGGGGTAATGGGAATTTTTGCTCCTTTCGTTTCTTTAAAATTCCTCAAAAAAGGAAAAGAAAGGAAATTTATTTTGACTACAATAATCTTGACAATTTTAGTTTTAACACTTGTAATCTTTGTTAAAAGTATTTTGTTTGCATTTTTGATTATTTTATCCCAATTATTTTTTGGAGGAATGAGTCGCCCTGTAGAAAGAAGTTATTTTCATAAATTCGTAAAAAGTAAATTGAGGGCAACTGTTGGAAGCGTTGAAAGTATGTTAATTGGTTTAGTCGCTTTAATTGCAATGCCTCTTGCTGGTTTAAGTGTTGATTATTTTGGAGCAAGATATACCATTTTATTATCAGCCCTTTTAATGATTCCTTCAGCAATAATTTTCTTCAAAATCAAAAACGGAAAATAGCAAAGTGCCTGCCATCTCTTCTTTCTTGAAAAGAAAGAAGCAAAAAGGAAAGCACACATCCCCATACAATAAGACAGCATCCCTCCGTCCTAAAGTGCCCTATTTAAGATTAATACAAGTGCCTTCTCACAGCTCTGCGGATTTTCTACGAAAATCCTCGGGGTCGTCTTGCAGACTTTCGCTTCGCTCACCCTCACTTAACACAGATTCAACGCAATGCTGGCTCGGGCTCTTCAACAAGTCGTTTTAACTTATTATTATCAGGATCGAAATCAAATTCATAATGATTTCCACAAGAAGGACAAACTGTTCCAATACCTATGTTGCGAATGGCATCATCTTCACAGCCAAATTTTCTCATTGTTTCTAAATATAGTTTAGGAGTATTCCCATTATCTGGAAAATTTTCCGCTTTGTCATACAATCCACAGCCGTCGCAACTTATATTTTCGACCCTTATATATTGTGCCATATTTATAGTATTCTTGTTGAGGTTAATAAATTTATCGCCCTCGCCAGCACACTCTGCGGTTTCCTTCGAAAATTCTTGCCACGCTGCGCTCTCAAATCCCTCCAAGTTTTCGGACGAAACTAACAGGAATTCAACGAAATTTTTTGCTACGCAAAAAACTCTGCACGAGATTAATTTTAGTTATAGAGTTCCCACCCAAAACAGCACGGGTTACTTATTTAACCATTTAACAAAACTTTGAAATTTGCTTTTTGGATTTTCTCCAAAATATTTAAGAAACATTTTATTATAATTTGCTTTGTTAGGTCTCTTAATAAAATCATTCATGAAGGAAATAATTACTTTTGAATTGTTGTCGGATACAAATTCTATGAAATATCTCCATATAGAATAATTTAATCTTACAGTTTTCTTATTTGGGTAATTTCTATATAAATATCTATATTGCAATATTTTATGATTTATCTTTTTTGTTTTTATTTCCTTTAAGGTTTCTTTTTTTGGTAAGGGGTATCCCCCAATAAAATTTGCTAGCCCTTCATGAATCCATGTCGGTTTTGTAATCCCATAAAAGAGAGCAAAAAATACATGGTTCATCTCATGGTCAAGAAGAATTTTATAATCTTTGTCGCTTCTTTTAAGAAATTTTTGTTCCTTTGCAACAAAAGTACCATCTCTTAAAACAGTCCCTGTGCCAAATGGAAAATAATAATATTTGGATTCTTCTTTCCATTCTTTTTCTGCATTGCATATAACTATCTTAAATTTTTTGCTCGGAGTTCTGCCAAAGATTGTTTTATTTTTCTCATAAGCTTCGAAAATCCAATTTTCAATTTTGCTTGGAATTTCTTTGCTTGATTTTAATATGGCAAATTTCAAATCTTTTTCCATATAATGAGAATATAAATGGTTATTTAATAACTTTACTAAACTCGTGCTATCCCGCCCTTAAAATTAGTCTAAAATTAATCTCGCTTGCCTCGCCTTGCAGGCTTTCAGAAAATCAAAGATTTTCTTCAGGTCGCTGAACAGGGCTTAAATTCAATTTTTCATGGAATAATCTCTGGTCCAAAATACTTTTCTAAGCAATTTTTAAATTGATTCAGTGAAGTATTTTAAGGAATAATCTCTGGTCCAAAATACTTCTCATACTCAAAGTCTTTTTCATTTACAATACCTTTTTTAATTAAGTCTTTTATTTCAGGCATTTTATCTCTGATGCTTCTAATTAAATGAATAACAGTCTCGCAAATCATATCCTGCCCTTTTTCAGGCCAGAGTTTTGCCTTGTTAAAATACAAGCATCTTCCCCCGCAAATTCTCTTGTAAGTGCATTTCTTGCATCTTCCATCAACATTAAACTTCTTCAAATCCTCAATTTTTGAATCAAGGTTTCCTGTATAAAAATCAGTGATATTATTCATGATAGGGCAGGCAGTAATATCTCCTTTTGTAGTTATAGTATAACCTGCATGTCCTGCACCACATCTTAATCTTGAAGTTTTTCCATAATAATATGTTTCAAATATTCCAAGCAAGGGATATAATTTCAAGACCCCTTTATTTTTCTTCATTTCATCCACCCAAAAATTAATAAGTTTGCTCAGTGATTTATTATACTCATCAACAAACTGCCTGAATTCTCTTTCATTAAAATCATTTTTATAGAATCCAGCATCAATCTGCCAGTGGACAGAATCAAATTCTTTTAGGTCTATAAGGTGCTTAACTTGTTCAAATAAATCTGAAAAAGAAATTGTCATTCTCGCAATAATCTCTCCTTTAAACCCATTTTCTCTAATAAATTGAATATTGTCTAGTATTAATTCATAAGTTCCAACTCCTCTGTTATAATCTGTTCTCTCAACATCCCCGTCAATTGAAACCAAAATTCTTGAAAATCTATTAATATATTCTTTAGGCACAGTATCAAGAAGTCTTCCATTAGTCTGCATACAGTATCTTACAGAATCACCAAACAAATCCATTATCTCTTTTAGATTATCAATCTTCAATAATGGCTCCCCTCCATAAAAAATAATTACTGGATTCTTGTCTTGCAAAATAAATTCCTTTAATTTCTGCATGTCAATTCCAATATCACACGGAGAACTAAAATCAAACTTAAATTTTTTATCTAAATCATTGTCAAAATCATTCATAGATTTTTCATAACAATATTTGCATTGTGAATTGCACTTTTCTGTTAAAATAATGTGCCAGTACATATAAAATTAGTAATTAAACTAGTATAAATAAATTATTATAATCGTTTTTAGATAAATAGATCATTTAATTGCAATAATCCTTAAAAATAGAATATTCATTAAAAAATTATGAATTTTTTAAAATATCTCACATTATTAACATTATTAATTGGTGGAGGCTGCGATGTTATCCAGAAAGGAAGAGTAAATGAATATAGAATTAATAGAACTCAAGAGGAGCTTTCTGATGCAAAGAATGACACTTCAAGAATTTTTACTTATTTTGAAAAAAGGAGCGATAAGATAGAGGAAAGAAATAGAGATGAACAAGAAAGAACTTTTCAATATAGAGAAAGCACAGAAAGAAGATTCCAAAATCTTTCTAATTTTTTAAAAGAATTAGATTCTGCAATGGTTTTTGGTTTTAAATACATGGATTTTCAGATAGAAACTTTACAAAAAAATCAACTAGATGAAGGTAGAAGAATAAAAAATTTAGGTTCAAGTCTCCTTGATTTAGATGAAAAAGATTCTCTCTTAGAAAAGAATATATCTGAGTTATCAAAAGATTATATAGTCCTTTCAATAGATTACCAAAACTTAATAAGATTAACAGATTCATTAATTGAAGAGCAGAGTAAATTAAAAGGAACTTTAATTCAAGAAGAAAAAAGCAGGAAAGAAATTGAATTAAAATATAAGGAATTATTAAATTCTTTTTTAAATTATCAAGAAGATATTGAGGATAGAATTCAAGAAATAGAAAATAAGGTTGCAATTCAAGAAGAAGAAGATATTGATAAAAAAATTCAAGAAATAGAAGACAGGATTGAAATTCAAGAAGAAGGGTTCAATAAAGAAATGCCTCTTAAAATAGGATTCTTTTAAAAATCAGTATTTCCTGGATTTCCTTGGAAATTCATGCCTTTCTTTTTTCCTGATGCAGCTATAACATCATCAATTCTTAAAATCATTATTGCAACTTCAGATGCAGAATTAATTGCCTGGCTTTTTATCTTGTATGGCTCAATTATCCTAGCTTCAAGGGCATTCTCAATCTTATTTGTCAGCAAATTTAATCCAGCATTTTTCTCCCCTGAATCATGCCTAGCTTTTAATTCAGTAAGAATATCAATTGGATCCATTCCTGCATTTTCTGCAAGCGTAGCAGGAATAAATTCTAGTGCACAGGCAAATTCTTCAACAGCAAGCTGCTCTCTTCCATTTAATCCTTGTGAAAATTCTCTTAGTCTTTTTGCAAGTTCAATTTCAACAGCTCCTCCCCCAACAACAACCATGCCTGTTTTAAGAGCAGATATAATATCACCTAACCCATCTCTAATTGCTCTCTCAATTTCATCAATTACATGACTGCTTCCTCCATGAATAAGTATTGTCAGTGCCCTAGGATTTTTGCACCCTTTTATATAAGTCATAACATCATCGCCATGCCTGATTTCTTCTACTACTTTCGCATCCCCTAATTCAAATGCATCAAGCTCATTTAGATTGCTTACAATCTTCCCATTCGTTGCTTTGGCAATCTTTTCCATATCACCTTTTCCAACTCTCCTGCAGACATATATGCCATCCTTAGCAAATAAATACTGGGCAAAATCATCAACCCCTTTCTGGCAAAAAACTACATTTGCTCCGCTTGCTTTTACTTTCTCAACCATTCTATTTATTGTCTTTTCCTCATCTTCAAGAAAATTTTGCAATTGTTCTGGAGAAGATATTGAAATCCTTGTGTTTATCTCAGGATTCTTTACTTCAATTGGAAAATCAATTAATGCAATCTTTGCATCTTCAACTTTTGGAGGCATCTCATTTGAAACTTTTTCCTTGTCTATTATTATCCCTGAAATAAGTTCAGTGTCTTCTACACCATCTCCTTTTATTTTTTCAATTTTTATGTCATTAATGTCTATTTTATTATTTCTTTCAACTTGTTTAACAGCATTTACAAGTATGCTCGAGAGTTTTTCTTTTGCCCCCTCTGCACTTTTCCCAGTCATAGCAGTCATTGCAATCTGTCTTAAAACAGATTCATCATTAGGAGTTATTCTAAGTGAGATTTCCTTAAGTATTTCTTGTGCTTTTTCAGCAGCTAATCTGTATCCTTTAGTAATAACTGTAGGATGAATTTTTTTATCAAGAAGTCTTTCAGCATTTTCAAGAAGTTTTCCAGCAATCATAACTGCTGTTGTTGTTCCATCCCCAACTTCTGATTCTTGAGTCTTTGCAATCTCCACCATCATTTTTGCTGCAGGATGCTCTATTTGCATTTCATTAAGAATAGTCACGCCATCATTTGTAATTATAATATCATCAGTAGGAGAAACCAGCATTTTGTCCATTCCTTTTGGCCCAAGTGTTGTTTTAATCATGTCAGCAACCATCTTAGCAGCCATAATATTATTTCTTTGTGCGTCTTTTCCAATCATTCTTTGTATATCTTCAGGCATTAGAACTAAAGGTTTATCAGACATATAGAAAAAATCCCAAAACACTTATTTAAACATTATTATAATGAAATGTAACCTTCAATTTTTAAAAAATATTTATAAGCATTAACTATCTAAATTGTCTATGAAACATATTAATCACATTCTTGTTGCAGATTTAATGACACGAGAGCCCCTCTCTATAAAACCTGAAACAAATCTTCTTGATTGTGCAAAAATTATGGTTAAGAAAAAAACAGGAAGCCTTCTTCTTGTTTTAGGAAAGAGGCTTATTGGAATAATATCACTAAGAGATATTCTATGGGCACTAGTTAAAAAATCAAAAGAAGATTTATCTAAGATAAAGGCAGTAGATATCTCCCCAAGGAAAATAGCAACAATCTCTCCATTAAGAACTATTGGAGATGCTTTAAAGAAAATGAAGAATCTAAAGTTTGAGAGACTGCCAGTTATTCAAAATAATGAACTTGTTGGAATCCTGACAATAAAGGATATTCTTAATTTCCACCCTGAAATTTACCCTGAATTAGATGAATACTCTGAGATACGAGAAGAAGAGGAAAAACTTAATAGAATAAGAAAAAAAGGAATAGTAGATGGAATTTGTGAAAGATGCGGAACACGGGATATGCTTGTAAAATTCAATGGCATGAGAATCTGTGTCTCCTGCAGGGACTCTCTCTAAGAAAACTATTTAAATAAACTTTATTTATTGTATTTATAAAAAGATGGCAGAAAAAGACGAAATATTCTCAAGCAAGGTAAAGTATACAGGAATTCTCGATTTCCCTGATTTTTATAGATTTTGTTATGACTGGCTTACTGGAGAGACAGGTATGACTATGGTAGAAGAGCAGTATGTTGAAAAATTAGCAGGAGATTCAAAAAATATTGATATTATCTGGACTGGTTCAAGGAAAGTCACAGATTACTTTAAATTTGAGATTAAAGTAACATATAGAATAATTGGATTAACTAAGGTTGAAATTTCAAGGGATAATATTAAAGTTAAGACAAATAAAGGAAATGTAGAGGTTAAGCTTGCAGGAACTCTTGTAAGAGACTATGGTGGAAAATTTGAAGGAAGTGCAATAAACAAATTCTTAAGAAGCATATATGAGAAATGGGTTATTCCTTCAAGATTAGAGGATTATGAAGACAAGCTTGCAGGAGACTGTGATGAATTTCTAGCGCAAGTAAAGGCATATCTAGATTTAGAAGGAAAGAAGTAAAACCGAGTATAGAAATCCTTAAATACATATTTTTTTATAA
>CAZBPV010000001.1:55050-95719 GCA_964493885.1 Candidatus Woesearchaeota archaeon
GAAGGAAAGAAGTAAAACCGAGTATAGAAATCCTTAAATACATATTTTTTTATAATTTGGTATGAAAAAACTACTCTTGCTATTAATTGCCTTGATGATATTACCTTCAATTCTTGCAATTGATGTAACAATAGAAAAAGAAGTAATAAATGAGGTTGTTGTTTCTGGGTTAAATGAACCTGCTCAATTTGAATTTGAAATAACAAATCATGATTCTGATGATGAGTTTTACTTTTACAATCTTCTTGGATTTACCTTTGACCCAAAAGAATCATTCTCTATAGGCAAGGAAGAAACTAAGAAAATAAGATTAACTATCTATCCAAGAGAAGATATTGAGATAAGAAACTATTACACTTTCCCGTATTATCTAAGAGCTTCAGATTCAAGCGAGGTATCAAACAGATTAACAATAAAACTAATTGACTTAGAAGATGCATTTGAAATTACTGCAGACGAATTAAGTCTAGAGTCAAGTTCAGTAAATATATATATACATAACAAAGAGAGTTTTGATTTTAAGGACTTAGAAGTTAAACTTAAATCTAAGTTCTTTGAAAAAGAGGAAAAATTTGATTTGCCTTCAAACGAAAAAAAAGAAATAAATATTCAAATAAATAAAGATGATTTTAATCAATTAACTGCTGGATTTTACACCCTTAATGTAGAAATTAAAGAAGGTGATGAAGTTGCAAACATTGAAAGTGTGATAAAGTTTGCTGAAAAAGATATTGTTGAGGTTGTAAAAAAAGAATACGGGTTAATAGTAAGCACAAAGATAATTCAGAAAATAAATGAAGGCAATACAATAGAATCAACTGAAACTGTTATAGAGAAAAATATTATCTCAAGATTATTCACTAGTTTTTCACCTGAGCCAGATGTTGTTGACAGAAAAGGGGCAACTATTTATTACACCTGGGACAAGGAAATAAAACCAGGAGAGACCCTTGAAATTATAGTAAAGACTAATTGGCTTCTTCCATTTTTAATTATCTTATTTATAGTAATAATTGTATCTTTAGTCTGGAGTTATACAAAGACAGATGTTGTCTTAAAGAAAAAAGTCTCTTTTGTAAAAGCTAAAGGAGGAGAGTTCGCATTAAAAGTTTCTTTGTTTGTTTACGCTAAAAAATATGTTGAAAGAGTAAATATTGTTGATAGGATTCCTTCACTTATGAAACTCTATAATAGGTTTGGAGGAGAGAATCCAACAAGAATCAATGAATCTTCTGGATTGCTAGAATGGGGCTTTGAAAAGCTAGAACAAGGTGAAGTAAGGACTCTTTCTTATATAATCTACTCTAAGAATGTTGGAGTAATAGGCAAGTTTGCACTGCCTTCTGCAGCAGCAATTTATCAAAGAGACGGCGAGATTAAAGAATCAGAATCTAACAGAGCATTTTTTGTTTCAGAACAAAGAAAAGAAGAATCAGAAGAGTAATCTAAATAATTCTTTACAATAATCATTATATACCTCTAATTGTGTTTTTTGTTATGAAACCACATATATTTTATGATTATGATGGAACACTTGGAGACACTCTTCTAGAGCATATACAATTTCTTCATGATATGAATCAAAAATATGACACTCAATTAAATCTTCCTTCTACTAAAGATTACAAGGCATGCAAAAAATTAATTAGCATGCCAGGGAAGCCTAAAACAACTGGTGTTCCTATGGAGATTTTAGTAAGAAATGCCGGATTTCCAGAAAACTTAATCCAAAGAGTTTTAATGATGTATAAAAAAACATTTGACAGCAATCCTAATTATCAAGGAAAATTATTTCAAGGAGTTCCAGAGCTTATACAAAATATGTTTAATGCAGGATTTCATCAATCAATACTTCCTTCTAATGTTAGAAAGAATTTCATGCCTCCTCTTGAAAGAGCAGATATTAAGCATTTATTTGCTAATAGTCTTGATTTAAATGAATTAAAAAAGTATCATTCTTTAAGCAAAGTAGATTGTTTAAGGGATTATAGTGATAGATTTTGTTTATCTTCTCAAGAATGCATTTATGTTGGTGATACAGATGGAGATTTTTTAGCAGCTCAAAAAGTAGAAGTTGTTTTTGTAGGAGTAAGTTATGGTTGGCAAACACAACAAGGCAAAAAATATCCTTTTCCAGTCGCACATAATTGTTCCCAACTTCAAAGAATTCTTCTTAGTTTAGGGGAACTAAAAGATGATGATAATGATAACTATAAATCTTAAGAGATAGAAAAGTCCCCAATCAAGATTGCGGTAGTCATACATAACTTTTAAAAGCTAAAGAGGATTCTAATTTTTAACCCCCTGTAGCTCTAAGCGAAATGTTCGGTTCAGGCAAGAAAGGACGATGAGCTTTGCAGCGAAAGGAGGAACATAACCCCCTGTAGCTCAGTGGTTAGAGCGTCTGGCTGTAGCTTATAGCTAGTGTGGAGATTCCCTATGGGAAATTCTGTGAAACACGATAAGCCTTTCATTGAACCGGAACTGATAATCAAAAATAAGCAGTACCCGGAAGATCCCAAGTTCGACTCTTGGCAGGGGGATTTATAAACATGCCAAAAAAAAGAAAAAATATATTCTGGATTGTGATTGAGATAATTATTCTTTTAATATTTATCAAGCCAATGTTTGATTTAAATATTGTAACAGGAATATTTTATGTTTTCGCAATAATCCTGGCTTTTTGGAAAGGATTTATTTTCAGAAGAAGATGGGTGTCATGGATGATTATTCTCGGCACTATACTATCTTACTTTGCAGGAGCTTATCTACTTCCTTGGGCTTTAGGCAGTTATCTTGCAGGAGATATAGTCAGTGCAGTTATCGTCGCAGTATTATTAATTTATATCTGGCTGAAAAGCAGAAAATTAAAAAAAGGAGAGCATTAAAATTGCTTTCTAAGCTGTTCTTTCTACTTCCGAAATGCTTTTAAACTCTCTATTTCTTTTAGAATAAATCATAAAAACGAGGTTGAAAATTGATAAACGAAGATTTCAAAGAAATCTACGAAGATGAAGAGGAATTTGCAGATGATGTAGATTCATTAGACTTAGATGAATGATTAATCATATTTTACTTTTTCTTTTTTCTTTTTTCTAAATAAAACAAAACAAATTTTATATGTGCCTTTTATTTTTTTATTTCCAAAGAAACAAAATTATTTTCCTTGCTCAATTCTAAATCATTGCTATCAATTTGAAGATTAATTTGGCTTATACTTATCTTGTTAAGCCAAATGTTTGTCATAGTAATCATTTTTCCACCCCCAATTTTTAACTCATTAACTTCAAATTCACTTACTTCTTTATTGTCAGTACTAATAATAATTACAGAATCTTTAGAATCTGCAATTCCTATGTTTCTTACACTTATGTTTAAATCTAGTTTTCTCCCGTGTATATATGCTGAAACATTTTCAAATGCTAAATCAGGAAGACTTTCAATAGAATAGATTTCATTAATTAATGCTGGAATTTCATCTCCAATAACTTGACTGCATTTTGTGTAATTATACATTAAATTATTTGGATTTGATGAATGCTGAAATCCCAAAGCATGTAAAAGTTCATGAATAGCAACATTCGGCCTTTCACAATTTGATTCTTCTATAAGCAGGATCTTTCCCTTTAAGATTACATTATATTTTCCAGAATGAACAGCTTCTGGAATCCCGCCTTCTCCAGCAACAAACATCCCCTTGTTAAATCTTTTAGTATCATTGCATGTGATTAAAATTTCTTCATTAGATGAAACTGGATAAAAATTAAGAACAGTTAAATTCTCAAGAATCTTAAACGCATCTTTCATATCTTGAGTTTTTTTAAGTGAGCAATTATAAATATAATAACTTATATTGCTGTCTGAATACCTCATGTTTGGATAAAACTGAAGAGTATCAGAAGAATTATCCAAACTAAAATTATAATTTCCAGGATTAACACTAAATTCCAGTTCATTGAATGGAAGAAAATAATAAACTCCCAGCAAGCCAAGGATTAGTATTATTGCAATAACTCCCATAATTTGTTTATCTGCCATGCTAATCAAAAAAATTTATATTATATAAATCTAATTAAAATAAAAAAAAGAAAAATTAAAAATTCAGAATATATTTACTCTGATTGTTCTTCAGCTTCATCAGTTGTTTCCTCAGACTCTTCACTAGATTCTGGTTCTGCAGAACCTTCTGGAGCTTTTGGAACTTCGTCATCTGATGATTCTTCTTCAGCTTCCTCATCTGATTCAGCTTCTTGAGATTCTTCAGAAACTGCTTCTGTATTTTCAGCAGATTCTTCTTGAGAATCTTCTTTATTCATTTCTTCGTTTTCTTCCATTTTTTTCCTCATGTTTAACTTAAATTCCTAAGAAATTTTCTTTTTTAAAGGTTTTGATTATGTTTTACTAGCATTATTTTTATAAATCTCAAGAAAATAGTAAAATTATGGAAGATATAAAACTTAACTGTCTTATCGTCGGAGCAGGAGACAGAGGAAATATGTTTGCAAGGTTTGCTATTAATTACGGAGCAAAAATTGTAGCAGTTGCTGACCCAATTGAAAAAAGAAGAGATTTAGTTGCAGACAAATGCGACATCCCAACTGAATTAATGTTTGAAGAAGGAGAAGATGCTCTTAATTCTGGACTGCCTTTTGATGCAGTATATATTGCAACTCCTGACAAAACTCATTATAAATTTGCTAAGCTTGCACTAATAAATGGCTATAATGTCCTCCTTGAGAAGCCAATGTCTACTAACCCAAAAGATTGCATTCATTTAATAAAAGCTCAGGAAAAATCTGGAAAAAGTCTTGCAGTCTGCCATGTTTTAAGATACGCTCCTTTTTTCCAGGAAATAAAAAAGATTATTGATTCTGGAGAATTAGGAAATCTTTTGAATATTGATTTGACAGAAGAAGTAGGTTACTGGCACTTTGCTCATAGTTATGTAAGAGGAAACTGGAGAAGAGAACAAGATTCATCCCCTATTATTCTTTCTAAGTCTTGCCATGATTTGGATTTAATCTCGTGGTTTGTAAACTCAGAGCCTAAAAATG
Organism: Candidatus Woesearchaeota archaeon; assembly: GCA_964493885.1. GTDB lineage: Archaea > Nanobdellota > Nanobdellia > Pacearchaeales > GW2011-AR1 > WJLC01. The sequence goes on from CAZBPV010000001.1 coordinate 60,105, forward strand.
TTTTTTCTCAAGGTTCTTTAAGAATATTTACTAAAGAAAATGCTCCTAAAACCTCAACAGAAAGATGCACTATTGACTGCCCTGTGAAAGATTGCTTATATGATGCAAGAAAATTCTATCTTAATCACGGAGTTGTTGTTAATTGGCCATATAGCACAATATCTCCAGAAGATTTAAGTGAAGAAGGAAGGTTGAAGGCAATACAAGAAGGAGAGTACGGGAAATGTGTTTTTAAGTGTGATAATAATGTTCCAGACAACCAAGATGTATTAATAGAGTTTGAGAATGGAGTAAAAGCTAATTTTGCTCTTAGAGGCGGAGGAGACGAGCCAACAAGAAAGATTCTTATGCAATTTGAGCGTGGAGAAATTTCTGGGAATCTTAGAAAAGGAAAATTAAACAAAATTAAATATACTGGGAGAAGAGGAGAAGGAGAAATAACAGAAATAGATACTCAACATTTAGGAAGCCATGGTGGAGGAGACCCTTTGCTAATCACAGCTTTTTTAGATAATATTCGTTCACAGAACTTTGAAGCCTCTCTTACATCTGCTCAGAAGTCCCTTCAGGGGCATTTACTAGCCTTTGCAGCAGAAGAATCACGTAAATCCAATAAAGTGCTTAATTATAAGAAGTATCTAAAAGACTTGGATTTGTAGTCATTAATAAATAGTAAGATTTATATATGTAGATAATCAATCAATTTTATGGCAAAACAACCTAATTTAAAAGATAAGGAAACAGAGATTGTTCATCTTGAGGGTGAACTTCGTTTTATTTTAAATAGCCCTGCCATAAGAGATTCTTTAATTAAAAGAGGAGATGCATTAAGATTAGCTAATGAAAGTATCTTTAGCTTTTTAACTGGAAGTGGAGTATATCTCGACCTTAATACCCAAACAAAAGAAGTAGCAATTACACATCTAGGGTATAGAGGATATATGGGATATCCTGACAAAGAGTTTGACATATACCCAGAGACCACTGTTCTTAACACAAGGCAAGCAGCAGAGTATCTAGTTAAAAAAGGTATTGGCACAAGGAATCTTCAAAGCAAATTAAAAAGATTAGTAGCTTAAAATGACCAAACCTTTAACAGCTTTAGTAATTGGAGCAGGAGATAGAGGGGATGCCTGGGCTAAATGGGCAAAAGAATCTGATTCTGGAATTGAAATTAAAGCAATTGCTGAATCCAATACCCAAAGAAGGGATGAATATACTAAAAAAAATAATATCCCTCAAGATGCTGCTTATGAAACAGGTGATATAGCATTAGTAGAACATAATAATTATGATGCAGTGATTATTGCAACTCCAGACAAAACCCACAGAGACTTGGCAGTTCAAGCACTATACTATGGATATAATGTTCTTTTAGAAAAGCCAATGGCTACAAATAAACAAGATTGCAGAGATATTGTTGAAGCTCAAAAAAACTCTGGAAAAGTTCTTTCAATTGCTCATGTTTTAAGATACTCTCCATTTTTTGGATTTATCAAAGAATTATCTTCTAATTCAAGCTTAGGCAAGCTCAAAGAAATTGATTTAACAGAAGAAGTAGGTTACTGGCACTTTGCTCATAGTTATGTAAGGGGCAATTGGGCAAGAGCAGAAGAATCTTCTCCAGTAATTCTTGCAAAATCCTGCCATGATTTGGATATTATTGCCTGGCTTGCTAATTCAACTGCAACAGAAGTTAGTTCTACAGGAGGATTAAAATACTTTACAAAAGATAATGCACCAAAAGATTCTGCTGAAAAATGCACAGATATATGTCCAGCAGCAGAAAAATGTTTATTTGATGCTTCTAAATTCTATTTAAGAGATGTAGTAAATCCTCAAGGAGAAGTTTCATGGCCATACAGTGTTATGTCAAAAGAAACAGACCCAGATGCAAGGTTAAACATTCTAAGAACCTCTCCTTATTCAAGATGTGTCTTTAAATGTGATAATGATGTTTGTGACTCACAGGATGTTTTTATAGACTTTGCAAATGGAGTAAAAGGAAACTTTAGATTAAGAGCTGGGGGAGATAATTCTACACGTCATATTAAATTATACCTTGAAAGAGGAGAAATCTTTGGAGATTTAAGAAAAGGGAAAATACATAAAATAGAGTATAATGGAAAGAGGGCAAAAGGAATTAGAACAGATTTTGATAAGGGAGCTCTTGGAGGACACGGAGGAGGAGATGCAAGATTAATCAAGGAATTTGCAGATATGATAAGAAGTGGAAGTTCTGATAATAATAGAACCTCTGCAGAACTCTCATTACAGAGTCATTTAATGGCTTTTGCAGCTGAAGAATCACGTGAAACAGGAGAAACTGTATCATTATAAGATTCTTTCTTTTATAACTACTTATTAATTAAGTTATAAAATAATAAGATTTTTAAGCAATTATAAACCTTATTTAATATGTTTAAAGACATTATTTTTGGACTAAAAAGCTTGTTAAAAAGGCCCTTTAAGATTGGTATTATTACTTATTATTACCCACAAAAAGGAAAGTCTCAGAATGGGGTAGCAATTCACGTCTCTTACCTAGCCAAGGAACTGGCAAAACTAGGCTGTGATGTGCATATTTTTACTAGAGGGGATAAAGATTCAATTAAAAAAGAGCATCACAGACACGGAAGAATTGTTCTTCATCATATCTACATAGATGCCCCTTCAACTATCGAGAATCCAGTAATGAATAAGAGATTTATTTATACTTTATTTGATAATACTGTTATTTCCGAAATAACAAAAGAGCATAATCATGAGAAATTTGATGTAATTCACAGTCATGGATGGTTGACTTCAGGAGCTTTTATTGTTAAGCACCTGAATAATATAAAGTGGGTTCATACTTTCCATGCTTTGGAAAAAAACAGGCTAAAGTTTATGTCAAAAGAAGAAAGAGAGTATCGTAATGTAGCTAATTGGATTGAAAGTAATATTAACCATGCAGACTCTCTTATTGCAGTATCCAATCATCTTAAAGATGAAGTCTTGAAAAACTATCCTGTAAAAAGGGACAAGGTAGTCTATATCCCAAATGGTGTTGACTTGGAAGTCTTTAAACCAGAAGGAAATTCTCAAGATAAAAAAATCCTTTATGTAGGAAGATTTTCTCCTGAAAAAGGAATAGACTTAGTTCCTAAGATTATTAGAAAGGTATTAGAAGTTAACAAAGAAGTAAAGTTTCAGATTATTGCTCCTAATGCAGAAGGAATGGCAGCTTCTACTGTACGTCATAAAAATGAATTTGAGCAACTGCTAGTAGAATTCCCAGGAAGATTCTTATGGATACAAGAGCCAGTTGGAAGAGAAGAGCTAGCTAAGCTATATAATGAGTGCTGCATCTTTATCCAGCCCTCTAGATACGAAGCATTTGGATTAACAACAATGGAAGCCATGGCTTGTGGAAAAGCTGTTATTACTTCAAATAAAGGTGCACTTCCAGAAGTTGTTGAAAATGCAGGAAAATCTATCCCACTAAATAGCGGATTATTTGCAAAAGAAATCTTAAGTCTCTTAGATGATTACAGATTACGAGAAAGATACGGAAGAAGAGGTATTGAAAAATCAAAGCAATTCTCGTGGCAAAGTGTTGCAGAAAGAGTTCTTGAGAATTATAAAAAAATAACAGAAAAAAAAGAAAAACAAGTAACTCTTAAGTCCTTAACTCAAGATGATTCAAGTTAGTGTTATTATGCCTGCATACAATGCAGAAAGATATATTGAAGAAGCAATAGACTCTGTCCTAAAACAAACATTTTCAGATTTTGAATTAATTATTGTAAATGATTGCTCAAATGATAATACAAGAAAGGTTATTGACAAGGCAATTAAAGAAGATCCGAGATGCTTTGTGATTGACCTTAAGGAAAATAAAGGAAAAGCTCATGCCCTTAATATAGGAATCCAGCAGGCAAGAGGTGCATTAATTTGCATCTTAGACACAGATGATATATTTTTTTCAGATAAGCTAGAACAGCAAGTAAAATTTATGAATGAACATCCTGAAGTTGATATGCTTTATGGAGGAGCAAAGTACTTTAGTGATTCAGAAGAAGAACTCGAACAAAGAGAAGTATTAGACAGCTCAGAAGATTTATATGCAAATCTAAAAAAAGCAGGAGAAAAAACACTAGAAGAACTAAACAGCCAGCATCACGGAATACTAAACAAAGGAGATGCAACAATAACTTCCTGTTCTGTAATGATTAGGAGAAAGATTTTTGCAGTATGCAAGTTTGATGAAAATCTTAGAAATATAGAGGATTATGACATGTGGTATCAAATTATTGGAAAAGGTTTTAAGATTCATGGAATAAAAAAGCCTTTTTATTATTATAGAGTTCATAAAAACCAAAAATCAGCAAATCCTGAAAAAAGACAGCTAGCAAAAAACATTATTTTTAATAAAATTATTTCTGGCGAATACTTTAAAGATTAACCTTAAAAACCTTAGATTCTTTAAGATTTTATGGGATTTTATGATTCACTTTCTGAATCCTTTCAGCAAGTAAGTGCAGATGAACTAGCACTAAACTCTTTTTTTGCAGCTGGAATTATAATAATTGGAGTTCTTTTAGGAAAGCTTATTGATATTGGATTAAGAAAACTGCTTGAAAAGTTCGAGATAAACAAGCATATTAGGGGAAGTTTTATTGAGTTATTCTTGCTTGTAATAAGATGGACAATTTACATAATATTCATTAACTTTGGAATAGACCAGCTTGGAATCCCTATTATTTCAGAATTTTTTTCATCTATTTTAATGACCATTCCAGCATTTACAGGAGCTCTTTTATTGCTCATAATTGGATTTGGACTAGCTTATTACTTAAATAAAATTATTAAGAGTTCTGAGGCTAAAGGAAGTGATTTTATCTCAGAATTTATCTTCTTTTTTGTAATCTTTATCTTTGGAATATATTCAATAAAAATAGCCTTGATTCCATTAGATCCAGCTATTTCCAGTTCATTAATAACAATTCTTGTAGCAATATGCTCTGCTGGGGTTGTTTACTATAATATTAAAAAGAGAACTTAATAGTAATACAAGCAAAAACACAAGGAATTATTTTGTTAGTTGCTGCAGCTTTAATCTGGGCGCCTCTGCCAAACATCCTTCCGTGGAGCACTATTGCAGCACTTGCAATACTAATCCTTGGAATATATAATTTGTTTAAATAACTAAGAATATCTTTTCTTCCTTGCTTTTCTTATTATTTTTCTGAATTTATTATCAGAACTTAAATCTTCTCCTCTAAAGGCTCTTCTTCTGTCAATATATTCCATTATACTAAAAATAACTATTAATTTGCCTATAATAATAACTGTCCAGGATAAAATCAAGCTGAATCTAAATCCTAAAAGAAATATAACCCCTACAAATGTAAGAATTGTTCCAATGAGCAAATCTTTTTCATATTTTCTCATTAAGTACTATAAGAAATCAAACTTTTTATTTCTTTTTATATAAATAAATATTCTCAATTTTCTTTACAATCTTCCAATCTGGCAGTTTCCAGTAATAAGATACAATTCTTGAATTATTTTTCATTTCTTTTTTTAATTTATTCTTTAGTCTGTTCATAACCGTATGAAACTGAAACATAATTATAATATCATACCTTCTAAGATTAATTCCCCAAAAACTTTTCCAGTGAATATGTGCATTTTTTAATCCCAGTTTTTTTATTTTTATTCTCGATAAAAGCACTAAAAAAGGATTAATTTCGTATCCATGAGCATCTGCACCTGCTTTTGCAAGAGCAATAACAATCCTTCCATCACCGCTCCCTAAATCAACTGCTTTTTCTCCTCTTTTTATTTTAGCCAGCTTCATTATTTTCCTTAGTTTCTTTTCATCTGTTGGTTCAAATGGAGCTCCATAAAACCACGGGAATACAAAGAAAAAAGAAAGAACAATAGCTAATACTGTAAGAAATCCTAATAAAAACCAAATCATTTTACGCTTGCAACTTTCTTCTTGAGTAATGAATGATTCCTAGTGCTGATGAAAGAACTAGTATTGTAACTATAATCACAATTCCTGTTCCAGATGTTGCAAGTCCAATAGCACCACCAGTAACCCTTGAAAAGAATCCTGGTGCAGGCTCAGGAACAACTACTGGCTCTCCTTCTTGTATGCTTCTTGGAGTACTAGATTCAAGTGTTGAATATACCATGCAAGATTGTGTCTGCCCTTCTTTTAATTCATCAAAGCTTACTCCTTGTGAGCATCTAACCTCTTCCCACTCTAAACAGCTTCTGTTTTGCTCCCAATTATCACAAACACTCCATTCAGTCCATAAAGTGCAATTATATGCAGTATTACAGCTTCCTCCACCTGATGATGTTATTACCCTTGGATTAACAGTCACAAATAAGGTATCTGAACTTGATGAATAATTTTGAGATGAATAATTAACTTTAATTTCATATGTACCTTGAAGCATAAAAGTATATGTTGAGACATTTGGTTTTGATTCATTAACAGGTGTTATTAAAAATCCATCAACCCATAATTTTGCCTGCCCGTCTTCTGTATTAAGAACATCACTTACATTTCCTTCAATTAAAAAGAATTCCATATACTCAACAGTAAGATTATCTGCAACACCATTAAGATATAATTGAACAGAGCTTGGGATTTTGTTGACCGTAGCAGAACTAATAGACTCATTATATTGATAATTTGCAGATTCTTCTAAAGAACAATTGTATTCATATGTTCCTGCACCAAGAGTTTCAGTAATTGTTTCATTAAACCCTACAGAATCTCCATTTCTAGTTAGATTTCCATTACAAGTTACTGTAAATGATTCGGTATAGTCCACTTCTGTATCATTAATAGTTAATTCTATATTTTGAGAAGCTTTATTAATCTGAAGCCATCCAGAAACACTGCCGTCTGTATAATTTGAACATCCGCTTGTATTATATAAATAACTTACTATGCCATATCCATAAACAGTATTATCTACATTGCCAGGAATTAAGGTATTATTTGCATATAACTCATAAACACAATCATCATCTCCAGTATTTGTTTCTGTTCCCTGGAAATCAGAAGCAGTTCCATAAACAATAGGTGAAGTTCCGGTTACACTCATTCCATCTTTAGGAGATATCTTATTTATAATAAGAGTGCCATTAATACTTGCTTCTGTATAATTCTGGTTTCCTGATGTATTATAAACATAAACATAACTGCCTACCCCAAGTGTCTGAGTATCAGGAGCAGTAACTGATTCATCATTTCTATATAATTTGCAAGTTAATTGAGTAGGGCAACTTACAACAATTTCAGTCTCTATCAAATAATCTTCATTCCAAGTAGGAAGAGCATCTAAACTTAAAATTGGATATGCTTTGTCAACAGTGTAACTTAATGTTCCAGTTGAATTGCTATTTCCTGCATTATCATTTGCACTCCATGAATAATCATAATCTCCAGCTGCTAAATCACTTACATTTGCATAATACATATTCCCTACATTTACTACACCATAGCCAGTTCCTTCAAATTCAAAAACAACACTGCCACTATCTACTCCACTTAAAGAATCATCCCACTGGATACTGAATGTATAATCTTTTCCTTCTCCATAAACATTATCTGAAGTATTAATATTTGAGAAATATGCAGGGGTATGATCTAGAATGACAATTCCACTCATAACAGAAAGATGTCCTAAAGTATCATTCGCCCTAATAGTATAAGTATAATTACCATCTCCTACTGAACCAGCACTTGGATATCTAAAGATCTCTGTAATCCCATCTGAATATGGCCTAGTTTCTGTTATTGAACTAACCGAAGTGACTGTAAACATTATAGTATTTGGATTTGTTTCTGTAACACTGGTATTAACATTAAAATAATCTTGTTGTAGAAAAATAGGATTTAAGACAGGAGAAATAATAATTATTTTAGGTGCAATGCTGTCAACCCAGAAATCAATCTCACCAACATCTGTTGTTCCTATACTATCATTAACTTTTATTTTCCAATTATTATCTCCTTCCAAAGAAGTAATTCCAGTTAGGGGATTATTGCTACAATTAAAATTTTCCCAATCATCTAAATTTAATTTATACCAGCAAAAATCAGTTGTAGAATTTAATGTCCCTCCAAAACTCCAATTAATAATTGCAATAGTATCATTATAATTAGTATTTTCAGGATAAGTTATGTTTACACTGCTTGGCAAGGCACTAACCATCCCTAAGATTAATATTAACCCCAAAAACAAAAATAATTTTTTTGACACCATCTTTTCGTATATAAAATAATTAAACTCTATTTATAAAGTTTATTCTAATCAATTATTATCTAAATGATTTGCTGATATTTGTTCCCCAGAATGAAGGAAGTGGGTTAGAAACAAATCCATTGAAATCTCCAGAGAAAATATGAGTTAATCCTGGCTCATCTTTGAATTCTTCAAAATGCTCTGAAGCATCATCATATATTTTTTGTATTATTTTTCTTTCAAAATTCTTCTGAAGCAAGGAACTTGGCTTTAAAATTAAAAAATCTGCCTGCCTTAGTATATTAATATCTAGATTAGAAGAATTCTGTGAAATAAATAAAATTGTAAGATTTTTATGTCTGGCAATTAATATTAAGTCACTAAGCAATTTATTTGCATTGCTCATAGAATCCCTAGAATTAAATAAAATTCCACCCTCATCTATCAGTATTATAGAATTATTTCCTATTTCTTCTATTGTATTAACAACTGTAATCCAATTAGGCATTTCATCTGGATTAAATCCCATTGCATAGCACTTCTTTTTTGTTTTTGCACGGGAATTCTCTAAAAACTTCATACCAAATGCAGTCTTTCCTGTTCCTCTTGCCCCAATAATAACCCCAATCTTTGAATCAGACTTATTTACTCCTTCTTCCCACTGAAGATAATTACCTTCTTTAGTATGAACAATCTTGAAGTTTTCATAAAAAGGAATCATTTGCTCTCTTTTTTGCTTAACTTGTTTTTTCCTTGAACTTTCCTCAACTTTGTCAGCAGTATATTTAGTTGCCTTGTAAATTCCCTTACCAATATAATACGGAGTTTTCATAAGAAACCATAACCCTTTTCCAATTGTTCCTAAAGCAGAGCCTTTATTTTCTTGTTTTTTCTTGCTCACTTTCTTCTTTGCCATATATTATAGTAAAATCGGAATTATAAAAACCTTTTTAAACCACTAAATATAATCTTCTAAGCTTAAAATGAACAGATTTGACCAATATCTAAATAAAAAAGAATCAGACTATGTTGAGCTAGTTTCATCTCTAGAAAAAAGAGCAAAAAAAGGAATTGATCTTTCAGATGAAGAAGTAAATAGATTAGATAGTTATTCTAAAAACATAAGAATTGCAAGAGATTTATCAGAAAAACACGAATTTAATAAAAAAATATCAGATACTGAATTAAGAATAATTAATTCAGAAATAGAAATAATCAGAGAAGATGAAGTTTATAATCAATTGCTTAAATCAATTTTTGATTCATGTTCTTTACCTAGAGAAGAATCAGATTATGTTATTGAAAGACTTTTTGAATTTAGGGCTAAAATAGAGGAAAGAACAATGGGAAGAGATTTGTATATGGCAATTTCTACCTCTGCTCCAAAAGATATTATTAATGTTCTTTTAAGCCAATACTCTAAGAATAAAATTGCTTAGTAAATATCTTAATAAACCCAATAATGGTGGCATTTTTATATAAAGCACTTATTTTTCTTTAGAAAATGACAGAAATCTATGAAGTCAGTGAAAGAAAAGACAGCGACATAGCCGAGATACTGCATCCTCTTGTTAAAGAATGGTTTTTTTCTAAATTCCAGGAGTTTTCTCTTACTCAGAGATACGGAGTTATGAGTATCTGGGAAAGAAAAGACATCTTGATTTCAGCTCCAACAGGAGGAACAAAAACACTTACAGCTTTCCTATCTATTCTTAATTATCTTATTATGCTTGCAGAAAAAAACGAACTTGAAGATAAAATCTATGCGGTTTACACTTCTCCATTAAAAGCTCTTACAAATGATATTCATAAAAATTTAGTTGAGCCTCTTCAGGAAATTTATGAACTTGCAGAAAAAAAGAAAATAAAACTTCAAAAAATTCGTGTTGGACTTAGAACAGGAGACACAACAACTTCTGAAAGAGCTAAAATGGCAAAAAATCCTCCGCATATATTTATTACAACTCCAGAATCTCTCGCAATAATACTAACAACAAAAAAATTTGTAGATAATCTAAAGTATCTTGAGTTTTGCATTGTTGATGAGATTCACGCTCTTGATAATAAAAGAGGAACTTACCTAAGCCTGAGTCTTGAAAGACTTAATGAAGTAAGTAATATCTATCCTGTTAAAATAGGATTATCAGCAACTATTGAACCACTAGATGAAGTTGCCAAGTTTCTTACAGGGATAGATGATGAAAGAAGAGTTGGAATAGCAAATGTGCCTCTAAATAAAAAAATAAATATCTCTGTTTTAACTCCTGTTGAAGATTTAATTGAAGGAGAAGGAATAAATGATAAATTATACTCTCTTCTTGATAAATTAATCAAAGAGCATAAAACCACTTTAATTTTTACAAACACTCGTTCAGCAACAGAAAGAGTTGTAAATCATCTTAAGGAAAAATTTCCAACAGAATACGGAGATGATAATATTGCAGCTCATCACTCTTCTTTAAGCAAGACTCATAGATTTGATATAGAAGAGAGATTGCGAGACGGCAAATTAAAAGTTGTTGTCTGTTCAACTTCTTTAGAACTTGGAATTGATATTGGATATATTGATTTAGTAATAATGATAGGAAGTCCAAAATCTTCAGCAAGAGCTCTTCAAAGAATAGGGAGAGCCGGGCACAGGCTTCACGAGACTGCTAAAGGAGTTTTTATTGTAATGGATAGAGATGATTTAGTTGAGTGCAGTGTAATACAAAAAGAAATGTTTGAAAGAAAAATAAATAAAATAAGATTTCCTAAAAATGCTTTAGATGTTCTTTCTCAGCAAATTTACGGAATGGCTATTTACAAAATCTGGAATATTGAAGAGATGTTTTCATTAATTAAAAAAAGCTATTGTTATAATGCCTTGTCAAGAAGTGATTTCCTGGATGTTATAAGTTATCTTTCAGGAGAATACTTGCTTGAAAAAAATTATGTTTACGGAAAAATTTGGTATGATAAGGAAAACAGTCAGATTGGAAAAAAGGGAAAAATGGCGCGAGTTCTTTACATGACTAATATTGGAACAATTCCTGAAGAATCTTTTGTGACAGTTAAACTTGCCCCAAGCCAAGAGCCAGTCGGAGCAATTGATGAAACTTTCCTTGGAAGAATGAAAAAAGGAGATGTTTTTGTTTTAGGAGGGAAAAAATATATGTATCTTTATACTCGTGGCATGAATCTTTATGTAAGAGGAGATATTCAGCGTGCTCCAACAATCCCCTCGTGGTTTTCAGAGATGCTCCCACTAAGCTTTGATTCTGCTATTGAAGTAAATAAATTCAGGACTTTTTTAAAAGAAAGAATTGAATCAAAACAAAAAAAACACGAGATTCTTCAGTTTATCTCAGATTATCTATATGTAAATCAAGGAACAGCTAAAGCAATTTATGATTACTTTATTGAACAGGCTAATTTTCTTGAAATCCCAGATTCAAAAACCATCTTAATTGAAAGATACAAATCTGATAAGAATTATCTTATATTCCATAGTATGTATGGAAGAAGAGTTAATGATGCCTTGTCACGAGCAATTGCATATCTTCTAGCAACTACTAAAAAGCGTGATGTTGAGATTGGAATAAATGATAATGGGTTCTTTTTAGCAGGAGCAAAAATAAATCTTGAAGCTGTTCTAAACAAATTAAAAACAATAGATTTGCAAAAAACTCTCAAGGAAGCAATAGACAGAACAGATGTATTAGCAAGAAGATTCAGGCACTGTGCTACACGTTCTCTAATGATTTTAAGAAGCTATAAAGGAAGGAGCAAGACAGTTGGAAAACAGCAGATGAAATCTCATTTCCTGATGTCAGCACTAAGAAAAATAACAAATGAATTTCCTATTTTAAGAGAAGCTAGAAGAGAGGTTTTAGAGGATTTAATGGATATAGAAAATGCAAAAAAAGTCTTGGAATTAATTAAGCAAGGAAAAATTAAGGTAAAAGTTAAGGATACTATTCTTCCTTCTCCATTTGCATTGAATTTAATTATACAGGGGCAGGCTGACTTGATTAAAATAGAGGATAAACAGGCATTTTTAAAGAGAATGTATGAACTGCATGTTAAGGCAATATCTTAGAAATGTAGAGCCGAAACATTTATAAGGCAGGTGATATATATTTATTTCATATGATACAAAATTATAGCAGATATAGGATTTTGCAGGAGTTCTTTAACAATCCTTTGAAAGATTTTCAGATTCGTGAGCTTTCCAGAATAGCAGAATTAGCTCAACCCTCTGTTACAAACCATCTAAATGCTTTGCTCAAGGAAAACCTAATCCTTAAGGAGAAAAAAGGGATTTACCCTACATTTAGGGCAAATAGAGAAGATGAGATGTTTAAATTTTATAAGAAAATGGACACTCTCTTAAGGTTAAAGCAAACTGGAGTTTTGGAATATATTTATGATTCATGCATGCCTGATTCAATAATCTTATTTGGTTCTGCATCAAAAGGAGAAGATATTGCAGAAAGTGATATAGATATATTTGTTCAATCTCCAGATAAAAAACTCTCGCTTGAAAAGTATGAAAAGGCACTCAATAGAAAGATTACTCTGTTCTTTGAAGGGAATTTCTCAAGACTTAGTAAGGAACTGAAAAACAACATATTAAATGGGATAATCATTAGAGGATATCTAAAAGTATTCTAAAATGGATTTAATAAAAATAACTCCAGACAAGGAAAGGGCAAGGAGCATAATAAATATGGTTTCTTTAGTTGAAGAGAGAATAAAACTTCAGGATAAACAGAGAATGTCTGCACTTATAATCGCAGATTATTATGAGATAATAAAAGAGCTCATCACAGCAGTTCTTTTGATTGATGGATATAAAACTTTAAGTCACAAGGATTTAATTGATTATTTAAAGGAAAATTATTCTGAATTCAACTTGCAAGAAGTATCAATTCTGGATAATTTAAGAATTCTGAGAAATAGAATAACCTATGAAGGATTTCTTGTTGAACCCATTTATCTTGATAGAAATGAAACTATTTTCAAGCAACTAATTAGTAAGCTAAAAAAATTAATTTCTCAGAAATTAAAGTAGAGTTTTGTGTCGTAATCTTCTAAAACCAAACCATTATAAACCATCAATATTGTTAGAATGATATAATTAGAGAAAGAATAGGTTATCTTTTTCTTAGTTTAATATGGAAAAGTTTAGAAAACTTGGTTTAATAGAGCCGATTATTAAATCAATTCAAGAACAGGAATTTACTGAGCCGTCAGAAATACAGGAAAAAACAATTCCTTTAATTTTAGAAGGCAAAGATGTTATAGCAGGAGCTGCAACAGGTTCAGGAAAAACTCTTGCTTTTGCTTCAGGAATAATCAAAAATGTAGATTCTGGGAAAGGAATTCAGGCATTAGTACTCACTCCAACACGAGAATTAGCTAATCAAGTTGCAGGTGCCATTTACAAATTCTCAGAATATAAAGAATTAGATGTTTGTTCAATTTACGGAGGAGTCTCACTAAATCCTCAGATAAATCAATTACGAAGAGCTGATGTTGTTGTAGGAACTCCTGGGAGAATCTTAGATCATTTGGGAAGAAGAACGATTGACTTAAGAAAAGTAAAGATACTGGTTTTAGATGAAGCAGATAGAATGTTGGATATGGGTTTTCTAAGAGATGTGGCAAGAATAATCTCAAGCTGCCCTACAAATAGGCAGACATTATTATTTTCAGCAACAATCTCTCACGGGGTATTTCAATTGGCAAAAAAATATATGAAAGAGCCTATAGAAATAGCTGCAGAATCTTATGTTGACCCAACTAAATTAAAGCAGGTTTTTTATGAAGTTGAGCCAAGTGAAAAGTTTTCTCTATTGCTTCATTTCCTAAAAAATGAAAAAGCAGGTTCAGTAATGGTTTTTTGCAATACTAAAAGAACAACAGATGTTGTTGCAAGAAACTTAAATGAGTTTGGAGTAGAAGCACTTGCAATTCATGGAGGATACTCTCAAGAAAAAAGAAACAGAACAATGCAAAACTTTCACGCAAAAAATGTTTTAGTAATGGTTTGCACTGATGTTGCAGCACGAGGCTTGGATATTAAGGGAGTTTCTCATATTTACAATTATGAATCTCCAAAAGATAGCAAAGAATATATCCATAGAATTGGAAGAACTGCAAGAGCAGGAAAAGAAGGAAAAGTAGTTAATATTATTGCTCAATCAGATTACGAGAATTTCAGAAAAATCCTTTATAATTCAGAGATAAAAATTTCTAGAGAAGAGAATCCTGAATTTGAAAGAGTGCGGGCTAATTTTAGGCCTCAGTATACTATTCGAAGAAGATTCAGCCAGAATAGGAGACCTGGCAGACGAGACAGCAGAGGAGACAGCCGAGGAAATAACAGAAGAGGAATGTCCCGTTCTAGTAGATTTGGTGGTAATAGAAGCAACACTAACAGAAGATTTTCTCGAAACAGAAGCAGTTCATCTGGGTTTAGAAGACAATAATAGATATCGAAATTTTTAAAAACAATTAGTTTCATATGAGAGCAATGAAATACAAATTCATTCAAGAAACTTTATATTTCCCTGAAAATGGAATTCTTGTAATTGGGGATTTACATTTAGGTTATGAGCATCAATTAATTCAATCTGGAGTTCTAACTCCTAAGATGGAAACTGAAAGAGTGATTAATGAATTAAGAAATATAATTCTTGAAATAAAAGAATCAAAACAAAAACCAGACAAGATAATTTTTATTGGAGATATAAAACATAGCTTTGACTTTCAATATGAAGAAAAATTCATTTTCAAGGAAGTTCTTGAATTCTTAAGTCAGTATTTTAAATCAAAGAATATTATTTTTATTAGAGGAAATCATGATACAATAGATTTTACTTATGGTGATATGAAAGATTATTACATTGAAGATGATATTGCCTTTGTTCACGGTAATAAATCATTTCCTGAAATCTATGATAAAAAAATAAAAATGATTGTAATGGGGCACATTCATCCAAGTGTTGTATTTCATGACCCAGACACTTCAAAAAAAGAAAAATACAAGTGCTTTTTAATTGGAAAATTCAACAAAAAGCAAATAATAATCCTTCCAAGTTTTCTTGGAATTTCAATGGGAAGCCCAATAAATGAATATGCAGATGCTTATAATGATGAATTTTCAATAATACCAAAGAAACAGCTGCTAAAATTCAATGTTTTTGTTATAGGAAAAGATAAAGTGTATGAATTCAAGAAAGTTAGGGATTTACTTGAAGTTTAAAAAGCAAGCCAAATAAAAAGAAGGTTGTTGCTGAGGAAGAGTATTTAGAACTATAATTCCTGCTAATAATCTATTGAAATGATTTTTTAAGAGGAATAAATTTTAGAGACCTAACCTCTCTGCAAGTTTGTCTCCTGCCACTATCTCAGGAATAACTACCACTTTTGCACCTGCTTTTTTCAGTTTAGACACAAGCTTGTTGTTTTCACATCTTGCATAAATTTCAACTTCTGGATTAAGCTCTTTTGTAGTTAGTGTAATCATTATATTTGTTTCTGTTTTTGGAAGAGTAATAATTAATTTCTTTGCATCCTTGATTCCAGCTTTTAATAATACCTCTTCCTGTTCTGCATTCCCTTCCACTACAATGTATTTTTTTCTTTTCAAAGAAGCAACAACTTCAGGATTTATATCAGTAATCACAAATTTTTCCTTTTTCTCAGATAAAACTCTTGCAACCTCTTCACCAACTCTTCCACCTCCAGCAATAATTATATGTCCTTTCATATTCCTTAATATACAAGCATACAACTTTGTTTTTAAATATTTCTTTAAATTTCCAGCAAGAATCATGTCTGCAACACTCCACAACACCCACCAAATAAGAAAAACTCCAACTAATGCAAGAAATATCTCCAAAAGTCTTTCTTGCAATGAAGAAGATTCCTCAAACATAAATGCAAGAGTTTGCAGTGTTCTTAAAAAAGAATCCTTAAAAGAAAACTGGCTGATAATAGTAAATCCAACAATTCCAATTATAAATACGCATAAAATTGCCAAAAAGAAAATCTTTAATCTTTTAGGAAACTCTTCAATCTCTTTTATTTGCGCCCCTCTTGACATTTTTTCCTCTCTTAAATAAAGCATCAAAGCATTTATAATTATTTCTAAAGCATGGTGATATTGAGCAAAAATTATTTCTAAAAAGAACCCAAGATTATTAAGAAGTTTAAATGAATTATTGCAAGCACAAGGATTAAGCCCTTCTTTAAAGAAAAGAGTTTTAAGACTGCATAAATCCAAGGATATTATCAAAGTAATTAAATCTCAATTAATCACAGATTCTCAAAAATTAGAAAGATTAAGAAACTTAGCTTATACTTGCCCAGTTTGATTGAACTTTTTCATTGCCTGCTCAAGAATAACTTGAGGCGCATACCCTTTTCTGATTACCTGGACTTTCCCACCTGAAACTTCTGTTGCTAAATCTTTTGCCATTTTATTGTTCTCAGAATTCACTGAGGTTAATCACCTCAAAATCTATTTAGTATCTTCTGCTCCACTGGTTTGATGTAATATAGATTGTGTCTATGTTATCTTGGTTGTTTGCTGCTTTGAATACGAATCCTAAACTTCTGTCATACAGGAAAGGCATGTCCAGATATAATTGATTAGCTATCTTTGTCATAAGAATCAATCTATCTCCTTCAGTATAATTTGCTGTGTTATATATATTAATAAATTTAGTATCTTTTACCTCACAATCAATTCCTGCAGGACAAGTTGTGTAATTTGCAACAATTGTGTTTAACTGATTATAATCTATTGGAATAATCTGCTGGCTGATGAATTTCTCAGTCATAATCTTGAATCCATCAACATACTCTTCTTTTGCACACGGGCATGGTTTTAGAACATAAAGGACAGCAAGTGTAACAGCAATTACAGCAAGCAAACCGCAGACAATCATTAATGTTTTATTATCCATAAATTATAGAGTATACTATCATTTATAAGTGTTTTGAAAATCTATAGAAACTATATCTTATATCTGCCCAGTTTGATTGAACTTTTTCATTGCCTGCTCAAGAATAACTTGAGGCGCATACCCTTTTCTGCTGCATGCTTTGGCAAAATCATCATAAACTGCTTGATCTACATTATAATCAAGTTTTCTTTTCTTTGCTCCAGGTGGTGTTGCTGCCATAAAAGTATTTAGAATTATTAGGTATATAAATTAAATGTTTTGAATACATAGAAAAACGCCCCAACCAAAGAGCTAACTATCTTGGCTTCTGAAGAATTGGGTTTTTACTATGAATTGTTGTTGATGTAGGGGATTTTTAAGAGTTGTCAGTCACAGGGGAATAACTGGAGAATAGACGACTACATTTATCTCTTTTTTCTCTTTTGTAGTCCCCCTTTGATTTCTTTTTTATACTGCTTTACTAAAAATTCTAACATTGGTTTTATATCATGAAATTGAGAGTAAACTTGAAGCGCTTTGTAGTATCTCTGCCTATCTTCTAGATAAATATTAATTGGAGGATAGTTATTCCTAATTAAAATATAATTTAATAACAATCTTCCGACTCTTCCATTGCCATCTTGAAAAGGGTGTATATGTTCAAATTGATTGTGCATTATTGTAGCCAATATTAAAGGATTAAATTTAGCCTTGTTTTCTTTATACCAAACAACTAATTCATTTAACGCATTATTTAGTTTATTTATAGGAGTTCCAATATGAATTATTTCTCCATACGAGTTCTTTATAACTACCTGAACACCCCTAAACTTACCGGCAAATGATTTGGATTTCTCAAAACATAACTTATGCAGTTTAAGAAGAAAATCAAGATTAATTTGCTCATTGGTATCTCGAATAAATTTTATTGCCCCTGCAACTCCCAAGGTTTCAAGCTCTTCCGCATCATTGGTTTTTGGTTTATCTTTTAATATTTCTTTAACTTCATTTAGTTCTACAGTTGAACCCTCAATTGCATTTGTGTTATAGACAAATTCCTCTGTAAATTTCTTCCAATCAGTGTTATACAAGTGAATTACATTAATTTCAGAGATTTTATTTAATCTTTCAATTTCTTTTGGAGTAAGCTCAAAATCAAAAACCTTTGTGTTATTTGCGTTTATTTGCTCAAGAATAAACTCTTTTGTATCTTCCTTTCTTTTTATTAATTCATTCTCAGATAAATCAACCCCGAGATACTTTCTAATTTTCTTAACCTTGCCCTTTTCTCTATAAGAGTGAGCAAGATAATACTTTACCTTCTTGCCTTCTTTTTTTTGTTCAATAAACATAATATATCTAGGGGACTACATTTTATAAATGTTGTTATTTGTAGTCGCCTAAAAATAGTGCAACGCCCCGTCAATGAGGTATTACGCCCAACCGAACTTCTCACCATCTTGGCATCCTGAGGGAGTGGGTTTTTAGTATGATTTGTTGTTGATGGGGGGAATTTTTAAGGGTTGTGGACTATCTTGATGTGACAGAATCATTGTTTCTTTTTATGATAAAAGTCTAACAAGATTATTTTATCTTCTTGTTTTAGGTAAGTATAAGATAATCTAAATGGTTTGAGATATAACTCTTTTGTGCCCTTTCTAACATTTCTCATGGGTTTTCCTATTTCTGGATTATTGATTATCTTAACTATTAATTTCATTAATCGCTCTTTATAATTTGAGTCTAATTTACTGAATATTTTACTGAAGTTTGGATCATAATCAAGCTTCACCATTTTTTCATTTCTTTTAAGAAATCTTCAGAATCCATACTAATAAATTCTCCTCTTTCAAATTTTTTCCAAGCTTCTTCAGTTCTTTTGGCAAAATCTAAATCTTCTTTAAGATTCTCATCCATATCACTAGCTTTTTTGAGAATTAATTTATCTCCTCCTTGAATAACTAGTATTTTTTCTCCTTCCTTAAAATTTTGCCTCATTTCTTGAGGAATTACTATTTGTCCTTTAGAACTCATTCTTGTTATATTTATATCCATAGTAAGATTAATCTTACACCATATTTAAATGTTTTGTTTTTCATGAAATCTCACAGAAACGTCAAAAAGGTATTACGCCCCCAGATGATTTTCAAATCATCGTGCGTTCGACAGCAAAGCTGGAATTTGTTTACAAATTAGAACGCCCTAGTTCAAAACACAGTGTGGATTTGGACTAGTAGTTTTTTCAAGGAAATTACGCCCCAACCGAGCTTTATAGTAAAATGTTATCCTCAAGGGATTTCTTATGAAATCCCACCAAAATCACAAAATACTAAAACGCCCCGACCGGGATTCGAACCCGGGTTCCAGCCTTGAAAGGGCTGTGTCCTTGGCCTCTAGACGAACGGGGCTTGTTAGGTGTTATTTTAGAACACTTATTTTGTAAAAAGAAATTTGTTTATAAAGGTTGCTTTCTAGTATAAATTATGCCAGATAAACTTGACAGATGTGTTGTTGATGTAGAAAAGAAAATCAAAAAAGGTGAGTTAGCTAAGGAGTATGAAGATAAGAAGACAGGCAAGACTAAGAAAACAAATCCTTATGCTATATGCAAAGCTAGAATGAATAAATAAAAAAATAAAAATAAAGAATTATTTTTTCTTGTCATACCAAGCAACGAATCCTATTGCAATCATATATAAGATTCCTCCTACTTGAGGGATTATTAATGATAAACTAAACCATCCTGGATATTTTCTTTTTTCAAAGATTTTCCAAGTAGCTATTATGCATAATACCATTAATACAATCCAACCTAAGACAGGTATTAGTATTAAAAATACCCAAGCCCAGTTAAATCCTCCTAATTGCAAAATCATTGCTATATTTGCAATTGGTATCCATGCAAGCCAAGATTTTTTATATTTTAGTTTATTTGCAATTGTCATCCACGCCATTGCAAAATAAATGTAAAATGCTAGGAATATAATTAAAGCAACTGCTAGCCCAAGAGCTAGAATAGCTCCTCCAATAAATCCTCCTGCAAGTGATTGAGTCAATTGCGATACATTTTGTATTTGTTCTAAAGCCATTTTTTACCTCCTTTCAAATCTAAGAATGAGCCTACACGGATTTGAACCGTGGACCCCCGCCTCTCTTAGACTTCTCTAAAAGATTCAGCAACCCTAATGAATTGCAGTCATATAAGAGCGGTGCTCTAAACCAGGCTGAGCTATAGGCTCATTTGAATTAATAGCCAGCCTGGTTTAGCACCAGATTAACTATTTTATTATTAAACTAAGGGAATTAACTATATAAAAATCTTTAGAATTTATGCTGTTCTTTTAATTTGTCATAATACTCTCTTTTTATTTTTTCTGTATTAAGATAATCTTCGTCACATTCCTTAATTTCTATTTCTTTTAAATTGAAATCAAAAGAAACATTTAATATTATAACTCTGAAATATTTCTTTAATTCTTTGAAAAAAGCTATTTGATTTTTGGATAAGCCAGAATTGTTTGTTTTAACCTCTGCAAAAGAAACATCCTCATTTTTTTTACAGATAAAATCAGGAATTCCATTATTTTCTCTTAAAAGTTTTTTTATAAGAAATTTTTCATTTAAATCTCTTAAAAAATAATCAAGTAATCTTTCAGAACAATTATTTAAATTTAAGACATTGTATCCTCTTTCTTTTAAGACATATTTAGCATAAATTTCGCCTATTTGGCCTTTAAGTAACAATGCTCTCGCTTTTTTTATCTTCTCTTTTTCATTCATTTAAATATTGGTTATTGCGTATTATTACATTTTTGTACATCTTAAACAGCACTAACTATTAAAATCTAAAGCAAAAAGAATTATTCTTAGATTCTCCAGATAATTGTTTCAAAGTCTTCATCAAATTCACTTAATAAGTTGTTGTTCTTTATATTTTTCTCTAATACTGTTCTTGCTTTGTTAGTAAAACAGTAGGTGCAAAGATTCACCTTTTTTGCTCCACATACAATGCATGATGTATCTGCTGGAGTGTCTTCTGCGTCTCTGATAATTTGCATTAACTCTGACATTACTTCTCTTATTTCTTTAGTTGTAAGGTTCTTATCTCTTAGCCAGTAACCAATATGTCTTGCAAAACAAGATGGACAAATAGGGTTTGTCATTACCTGTACGCAGTCTGTGCAAAGGGCAGTTATTTTTACCATAATATACATAGGTATAAATTCTATATAAACAAGTGTAGTCTTTTAATGGACAAAGAAAGTAGTATCACTTTTTAATGCTAAAAGATAAAAATAATAAATAAATTTTTAAAAAGAGGTGATATTAAACACTAATTTTTGCCTCTTCCCAAAGAATTTCAAAGTATCTTTTGTATGCATTTGCAATTGCTTGATTTTCTATTGTAATAGTAAATATAGGCTCTTCCCAAAAATTTAAAAGAACAATATTTCCGCATATTAAAGTGGTGATTGTTGTATCAAAAAAAGAAGGAAGGTATCTTGCTTCAGTATATTCTAAATTATTAAGGTATTTTATTCTTTTATCTGCATTTTTATTATAAATATGCTTCATAATTATTTTTTTAGATATTCTTATCTTATGAAAATCTTCAATAAACCCTCCAATAACATCACTTACATCTTTTGGAATCCCATATACATAAATTATTTCATTTTTTTCCAGCAAGTTATTAAGAATTACCCTAAATGATTTAATTCCTTCAGACATTGTTACCCTTCTTTTTTCACTTGACTTAGTGTGGATTTTTTCTATTTCTGGAATAATATTTTTTAAGTCATATTCTTTTTGTTTAAGATAATTTAATAGATTATTTGGAGTAATAGGATAAAATATTTTTCTATTGTCTTCAATGCTTTGACTCACAATTCCCTTTTTTATCATTTTATCAAGTGTATCATAAACATTTGGACGATGAATTTTAGTTCTATTTGCAATCTCGTGAGCAGAAGAATGCCCTGCCCTGATTAAATCAAGATAAATGATTATTTCATTTTTATGCAATCCGATTGATTCCAGTGTTTCTATTATTTTTTGTTCATCCATTTTGTTTTAGGAATTTTTTTACTAAATTTAGTTGTCTTTTAGAATATTTATCTTTTTGCTTTTTTGCTCTTTCTTTTTCCCAGTCATCTAGTTCTGGAATTTCTGCTGCTTTTACTTTTATACTCTGTTTAGTATAATCTAATTTAACTGGATGAGCAGTGAAATAATCTCCATTATATATACTCCAACAGGATCTTGTTCTCTGTCTTTTATTTGATATGTCTTCTGTTAATTCATGAAAACCAAAAATAGCTTCCATATTTCCTAGAGATTTAAATGGCTCAGCAGTATATTTTTTGCAGTCTCTTGCCCATCTTGCTTGCTTTGCTGTGACTTTATCTCTAAAATGCTGATATTCTGGCAGAGGTTTTCCATCTATTTTTGCACTAGAGAATAAAAAGAGAGGATCCTTCTGGGCTCCTAAAACATCCATCTGAACTTTGTTTTCTTGTAATCTAATTCCAAGTGCATCTGCTAAGAATTTACTATGTTGTATTCCCCTAGTTTGATTGGCTACATTTCCAATTAATTGATCTACTGGGATTCCTGTTTGACGTGCAAGTTCTAAAAGGTATTCTACAGGAGTTGAGCCCATTATAACTAATCCTTGATAATTTCGTGCTATTTCTTGTAATATAGGATATATTTTTTCTGCTTGTTCTAAAAATTCTTTTGCATCTGACTTAAAGCTTATTGGACGTTCTTGAGTTGATGTTGCAATAAGAAGCATGTTTGGAGATTGTTTTAAGACCCCATCTAGAGTTTTATGTGTAACAAAATCTTCTTTATTATATCTTCCAAGCACACATCCCATATTTTTGTAAGTTTCTTGGAGTCTTTTTTCTTTACTTCTAGCATAAAATGGGCTGTATGCATCTACTCTTCCAAGAGATTTATTATCAGAATCAATGCAGTGCAATCCTAAAAATCCTAATCCAATCACCCCTAGTGTTGGTAGATTGTCTTGTTCCATTTTTATTAATTATCTTTGCCAATTTTCTGTTTGACTTATTATTGCTCTTAAATCTGTATTTAATCCATTTGGTCCTAGAAGTATTTCTTTATTTTCTGTTAAATCTGTAATTTTGCATATTCCTTTGACTTTTACATCCACTCTTCCATTTCCGTCTCTAGAATCTTCAAGAACAAATTCTGCTGGAACACTTAGTAATCCTGCATAAATAGGGTATCTTGAATATCTTTGTAAATTTGAAATATCTTCTAGACACTCTTTTACTCTTTGAGGAACTCCTCTGTAATCATGCTGATATTTATTAGCAGATTGCACAACTGCTAAACCTACTTTTTGCGCTTTTGTACAAATTTCTTTTTGCAATTCTTCTTTTTTTAATTGAGGAAATGTTTCAAACAACGGCACGAATACATTATTTACTCTAACAAAAGATTCTGCATAAAGAGGAACTCCTCCTTTCATGTGATCCCCGATTGCTATTGTAAGAACATCTTCTTCTTTTATTGCAGGATTAAATTCTTTTAATTTTTCATATAATTCTGCTCTATGCCTTATAGTATCTGGTGGGAAAGAAGTAAGCTGTTCTCTAGGAATTCCTAATCTTGTTGCATATTTAATAAAATGTCCATTTGGATTAGATTGTATCGCAATTAATCCAGGATAATTATTAGCAATTGCTGCCAATAAAACCGGCTCTATTTTTGGAAGCCCGGTTTTAAATAACATTTCTGTTAATTCTGTTCTTTCATTAAAAGCATCATAATCAATTCCATGTTTTCCAGTTGTAATTAATAAAACATCTGGTTTTTCTTGAATTAATGCT
Organism: Candidatus Woesearchaeota archaeon; assembly: GCA_964493885.1. GTDB lineage: Archaea > Nanobdellota > Nanobdellia > Pacearchaeales > GW2011-AR1 > WJLC01. Next base: position 84,165 of record CAZBPV010000001.1, read on the forward strand.
TCAAGATTAGTTCCGTGAGTAATTATCTTTTCTCTTTGCTCACCTGTTAAATCTAATCCTGTTAGTAAGGGAGAGTAATCCCCGTTTACAAATTGAGTATAAACATGAGCAGCCTGAATATTATTGCTTCTTGCAGCTTTTTCAAGAATTCCTAATCCTAGTGTGCCTAATCCTACAATACCTATGCTTAGTGGCTGAAATAATTTTCCTTCTTTTCTTAATTCACAAACCTTCCTAATAACTTCCCCCTCATCAAAATTTTCGTCATGGTTTTTTGGAAGCCATCCAGAAAATTGCTCATATCCAGGTTCAGTCATTGTATCTTTATAAGGTTCTTTATTTTGAGTCGTAAGAATTTTTCCTCCTTTTATCCCTTTTTCAGCCAAAACTTTTGCCATCTTAGAGGCTAGTTGCCTATTGTTTGGGTCTTCATGAACAAAATACATATGTCCCCTTAATAATCTAGAATTGCTACGTAATGCTTCTGGATGAATTACATCATCAACAGTAACTATATCAAAATTTATACCAGAATCTTCTTTAACTTTTCCTTTAAGTATTCTTTTTAGATTCTCTTTTCCTGCTTGAGTTTCATTTATTATTATTACTTGAGGCTTTCTCATTTTGTCTATTTACCTCTCCAAAATGGTTACATTTTATAGTATTTAAAGGTTTTTGATTTTTGAATTATATTTAAATACATGGATTTTTTTGTTTAAATATGTTAATTGGATTAGTCGGAAAGCCCTCGGTTGGAAAGAGTACTTTTTTCAAAGCAGCTACACTTGCAGAAGTAGAAATAGCAGCATATCCTTTTACAACTATAAAACCAAATCATGGAGTTGGGTATGTAAAAGTAGATTGCATTGATAAAGAGTTCAAAGTTCAGTGTAATCCCAGTCATGGATTTTGCATTGATGGAAAAAGATTTGTTCCTGTTGATTTAATGGATGTTGCTGGATTAGTTCCTGGAGCTTCAGAAGGAAAAGGATTGGGAAATAGATTTTTAGATGATTTAAGAGAAGCAGATGTTTTTATTCACATAGTAGATGCTTCTGGAACAACAGATATTGAAGGAAAACAGACTGAAGGGTATAATCCGTGCGATGATGTGAGATTTCTTGAAGATGAGTTAAATAAGTGGTTTTTTAATATATTAATTAAGGCTTGGAAGAGTTTTGCAAGAAAATCAGAGATTGAGGATATTAATTTTGCAGAAGCTGTGGCTAAGCAATTCTCAGGTTTAAAGATAAATGATGAACAAGTTAAGTCGGTTTTGCTTAAATTAAATTTGCCTGACAAACCAAGTAAATGGAATGAAGAGGAATTAATGCAGTTTGCTGCTACATTAAGAGATAAAAGTAAGCCTATGATTATTGCAGCTAATAAGGCTGACCATCCAGATGCTCAAAAGAATATTAGGAAAATGCAGGATGAATTTCCAGAGCTTATGATATATCCTTGCTCAGCTGATTCAGAACTTGCGTTACGAGAAGCAGCTAAAGCTGGATTGATTGAATATATCCCTGGAGGGAAAGACTTTAAAATTATTGGTAGTGTAACAGATAAACAAAAACAAGCTCTTGATAATATTAAAAAAAACGTCCTTGATGTGTATGAAGGAACAGGTGTTCAGGAGATTCTTAATCTTGCTGTGTTTGATTTATTAAAATATCTTGCAATATTTCCTGCAGGAGCAAATAAGCTTACAGATAGCAAAGGAAATATACTTCCTGATTGCTTTTTGCTTCCGCCTGGAAGCACTGCCTTGGATTTTGCTTATTTTCTTCATACTGATTTTGGAAAGAATTTTATTAAGGCAATTGATGCAAGAACAAAAAGAGCTTTAGGAAAAGATTACAAGCTGAAAAACAGGGATGCACTTGAAATTGTTGCTAGGTAATAGAAAAAGTTGTTACACTATCTAAAAGTTTATTTTTAATCCAACTCTTCCGGTTACTTCATCTTTAACATTGCTATTACTATCTGCAAAATTATGGCCGTATGTTGCACCTGCTGTAAGACTGGCTTTATCATTAAATTTATATTCTGCTTGAAGTCCTACTTCTAAACTAATTATATTCTCTTTTTTTGAATCATTAACATCATAACCGCCTACTCTTCCTGTAATTTTGTTATCCTCTAGTGTTAAGGCTGGACCTCCACTTACATTTAACGTAAATTTGTCTCCTGGAATAAAATCATATCCTGCTCCAAGTCTTAATTTTGTTGCTTTGCTTTTTAAGTCAAGATAGCCATTTGAAGTAGTTTCACTTTCATCCATTTCACCATACTCTGCTCCAGCATAAAATTCACTTCTTCTGTCCTTTGCCCCTACTTTTACTCCCATAACTGGCATTGGGTTTGGATTATCTTCACTATTTAATGCAAATTTCATCCCAAAGTAAGGTTCTGCATATGCTTTCCATTCAGCGGATTCAGTTTGAATTTGTCTTTGACTTAATCTGTTTTCAGAATTTGATGTTTTGTTTAATTGAGCAGTTTCTGAAATTGGATATTTTGGAGATTCTTGAATAAGAGTTTTAGTTTCTTCTTTTCTTTCAAGTTTATTATCTTTCCACTCATACCCAATTGGAGGTTGAACTGTTCCTACAGACATTGTTCTTTGAGATGGGATTGTTGGGGTTTCTGTTTTATGACAAGATGTAGTTGTTACACTACCTAATCCAAACAATCCTACTATTCCTAATTTTGCTAAAAGTCCTAATTTTGCCATTTTAGAATTTTACAGTAACTCCTGCTCTTGCTGTTAAGTCATCGGTTACATTAGAATTATCATCTGCAAAGTTATGTCCATATACTGCACCTGCTGTAAGGCTTACTCTATTATTTAATCTGTACTCTAAACCTGCTCCAACTTCTGCTCCAAATATTGTTTCTTTTTTAGAATCATCAACATCATAGTCCCTTACTCTTCCAGTGATTTTATTTTCTTCTCTTGTTACTCTTAAACCAGCTGAAACATTTCCAACTAATTTTCTTTCTTTATTTGAGCTTAATTTTCCTCCAACCATGAATGTTGTTGCAGTGCTTTTTAAATCAAGATATCCTTCTGGAGTTGTTTCATTTGCATCCATTTCCCCTCTTTCAATTCCTAAGTAAATTGAGCCATTTTCCTTTTCTACTCCAATTTCAACACCAAAAACAGGCATTGGGTCTGGAGTATCTTCTGAACTTAATGCATATTTCATTCCTGCATAAGGAGCTATCTTTAAAGTGTATGGATTTGGAGCTCTTAGAGGCAATGGATTTCTTGGTTGTTCTACAGGTTTTTGGGTTGATTTCCCAGAAGCAGGAGCTAGTTGTATTGGAGTTTTTTGAAATTCTGGAGCTGGTTGAATTGGATTATAAATAATTGGTTCTGGTTTAACCTTTTCAACTACTGCAGACTCTTTGTAATCATCTGTAAGTTCTTGATAATCTTTTCTAAGAGTTTCAACCTCTTTTCTTAACTTTTCTGTATTATCAATATTTATTGATACCACCTTAGTTAATAGTCTTATATCTTCTCTATTTCTTATTATTCCTTTATCCGCCATATCTCCAATATCTTTTGGTTTTTCTGGTTCTTTATAATCCTCAACAACATCCTTAGGTTCTTTAACTGGATCTACTCCAGGTTCTAATTTAACTTCTTTAACTGGCTTTGGTTCTGAGATTACAACAATTTCTTCTAGTTGATTTATATTTGTTCTTTCTTCTTTTACTTGAACTGCTGTGTATTCAGGTTGAACTGCAGTTTTTAGGGATTTAACTTCTTCATTAGGAAAAAGACTATATGTTATTATCCCAGCTAATCCAATTCCTGCTCCAACAAGGCCCCATTTGAATCTTTTCTTAGGGTCATTCCATATATATTTTATTGTTGTTATTGGATTTTTTAAAGATTCTATGACTTTGCTTGCTAAACTGGGTTTTTTGAATTCTCTGGCGTGATGTTTTGGTTTAAGGGGGTCAAATCCAGATTTATTAGGGACAGCATTACGAGGGAGTCCAACTTCATCTGTTAAATCATCACCAAAGATTTCCTGTCTTGTTACTGATATTCCTGGAATAATAATTCCATAGTTGTTTTTTAATACACTATCAATATTCCTTATTGCCTCTTCTTTTGATTGTGAATTCATTCGATTTACTTCATTAAATACTTTTACTACTTCAGTTTCTATAGGCACAATAGAACCGTCTCCTTTTTTTTCAAATAATTCTGATTGGTGGTATTGTGATGTTGGAGATGCATGAGCTCTTATCATTCTTTCTGTTACCATATTGAGGAGGTTCATACATTCGTTTGGAGGCATTATAGGTCTTGGATTATTAATAACAACCTTTTTTTTATTTAACCCCTTATTCTTAAGATACTCTCTTGCTCTTTTTTTTAGACTTTTACCCATTAGTTCTGTTATGTCTTCTCTACTCTGTGGTGTTGCCCTAATCACATCTTCCTCAACTTGTTGAAACACTACTCTTTGACCTTCCTCATTTAATTCTCCCCATAATGCTCTCTTTTGTTGATATAATGCTTCAATATTTAAGTCCACCCTTTGAGTAATAGTTGTATTTTTCAAATTTTTTGCAAAAACAATTGGATTATTTTGGGCCATCTCCCACATAATGTTTTTTGTCATTGCTTCTGCATAAAGTTTTTCTGAATACTTTTCAAAATATTCTTCACCAGGCCTGATTTCTTCTTGGTTTGGGTTTTGAGGTGTTTGGGTATCCATTTTAGTATTAATCACAGTATCTGTAGCATGTTCCCCATGAACAGATTTGTATGCAGTCATCCATTAAGTGATTTACTGTGAGAGTGAAACTTGCTGTTTCCCCATTTGCATCCAGAACCACATTTTCAACACCATACCAGTTTGCTTCAAGATTACTTATTACTAAATCATTTCCTGAAATAGAAAGGTCAAAATGAGTGTGTGTTGAACTAACTGTAATAGTTACTGTATCATCAGGGTCAACTGCTTCTATTGTAATATTAGCATAAGCTATTGTTCCATCAACTGAATCTTCATCAACATTTTGATTAGAAAGTGAATTCCATACAAGAGCGTCATCTACTGGGTTTACTGTTACTAATACATCTTGAGAGTCTGTGTTTCCATCAGTATCTTCAACAGTGAATGTAACACTCTCAACACCATTCCAGTCTACAGGAGCACTGAAAATTACTTCATGAGTATCATTATCTATAATAATAGTGATGTTTGAGTTTCCAGAAACACTCCATATAAGTTCAGATAAAGCATCATAATCATCTTCTGCATAATTATCTAAGTCAAGTGAATCATGAATAGTATCTTCCTCAAAGTAAATGTTTGGAAGTCCTAGTATTCTAAGTTCAACATCTTCATCAACAGCATTATCTTCACTCTTTCCATCCCCACTATAGATGTTTATAATATTTTGACCTGGAGTTCCAGAGTCTGCAAACCCTGCTAAAGGGTCTATTAAATTCTCAACATGAGCTTTGTTTTTTATTTGGTTTAGAAGAATAAAAGATAAAGCTAAAATTATAATTACTAATGCAATTAATGCGATTAACATAGACATTACCACAATTTTCCTTTGTTTTTCCATGTTATTTTTTAAAGGCAATTAGTATTTAAATCTTTCTATTTTGTAACTACTATATAGTTAAGATTGCTTAGAGTTTGAATTAAAAAAGATTATATAAAGTTTGTTTAATTGTTTTTCTTATGGATATTTCCACTGCTGAAAGTGATATCTATTCTTGATAGATAGAATTATTAGTTTCTCATGGTTTAAAAATAGATGAATCAAAGCATCCTTTAGCACCAGATACAAGAATTGGGATTTCAATTGACAAAGAATTGGTTTGTTTGAGGTACTCTCCAAGAAGTTATTTTTTTTGGAGTAAATTCTTTACAAATTCCTTTTTTATATGCCTTTTTACCAGAAATCAAATATGTTTTAAGCCCAGATTCAAGAGAAACTTTTTGAAGTGAATTGGAGTTTCTTCTTAATTCTCCTTTATCTAAAAAACCTGGGCAGTTTGAATCTTTTTTTACCTTGCCTATTCAAGTCTTGCACAATTCAATGAGCTTTGAAGAAAAAAATTATAATGGAATCTCTGTAAATACTCCAATCAAACAAAAAAAATTAACTATAAAATCTTTGGATTGCTGGAGAAAAGATATTTTTATCCCATTTTGCAAGTTTTTAGGAGAGAGTTTTGACAATTATTTTGTGAAAAAAACTAGGTAGTGTAACACTTTTTTCATTAAATTCTGGATAATAACATTTAAAAAGATATTTTACTATTTTTATTTTATAAAAAAGGGAAATTGTTGAATGGTTTTTAAGAGGTATATCAAAAGAGGTAACAAAGTTTACGGTCCTTATATTTATCATAATGTGAAACATAATGGAAAAGTTGTTTCTACTTATCTTGGCAGGCATAAACCTGAAGAAGAAAATAATTCTCTATCTATAAACAAAGGTAGTGTAATAAAAAAGGAGGGGAAGTTAACTACAAATTTCCCTTATAAAAAACTTCTCCTCTTTTTATTTATTTCAGTTGTTGCAGTTGCTTTTTTGTTTTTATTAGTTAGATTTGATTTTGGTTTGACTGGTAGTGCAACTCTTTCAATTGATGATATTTATAGAGATGGAGATTTTCTTAAAGGAGATTTGCAGTTTATTTTACATCAGTCAGAACTAATGCCTGCAAATACACAAGTGATAATAAATAGTGCTGGTTTTGAATATATTTATAATTTAAGTGATTTGATTTCTGAAACTCCTGTAGAAGGAGAGTATTATCTTAAAAACACAGAAATTTCCGGAAGTGGATTAGGTTACTCTGCAGATGCAGAAAGATTTCCAATTGTTAATTTTGTTTTGGGAATTTTTGCTGCTGCAGAAGATGACAGCGGAAAAACTTATACTCTTCCTGTTGAACCAATAAATGAAACAGAAGAGGAAAATGAAACACTTCCTGCAGAAGAAAATCCAACTGAAGAAAGTTCTGAAAACCAGACTCCAGAAGAGCCAGTTATTGAAAATGAAACTCCAACCCGAACAATAACAGGGCAATTTACTTCTTTAATTTCTGGATTTCTTGGAATCTTTCCAAGGCTTGTAGGACATGCTTCTTTAGAATTAGTTGATGAAATAGAAGGAAATGTTAGTGCAAATTCTTCTTTTGAATATCCTCTTTCAAGTGAAGAGACTGCACAGATTATTTCCTCTGAACATAATATTAGTTTAATAATTGAAAATAATCAAGCAATTGTCACAACTGAGTATATAGGAGATGAAATCAAAACACTTGAAATAAGTATAGATGACTTAAATATTTCTGCTGCAGATGGAGACTTAGTTATTAGTTTTGTTTATAACAATGCTGAGCTAATGACTGCAAGCAAAGAAATAACTATTGTTAGTGAAACTAGCAATGAAACTAATGAAACTCTTTATACTCTTCCCTTTGAGCCACTGATACCTGAAGAAATTCCTATAGAACAACTAGAAAATGTTACTGGAAATGAATCTATAAAAGGAATTAATATTAATTTAGTTGATGGAGGGGGGAATAGAATAGGTAACTATACTATTATTAATAGGGAAGATTCAAAATTGGATGTTTTAATAAATAATGTTAAGATAAATGGGACAAGAGAGATATTTTCAAACACACCTTTAATTGATATTTCTATTTCTGGTGTTAAGAATGTTAGTAAAAATGTTACTATGATGTTAAACGAGGTAAATGATTCTATTCTTAGAACAGCAGTTTTAGCATCTGAGCCTTTTGAAGTAGATAATGTTACTATTACTCTAGCTAAGAAAGGAAATGTTAATGTGATTATGAAGTGTGAGAAATTTAGTGTTGAGAATCTAACTTGTACTAATTGGAGTAGAATAGATATACCTTTTGTAGATAATGGGGAGAGTATAACTTTTACAGTTACAGAGTTTAGTGGTTATGCTGGTGGGGAGATAGGAATAATCAATGTTCAGTCATATCCTGTTGTGGGAGGTAATTGGACTGTTGAATTTAATACCACCGGAGTAGAGAACTTAACAATCACTGCTGTTGATGATACTACTTGGAGTAATGAGACAGAAGATGAAGATTTGAAATTTTTAGAGATTAGATGTGGAAGTGAGACTCTAGAGTATGAATGGGTTAATAATTCAGTGTTTATTGAGGATTATAATTGTTCTGAGAATGGTTATGAAATTAGCAAAGTTATTACTTATGGAAAACACCATTTAAGATTTGATTATGGAAATGATACTGCTTATGCACATAATAATGCTGGTTATGTTTGGCAGTCTGTTGAATATGGGACTCTTGGGGGTCCTAGTGCTTGGAATTTTATTATGGGGTATAAGTTTAAGCCAATTGAAAATGGACAAATATCTGAACTATGTGGTTATTTTAATGGAACAAAGACTATAAAAATCTGGAATGCTACTAGGTCTGAATTAGCATCAGCATCTGTTACTTCTTTAGGAGGAAATCCACTTGGTAGTTGGATGTGTACTCCAATAACTCCACTTAGTGTTATAGCAGGAACTGAGTATTATGTTGGTGTTTGCTTAGTTGGAAGTGGGGGTTATTATCGAGAACTTTCACCAACCTTGTTGCCTATCGCTTCTAATGGTGTTAATATTACTTACAGCTTTTATTATAGTACAACAGGGTGTACTTTTGCAGGTGATCCAACTCCAGATACTAATTATATGTATGGCATGGCGGATATTTATTTTAATGCGACTGCAACTCCAATACAGTCTGCTACAATATATGCAGAGGATGTTACTTATGGGACTTGTTATTTTAATCCCACCACCACCAAAGCTGATAATTATATTGCTGCTGATTTTGATACTTATAGGGGGGCTGCTAAATTTAATATTAGCTCTTTGCCAGCAGATGCCATTATAACAAAAGTAGAATTTTACGCTGCACCTTATTCCTGCTCAGCTAATCATGATTTAGATGTATTTGATCTTATAAATGATCCAGTTACTACTACTGGAAGCGGTGTTCTTTGGAATGATGCTAGAGATGGTACACAGTATGTTGTTGATAGTTATGCTTTAAGAACTCCTGCAACAGGAGGAACTTGCGTTGCAGCAACTTATGGAGGAGTATATTTGGGAGTGGATGCAGCAGCAGATTTACAGAGTAGAATTTCTTCTCCTGGTTGGTTTGCACTTGGTTTTAGTGCTAATAGTACAGCATATGGTTATTGGTATGGACATACTACAGCTTATGAGCCATATATTAAGGTTGAATATACCCTTCCTCCCAATTTATGTGGAGAGACTATCACAGAAAGTACTGAGTTGGAGGGGGATATGAGTTGTACTGGAGATGGTTTAATTATAGGAGCGGATAATATTACAATAGACTGCGATGGGCACTGGATAAATAACAGTGCTGCTAATGAAGTTGGAATAAATATTTCTAGCAAAAGCAATATCACAATTAAAAATTGTAATATCAAAAAGTATGAAAATGGTATATATGTTACAAATTCAACAAACATCAATATAACAAATACATCATTTACAGGACAAGAAGGAGTTGGCATAGTTTTTTACGCTAATTTTTCAACAATTGATAATTATAGGATTGTTCTTCCTGCACCTGTAAGAGGAATTCTTGTTAATGGAATTAATAATACATTAAATAATATTTATGCTGATTCTGATACAGTTGGAAATAATTATCTTATCTCATTTGCAGCTAGCAACAGCACGATAAATAATTCAAGAATCACAAACTGCGTTTATGATGGTAATACAATAAATGTTGGTGGTACAGGAAATATAATAAATAATGTCACTGTGTTTAATACCTCAGCTCTAAGTTCAACTGAGATTGTATCTTCATCATCAAAAAATGGTAGTATAACAAACAATAATTTTTCATCAAATGGAAATTATGCTCTTCGTTTGAGTTCTGCGAATTATAGTGTTATCTCAAACAATATAATAAGTAATAATAAAAACTATGGAGTGTATATTTCAGGAAGCAATTATAGCAATTTTACACAAAACACAATAACTAATAACACTAATTATGGAATTTATATTGTGGGCAGTCCAAGTCCTGCTTCAAATAATAATTTATTTTATAATAATTTTTTCAATAATACAAATAATATTTTTGATGCAGCTTCAAATACCAACAATTGGAATACAACAAAAACATCTGGAACAAATATAATTAGTGGAAGTTATATTGGTGGAAATTATTGGAGTGATTATAATGGAAGTGATCCAAATTTTGATGGAATTGGAGATACTGAGATTCCATGGAAAGGAACATCTTCTATAACAAATGGCGGAGATTACTTGCCTTTGACTTATACTTGTGGAGTTACTATTACCCAAAACCTCACATTAACAGAAGATATGAGTTGTACTGGGACTGCATTAATTATAGGAGCAGATAATATAACTCTGGATTGTGATGGACATTCTATAACCGGAACTAGCACAGGGAATGGAATTTCTAATAATGGATATGATAATATTACTATAAAAAACTGTAATATATCTAATTTTAGTACTGGGATAATCTTAACTAATGCGGTTTATAATAATACTATTTTTAATAATACTTTAAGAAATATGGGTAGCTATGGTGTTAGTCTCTATGTTGGAGGATCAGTTAATGTTTCAAATAATATTTCATCTAATTCTTTTAATAATTCTGCTGCATCCATATACCTATCAATAGCATATGGAAATGTTATTAAAAATAATAATATTTCAAATACAGGAATCTATGATGGGATTACCCTTTCAGCTAGTAATTATAATAATGTAACTAATAATACAATACAAAATGTTCAAGGAGATAGGGGGATTTTTAATACTAATTCAAATTATACTTTGATTAGTGGAAATACCTTAAGAAATTGCACAGGAGATTATGGAGGAATTGTATTTTATGGTTATAGTAATAAAGTTACAGTTAAGAATAACATACTAATAGATAATACCTATGGGTTATATAATTCTCTACAAGCTTCAAATAATTTGATTATCTATAATAATCTCTTTGATAATACCAATCAAGTTAGTGTTTCAGGTACTGGAAATGTTTGGAATACAACTTATAATTGCACATCTGGAACAAATATAATAGGAGAGCCTTGTATAGGTGGAAATTATTGGGAGGATTATGATGGAAGTGATGATGGAAGTGGAAGTTATCCTTATAATATTTCAATGGATGGAATTGGAGATACTAACATTCCTTATAATGTAAGTATAACAACTGGAGGAGATTATTTGCCATTATCTAAAATATGTGGAAGAAATATAACTGAAAATACTAATATAGATAAAAATATATTTTGTAACACAACTGCTCTTCTTATCAATGCAGATAATGTTATATTAGATTGTGCAAATTTCTGGATAAATGGTTCAGACCCAGACCCTTCAGCGAATTTGGTATATGGTGTTTATGCTTACAACGCTACAAATATCACTATAAAGAATTGTAATGTTGCGAATTGGAGAAATTTTGGAAT
>CAZBPV010000001.1:95819-172970 GCA_964493885.1 Candidatus Woesearchaeota archaeon
CTACAAATATCACTATAAAGAATTGTAATGTTGCGAATTGGAGAAATTTTGGAATATCTGTGCAAAATGTTACAAATAGTAATTTCATTAATCTAACTTCTAACCAGCAGTATAATAATGGAATAACTATTAATTCTAGTAATAGTTACTTTGAGAATATTTCAGTTGTTTTAAATGGAGTAGATGGATTTTATGTCTCTGGAAGCAATAATATATTGTTTAATATTACAACTTATGGGCATAGTGCAGGAGATGGATTTTATGTTTTTGGAAATAACAACACAATAACAAATCTTATTTCAGGAATGGATTATGTTGGATTTTATTTAAATGGAAATGATAGTGCTCTTTTCAATTCCACCTTTAATGACTCTGCTTATTCTATAAAAATAAATAACGGAAATAGTAATAATATCACTGGATGTAATATAACTAATGATTACTGGACAGGTGACTGGCCTAGAGCTATTTATATGACTGGAACCACAAACAACAACTTGATTTATAATAATTTTATTAACACTACTGCAGATATTGATGTTGAAGATTCTGCTGGAACCAATTACTGGAATACTACCCTTAATTGTTCAGTGAGTAACATTGCTGGAGGAGGTTGTCTTGGAGGAAACTGGTGGAGCAATTACCCTGGAAAAGATATAAATGATAACAAGATTGGAGATAGTTTATTACCTTATAATTCACAAGGAAATATAACTTATGGAGGAGATTATCTTCCTCTTACAAATAATTCTGGTATTGCTATATATTATAATTTTAATGGATATACTACTGACTTTGATAATCATCCAACTCCTCAGAGCATTAGCAATTCGACTTTAGAAATTATTGGAAATGGAATGATTCAGTGGATAGGAGTAATTAATGCATCTCAACAAAATTTTGATGAGAATGTAGAAATTGGAAGTAATTATATTTATATTAATAGTTCTAATTTAGATAATTCTTTTAATTCGTCAGCAAATATAACAATAAATAATCTTAATCTAAATATCCCCGTAGTTTATGTTGATTTAGAAGGCGGAAGTGAAGTCCAAAAATGTTTAGAAACTACAACTCCTAGTTGTTATATTTTGGACTGGAATGGAAGCACAATCATATTTAATGTTTCTCAATTTAGTAATTATAGTGTTCAGGATGAGAGTTTAGATATTATATTAGTTTCTCCAGAGGAAGGAGAGGTGATTAGAAGTGATATTATTAATTTTACTTGCAGTGCAAATTCAAGTATTGGATTAGAAAATATTTCTCTTGTTGTTTGGAATGAAAGTGATGTTCTTGTTGCTATTAATACTACAAATGTCTCTGGATATTCGCAAGAAGTTAATTTCTCTCAAAATTTGTCTAATAGTTTTGGAGAGATGAATTGGAATTGTCTTGTTTATGATAATAGTAGTAATTCAGCTTATAATTCTACAAATAGAACCTTTTATCTTGCAAGCATAAATCCTGCAATTGATTTACTATGGCCAGAAAATAATTCAGTGCAGATTAATGAAACAGTTGATTTTGTATTTGTAGTTTCAAGTTCAAGTACAGGATATGATTTAAACTGCACTTTGATAATTGATGGAGATGAGGTTAAAAACTTTACAATACTTCAAGGAAAACATCATATAACCCATGATTTATTTGTTGAGAAAGATTATACCTATAGGATAAAATGTTTAGACTTGGACACTTCTGATGTAGGAATAAGTGAAACAAGAAATTTCACCTTGAGTTTCATTGCTGACATTGATGCTCCAAATGTAACCTTAATTTTTCCAGATTCAAATCACTCTAATTTCCTAAGGGATACTATCCCTTTAGTTTACAATGTTTCAGATAATACTGCTGTCCAAAATTGCACCCTTTATACAAATGTAAGTGAAAGCTGGCTAGCTGAAGCAGATCATACTAATCAGATAACATTATATTTAGATACTAAATTATACATGCTTCCTAATGTCCCATATGGAACTTATAAATGGAATGTTCAGTGCACTGATAATTCTGGAAACAGCGCATTTGCCGATGAAAACTGGACATTTACAAGAAGCAATTATACAGTTTGTTATTGTGATACTTGCGAGTCTTGTTCTCAGCAGCTGTTAAATATTGACTGTACTGAAATAAGGCTTACTCAAAATATAAGCACAGATGAAAACAGTAGTTCTTGCATACTTAAGGAAGGAAAAGTTTGCGGAGAGCAAGAATTCAAGATCTTTAATGGACAGAATTACAGTGTTATAAGCAATGCCACAAATACTACTGGAAGTCTTATTGCCTCAAAAGTTGGAAACAAACAAGGGAGTGTATTTGCTGCACAAAACATAATGTTCTTGTTAGACACTTCTGGGAGTATGGAAGGGGAGAAATTAGTTGAATTAAAAACTGCTACTAAAAACTTTATGGGGATTATTCTTGCAGATACCCAAACAAATAATAACATTGGACTTATAAAATTCTCTGATACTGCCATTTTAGTTCAGAATCTTACAACAAACCAGACTGCATTAAATAATTCAGTAAATAGTTTGGTTGCTCAAGGAGGAACTGCTTTAGGAGATGCAATTTATACAGCTCTTCAGGCATTTAGTGGGGTTCAGGGAAGTAAGATTATGATTGTTGTTTCAGATGGATGGAGTTGGAAAGGAAAAGATCCTATTGAACAGGCAATAAACAGTTCAAATCAGCAAATTGTAATCCATACAATAAACATCGGAATTGAAGGATTAGAACTAATGCAGGACATAGCAAATATTACTGGGGGGACTAATCTAATTAGTCCAACAATTTCTGTTTTGTATGATACTTATTATAATCTTTCAGAGGCAGATACTGTATTTTGTGGGGCTATAAATAATTATACCTTAAAAGATGTTAATTTAATTAACTTTACTAGAGGTTTATCGCTGATAGATTTATCTGATTCATTAATTGAAAATGTCTTTATCCAGACTGGAAAATTCAATGTTTCAGGACAGCATGGGATAAATCTTCAGAATTGTTCTAAAAATACTTTTATTTCCAACAGAATTTATACAAAAGGAATAACTTCCTCTAATTATGGATTTTACTCAAATAATAGCTTAGATAATATTTTAGAGGATAACACTATTTTCACAAATGTTTCTGGAACAGGAAATACTTATGACCATGGAATTTATCTTATGAATAGTTCAGGAACCAAGATTTCCTTGAATAATATAACTGTAAATGGTGATGATAGAAATTACGGAATTTTATTAAATAAATCAGATTACACAAATGTTTCTTTTAATACTCTTAATACTTATGGAGCTGATAATAATTTTGTTGTTTATATTGATAATTCAAGTCATGTAGTAATAGATAACAATACTTTTTACCCTCATGCTAATTCAGATTCTATTTATGCACCAAGTACTGGAGCTCGATTAGACAATATCACAATAACAAGAAATAATTTTACTTCAAATGTTTCTTATCTTGTGTATGGATTATATATGGGAAGTTCAGATTCTATAAATAATATTAATGTTTCTTATAATACTTTTAATATATATGGATATTCAATTTATTTAAGAGCCTTGACTTCAGGGGAAATCACTGGAAATTATCTTAATCTTTCTTCTGGAAGTGTTTCTAATCTAGGAATGTATTTATATGGAAGCAATATGAGTGTAAGAAATAATGAGTTTTATGCAAATGTTACTGGTTCAGGTTCAGCAGAGGCAATTCTTTCTCATTTAAGTAACTCAAGTTTTGATAATAACACAATAAATCTTTCAACTTCTAATGGAGGAGCTATTGGAATTGAATTCCAAGCCTGCACTAATAACACAATTACAAACAGCACTATTTATGTTAAGGCTGGAAGCGGAGGTGGAGGAACTGCTATTTGGCTTGGACATACTTCTTTTGCAAATGCAGTTAATTATACTACAATTAAAAATAATACTCTATTAGGAATTTCATGGGGCGGTGCTAGAGGAATTTATCTCGATGGTTATGCTTATGGAAATTCAATTATAAATAATACTTTTAATGTTTCTAGTATCCAGGATTCTATAAGTTTCGCTTTAGGATGTAATAATACAAATATTTCTGATAATACTTTTATTAAAGGAGATATTGATTTGCGTGCTGGTCTTCCTTATTCCTATAATACTACAATCTCCTGGAATAATCTTAGTGCTGCTGGAATTTATCCTAATGGAATAAATCATTCTATTCATGATAATACTATTAATGGTAGTATTCTTTTGGCGGGGATAACTGGGAATATAATTTATAATAACTCTATTAATTCAAGCACTGGAGGGATTTATGAATCTTCTGGGGTTAATAGCAATAATACTTTCTTATCAAATAATATTGTTGCTGTTACTTATGGAATTTATACTGGGAATGGAAACACTGACATAAACAATGCTTTTTATAATAATATAATTTTTGTTAATTCCACTTCTACAAAATATGGAATTAATTCAGTAAATCCAATGAATTTGACAAATAATAGCATAACCTTAATTAGTTCTAGTTCAGGAGTTGGTTATGGTATCTATGATGATTACTTTAATTTTGCAAGAAATAATTCAGTTATTTCAAATAATAGCATTTTCATAAACACTACTTCAAGTAACTATGGTGTTTATTTAAGTGGAATTACTTCATATCCAATCAGGAATTATACTGTAGAAGATAATAAAATAAATATTTCTAAGGGATATGGAATTACAATCTCAGGAGTAAATGAATCTTCAATATCAGAGAATAATATTACTTTCTTTAATGCAGGAATTGGCTCAGCAGGAATTAGAGCAGATAGTTTAGGAGATGATATTCTTAAGAATAATAGAATTAATATTAATTCTCAGGATTCTTTTGGACTTTACCTAACTTCTGGTTATGATAATGCATCTTTTATTAATAACATTTTAGAAGATGAAGTTAATTTTTCAACATCTGAATTTAGTTTTGTGACTATAAAAGTGAATAATACCCCCCCTGCAATTCCAAGCGGAAAAAGAAGTATTAATAATTACTTAACAATCAACAGTCTTGGAGCTGGAAGTTATATTAACTTTAGCTTGGCATATAATGATACTGATGTTAATTTTGTAGAGGATACATTAAGGGTTTATAGATATAATGGAAGTTCATGGAGTGCTTGGAATGGAAGTTTTGTTGATACTGCAAATAATATTGTTTATTCTGGAAATGTCACAAACTTTTCTGAATTTGGAGCATTTGGTGATGTTGCATTTGCCAATGATTTAGAGTGCGAGATTAATACAAATGGAAACTGGAGCAACTGCACTAACTTAACTTATTATATGAACTTGACAAGAATAAGAGTTAATTGCACTGGTTTAATAGATATGGTTAATGCTACATTTAACTTAACAAACATTCCTGATGCAGATACTAAAATATTCTCCAATGCAACTTCTCAGGGGGGGGATTATTTTATCCTAGATAATTCTGATTTATTTATTAGAGATGGTGGAGATTGGAATTTAACAGCTACTTGTATAAGCAATGAATCAGATGAAGTATTAACTTATAGTAATTGGACACTTGCTTGGGGTAATTTAATCCCTTATATTATAACTGAAAGTAGAGATGTAGGTTATTATAAATTCTTTACATTTGAATCAGGGGTAACTTGTGTTGGCGGAGAATGCGGAAATGTTTCTGCTATACTTGACCCTGAACAAGGAACAAGAGAAATTCAGGCTTGTCCTTGGGATTGTGGGTATTATGATTATTGGTATGGATGTGGTACTGATACTAATAGTGACTGCGAGACAGAATGCTGTTCATGTCCTTATACAGAAAGTGATTATAGAACAAATTATGGATGCGGTTCTTACTATGATTCTTTATGTGAAACAGATTTTTGCGGTTTAGGAAATTGTTGGATAACTTGTGCAGATTATAACATTACATATGGGTGTGACTCTTATCATGACAACAGTTGCGAGAACAATTGTTCATTGTATTGTCATCCCCCTGATGAGGACGGAGATGGAATAATAGATACCGAGGATAATTTAACTGGAAATTCATCTACTGTAAATGTGTCTGGAATTACTGGATTAAATATTACAATTAATGGAACTTGGAATAATAGCCCTAATGAATCTCAAATAGTAGAATTATTCGAAGGAAATAATAAATTCTTTGAGTTTACATTTAATTTTAGTCAGGGTAATTTGAATTTAACAAATTTAACTTTGATAAAGAAAACAACACAAGGAATTTATATTGAGGGATTAGAAGGAATTTCAAAAACAATTTATATAAACATAACTACTGGAGCAAGAGGAATCTGTATTAGAAATGCTATTGGAGCAATCAGTAGTTTATTAGACTGCTCTGGAAGTGGGGAGATTTTAGTATTAAATGAAGATTGTGATGGAGGTTCAGTTAGTATTGGAGGGGATACAGTCACTTGTAATATTGTAAATAATCAGTATGTTTTAGATGGATTAACCCATTCAGGAGGAGAACCACAAACTAAAGGAATTATCCCAATGAATTCTGGAACACCTTTTTACACAACTTCTGACAATCCAAATAATTCAACTTGTTCTGGAATGTATGAAGGAGATTCATGCAATGTTTCATGGAGTGTTAATGCTACTGGAAATTACACTGGAAATTCTACATGGATATTTTATACAATATATAATGCTACCCAATATACAGATATAGGAAGCAATAACACTGGCACAGTTAATATTACAATTGTTGAATTTATTAATACTGCTCCTGTAATTAATCAGATATTTGTGAATTCTTCATCTGGAAACAATTTAACAACAGAGAATTTGACTTGCTATGCAAATGCAACTGATGATGATGGAGATAATTTAAGTTATTCTGGATACTGGTATTTGAATGGAACACAGAATTTAAGTTTCAATACTTCACCTACAAATTACACGCAAGGAACCTTAGAATTAGTTTCCACATTGCTTTCTGGAAACACAAGTGTTGGACAGAACTGGAGTTGCAATGTAACTGCGTATGATGGAGAAAATTATAGTAGTTATTTATCAAGTGAGAATTTGACAATATTAAATTCAGCTCCATACTTTAATCCTGATTTAGTTAACCAGAGTGTTGCAGAGAATTCAACATTATATTATGATATTAATTGTTCAGATGCAGATGATGATGTATTGACTTATTATATAAATGATACTTCCTTGTTTATAATTAATTCAAGTAATGGGGTAATAAACTGGACTCCTGGATTTGATGATGCTGGAAATTACTCTTATAATGTAACTTGTGGAGATGGAAATGTTAATGTTTCACAGGTGTTTAATCTTACTGTTACTGATGTTATTGTTAATACTGCTCCTGTAATTAATTCTGTAATTGTTAATTCTTCATCTGGAACTAATCTAACAACAGAGAATTTGACTTGCTATGCAAATGCAACAGATGCTGATAATAATAATGTAAGTTATTCTGGATACTGGTATTTGAATGGAGCTCAGAATTTAAGTTTTAATACATCTCCTACAAATTACACGCAAGGAACCTTAGAATTAGTTTCAACATTGTTAAGTGGAAATACAAGTGTTGGACAGAACTGGAGTTGCAATGTAACTGCTTACGATGGAGAAAATTATAGTAGTTATTTATCAAGTGAGAATTTGACAATACTCACAAGTATTGTCTGTGGAAATGGGATAGTTGAAACAGGAGAAGATTGTGATTTGACTAATTTGAGTGGGCAGACTTGTGTTACTCAAGGATATGATGCAGGGACTTTATCATGCACTATTTCATGCACATTTAATATAAGTGCATGTATTTCAGGAGGAGGCGGGGGGGGATGCAGTAATGATTGTTCTTCTGGATCTGAAGAAATAGAGTGTGTAAATAGCACTTACTTAAGAACAAGAGATTGTGGAAACTATGACTCTGATTCATGTTTGGAGTGGAGTGACTGGAGTTATGAATCTTGCAGTCCTGGAACTTGTGAAAATAATGCTTGTGTTGAAGCATGTGTGGAAGACTGGAATTGTTCTGCGTGGACTCCTTGTTATGATGAAAGCCAGACAAGAACATGCACTGACTTAAATAATTGTGGAACAGAAAATAATAAACCAGAAGAACAAAGAAGTTGTGATTGCACAGAAAATTGGGAGTGTTCTTGGAGTATTTGTTTAGTCCATGACAGTGAAAGTTATGCTTATGATTGCATAGATTTGAATAATTGCGGAACAGAAGATAATATTCCTACAACAAGAGATTGTGCAGAAAAAAGTTATGGATGTGATGTTAATTGGAATTGCACTGATTGGGGAGAGTGTGAATCATATTACACACTTAAGGATTTGCTTGAAAATAGAGAAATAACTGGAATACAAAGAAGAGAGTGCATTGATACTTTTGGATGTGCTGATAGAGTTATTGAGAAGAGAATTTGTAATTTAGGAATTGATATAAAGGCAAATAAGACTGAATGGTGTTCTGAGATTTATATTGAAGTTTATGATAAATCAACAAATAAATTAGTAAGTAGAGTTAAGGAATCTGAAGAGACAAGTATAACTGGATTTAACTTAGAGAGAATTGATATTTCTTTCTTATTAACAAGTGAATTCACAGGGTATTGTGATTATTGTTATAATGGAGAGAAAGATTATGATGAAGAAGGAATAGATTGCGGAGGTCCAAATTGTCAGGAGTGTGTGAGAGATATTAGTTTCTTTGATTGGTTATTTTGGCTACTGATTCTTTTATGGGCAAGCGTGGTTATCTTTTCAACTACTGTTGTTTGGGAAGAGAGATTTGCAATTGTAAGCTTTATTAGAGAGTTAAGAAGAAGAGAATTAGAAGAAGGAATGAAGGGTGTTGAGGAAATGGCTTATTATCAGAAGCCTAGGTTATATCCTCGTATAATAAATAAAGAAAAAGGATTAAAATATACTTTTTCAAGAATTTTCCAGCAACCTTCTAAGACAAGTCAATTTGGAAGCAAAAATACTGAAAAAGGAATTAATATTGCGAGGGCTGGAATTGAGAGTAAATCTAAACTAAAAGATGTTGGAAGCTATAAGGAACAACAGCAAGCTAAAAAACAATGGAGTGTTGTAAGAAAATTAAGAGAATTTTTTGGAGGGGAACCAAAAAAGACTTTTATTCCCAAAGAAAAATTCCAGCAAATAAAAAGAAAACCTTTTGGAACTGAAAAAGCAAAGGGGAATATTGGAAGAACACGAGGAGACTTACATAAAAAATTCTAATTTTTTGAATTGTTAATAATATTTTATGAATAATTATCACTTCTTTTATCCAGGGGTTAGATTATTGTTCTTAATAAGTTTATTATTAGAAAATCTTAGCGAAGCTTTATTTGGAGTATTAATTAGAAGTTAATAAGCTGGAACACCAAAAGCCCTTGTTGGTTTTAAATAACTTAATTGAGGGGGAGTTGGTTGATATAATAATTTTTTAATCATGAACTTTGTTCCAACTATATCTGAGATTATTGCAGTGAAGACAATTCTTCCTAAAGCAACTCTAAAAACTCCTTCTTCAGCAGGTATCTTTGTATGTTCAGAAAAAGTTTTTACTATATTATTAATCTCTTCTTTTGTTAAGGATATTTCTGTTTCTCTTTCACTTGGAGTCCTTACAATTATTTTTTTATCTGGCCCATGGCACTCTATTGTCTGAACCATTGGGTCTTTTATCAAGGGATTTAATTTACCTAAATCCACTTGAATTGGTGTTGGAATTGGTTGTATGTAGGATAGTCTCTCTGGAAATCTTTGAATAGGAATTACAAGTCTTTTAGCAAGAATAAATGGTTTTGGCAGAGCTTTGAATTTTGCAAAACTTTTAGAGGGTTTTAATTCTTCTTTTACAATATCTTTTATTTTTTCTTTAGTTTCTTGTTTTTCTAGTTCTAATTCAGACTCAAGTTCTAGAACCTCTCCTCCACCTGCATGAATTATTAATTCTCTTGTGAATGCTAGTAGGAAAAGTTCTTTGAATTTTTCAGAAGTTTCTTGAAGTGACATTTTAATCACACTGAAGTTTCTTTTTTTACAATAGAACCAGATTTTTTATATTCTTCTTTCTCAGGAGTAAGTCTTGGTAATTGTTGCATTGGAGGTGGAATTCTTGCAGGAATTTGTTGTTGAGGAGCTGATTCATGAAGCATAGTAAGTCCCCTTGCTATTATTTTATTTTGTTCTGATAATTCTCCCAGTCTTTCTATTACTTCTTTATTTGATTCTTTAGGAGTTTCTGTTTCCAGTCTAAATCCTCTTTTTGATAAGGATTTTGCTGAAAGTTCAAATAATTCAAGCATCTTTGCCATTTGAGTGCTTAAGTCGTCTAATTTAGAAGCTAGATTTGTCATTACTTTTTGAAGAGCTACAAAATTATCAACGAGAATTGGTTGCATTTTTATCTCAACTTCTTGCGTAGATACACGGCTTTTTTTAGGCCTGCTCTTTTTATGGCTCACCTTCTTTTTCTTTTTACTCATATGCTTTAAAAGCTTTTATTATTTAAAAACTCTTCTAAATTAGAATATATTCAGTCCTGTATCTTCTGGATTTTCTTTTAAATATTCATCCTTTTCTTTTTCTATTTCTTCACATGCTTTTTCAACATCTTCAACAATTTCTTCTTTAGTATTTACAGCTCCGTTAATCTCTGGAATTCCGTCTTCTTCTGATTCTGGGTTAAAAGGAGGAATTTCATCTATTTTTTCCTCAGGATTTTCTTCTAGATACTCTTTTTTTTCTTTTTCAATTGCTTTAATGTCTTTTTGTAATTTTTCAGTATCTGGCTCATATTTTTCTTTTCCTGGGTTAAATTTCATTGGCATCTTAATTTCTTTTTTTGGCTGATACTCTCTTGGTTCTTTATCTGTTCCTTTAACCATCTCCATTTCTAATTCTGCAATGTAATCAGAGATTTCTTTTGCCATATCTGCATTAACACTTATGCTGTCTATTCCTTTTTCAACAAGGAACTTTACCATTTCTTTTTTGCTTCCAGATTGTCCGCATATGCTTGTTTCTACTCCAGCTCTTTTGCAGACTCTAATTACAAATTCAAGCTGATAGAGTATTGCAGGGTTCATTTCATTGTAAAGATACTGAACTTTTTCATTTCCTCTATCTATTGCGAGAATATACTGAGTCAAGTCATTTGTTCCAAATGAGATAAAATCAATTCCTTCTTCTGTTATTTCTCTAATCATCTGCACTGCAGCAGGAGTTTCAATCATTACCCCTACTTTTGCACTCATAAAATTTATTTGTTTTAGAATTTTTTTTATTTCTTTTATTTCTTCAACTAGAATTAATTGAGGAAGAAGCAGTCCAATTGTTTTTCCCTGCTCTGCAACTCTTTTCAAGGCATTTAATTCAGCTTTTAGTATATCTGGTTTTTTTAAACTATATCTTATTCCGTGAAGCCCAAGCATAGGATTTGCTTCAATTTCCTTAGGAGCTCCTTCAAGATTTTGGAATTCATCGCTTCTAATATCTGAGGTTCTAATCCATAACTCTTCAAAGTATTTTGCAATGCTACTTACTCCCTTAAAAATTATTTCTTCATAATCTTTAATCTTTCCCTTATTTAAGAAGTATTCTGGGTGTTTTCCTGATTCAGCAATTATTCCTTCAATCCTTGTTAACCCTACTTTTTTAATTCCTGTTTTAGATGCACGTTCAGCAAAGCTTGGCAAATCCACAATAACTTTTATTTTGGTTTTTGTCTGGCTGGTTACTAGTTGAACTTCTTTTTTTTCTGTCTCTGCAACTTTTCCCTTATAAATTTTTCCAGTGTATCCATCTAGTGTAATAAATTCTCCTTCCTTTAGTCTTGTTGTTGCTTCTTGTGTTCCAACAATGCAGGGAATTCCCATTTCTCGTGAGACTATTGCAGCATGAGCAGTTAATCCTCCTTCATTTGTGATTATTCCTGAAGATTTTTGCATTGTAACCACCATGTCAGGATTTGTCATTTTTGTAACCAGAATATCTCCTGTTTGTATTTTTGAAAGGTCTTTTAAATCTTCAATAATCTTTACTTTTCCAGATGCTATTCCAGGAGAAGCTGCTAATCCAGATAAAATAACCTCTCCTTTAACCTCTTTTAATGATTCCCGTGATACTCTGCTTTCAATTGTTGTTATTGGACGAGTCTGGACAATAAAAATTTCTCCAGATTCAAGTGCAAATTCAATATCTTGAGGTTTTTTGTAGTGATTTTCTAGTTTTAATGCTATTTCCGAGAGTTTTTTGATTTCTGGATTGCTAAGAACCTGTTGATTTGATTTTGATTCTGTTAATTTAACTATTGCTTTTTTTCCTGCAGAGTCACGTGTTATTGCAAGTTTTTTATTTGCAATTATTTTATTAATAATTTCCAAATCCTCTGAGATAACATATTTATCAGGAGTAATCATTCCAGAAACAATCCCTTCTCCTAATCCCCAGATTGCTTCAATTATAATTTCATTATTTTTAAATGTAGGGTCTTTTGAGAAAATAACTCCTGATTTGTTTGCATCAATCATTTTCTGAACTACTACTGCAAGGCTGGCATCTTCGTGTTTAAATCCTTTCTTATGCCGATAATATGTTGCTCTTGATGTAAATAGTGAAGCAAAACATTTTTTTACACTCTTAAGAAGCTGGTCATTTCCCTTTATATTTATGTATGTTTCCTGCTGTCCTGCAAAACTAGCCTCTGCTAAATCTTCTGTTGTTGCAGAACTTCTAACAGCTACAAATACTGGTTCACTAGAGTGATTAAGAATATCTATTGCTGCTTTTGAAGAGTCAAATCCCCCAATATCCAGGACTTCGTAAGCCTCAATGATTTCATTTTCCATTTCTTTAGGAATTTTTGAATCAACAATAAATTTTCTTATATTTTTTGTTATTTCATCTAACTGACTTGTGTCCTCATAATCAATTCTTGAAAGGAATTCTTTTATCTTTTCTTTTATCCCTGCTTTTTCAATAAAGTAATCATATGCCTGAGCTGTAACTACAAATCCTGGAGGCACTGAAATTTTAAGATTATACATCTCTGCAAGATTAGCTCCTTTTCCCCCTGCAATCTTTCCAGAAGTTTTATCTAGTTCAGAAAACCATTTAATAAATTTCTCAGAATGTTTAACCTCTTTTGGAATTGCCATGTAATATAAAAAATAAGATACTTAATAAATATTTTGATAAAATATTTATTGGCAGTTTATTATCACCTCTTTTTGGAGGGGCAATAATTATTAAAAATATAAAATAAATTTAATTTACGAGCAATTTACTTGCTTATTGCACTAACAGGGCAGGTGTCAATTGCTTCATCCACGCAATTTGGAGTTTTCTGGCATTTTACATTTGCTTTTCCGTCTTTCATTTCAAAAATTTCAGAACAAATTGAGGCACATGCACCGCATCCAATGCATTTCTTTTTGTCAATTTTTATCATTTTAAATAACCTAAAAATATATGCCTCGTTAAGTTTATAAATTTACTCCTTGTATATATTTAATGGGATTAATTCGAGGAGGATTGTTTACATTGGTTTGTGTATTACTTTTTGTATCTTTATTTGCAATGAGCACTCTCTTAACTATTTCAATGTCTTTAAGTCATGATAATGTTCAAGAAGAGCTTGTTTCTATTGTAGGTAATCAAATTAGAAATCAGACTAGTGTTGCTAGTGATATTAATACTGATTTAAGAGATATGCAGATTTATTGTGCAGATAATATTCAATTTGTTAAGGAGTATAATAATTTTGTTTATACCTTTCCTTGTGAAGTTGTGTTTGAAGGTTCAGAATCAGTTGTCACATTTGCTATAAATCAATTTGTAGATGATGTTTATTATAAGGAGTATGACTGCAATTTTTGGGACTGTGATTTTACACCCCCTTATCATTTGATATCAGCAAAAGCACAGAGCTATTGGACTGGATGGTTTTATTGGAGTTTGTTTATTTCTCTTGTTTTAGTAGGATTAACTTTTGTTTTAATTGAAGACAGAAAGAACCTTCCTTTTGTAATAGGTGGATTATTAATGATTTCTGCTCTTCCTTTTATAAGAGTAAGCTGGCTTTTGTCTCTTCTTGGATACTGGGAATTTCTTCAATTTTTTGCTTTGTTTTTTTCTAAATCTTATTCAGTTTTCTTAATTTCTTTTGTGATTGGAATATTACTTATTGGAATAGGGCTTGTTTTAAAATTTTTGGGAATTGGAAAGTTTATTGGAGAATTAGTTGGAAGCAATAAAAGTGGAAAAACAAGTATTGATAAAGAACAATTAAAAGAAGAAATTAAAGAAGAGATAAACATAGAAAACAAAAAAAAGAGTTCTAAGTGAGATGATAAAATATGTTTATGAGTTTACAAATAAAAGAAAACTAACTAAAAAAGAATTTATTCATTGGTTTGAAAAGAAGTTTCTTTATACATTAAGGAAATTTAAGATGGTTAAGAAAGGGGATATTGTTTGCTATGAAAATAAAGGGGATTTTAGGGGAGCTGTTCTTGAGAGTTTGTTAATGATGTTTGCTGAGAGGGGTGTTATTGAGATTATTAAGCTCCCTAGCAATAGAAAATACTCTAAGAAAGCAATTACATCCACAACAGATATGGAGGCTGATAAGGTGACTAATATCCTTGTAAAAGGCAAGATTACTAGATTAAGCGAGCTTAAACCAGTTAATGGAAAAGTGATTAAGCCTTTATTTTTGTTTTTAGATAAAGAGGTTATGCTTTACTGCAAATTAATGAATCTTAAGTGCAAGGCACGAATTGAAAAAAAAGATAAGATTTCCAGGTTTGTTGATGATTTAGAGAAAAAACACCCTGAAATAAAACATTCTATTGTTAAAAGTTTCTTGGAGTTATATCCTTAAAATTTATAAACTATAGATGTTCTATAGTTGAATGGTTACAACAATTCAAATTAGGGAAAATGTAAAAAATCAGCTGGATAAGATGAAGTCTGGAAAAGAGAGTTATGAAGATGTGATAGTTTATCTTATCAAATCTATAGAAGAGCAAAAAAGGAAGAATGAAGAGTTGCTTGCAGAAGGATGTATTGCCATGGCTGAAGAGAGTCTTAAAATAACTAAAGAATTTGAAGCTATAGAGGACCTTAGTAATTGGGAATGGTAAGTGTCATTAAGAGAGGAGAAATTTTTCTTGTTAATTTTGAACCTATAAAAGGCAGGGAGCAAGGAGGAATTCGTCCAGCATTAATACTTCAAAATGATATTTCAAACACTTTTTCTCTGGTTACTATTGTAGCCGCAATAACTTCAAAAATACCTGAAAAAGAATATCCAACAAATGTTTTTGTTCCTAAAAAAGAATCCAGATTAGATAAAGATTCAACTATCTTATTAAATCAAATAAGAACAATTGATAAAACAAGGTTAATTAAAAGATTAAGCTCCCTTGATAATTTCAAAATGAATCAAGTTGATTTAGCAATTAGAATTAGCTTAGGATTAAAGTAGGTTTAATTAGAACTTTAGTTTATGTTCACTTTTCTTTAGCTTTCTTATCACTTTCTAATCTTTTTATGAAGTCACTTATGAATTTTTTAGTGTCTTCGCCTCTTTGCCTGACTTCTTTTATTGAATAAACTGGGATTTTGTCTTTTTCGTGCTTTTCTGTTTTTACTTCTACTACCACCTTGTCATTCATTTTTTCACTTAGAAGTATTTCCCCTTGAGATATTGAAGCAATTTTTTTTGCAGTTGTAATTAAAGTTCCCATGCTCATAAACTTTAAAACATCTTTTTCTTTCTTAGCAACAATAGTTCCGTAATTAAGAGAGATTCCAAAATCAATTTTTTGCTTTGCTAATTTATTGTATTTGTCTAGGGATTCTTTTATTTTCTGAGAAACTTCTATAGCAGTGTTTTGATTCTTGAATGTCTTTGTATTTAATGGAACCCACATATAGAATATATTATTTTGATTTTCATATACTGATGCTTTTGAGTCTTCTGCAATTCTTGTTATTTCATTTAATTTTTCCTTTACAGCATCATTTTTTACTAATTCAGTTTCATTTTTTAGTTTAATGCATGCAATGCTTATGTTTTGCTGTTCTCCTTTTATAGAGAGAGATAATTCTGCTTTATTTTTTGTGCTTATTAGTGATTTGTCTGTTGTTTTTGTTGCCTGCTGTCTCTCTTCTCTTTTTTTTGTGATATATCCAAAAAAAGCTTTTTTGTATCCTTTTTTATAAATTAAATATGCTACTAGTCCAAGAACTCCTATTATAAACATCCAAACAAGAGGGTATGCTATCCTTGATATTATCCCATCTGAAATCTTTTCAACTGCAACTGCATTTCCAGTAAGCATAACTCTTTCATTTAGCTTTTCATCTCCAGCCCGTATTTCCAAGTCATACTCTCCATCGGGAGCACTTAAATAATATTTTTGAACTCCATCAATTGGGAGGCAGATATCTAAGTTTATTGTATTATTTCCTATTTTTACTATGGTTGTTTTATTATATACAACATTTCCTATGTTTGTTATTATTACTGTGCTGTTTATTACATTAATTTTTACTGCTTCTTTTTGTGAAATATTGAACTTTTCTTCTGTACTCAATCCCTCAGATTTAATAATAATTATCCATTCATTTGGAGGCTGATTATATGCAACTGGAATCTCAATTAGTTCATCTGTTTGCACATCTCTTTGTTCAATTATCTTACTCTTTTCATTTTTTATAGTGATTACTGCATCTGAAATTATTTTTTCTCCAGTTTGGTCATGAAGTATTGCTGTGACTTTTAAATTGTTTCCAGGTTCTACTGGTTTTTCAAGGTTTATCTCAAGACTGGTTGGAACTTGATTTATTAAAAGTGAAACACTTGCAGTTCCTTTATTTGAGATATTTCCATCTGATTCTTTTTCATAGATATTTAAGAGTGCAATGTACTCCCCTGCTTTTGCATCTTTTGGAGCAGAAACATTAAGGAAAATATACCCATTTTTTACTGTATCAGTTATTTTTAGTATTGATTCACCTTTTCTAATTAAGTCTAAATCTGCAAAGCCTTTTACATTTTCCCCATTTTCTTTTACTGCATTTCCTTTTATAATAATAGGTTCTTCTGGATTAAAGTCTTGTTTTTCTATCTCTGCATTTGCATTAATTCTGTCTGAGATAGTAAGTTCTTTTGTAAGAGTATATTGTTCTCCAAGAATTGCCTTAATTGAGCAGACTCCAGTTGACCTTCCTATAAAATTAGTGATAAGTGGGATTGCCGCATTTATTTCTTGTTCTTCTCCAAGTGATAAGAAAATATATTGTTTATGAACCTCAGTTTTAATTCCATTGCAAATAAGCTCCATTGAGAAAAAATTTGCCACCCCTTCAGTTGTTGCAATTTTTATTGGTATTCGTATTAATTCTCCAAGATTGTATAAGTCTTCTGGTTGTTGAGTAAAAATAAGTTCTGCAGATGCTAAAGAAGTCATTAATATAATAAATACTAATAGTATTGCTACTCTTTTCATACTCTAAAAATAGAGAAAGTTTATTTATAAATATTTATGTAAGTTTTAAAAATAGTAATTACTTATCTAGAACATGAAAAAAGCAGGTAGTGTTACCCCTTATGAAGTCTCTGGTGAGATTAATTATGATAAATTGATTAGGGAATTTGGGGTTCGTAAGATAGATGATGAAATGCTAAATGAAATTAAGAAGTATACTGGGGATTTGCATTTTATGTTAAAAAGAAGAGTGTTTTTTGCTTCTAGAGACTTGAAATGGTTGCTGGATAAATACGGGAAAAAGGAGAAGTTTTTTCTTTATACTGGGTGCGGGCCTTCAGGACCAATTCATTTAGGGCATTTGCAAACATGGATATTTACAAAATGGCTTCAAGATAAATTTGATGTGGAGTTGTGGTTTCAATTTACAGATGATGAGAAGTTTTTATTTAAAGATAAATCTTATGAAGAAATCCAAAAATGGACTTATGAGAATATGCTTGATGTTATTGCCCTTGGTTTTAATCCTAAGAAGACACATTTTATTATTGATACTAAGCATGCTGGATTATTATATCCAGAAGCAATTAAATTTGCTAAGAAAATAAATTTTTCAACAATAAAAGCTGCTTTTGGTTTTAGTGATTCTAATAATATAGGAAGTATTTTTTATACTGCTATGCAAGCTGTTCCAGCAGTTATTCCAAGTGTATTGGCAAAGAAGAATATACCTTGCTTAATTCCTCTTGCAATTGATCAAGATCCTCATTTTAGAGTTGCTAGGGATATTTATCCTAAGTTAGGGTATTACAAGCCTGCGATTATTCACGGGATGTTTTTACCCCCATTACAAGGAGTTAAAGGAAAGATGAGTTCGACTGGAGAACAGATTGCAATTTATACTACTGATAAACCTAATGAAGTAAAAAATAAGATTAACAAGCATGCTTTTTCAGGGGGAAGAGATACACTGGAAGAACATAGAGAAAAAGGCGGGAATCCTGATATTGATGTTTGTTTTCAGTATCTTAGAATGCTTCTTGAAGAGGATGATGCAAAGCTTAAGCAAATTGAAGAGGATTATAGGAGTGGCAAGCTTTTGACAGGAGAATTAAAACAATATACTATTGACAAGATAAATAAATTCTTAGAAAAACATCAGAAAGCTCGTGAAAGAGCTAAGTCACAGATTAGTAAGTTTCTATGAGAACAAAAAAAGTCAGCAAATTTATCTATTGGACTCCAAGAATATTATCAATAATCTTTATTCTTTTCTTGGCGATGTTTTCATTAGATATTTTTGACGGCAATTATGGATTTTGGGGAACAATCCTGGGTTTGTTCATG
The DNA here is from genome assembly GCA_964493885.1 of Candidatus Woesearchaeota archaeon. Classification (GTDB taxonomy): domain Archaea; phylum Nanobdellota; class Nanobdellia; order Pacearchaeales; family GW2011-AR1; genus WJLC01. Next base: position 114,691 of record CAZBPV010000001.1, read on the forward strand.
CATAATATTCCAGTGCTTATCTTGATAGGAGTTCTTATAGTTGCGTGGAAATACGAGGTTGTTGGAGGAATTGCATTTATCCTTGGGGGATTGCTGTATATTGCAATATTATTAATCAGTGGATTTGAATGGTATATGCTTTTATGGATTCTGCAGATTTCAGGGATGGCATTTTTAATAGGAATTTTATTTTTAATTAATTGGTGCAAGAAGAAAAAGAGATAAAAACTATTAATCAGCCCTTTTAGTATAAGTTCTTAATTGTATATTTTTTGGAATTTCAAAATCTAAAAACACAAGTTCTGAACTTGGAACAACTAATGCTTCTATTCCTTCAATTGGAACTGGTTTTAGTGAAAGAATTTGATTCCATGTCGCATCAGCATATTTATGTCCTTGTCCTTCATATGATTGCATCCTTAGTTTTCTTGTAAATTCAAAAAATTGTTCCTCAGAATTTTTTTCTCCGTGTTCTCTGAATTGTTCTATATTTTCTCTCACCCATTCAGGGTTTAAAACAAAATGATACTCTCCCCAACAACCATAGCTATCACATTCAATCCTCTTTTTTTCTAATGCAGTAAAACAAACAACTTGTGAGCTTGATGTATGAGCATATTCTGAGTTTTTAGTTTCTTTTGGAGATTTTAATCCTTGTTCAAGAATTTTTTTTACATCACGTAATTCATAAGTTGAATGGACAAGTTTCATTTTAATCTCCTGCTGCTGAACTTGTTGCTGTAGCATATACTTGTTTTCTTACAAAATTTCTTGCTTCAAGAATCTTAGGGTATTCCAGACATTCAATATCTTTTCCTTTTTCTTTATCAAAGTAAAATCCAAATCCTGCACATTGTCTGCATTTTTCAAATAATATATCTGAGTTGTGAAAATTTCCAATTGAATCCCTAGTCACACTTGCTTCATACATTGTTCTGTATGGGCATTTTCCTTTTCCACAAGTTTCAATAAAATCAATATCATTAATTATTAATGGTTGTTCTTGTGTCATTTTATTTTGCTCCTGCATTTTCATAATTATCAACAGCTTTCTGGACTGCTATCCTTATTGAGTCCTCTTGAGTTTTTTGAAGATAATCCTGCATATCCTCTTCAGTTTTTTGTATTGGTTCAATAAGCTCCCTTGGGGAATATCCTTTTTTTAAAAGATCTTGATAACTTATTGCTCTTTGATAGACTCCAGCATTTTCAGCAAAAATAAATTTTCCATCCTTGTCTTTTCCAAGATAAAGTGCAACATGAGTTACTTTTCTGTCAGGAGCATTATATTTGCTTTTAGGGTAATAGAAGCTAACAATACTTACTCCAGGTTTTAATTTATCTTCATATCCTGCTAAATCACCATTAATTTCACTTACAAGCTGATTTCTTTCTGCAAATTCCCATGCATTAGCGCTATTATACTCTGAACCAGAAATCTGCTTAGCAGCTAGTCTTGCATATTTTGCACAGTCATTCTTTACCACTTCTTTAAATTTTGGTGCATTTGGAAGAGTTGGAACTTTAGCTTCAAGTCCTTTATTCTCCTTTCTTTTTAATTCATCATAAAAAGTTTTTACATTCCCAACCCAATTTTTATTAAGTCCATCAGGGTCATTTGGAGCATCAATAGGAGCATAAGTTGCACTAAGAAATTCAATGAAACTTTTGCCTTCATTTTCAGCAAATCTCTCCTTTGCTTTTTTAATAGTAGCAGCGCACCAAATAGCCTGCTTTTCAAATTCACTAGTATAAGGTATAACTTTGTCATTTTCAACAATCCCTGAATCTTTTCTATACCTGTCATTAGGGATTATTCCAAAAGCATATTTCTTGCTATTTTCAGCTTTTCTTATTGCAGTTAAAAGTTCAGGTTCTACTCCAAATCTTTTTGCAGCATAATCAATTATTTCTTCTTCAGTTTTTTGCTTTTGAGGTTTGACAGATTCTTGACTTTTGCTTTGTTCAGGAGCAGTTACTGCTCTTTCAAGGCTTGGTTTTAAATTAGGTTTATAATTTTCTATTGCTTTAGCAAGATATGCCCCTCCAGTAAAAGCTAGAATCATTCCAAGTCCAGTTGCTAGTCCTGTAAGTAAATAGTTCCCCTTTCTTTTTTGGGGTTTAAATAATTTCTTTAAATAATCTCTAGGTATATATTCCATTTTCCCTAAGTTATTTTCATCCTTTATCATATTTTACATACATCTGAGATGTTTATAAATCTTATGTTTGTGTTACCTAGATAGTAGTAACATTAGGAAGGTTTATATATATTGGAATGCGAATAAATACATGGAAAAAACACCTTTATATGTAAACAGCGAAGGGACTGATGATTTAAGCATTCAGGTAGTTGGTGGTATACAGGATTTTGGAAAACAGGTTTTAAACAGGGATTTTCAACCAACTGGCTGGCCTAATAATTTACCTAATTTAAGGGATTTTGAAAAAAATGGAGTAATCTGGGTTGATTCTTATAAGCAGGCATTGTGGAATTTATATGATAGAAATAAGGATGCAACTTTGTTTACTGCAGATATTACAGATGGAATTTTAGTCCCTGATAGATTTCATAGCAGAGTATATGCATCTAGTATTCAGCATCTTAATCCGGAAAAAGATACAGCAGAATTAATCACTCCAAATAAATCTGGAATTGTTGTCTCAAGAGCTGGCTTTAATCCAAGAGATGGTGAGGCATATAATCAGGCAATGGCATATGCATTAGCACTTCATGAAATGGGGCATTTGGCTTTAGGGAGCAAAGTATGTAATTCTGACAATTGTGTATTCTCACATAATTATGATGCATTAGAGGGGATAATTCAAAGATTTTCTAGTGATGGCAAGATGCCCATATGTGATGTAGATAAGAAAAGGCTTGAAGAATTCAAAGAAAGATGGGAGATAAAATGACAAAACCAGAAACATACCAAAAAGTAGCAGATAGATATACTCAGAAATTCAATGAACTTATGGAGATTAACCCAGATAGTAATTTTGGGGATATTTCTAGAAATATTCTTTCAGGGGTGTATGGTTATTTATATTTTATAATTAAATCTAATAAAGTTACTCCACGAAACAGAAAAGCATTTCTTAGAAGCTTAAGTAAGATTAGAACTTATTATAAATTAATAGATAAATTTCCAGAATTTAGGCAAGGTGAACTTACTAAAGAAGGAGCTTTTCCTGACTTAAAAGAATTTATGAATTCAGAAGAAGGAATAAGACAGGCATAGAAAGTAGGAATTGAAGGATTTCAGAGTTATTACATTGAATTCTCTAAGCAAAAATTAGAAGGAAAATTAGCAACTTCATAATCTTTAAATACGTGTTTCTGTTATTTCTTTTATGAAAATACTTACCTTGCATGTTGATTACATTAAGTTTAAGCCATTGAAAAAGGCTCTAAAAAGCATTGCTGATCTAAGTGAAAAAGACAAAAAAGAGCAGGAAGTTAAAGAGGCACTAGTTGTCTTGACTGCTGTTGAAAAAACAGACGCAGATGTTAAAAAGGCAGTTGAAAGCTATGTTCATGAAATCAAGGATATTGCTTCTCAAGTAAAAGCAAAGACAATTGTTCTTTATCCTTATGCTCATTTATCTAGTAATTTGTCAAGTCCAGAGACTGCTATGGCTGTTCTTGATAGTGCTGAAAAAGCACTCAAGGATTTCAAAGTTGTAAGAGCTCCTTTTGGATATTATAAAGAATTTGAATTAAAAGTTAAGGGGCATCCATTAAGTGAATTGTCAAGAGACATCAAGTTAGAACCTGGGAAAATAAATGTTGAAGAAGTTTATGATTATAAGAGGCTTCTTAATGAGATTTCAAAAACCAAGCTTGATACTTCCAAAATCAAGGAAAATGACCATAGAATTATAGGAAAGCAAATGGATTTGTTTTCATTTAGCGAGACTGCTCCTGGCATGGTGTTTTGGCATAATAATGGATGGATTATTTACAAACAACTTGTTGAATTCTGGAGAGAGCTGCATAAAAAATATGGATATCAGGAAATTTCAACTCCACAAATACTTGATAAAAGATTATGGCAGATTTCAGGGCACTGGGAAAAATATAGAGATAATATATTCCTAACAGATTATGAAAAAAGACAGTTTGCTATAAAACCAATGAATTGCCCTGGAGGAATGCTTATTTATAGGAATTCTCCTAAGAGTTACAGGGATTTTCCATTGAGAACAGCAGAGCTTGGAACAGTTCATAGGCAGGAGCTTTCAGGAGTTTTAGCTGGATTGTTCAGGGTTATCAAGTTTACACAAGATGATGCTCATATTTTTTGTTTGAATGAAAAAATGCTTGAAAATGAAATTATTGGAGTTCTTGAATTAGTTGATGAAATATATTCTAAATTTGGATTTAAGTATAAGATGGAACTTTCAACACGTCCTGAAAAAAGAATCGGAAGCGATGAAATGTGGGATAGAGCTGAGAATGTTCTTGAAATAGTATTAAAGAAAAAGAAGATTAAATATAAGGTAAATAAAGGAGATGGCGCATTTTATGGGCCTAAGATTGATTTTCATTTAGAAGATTCTCTTGGAAGAACTTGGCAGTGTGGAACTATACAAGTTGATTTTGCAATGCCTGAAAGATTTGATTTGGAATACACTGATAAGGACAATTCAAGGAAGCGTCCGATTATGATTCATAGAGCAATTTATGGAAGCTTGGAAAGATTTATTGGAGTTTTAATTGAACACTATAGTGGATGGTTTCCAATATGGCTTGCTCCTGTTCAAGTTAGAGTCTTAAATTTTACAGATAGGAATGATAAGGGAGCTCAAAAAGTCTTTGATAAATTAAAAGAAATTCCAGGAATAAGAATAGATAATGATTTTTCACAGACAAGCATTCCTTCTAAGGTTAAGGAAGCATCATTGATGAGAATACCATATATTATTGTTATAGGAGACAAAGAAGAAAAAGAGAAAACTCTTGCTGTTAGAGTAAGAGGAGATAGTAAAATACAATCTTTTAAATTAGAAGAGTTTGTTAAGAAACTTGAAAAAGAGATTTGTAACAGGGAATAAAATGAATTTTCAATTCTATTTAGAGAAACTAATGGCCTCTGAAAGTTTTAAGAATTTTATCACAGAGAATAAAGATGCTTTTCCTGTTTCTGGGTTTTTTGTTATTGACTTAGAAGGAAAAGATAACAAACAACATTTTGATTATTTTATTCCATCGACAAATAAGATGTTTAGTTTTCAATTAGAAAGCAAATGTGATTTAGTGCCTATTGAAATAATAGGAGATAAGCCAGAAAAGATTTCAATGAATTATAATTTTGATTTTAGTGATGTTAAAAAATTAATCCAGAAAGAAATGGCAACACGAGGCATAACTAACAAGATACAGAAAATGCTTTTTTCATTGCAGCATAAGGATTTAAAAGATTATCTTATCGGGACTATATTTATTTCTAATTTTGGGATGATTAAAGTTAATATTGACATAACTGACATGAAAGTCATACTTTTTGAAAAGAAAAGTTTTTTTGACATGCTTAAGATAGTGAAGAAAGGAGAAAAGTAAAATGGAAGATGAAAAAATAGACCCAACAATTGCAGAGACAATTGCACAGCTTGCAACAAACTACAAGCTTAGCCAGAAACCATCTGAGAAAGCAAAAATAGAGAAACAAGCAAGGGAATTTATTAAAGATATTTCAGTTGATGAGGCAGATAAAGAAAAATGGACTGCAATGTATAATGAAATGAAGAGTTAATTATAATTATTCTTATAAACTTCGCATTTTTCTTTTTTTATGGTTTTAAGATTAGATTCTCAAACTTGGAAAGAACTCCAGAATCCTTATATTCTTCTTAGGCCTTTTAATTTTAAAAATGAAGATGGGGATATAACTTTGAATTCTGAAACTTTTGGAAGTGTAAGAGATTTTATTTATAATCCTATGAAACAGACAATTATTTTTAATGAAGGAGAAGAATCATGTTCTTATCAAGTTTATAGTGTTTCCAGAAATGGGGAACAGATAATTAATTCAGATTTTTTAGGGTATGTTGGTGAGGATGTAGTAAGAAGCTTTTTCCCGCGGGCATATAAAGAAGCTCGAAGCCATGTTTCTTAGAGCAAGCTTTTTAAAATATCTAATATTTTAATTAGCATGAACTTAACAGAACGAAGCGCGGTTTTAAATGCACTTGAAAGATTTGCAGGCAATTATAGAATTGCTAATGGTGAACAAGAAATAGAGAAGGTTAATTATTGGGCTTATGGTTTTATAGATTCTATGACTTTAGACGAGACTGAAAGACAAGATTTTAGAGAAATTTATAAGGATAAGACAGGAATAAGAGATAGAGCTATTGCTTCTGTGCAATAAAATTAATCATAAATATTTTTTCTATGTCCTATTTTAAGAATAAGGATTATTAATTCTTCATTAATTATTTTATAGATTATTCTGTAATCTCCTATTCTCAATTTCCACTGCCCTGCAAGATTTCCTATGAGAGGAATTCCTTCTTTTGGATTTTGTTTTAATTTTTCAATCTTTTTTCCGATTCTTTCCTGAAGATTTTTATCCAGTTTGTTAAAGAAATCTATTGGTTGTTTTTCAAAAATAATCTTATACATTTAATTTGAGTTTCCTTTTTATCTCTTCAAAATCTGTGCCTTCGCCTCTGTTATATGCTTCTAACCCTTCTGCAATATCCCTCATGGTTTCTGGGTCAGATAAAACTTCAATTGTTGCAATTAAACTTTCTCTGCTTGCAGTTTCCAGAGTGTTAATATTCCCATTAATTAATCTGGAGATTATTTCATTATATGTTTCTCTTTGATGAACTTTTAGAGAATCCAGCTTTGCTTTTATGCCATTATCTAATTGTATTGTTGTTACCATAGTAGACTATAGTGTGCTATAGTATTTAAACTTTTGTTTTTTCAACTATAAAATTAATCATCATCTCTGTATTATGGCCGGAGAGGATTTTGAATCCTGCTTTTTTAAATAAATCATGAATTTCTTTTTCATCAAATAGATAATAGTATCTTTTTCCTTTAGTTGTCCAGGCAATTAATTTTTCTTTTGGAGAATTCTTAAATCTCTTGGATTTTATATTCCAGACTCCTATTTCAGCTTTTGCTCCTGGCTTAAGAACCCGAAATAATTCTTTTACTACCTTTAATTGGTTTTTTTTAGAAATACAGTGAAGAGAGGAGATTGCAATAGCAGAGTTGAAGAAATTATTTTCATAAGGAAGTTTTGTTAAATCAGCAACTGCAAACTCTGCTGGAATTTTTAACTTTTTTGCTTTTTTCTTTGCTAGTGAAATCATTTCTTTTGAAAAATCAACTAAATACATTCTCCCGCTTTTGATTTTTGCAAGATGTCTCCCACTTCCACTTCCTAAGTCAAGAACATTTCCTTTTTGTTTTTTTAGGAATTTTATTGTATGCTCTGCTGGAATTTGTTTGTACTCGTGCCATTCAGGGGCTATTTTATCCCAGATTTCCTGCTGGTTTTCCATACTATAGAAAGAATTATTAAGCTTAAAAAAACTGCTATTTATATGAAGAAGGTTGTTACAATTGGCGGAGGGACTGGACAGTATACTCTTCTTAGAGGGCTTAAAAAATATGATATTAAATTAAGTGCTATTGTTTCTATGATTGACAATGGGGGGAATACAGGGCAATTAAGAGTTGAATTTGGAACTCTTCCTCCAGGAGATTTAAGAAATTGTCTTTTGGCACTAAGTGATGAAGCTGAATTAAAGGAGATAATGAGATTATTTGAGTATAGATTTTCAGGAAAAAATAATGGAAATCTTTTTAATTACAGCCTTGGAAATATGATTCTTACTGCTCTTACTGATATTGAGGGGGATATTGCAAAAGGTGTAAGGGCTTGTTCTAAAATACTTAGATTAAAGGGAGATATTTTTCCTGTATCTTTAGATAATTCTCATGTTTACGGAGAGACTCTTGATGGAAGGGATTTATTTGGGCAGGTAAATGTAAGTTATCCTCAAAAAAATGAGAAGATAAAAAAAGTCTGGCTTGAACCTGATGCATTTATTTATAGTGATACAGCAAAAGCAATTAGAGAGGCAGATTTAATTGTCTTATGCCCAGGAGATTTATATGGAAGTTTGATTCCTAATTTTTTAGTAAAAGGATTTAAAGAAGCATTGCAAGAATCTCATGCAAAAATTGTTTATGTATGCAATCTTGTAACAAAGCAAGGAAGTTACGAGTTTAAAGCAAGTGATTTTCTTGCAGAGGTTCAGAAATACTTAGGAAAAAATGTAGATTATGTTATTTGCAACACAAAAAAACCAACTCAAAATATTGTTGATAAGTATCTTGAAGAAGATAGTTTTTTTGTTGACCCTGATTTAGAAGGAGATTCTATTATTAAAGAAGATTTATTGCTTGAGCTTGAGATCAATAATAAAATAACTGCAAGGCATGATTCTGAGAAGATTACAAGAATTATAATGGGGCTGTTGTAAAATGCTTAAACCTAGCAAAGGGGAGATTAGAAAACCTACAAAGACTATTTCTGGGATTACTCCTGTAGCAGTTATGCTGCCTCCGAGAAAATGTGAGCATGGAGCGTGTGTGTATTGTCCTAATCTTAATGTACCTCAATCATACACTCCAAGAAGTCCGGTTGTTATGAGAGCAATGAGAGTAAATTACAATGCTTTTAAGCAGGTTAAGGCAAGGTTGGAGGCATTTAGTGTAATGAATCATCCTACTGACAAGATTGAATTAATAATAATGGGAGGAACTTTTTTGCAGTATTCTAAGGAATTTCAGTATAATTTTATTAAAGAGTGTTACGATGCTCTTAATAATAAAATTTCTAAAAATCTTGAAGATGCTAAAAAATTAAATGAAACTGCAAAACATAGATGTGTAGCATTATGCATTGAAACACGTCCAGATGCTTGCATAGAATTTATACCAAGATTACTTGAATTTGGATGCACAAGGATTGAATTAGGAGTTCAAATCATTGATGATAAGATTTATAAAATAATCAAAAGAGGACATAGTATTAAAGAGGTTGTTGAAACTACTAAGGCGCTGAAAGATGCTGGGTTTAAAATAGGGTATCATATTATGCCTGGTTTGCCTGGAAGCAATCCTAAAAAAGATTTAAAATTATTTAAGAAATTATTCTCTGATTCTAGGTTTAAACCAGATCAATTAAAATTATATCCGTGCCAAGTAATGCCAGGAAGTGAGCTTGAAAATTGGTATTGGGGGAAGAAGTATCTTCCGTATTCAAAAGAACAAATTGAAAAAATACTTATTGAAATGCTTAAGGTAATTCCAAGATACTGTAGAGTTATGAGAGTTATGAGGGAGATTCCTCCAGAGTATATTGTTGCAGGAACAACAAGAATTGATTTAAGAGCTGATATTGAAGCAGAATTAAGAAAAAAAGATTCTAAAATACATGAAATAAGATTTCGTGAAATAGGATTTGCATTGCGTGATAAAAGAGAAGTTAATTTAGATTTAAAATTAAAGATTACTCAGTATAAAGCATCAAAAGGAACAGAGTACTTTTTTGAGATTATTAATAAAGATGATGTGCTTTTTGGATTATTAAGATTAAGAATTAACAGAAATAATGCCATTATTCGTGAGCTTCATGTTTATGGACAGGCTCTTAAAATAGGACAGAGATTAAAGATTGCTTCTCAACATCAGGGATTAGGAAAATGGCTGATGCAAGAAGCTGAAAAAATTATAAAAAAGAAAAAGATTAAAAAATTAAGAATTATTTCTGGAGTTGGTGTTAGAGGGTATTATAAAAGATTAGGTTATAAATTTGAAGATAATTATATGGTGAAACAATGGAAAAAATAATTATTAAAAATTCTCAAGAATTTGAAGAAAAGAAAAAAAGGATTGCTGAAGCTGGAGCAGGAAAATTGCATGTTATTTCTGATTTTGATAGAACAATCACTTATGGAACCACTCCTCAAGGGAAAAGAACAGAAACAGTTATTTCTCAATTAAGAAGCAGTCCAAAATATCTTGGAGAGGCTTATTTTAAGAAAGCTCATGAACTTTGGAGTATTTATTATCCAATTGAAATTGATTCCAAAATTCCATTAGAAGAAAAAAAGCAAAAAATGTATGAATGGTGGAAAAAACACTTTGAATTGCTTATTCAATGCGGGCTTAGCAAAAAGATAATAGAACAGGTAGTCAAGGAAAAAGATTTGAGATTTAGACAAGGAGCTTTGGATTTTATTAAAACTCTAGATAAATATGAAATACCTTTAATTTTTATGTCTGCTGCTCCTGGTGATATGCTTGTTGAATACTTAAAAAAAGACAAACTTTTTACAGAAAATGTGCATGTTATATCAAATAGATATGAATTTGACAAGAATGGAAAAGCAATTAGAATTTTAGAGCCAATTATTCATGTTCTAAATAAAACTGAAACTTCTCTTAAGGATTTTCCTTTATATGAACAAATAAAAGACAGAAAAAATATAATTTTATTAGGTGATGAAATAGGTGATATTGGAATGGCTGAAAGAAGTGATTATAATAATATTATTAAGATAGGATTTTTAAATGAAAATGTTGAAGAAAGATTGGAATTATACAAAGATAATTTTGATGTTGTGGTTTTAGGAGATGGGGATATGAGTTTTGTGAATGATTTTGTAAAAGAGATAAAATCAATTTAAACCTTAATCTTGCCTTGTTGCCAGTCTTTTATTATTAACCTGGCTGTAGTGTCTTCATTTACTTTCCCGCCTCTTTTTAAGAATCCTTTTTTTCTTCCTAGCTCTTCTAATAATATTTCTGAGTCACCTTTTGCATCTATACCATAGTATTTTTCAAGAACTCCTTTAAAGTCATTCATTATTGTTGCAATTATCATATCTGGCTCTTTGATTTGGCTATATGAACGCCCCCCGACTTTTGCGTGTTTTGCTATTTTTTCAGTTAAGGTTTGAGAGTATTCTTCTTCAGGAATAACTCCTGGAGAATCAACTAATTGTATATCAGAAGTTAAATTTATCTTTTGAATTCCTCTTGTAAACCCTGCATCTGCTCCTGTTCCTGCAGAGTGTTTTCCAACAAGCATATTAATCAAAGAACTTTTTCCTGTATTAGGATATCCAATAACTCCTATGCTTACTTTTCCCAGGTCCCTTATTGGCTTTTCTATTTTCTTAGCTTCTATTTTCATTCTGCTTCTAAGTTCTTTATTTCCTCTTTTTGTAGTAGCAGAAATAAGAACATAAGGATAAATTTCACTTAATTCTTCTTTTTTTATTTTTTTTATTAAATCTATTTTATTTAAAACATAAATTATTCTTTTTCCTGTTTTTTTTATATGCTCTTCAAGCTTTTTATTTCGTGTTTCTTCTATGAATCTTGCGTCTAGAACTTCAAGTATTATGTCAGCATTGTCAATAACTTCTTTTGCAATTACTGGGTATGTCTTTCTTTGTTTACGAATGTTCTCAAGATGTCCTGTTCTTCTTGATGAAAAACTATACCTTACTCTTACCATGATGCCCTTAAGAAATAGTAGTTAATAAGCTTATTCCAGATTACTTAATTATCTTAACTTCCCCTAAAAGATGAAGGTTTTTTTTAACACTTTTAGAAAGTTCTTCAAACTCTTTGACATTAAGTTCTATTATTCCTGAAGTATTTTTTCCTCTGAAACATAATGCAATAGATTCATCACTATGATGCAAGAAATCTTCATTTATCCTAACTTCTTTTATTTCCCCAGAAGTTTCAAGTTTAACAACTCCATCAGAATTCATCTTTTTTATCCTAACTTTCATGAGTAATTAAGTTGCTTTTATTATATAAGTATTTGTTCAATTTGAAATATACTTAGAAGTCTATTTTTAATCTTCATTTTGCAATGCTTTCTCCTATATCCACTTTATCTCCTTCTTTAACTAAAAATTTTTGATGATGAGGAAAACAAAGAATCATGCTTGAGCCCAGACTAAAATATCCGCATGGAACCCCTTTTTTGTAATTTTTTTGTTCTTCATAATCCATGCAAATTTTATTAACATTTAAAGAACCTATGGCTATCATTGCTATTGGAAAACTTTTTGTTTGAAGTATTGAGCCTATTGATGCATTTATCTTTACTGCTTTATCTAAAAGTTCTATACCTAATAAATCTTCTAATCTAACACATATTGGTATCCAGGATTTACCTTCATTTTTTTGTGTATAAACAAATTTGCCATCACAAGGCATAACCCAAAAATGTTTATTTAATGGAGCTAAATAAAAAGTGATATAAGTTCCTCCAAAAAATTTGGCAGCAAAATGTCCAATAAGGGAATTAAGATTTATCTTTTTATTATTTTTTGAGATAATTGTCCCTTTTTCGTCTATTCTTCCGATATGAGCAACTTTAGCTTCAACAGGACTTATTATACTGGTTCCATCATCAATCTTAATTCTTTTATATTTATGAAAGTATTTATTTAAACCAATTAAATCTAGCAGTTTTCCCATTAAAGAATCCTTAGTTGAGATTGTCATCTTAATCTAAATTGCTTTAGATATATCCCCAGACATTTCCTTGAACTTAATCTTTTTTTCTTTTAAGGCAAACTCCATATTTGGGCCTAATCTTCCTGCATATACCAAGTCCACTTTTTTATCTGCAAGCATGTAAGCCACACTCCATCCAGCTCCTCCGCTTCCAAGTGCAAAAGGATTTTTTATTGTTTCTATAAGCTTTTTATTTTCAAAAATCAAGTAATATGGAGCTCTTGCTCCTCTTAAGCTGATTTCTGAGTTCATATCTTTTCCTTCTGATGCTATTGCAATTCTTTGTTTTTTCATTTTATTTCCATTACCTTATTAATTAAGATTCCTTGAATAACAGACATTAGAATCATCACAAAACTTAAGACAATAACATATTTCCAGCTGAAATATAAAATGATAAGTGGAAGCAAGGGAATTTTTATTGCCCTGTTATATAAAAAACATGCAATTAATCCATTGCTTAATCCTTTGTGTTTTAATTCAGCTAAAAGAGGATACCACATATAAATTGGGCCTGAAGACAAGATTCCTCCAATTACTGCAAAAAACCATTTTTTAATTCCTCTTCCTTTTGTGTATTTTATAATTAATTCAGTTGTGATAAAATAATTAGACAAAATCATTAGTATAATAACCATGATGAAAACAGGGATAATGCTCTGAAGGACATTTCCAAAAAAAGACATAGAAGAATCAAATATTTCTTCATTAAAATAAAACAGTAGAGCATAAATAAATAACATAATAATAAGAAAATATGTTGATGGAGTAATTTGAATTTTTCTCATTTAAATCACCTCAAAAATAGCAACTGTTATTATTGCTACAATAATTGCAAATATAAAAGACAGAATATTCCTATAAAGAGCAAATCTTTTTCCAAGAATCATTGATTCAGCAGGCAGTTGTATAAATCCAACAGTTACCCAAGCAACAATAAAAGCAGTAACAGCAATTAAATTAACTCCTTGTTTTAATAACTCCCCCCCAATAATGTAGCTTACAACTGGATTTCCTGCAGATATACTTCCAATAAAACTCCCAATAAATGGGTCAATAACTACATTGCCTTGGAATATTTTTAAATAAAAACTTTGAGGAATCCATGTTACAAGTAAACTTATAAGAAGAATTGTTCCGAATATTAATGGAAGTGCATTTCCAAATGTTTTTAATGCTTTTATTATTGCTTCTTTAAATGTTCTTTCTTGCATTTTAAATTTTATAAATTCTTTAGGATTTATGCTCTTGTCATTAGGGTGCTGCATTTAGGGCATTTCTTACTCATGCATGGTTGTCCTCTTACTTGCTGTTCTTCATAACCACATGTTGGGCATTTGCAATTTCCTCCTGGACCTGCTGCAAAACCTCCCATTCTTCCTCCAGGGCCGATTCCTAATCCTCTTCCTTGTCCTTGTCCTAAGCCCCTTCCCATTCCTAACCCTCTTCCTCTTGGTTGTGCCATTTTATATGTACCTCCTTGAATCTTTATTGCCTTTCCATTGATTATTGCGTCTGACAGCTTTTTTCTTGCGCTTTTCAATAATCTTGAAAGTGTTGGCTGGCTGATTTTCATTTGCTTTCCTGCTTTGCTCTGCTCTGTTTCTTCTAAGTCAACTAGTCTTATTGCTTCAAATTCTTCAAGAGTTAGGATAGTTTCAGTTAAGTCTATCATTCTTACTCCAGCTGGCTTGAAGTAAGTGACTCCTGGCTGAAATCTGATTCTTCTGCAAAGTCTAGGGCGTGGCATGTTGATTAAATCCATCTCCTTACATCATCTTTGTATTTTGAATAATCTTTTTTAAATCTCTTTTCCATTATTTTTTCTTCAATTGGAACATACCATTTGTTTATTATTACCCAAAATAATAGAGGTATGCTGAAAGTTATTAATTTTCCAGATAAGACTGACATTCCAATAAGAATCAATAACATTCCTAGATACATTGGGTTTCTGCTGAACTTATATACACCTATTTTAATGAATTTGTTTGGTTGCTTAAATGGGTTTTGGGTTGTTTTATTTTTTATAAATAATAGCCATGCCCATGTGTTTAGTAAAACTCCAATTATAACAAACCCTATTCCTATTAAATTATAAGGATAGGTAATTATTCTAAAAAAAGGAAAAATAAAATGTAACAAAATAATAAAAAATATTCCAAAATAGAAAAAAGTTGGAGGTATAATTTCTCTTTTCATATTATCTTTATGCTTTTAGTTCTTTTAACCTTTTCTCTATTTCCTTTCTATCTAAGTCAAGTTCCTTTAACTCTTGTTCAAGGATTTTCTTTTCATCTGCTTCGCTAAAAGCAACTTGCTGAACTGGTTGCCCAGCTAAAGCAAATCCTCTTCCGAATCCAAATCCTCTGCCGAGTCCTCTACCCCTGCCTCTGTTGAATCCTGTTCTGAATCCAGCTCCGCAAGGTCCAAGTCCTCTGCCTGTTAAAGGGCCTTGTCCTAAAGGTCCTGTTTGGTCCATTCCTGGCATTTTATTTTCTCCTAGTCGTTTAGAATAAACGACTTATGTTTAGTTATGAATACGTATTCATTAAACTATTTAAATGTTTCGTTTTGAATGAGTATTCATAATATTTATTAAAAACGATTAAATAAGAACTAAAAAGATTAATTTACCCTTCACTTGGCTCTTCTTCAACTTCTGCTTCCTCTTCTTCAGAATCTTCTTCTTCATCTTCTGATGTTAAATCTTCATCTTCCTCTTCACCTTCACTATCATCATCTTCCCCCTCTTCTTCAATTAATTCTACCTTTTCCATAGCATTAAGTATTTTATCTAATTTAGCATTAAGTTGTTTAAATTGTTCTGAAGATATTCCTGATTGAGAACTTGAACCTCTTTCTTGTCTTGAACTGCTACCCCCACTTTGTCTGAAACAATCACTGCAAAGAACAGGTTTATCTCCACTTGGTTTAAATGGAACTTGACACTCTTTTTTACATTTATCACAAATAACATCATACATTTCAACTGGTCTTCTATCTCTATTTCTATTGAATCCTCCTCTGTCACTAAATCCACCTCTACTTCCTCCAAATCCGCTAGATCTGCTTCTAAAGCTATCTCTTCTTCCTCCTCTATCGTTTGATCTGAAGTTTCCCATGTGTATTTATTTAAATTAACGTTTATAAAAGTATGTTATTGTGTTCCCACACTGAAAATCAGAAATTTTCGTAAGGTTCATTTTGCAAATCAAAACGCCCTCATTTGGATTTATACGAATGAGTAGGGATTTTGAAAAAACACGCCCCGACCGAGCTTTATAGTAAAATGTTATCCTCAAGGGATTTCTTTATTTTTATTATAATTTGTGTAGATGTAAGGGATTTTTAAGGGTTATCGACTACCTATGCGTAGTCAATCAATTTAAATTTTTGAAGCATGTTCTTCACAAACATCACAATCATTACAATAAAAGTTATAACATTCGGGCAACTCTTTAAATTTGCTAGGATCTTTACTTTTAAAAATTCTAAGAATGTATTCCACTTTCTTTTTAATTTCATTAATATCTTTAAAAGAAACCTCTAAAACTCGGAATTTTTTTGTTAGGTTAGGCAAATATTCAAAAATATATCCTTTAGAGACATTATGTAATGCACAAATCAGACCTAATTCTGCCATCGGATAAGAGGGTTTGAATGCAAGATATCCTTCTTTTTTACTCAAACAGACAGAAACAACATAGGGCATAATCTTCCCATCAGGTTTTTGATGTGTCTTTAAGAAAATCCATTTATTATGATCCCTTATTTTTTTATTTATAATTGAGGGTTTTTGAGTTATATCTGTACCATTATTAACTCTTAAATTATATGCTAACTTGTCAATATAGCCCTTAGATAAATTTTTCTCGATATCTATTTCATATTTATCTGACAATCCCCATTCTAATATATTTGTGTAAAAATATTTCCTAGAATTCAGTAAATTATTAATGCTATACAAATTGTCCTCACCATTCCATTTATTTTTTGCATCTTGGAGTTTAGTATTAAATTCTAAATCTTCTTCAATGTTAACTAAATTGCCTATCTCTAACGCATTATTTTTATCTAGCCACTTACAAATTCCTTCCTTATAATAACCACATTCTTTTCCTAAGCAATAATTACATTTAGGCAATTCGGATAAATCTAAATCTCCTTTTAGCACATTATCTAACAGGTTTATACGATTAAACATCAAATCTCTAATTTTATCCGGATCTTTTAGAGTTATTTTAAAAGATTTTAACTTTTGCTCTGAACCTTGAGATATAAACACCAAGTAATTAATAATGGGGTGTGTCGGATCTAAAGCAGAATAAAACATTAATTGTTCGATATCATGAGGATATTTCTCAATTATTTCCTTAGGAGTTTCTGGGATTTTTTCCTTTGATTTGAAATCGACTATATTTTCATTTATCTTACAGTCAATTTTTCCAGTAACTGGAATATCCAATAGGAATCCATCTAATTTGGATTCAGAAGAAACACAACCTTCAACGTTTTTGATCCATATTTCAGCGAATCCGTGTATTTTGTCTCCTTTTATGAATTTTTTTTGAATTTCAATATCTGTAGGGATTGTTGGAAACTTAGTTACTAAATATTTCTTAGTAGGATTAACTAAATCTGTTACAAAATAATACCCTCTTGGAGAATTAATTTTTATCTTAAGTTCATTTTTATCCAAGTTAATTAGAAATCCTCTTAATGATTCACTTTCACTTGTATCTGCTAAATTATTAACAAAAGTAATAAAATCTCCTACATCTAATTGTTCATTTTTAATATCTTCCATAAATTTACATAAAACTCTAAATTTATAATATCTTCTATATTATTCTTCCTTATACAAAAACATCAAAATAGGCATTAATTTCTTATCTCTCATAATCCCCTTCAGGGCTTCTACCATTTCTTCTTCATTTCTCCCAAAAATCATCTCATAAGAGAATTTAGATCTTTTCTCTTTTAATTGCTTAAATTCATTAAGAAATTCTGTCTTAAGTTTAATGGTATTCCATGCTTGATTGCTCTCGCTATAATGGACTTTTCCCTCTACGCTAATTACTTTCCTTGGAGCAAGAGGCATTTTCTCTTTGGAAGTCATTTGCATGGTAAATCATCTTATCACCTCTTAACCTTAAGCTAATATTCTAAAGTTTCCATTTATGTTAAATGTATTGATTAGGTTTTTTTTACTATATGGGAAAAGTTTATAAAATATCCCCATTCTGGGATTATATGACTAAATTAGATAAACCATCTTTATCATGGAAAGAAAAGAAAATTTTAAGAGAATTGGATTTGAATGCTAGACAGAGTGCTTCTTCTATCGGAAATAAGATTCACATGTCAAAACAAGTTGTAAAATATAACCTTGAAAATATGATTAAGAAAGGAGTAATCAAGGAGTTTATTACCTATATTGATACGGAAAAATTAGGTTACACTTTTTATAATGTCTTCATTAAAATGAAATACACTTCTAATGAGGAAAGGAGAGGGATTACTAATAGACTTAAATCTATTCCGAATATTGTCTGGCTTGTATCATTAAGAGGAGAATGGCAGATGATTATCTCAACTCTTGCTAAAGACATTGCTGAATTTAGCCTCCTTCTTGAGGAAATATTGAATGTGCTTAAGGGAAAATTATTAGATTATAGCTTTTTTATTGTAATTAATGCTTCCCAGTTAGGGTATAAAAGTATTTACGCTAGCACCGGAAAAGGGTATAATTATCAAGCTAAGGTAGGACGTAAGGATATTGCAAATCTTTCAGAAAATGATCTTAAAGTTCTGAAACTTGTCTCAAATCATGCTAGGTTATCTAATGTAGAAATTGCGAGAAAAACTAAAATGACTCTAGAAAAAGTGAGATATTCCTTAAAAAAACTAGAAAGAGATAAAGTAATACAAGGATTTAAGCCATTATTGGACATGTTCAAACTAGGTTATCTATGGCATCTTATGTTTTTAAGATTAAAATCATCTACTGAAAAACAAAAAGAAGAATTAATTGATTATCTAAAGAGTCTTCCTCAGGTTTTTTATGTAATTAGAGGGGTGGGAAATTGTAATCTAACTATCGAGTTCCAAACTAAGAATTTAGATGAATTGGAGAAGATAAAGGATATCATTGCCACAAAGTTTAGTAATTTAATCGCAGATGAGAAGACAGTTCAGTTAATTGAGGAGCATAAATGCACTTATTTTCCCGGAAGTTTAATTTAATCCACTATCCTATATTGGTCTGGAGTCCATTTAGGAGAATTCATAACTGCTAAAACCAATTTGCTTCCATCCACCCAATATCTTTCCCCTCTTTCAAAATGATAAGAATCTCCTTGATTAAGATTAAAATCGCCTCTGTCTGAATGAATACTCCCTGATCCAGATAGAGCATAATATATCTGTTCACAACTGAGATTTGTAGCTCTCTTTTCTTGAGGGTATCTCCCATCAATTAATGCTGTTGCGAAACTTAGGCTTTCTGTAGGATGGTTGTGTTCCCACACACTGCAAGTATTATCGGAGTTATCATACCTTTTTGCACCCTCTTTTTTAACTAGCATCTTAGGATGAATATAGAACTATTTTTAATCTTTTAGGCGATATATTACTATTAATCCTTAATAATCAATAAAGTCTATAAACAATATCTTCCTCATTTTTTAATGTCAAAAAATATGTGGATTTTAACTGAAGAAAGACCTAAAAAAGAAGTTTTAAAAAAAATTATAGAAAAATTTTGTTTAGATAGAGGAATTAAAGCTAATTTTTCCACTCTCAGAATAAACCCTCTTATGGATGGTAATAAGTTTACATTCACTTATGAATTGGAGGGCATTAGTTCAAAAGATATAAATAAATTCTATATAAAGACAGTAAGTGGAAATAGTAGTTTTGTAGATTTTCTTATATTCTTTCAAGAAAAAGAACCAATTGAAGGTGAAGAGCCACTTTATGCCATTGAGGAAACAAAAACCGATGATAGTGAATCAAGAAATACTGGGGTTTATCAAAGATGTTCTAAATTTGTCTATCTTAACTTTTATTATCCTAATTGTAAGAAGATAATGCTTTATAATTTGAGGGTTATTCAAAAAGATAAACCAACACAAACAAATATATTCGGGACAAGAATGTTATTAACTTTGGGGGTAGAGATATTGGGTAAAAGATTAGATCCAGAAGTTTTCAAAAGATTTGATAATCTTGAGGATTTAATTAGTTTCAAAGAAGCGATGAGAAAAGCTCCTAAAGGAAATACTCCTATATTCATAACTAAAGATACAAATAGCATTTCTGTATCTGGTAGGTTATTTAAGGCAGGAGGTTTGAGCCACGATCCTAATATGGGGGCATTATCCTTAATCTGTCAAACTATCCGAAAATTGGGTTGGGATAAAGAAATAAAAATCATATTACATGGATTATCTCAAAAGAATCTAACTGGAAGAAATAAATTTATTAAAATTGCAAATAAATTGAACATTAAATTAGATGGATTAAATTTACCAACAAGTGATTTATCTGAAAAATATTGGCATTACGAAAGAAATTCAGAAAAAATAGGAACTATTTTTGTTCATTTGATTTTAGAAGAATTAAATGGAATAAAATCAATATATGAAAATCATGCCGGTTGTGAAAGAGGATATTTATATTGCCCGAGTGGAATTTGTATAGCGATTCATAAGTACATTGAGAATAAAAAAGAAAATGGAGCAATACCCAAATTGCCTGATTTGATTATCCTTAATGAACCAGAAAGTAGATTATATGAATTTGAGGGAAAAACTTCTGTAAATGTTAATGAAGGAATATCGGAGATAAACCTTTTTGGAATTATAGAAAAAGAATATTTAAAGAAATATTACCCCAAATATGCGGTTGAAAGGGGAGTAATTCTATTTGGAGGTAATGAAGATAGAATCAAGGAAAAAGAAGTAATTTTCTTGATGACTTCTAATGGAAAGATAGTGTTATCTAAAAATACCCCAAAAATTATCTTAGACGCTTTGAATAATCTTAATTCTTAACCTCTACCAAAAACAAAAGTTCTTTAAGATCTTCTTTAAGCCCGCTTCCATTAGAATTACTTTTGTACCTTCTATATTCTTTATGGTAGACTTTAACCTTCCCCTTCTCAGATAATATCCTCTTTATTTCCTCACATGGAATTATCCCTTCACTATTATAACTTAAAAGAATAAATTTGCATTTTGCATTTTTTATCAAATCTTCAAAAACCCGTATGCATTTAGAGGAATAACAATAATTTGATTTTTGCTTTTCATAATATCTTAACCCTGTTTTATTATTTATTATCTCTTTATCCCAAACAGCAATCGTTTCTAATAAATGGTAATTTGTAGCATATTGCCTATTATTATAGGGAGGATCAATATAAAGAATATCACAGGATATCTCTTTAATTAATTTATTAGAATCTTCTTTATGGCATTCATGTTTTAATTCACTTTCGATTAATGTTGGGATTTCTAATAACAATGGTTTAAATTTTCTTGGATCATCGATTTTCATAAATGCCCCATAAGTTCCAGCGATATTTGAGACGGAAGGAACAACCTCTAAAAGAGAACATAATAAGATATAAAACTCCTCATCAGTTATCTTTTTACTATCTTTCCATTCTTGAAGTTTATCTCGGATAGCATCTATTTTTTTAGCATTTTCGGAGGAGAAATAATTTCTAGTATGTTCTTTATCTTCTGTCCCCTCTGGACAATAATTATTATAAATAAAACCTTTCTTTCCATTTAACTCATTAAGAAAAGAGATTACTTTGAAGATATCTGGATTCTTAATATCCTCCGATAACCCTTCAAAAGAAGGAACCTTATTATTACAAATATAAGCTCTTTCAAAAACATAGGAATAAGTCATAAAATCATTTGAGATTATTCTAAAACCCTTTTTCTTAAAAAACTTAGAAACGCTTGTAGTTCCGGAAAAAATATCACAGAATATTCCCTTGGGAAGATTATTCTCAGTAACAACTGAATAAATAAATTCTAAGAGTTTTGATTTATTCCCAATATATCTCATTTTTCTTTTTTGAATATTTTAATCTTATCAAACAATTCCTGTATGCTCTTTAGTTCTTCATCATATAATACATAATTGTCTAAATATCCATTATTCTCTATTCGATTGATTATTAATAAATCTTTTTTGGAAAACCAGCCAAGCAATACTCCCTCTTTCCTATCGGGATACAATCTTACAGAAATATAAATATCTTTAGGTTTCTTCCTAAATTGCTCTACCATCTCCAGAGTTCTTGTATGAAACTCCTGTGTTCTAGTCTTAATATCTATTGTTGATTTGTCAGGTAAGATGAAATCATATGAATCGGGATCTTTATGACTTGTTTTATCTTCTTCAAAGTTAATATTATTCTCTATCAGAAACATTTTGAATATTTTTTCACCAAGTTTTCCTTCGAACATCTTTCTCTGTTTAGCATCCAAACCTCCCTCATGAAAATCATGTCGATTAGAAGTAAATTTTTTTGAAATAATGGCGTAAATCCACGCTTCTTTAATTAGTTCATCTGAAATTTTATATATTTTTCTTAGAATCATCTTCTTCTTTCCTAAATATCAGAATATATTGGTGAAGTTGATTAGCAACAAAAGAGAAAGGATATCCATAAGGATAGAGATTTAATGTTTTATCATACCAGATTTTATATCCTTTAAATTGAAGTCCATCAATTTTTGAAAGACTTGAGACTATATCTGCATGTAAAAGGTTATGATGGTTCTTACTTGGTTGCATATCTTTACAAAATACTACAAGATAACCTCTATTCTTTAAAAATTTTAATGATTTTTTTATAATTATTTCAAACTCCCCAAAAAATTCTTCATAACCGATATTCCCTAAATCTCTTTCGTCCTCTGTAAAGTTGCCTTTATCTTTTCTATCCCCCCCCGTTCTCTTTTTAGAAAGCATATTAGCATAGGGAGGATCTGTTAAGATTAAATCAAATTCATGAGAGATAACCTCCGGGATTTTATCAAGATTCCTCGCATCTTGTTTTATTGTGATCTGTTGTTTTAATCCTTCTTGATTAGCTACTTTTTTATAAACTTCTAAATAATTTTGTTCTAAATCTATGCCGACAGCATGTCTTATGGGATCACATAAAGAAGCTCCTAATAATGTTCCTCCTACACCTACAAATGGGTCTAAAACCCATCCATCTGCTTTTGTAAAAAATCTAATTAGATCCCTCATTAGAGTAGGGGGTTTTGGAGATGGATGAATCTTCCTAAGTTTATGTCCTACCGAATCCTTTCCATTAGTAGTATAATGGGTAGGGATTATAGAATCCTGCAAGAATTTCCAAAGTTCAAGTTCATCTTCATTTGAGGCAAAATCTGTTTCCATAATAGAGTTTATAAAATGAGTCCATTCTTTACCAGTTAAATCATTTAATTTATTTCGAATATCATATGTTCCCCTTTGTCCCAAATCTCTTCCATATTTCTTAACTTTAGGAGCACCTTCAATTAATCTCTTTAATTCCTCTTTTATCATAAACAAAAATAACCCCGAATATATATAAATCTTGTCTAATCAAATTAGTCACTAACCAGTTTATGGTTCTATATGCCGAGTGACTCTTTAACCTTTTCCTAATACTTTAGCCTCGATAAAGAGATAAAATAGCATGAAAAAAGCCTGCCTAGTTTTTAGCGGTTTTTATAATCTTATCTAAATTAGTCTTTAGGTATCTTAAATCGATGGTTTTTCCAAATCTAGAATAATTTTTTACCTTATTTCTATTGGTTACAACAAAAAACCATTCATCATAGCCTTGATTTAATAATTCTATTTTAGTTTTCAAGTGATTTACATTAGAAAGTACTGCTCCGGTTTCTACTTCTATGGCTTGTCTTTTATTATTCAAGATAAATATTACATCTGCAGTTTTAGTTAAAGAAATTTGTGCATTAATCTTATTTTTATTTAGATAGTTCGCAATATCATGCATCACGAAGAAATGTTTTTCAGATTCCTTAAATCTAGGTTTTAGCAAATAGTATTCTTCTTTTTCAGAATTAATGCTTTTCTGTTTAGAGATTACATAGTTCTTAGCTAGAAGATATTTCACCTCATTTTCATTCAAATCCTTTTTTCTAAAGAATCTTTGACTTTCATCAACCTTAATATCTATTCTTTTAGCAAGTTCTTTCTTCTTTTTTTGGGCTTTCTTTTTTTGCTTTAATTCGGGTTTTTTTACTTCGATTTTAGATTCTGTCTCAAGTATCTTAATCTCCTTTACTTCTTCAACCGGATTTTTATCTTCTTTCACTATTTTTTCTGTATCTATTACCCTTTCAATCGGCTTTTTTCCATTAGCCAAAATCTCATCAGCATTAGTTGTGATTAAATCATGTTCTTTTTTAGAGGCAATTATCTTTAAGTTAGAATGCTCATCTTCAATAATCAAAATTCCCTCCCCCAACAATGCAGTCAAAAGAGCTATCCTTTCTGAGCTACTCAAATGGAATACTTTTTGAATGTCATCTATAACCGCAGGTTTTTGCTTTAATAAGATAGTATAGGAGCTATTTGCTAAAACAGATCTCCCTGCTTTAGAATTTAGCATATCTTCTACTTCTTGATTAATTAAGAATAAACCTAGATTAAACTTCCTGCAGGTTTTAACTATTTCAAAGATATAAGACGCTTCATGGGTTTTGCTTAATAAGGACCAAGCCTCATCTATTACTAACAATTTCCTCTCTAAATCTCCCTTCATCTTAGTATAAACATAATCTAAAACAAGGAACATCATAATCGGTTTTACTTGTTTTGGGAGATTTCCGATATCCACACATACAAATTTATTATTAAAATCTATTTTTGTATGCTTATTTAGGAAAGAGAATACTCCCGTAACATAGAGATTTAATCTATTCATTAAACTCCTTATTGTAGTCTTTTCTAGGCTAGTTGCTTTTTTTTCGATATTTTCTAGGATCTTCAGGAGATCGCTTAAAATCGGGGGCTCGTTGCCCCAAGAATCCCTATCATTCATATATATCCCTTTTCTTTCATAAGTTTCTGTTAAAGCCTTATCCAAGATAGCTTTTTGAGGCTCAGATATATCTCCTAACATAACAGGCATTAAATCCATTAAAGTAAGCCTTTTCTCGGGATAATCATGTCCCATTAAATCTAAAGGATTAATTATAGTATTTGAGGTTCTGCTTAAATCTATTAATTGCCCATTAAATTTCTTTACTAGGTTTTTGTATTCTCCCTGAGGATCTATCACAATAACTTTATTCCCATTAAGGAGATACCTCGAAATGAATAATTTAGCCATATAGCTCTTTCCTGCTCCAGAACTAGCTAAACAAATGCCATTTGCATTAGAAAGTTTGAATATATCCCGAATTATTGGAATCTTATTTTTATTTAATCCAAACCATATTCCAGTATCATCAATCTTAAGGAAAGAAGATGTAAAAGGAAAAAACGCAGACAATCCTGTCGTAGTGATATTTCTCCTCATATTTATAGAATCTTGATTAAGAGGCAGGCAAGATTTAAACCCTTGAATCATTCTAAAATCTGCTTGCTTAGGAATTATTAATAGAGAATTAAGCTCCGACTCTACTTTTTTAGTAAGCAAATCTAACTCTTTTTCTGTATCTGCCTTGCAATTAATATATAAACTAACATTAAACAACTTCTCATTTCCTTTTTGGAGATTCTCTAATGTCTTTAAAGTATCTTTATATTGAATTTGAAGGCTTGGGTTTAACTGGTTTTTAATCTTAGCTGAATACAAATCTGCCCTTTGTTTTTGTAGTTCTTTATTTAATATAATCATAGTTTGCTCTAGAAGTAATGGTTCGATATGCAATGAAAGATTAAAGTCTCCTAAGGAACTCACAATTTTATCCAAAAAACCAGATTCAACGATTCTAGGATAACCATGAGCATAGATTGTCCTACTGAACTTATCATTTATTTTAACATGAGAGGGTTTATTCTCAATCTTTTCTGGCAGATAAGTATCTTTATTGCTAATATTAAACAATTGCGTTAAAAGAGCAGTTAATTGTTTATTATGCAATCTCTGTGTTCTTAGGTTTAAACCATTCAGTCTTTCCTCGCAAATCTTTATTTGTATATCAATATCTGTTTTTTCAGGAATTACAACATAAAAATTCCTATTTGAAACGCTATTTTCACTTATTATCTCTTGCATATGCGTTTTATATTCTTCAAATATCTCTTTAGAGTGTTCATTATTTATCCTAGATTCCAAACTCTTGAAATAATCTTTTATGCTTAGATTCTCCGTAGTCATTAAAATTTGAATAGGAAAATCCAAGGAATTAAGAAATTTCTGAAATGCTAATGTTATAGTTTCCTGTTCTTTTTCTGGTTTAATTTGAAAGTTAATAGAATCTATTTTTAACACCGCTAATTTTTCTTTTTGAGTAAAGATTAGATTATCATCTATCTTCTTAATTGCAAAAAATTGCTCTATCTTTTCTTTAAGGTTCATTTCTCTTAATCTATACCATGTAATCCACTTTTTGAGTTTAGATCCTAAATCAAAGAATATGAATCCAATTCCTAAAAGACAAGGGAATAAGGCAAAGATAAATCTTACATAAATATTTACCCCCCATTTAAAGAAGATTAAAAAGGAGATTGGAAAGAATACAAAAGCATAAGCTAGTTGGCTAAATGTTAAGCCAAACACTATTTTCTCTTTATATTCTAGTTGTTGAGGTATTTCGTACATCTTATTTCATTAAATTAACCATTTGTTTTAATTTATTGACTTTAAGTGCAGCTTTTACAATTACAAAAAGCAGTAGAAGTGCTGTTGAGATAATTATCATATCTAAAGTTCCGACCATTATCATTGTCTTAAAATCCCTAAAAGCAGACAACTCAGATATTTTAGAGCCTATGAGAAACATAATTGAATAAAAGAAAGGTAGAAAAATCAAGGTGCATAATCCATTGATGATTAATCTTCCATATTGGTTTAAGGGAGAGAAAAAATAAAAGAAAATTCCTATTGCAAAAAATATAACCCCCGAACTAACAGAGATATATCTTAATAAGAGAAGAACTAAAACAACGATTAAGTGAATTAAATAAAGAATCCCAAAGACTAAATCAAATCCAAAATTGTAATAATGACTTAGTGTTAATTGAAAGAAATTGTTTCCGACTAAATTTAATATTGTCTTTGTTAGTGCAGAGGAGATTGCAATAATTAAGTCATAAAGGTGGTAGCTTCCTTGAACAAGAATCATCATGATGATTATACTCTTTAAATCTCCTTTTGCCTCTGTTCTTTTTTCAGGAGATTCTGCAGAAACTATAAATTTCAATCCGATCCATACTAAAAGCAATCCATAAAACATTGAGAGAATATAAACAATAATTCCCCAAATGCTTGCAAATACTGAAATATTGACTGGTTCTGATAAAAACTTATGAACAAGATTAAGAAAAGGAGTGCATGCTAAATTGATTGCATCAAGAATAAACTCAAAGAGAGTCTCAACTATGCATGCCCCTAAATTTGTCAAACTGCATTCCATTTTAACCCAGTATTAGATTAACTACAAAAGGAGCTGCCCAAATAACCATCAATCCAATAATCACATACATAATCATATTCTTTGCGTTCTCTCTTTTCATTGGATCTGCCCCACTTGTGATGTAGGTTATTCCTGCAAAAAGCATCACTATTCCTGCGATGATAGTAGCAGAATACTTAACTAAGTTATAGACAGTAGTCAATGGTTGCAAAATCTCTGAAAAATTGTCTGAAGCACTAACCAAGACAAGCTGAACTATCAGCAAAGCCAAAAATCCCAAAATAACTACTATTCTCTTATCTCCTCTGCATTCTTTATATGACATTTTAACCTCCTTTCAAGTTCTTTAAAATCTGGGTATTTTCTTCTCAAAACTTCCAAACAACTATAACAAAAATATTTTTCATATATTCTCAATATAGCATTACATAAAAGGCATTTCATAAAATCCGGAGACTGCAGGATTATAAATTAAATCGGAGAAGGATTGGGAGCTAAAAAGTAGTGTGAGAAATAGCTATTTTTTCTCCTATTTGTTATAAAGTTTTCAAGATTATTTTTCTCATGATAGAAAAAGATATTGGGGAGGAAATTATTCTGAAACTGAAACAATTGATTAGAGAATTGGAAAAATTAAGGGATATTCATGAAAAAAAACTCGCATATTCACATAGTGATAGAAACTGAATATATAGATAAGTTAAGGAAAGAGGCAGAAGAAAAAGGGGTGACTCTTTCCGAGTTATGCAGACAGAAATTAAGATGTTTTACCCAATTGGATAAGATAGAAACAATGCTTGAAAAATTTTGCAAAGATGGAAAAGAATATTCCCTTAAACCAAATAATTAAAGGAGATTGTATAGAATTTTTGAAAACTCTCCCCAATAATTGTATTAACCTGATTATTACGGATCCTCCTTATGGTGACAATGTGGCTTATGGTTGGAACAATAAAACAATAAAAAATAATGAGAATCCTTTAATTTGCTGTCAGGCTTTAGCAGAATGCTATCGGGTTCTGAAACAAAACTCCTCTCTTTATACTTTTACTAACTGGAAACACTACCCTTTCCTAGTGGAATTCATAACAAGATACACTAAATTCAGAATAAGGCATTTAATTGTCTGGAAAAAACATAACTTTGGACTAGGATGGGCATTTAGGCATCAATATGAGCTAATTCTCGTTTTAGAAAAAGGTAAGCCCAAGTATAATTTAACTAATTTCTCCGATGTTCAAACTTGCAGTCATATTAATCATAACAAGGAAAATCACCCTCATGAAAAGCCGATTGATTTAATCCATAAGATGATAGAACATAGCTCAAAGAAGGGAGATTTAATTCTAGATCCTTTTTGTGGAAGTGGGGCTGTTTGTTTAGCTTGCCAGCAGGCAAATAGGGATTTTATTGGAGTTGAGTTAGATAAGAGATATGTTGAGATGGCTCGAGAGAGGGTTAAGTTTTAAGAGGATTACTTCCTTTTTCTTTAGCTAATCGAATAACCACAGAACGTTCAGTCAATTTTTTCGCAGTATTTAAGTCTTCAACTAATTTCTCCTTTTCTAGTCTTAATTTAGAATCTAAGAATTCATAAGCCATATCAAATTCATCAAAAATATCACACCACCTTTTAACATATATCTTAAAACTACCTACAGAATAAGCTAAGTTAGGTTCACCATGATTCTTGTTACTTTCTATTTGTCCTCCAATAAATCCTTCATCATCAAAATTATTCCCTATTAAAATAAAATCCCATTTAGCATGATTAGATTTAAACTCGGGTTGTTGGAGTATCATCATCCTATATTTATCTACTTGAAGGTATTCTTTTGAACCTAATTTGACTTTGGGACTTTTTAATTCGACTAAGACATTTTTAATAACATCTCTTTCTTTTCTTCGCTTACATAGAAAAAGATCTAATCTTTTTTTTCGATATTCTTCTATTTTTATCTCTGGTTTTTTGGACTCCCCATCTAATATCCAAAGATAATTTTCTAAGGATTTTTGAAATCCTTCATCTTCAGAAACAAGATTATATTGCTCACCAAAAATCCAATAATTATTAGCTATAATTTTTTGAAGATGATCTCTTTCATTGGCATTCAATTCTTTTTCAAAAACCAATTTCTTTAAACATTCAATAACCCTAAATCTTTCAGTTAGAAGATTTATTGTTTTTATAATCCTCCCCATCTTAGTATATTGCAAAACTCCTTGTAACTCAGTTCTTTCTTGTGGGGTTAATTTAACAATTTGATCGATTATATCTAATACTCTCTCTCTTTCATCAGAATCTAAGACTAAATCTAAAAAACCCATAAAAATTTTTCTCTGATCAGGTTTTAAATCCTTAAATACAATTGGATGAATCTCATAAATCTCCTTTATCACTTCTTTTAAATCCTCATTTTTTATTTTCTCAAAACTATCTTCAACATCTTTTTTTATTATTCCTTCATCCTCTAATTGAATTATTAATTTGTCAGAATTTTCTTTTAATAAAGGCTTTCTTTTTTGTAAAAGATAATTATAAATCTCGCTATGTATTTCCTTAAAAATCTTATCATTCCTTGTTAGTCCCATCAACGCTTTCTGAGAATCTTCTTTGGAATGAAAATTAAAATCTTTAAAATATTTATTGGCTATATAGATGCTTGGATAGAAAAAATCCCCTTGTCTATTAAATGAGCTGTATTCTTTATAGATTTCATTTAATTCAGAATCTAAATAATATATTTTAGATCCTTCTTCATTTATTGAATCCTTCCATCGTATATATTTAACCTTAAATGATTCTTTTTCTCCAGTGGGATTGATTTTAAACTCATCTTTTTCGGCAATTATACTGGAATAATCTAGTTCTTTATTATTTAAAGTTATTTTATAATTTTTATTTTTATTCAATTCTAAGAACCATCCAAATTCTTTTTTTAGATATTCCTGCAATTCCTTAATTAAATTATCTTTGTTTACCTCTTTTAAAAAACCTTCAAAAATTACATTTGTACCTAAAGGATTCTTACTTTCTTTGGGAGAATCATTTTCATAATTTTGTATATCATTCGATCCTATCTTTATTACATATTTCATATTCTTATCCTTATCTAAGTAAATTGTTTCCCATCTAACTCTACAAGCAAATTTAAAGAAAGTAAGTCTACCATACCCATTTCTACCATGTAATCTTGAATGATGAAAATCATCTTCATCTTCTTTGTGAGAATCATAAAAAGGCTTGAATTTTTTTGTAAGCTGAGTATAATCTATGCCAGATCCGTTATCCTTAATTTCTAATTTCTGGAGGATTCCACCATTAAAGCCACAGACAATTTCTACATTATCTGCTCCAGCATCAAAACCATTCCAGATATATTCAGAAACAGCCCTACAAAAATTATATTTATTTAAAACCTTTCTAATTCCTTTAGAACTAATCTCAACTTTTTCTTTCATCATCTGAGAACTTAATCAAATTATATAAATTTACCTAAATCAAGAATATTTTTAATTCTCCACCACAATCAACCCTTTATCCACCAACTGCAATATCCTCTGCATTTGACTCTCCATATTCCCCATTTTATCCTTTAAAATTTCATTCTCTCTTTTGAGTCTTACTTGCTCTTGTTCTAATTCAGTCTTTGTTGTATCTATCAGAATATCTTCTTCACTAATTGTGTCTCTCATTCCTAACATCTCACTATAATAATAAATCTTATCCGACTTCTTCCAACCAAATCTGAATTTTAAAGCAGATTCTGATTTATACCTAGGAAGCCAATAACAACAAGAGCAATGTCTGAAATCATACATCGTTAATTCAGAATACTTTTTTCCTGCGGGGCTTTTGCAGTCTCCAAATAATCTCCCTGCGATTCTCTTGAGATATTGATTTACTGCAGGAGGGCTGATTTTAAACAAATAATCTTCAGGAGAGAGTCTATTGGACTGAACGAACTCCTTAACTAGCTCGGAACAGAGCATAAGTTTAATCCTTCTCCCAAAAGTCTTACTTATTTCCTCTCTGATGCAAACCTCTTTATAGTCTTTATAGAAATCTGAAACCTTAATATTCATTAATTCTGTTGGAGATCTTATGCCCGAATCAAATAAAAACATAATCAAAACTCTGTAATTAGGTTTAACATTCTCAGCAAGTTTCTTTATCTGATTCTCATCTAAATATACCCATTCAGGTTTTTCTTGACTCATATCCAGATCAATAGTTATATCCTCTACTTCCTCCCCTCTTTTCCGGCTAGATTTTTGATGCCAATGCCAAAAAGCTTTGAAAACTTTAATGTAATCTGATACGGATTTGTAGATACCGCCATCTAATCTTGTAATTATCCCATTTCTCATGTCTGAAAAATAATTATGCAGTTGCTGTTCATTTATCTTCCTTAAATCGCTTATCCCAAACCTCTTTTCAAATTGCTTAGACATGAATATCATTCTCTGCTTTAAATTATTGAGTCGAATAAAACTTCTAGAGCCTTTTGAAGATCCTATATTTAGCCCCTTTTCCATATCTGCTAGATAAGATAATATAAACTCAGAGTTGCTTTTAGAAATGTCCGGAATGATTAATGAGTTGTTTTCTTTCCATTTAAGGTATCTTTCTTTGTGTTTATAGGGATCTATTTTCATATTCTTTTTTAAGCCTATGTTTTTTATAACATATATGGCTCGAAGTTGTCATAAAATCCCATCAAAATAACAAAATACTAAAACGCCCCAACCGGGAGTCGAACCCGGATCGCATCCGTTCTGCGAATCTGAAACCATATTTGAAGGGTTTCATTCTCGCGACAGGGATGAGTCATAGCCGCTAGACCATTGAGGCACAATTAAATTAGATGTAAAATAATTTTTAAATCTTTGCTATTACCAAATTTTAAATACTGCAATTATCTTATTCAAATATGGCTGATGCAAAAAAGGGGTATGTAAAATGGCTTGTTACAGCAATAACATTATCTTTTCTTCTATTTATTATATTTATTGGAATATACTTTTATCTTTCATTTAATAAGGAATTTAATGCAATAACTTCCACTCTAAATGTTTTAAGAAATGGAGGAGCAAACCTTGAATTAATAAATAACATAAAAACTAATCTTGCTGATGCAACTTTTTTATTCACCTCTCAGGCAGCTACTTTTATTGCAGCAATAATCTGCCTTATAATAGGATTATGGTATAGCCTTCAATTATACCTGGTTGAAAAAAGAAATGCCTTGATTGACCCTTTAACTCAATTATATAATAGAAAGGCAGTTTTCTTTGAACTAAAAAGGGAATTAAGAAAATCAGAAAGATACGGACACCCAACAAGTGTTGCAATGCTTGATTTAGATTTTTTCAAGAAATACAATGATAATCTCGGGCATATTGCTGGTGATAGATTATTAAAAAGATTCGCAATGATTCTAAAAGAAAATGTAAGAGAGTATGATATTTATGGAAGATATGGCGGGGAAGAATTTATTATTGTCTTTCCAGAAACAGGTGTTAGTGATGCAGGAAAAGTATGCCACAGAATACGTGAATCTCTTGAAAGAACTAAGTTTTATGGACAGGATAAAATGCCTTTTAAGAAAATAACAGTAAGTGTTGGTGTTGCAGAGGTGAAAGGAAGAAGAAAAATAAAAAAAGAGACACTAATTCATAATGCAGATGTTTGCCTGTACAAGGCAAAAGAATCAGGCAGAAATCAAGTCCAAGAGTGCCCTTTTGGTGCGTGATTGATAACTCCTAATTGGATTTAATCACAATTATTCTATTAATTCAAAAAACCTTATATTTATGAGAAACTACTTGCAATAATATTTTAATCTATAAAGTTAAAAAGAGGGGATAACTTCTTCTCATTTTTTCTTTTCAATCTTTTTCATTCCATTCATATAAGGCTGTAAAATTTTAGGAATATTTATACTTCCGTCTTTATTTTGATTGTTTTCAATTAATGATATAAGTAATCTCGGAGTTGCCAACCCGCTTCCATTTAGAGTATGAACAAACTTTAATCCATCTTTTCCCTGATATCTTGTATTCATTCTTCTTGCCTGGAAATCAGTACAGTTGCTGCATGATGAAGTCTCAAGATATTTCTTCATTGCAGGGCTCCAGACTTCTAAATCATAAGTCTTGGCAGAAGCAAATGAAGCATCAGCTGTTGCAAGAACAATTACTCTGTAAGGAAGTTCTAAAAGTTGCAATAATTTTTCAGCCCTCTTTGTCATTTCCTCATGCAATTGCCATGAATCTTCTTGTCTACAAATATAAACCATCTCAACTTTTTCAAATTCATGAAGCCTAAATATCCCAGGAGTCTCGCTTCCATGTTTCCCAGCTTCTGTCCTATAACACTGAGTAAAAGCAACAAACTTTTTAGGAAGCTCTTTTTCAACAAGAGTCTCATCAGCATAAATATTTGTTACAGGAACCTCTGCAGTGGGAATTGGATAAAGCCCTTCTCTTGTCTTGTATAAGTCACATTCAAATTTAGGAAGATTTCCAGTTCCAAACATTATTTTTTCATTAACTAATTGAGGAGGATTTATCTCAATAAACCCATCTTTAACATGAAAATCAAGCATAAAATTAATCAAAGCTCTCTCTAATCTTGCTAAATCTCCTTTAAATAAATAAAAACCACTTCCAGATATCTTTGCTCCTCTTTCCATATCCAGCAATCCAAGATTCTTAAGAAGCTCGTCATGACTCTTTACTGGAAAATCAAACTTAGGAAGTTTTCCGCCTTTTCTAATCTCTTTATTTTTATCTTCTCCTCCAACAGGCACACTCTTGTCTTGAAAATTAGGTATTACAGCAAGTAAATTAAATATCTCTAACTCTAATTTTTTTCTCTTTTCTCCTTGCTTTTCAATCTCAATAGGAATCTTTTTTGCTTCAGCAATCTCTTTTTTAGCTGTTTTGCCTTGTTTTTTTAATTCATTTATTTTCTGAGAAATCTCATTTCTTTGTTTTCTTAATCCATCTTCTTTGTATTTTATTTTTCTCCACTCTGTATCAAGTTTGATAATCTTTCCAACATCAACTTCATACCCTCTTTCTTTAACACTCTTTTTTACAAGCTCAGGATTTTCCCTGATATGCTTTATATCTATCATCTATCAAAGAGTAAAATATTGTATTTAAATCTTGTGTGGAAAAATATTGGTTTTGCTAATCTTTTTTAAAAAGATTAATTGAAAGATTTAAAAATAGTATCAACTTCAAGTAGTTATGGCAGTATTTCAAGGAATAGGTGAAGTTTTATTAGCAGCATACGAGTCTCTTATCTCTGCAGTTCCTATAACTGTTCAGTTATTTATAAAATTCTTTGTACTTGCTTTATTAATTGTTCTTTATGCTCTCTTTGTCTGGAAATTTTATCAATCAATTGGGAAAAAGAATCTTATTGAGCTTAATCTCAGCAAATATAATAAATCAAAACATCCTTTTTTTGAGAAACTTCTTGCTGGAGCACTTTTTCTCTTAGAGTATATAATTATTATCCCTATTGCAATCTTTTTGTGGTTTGCGTCCTTCACAATCTTTTTAATCCTTCTTACTGAAAATGTTTCTATAAATTTAGTCCTTATACTTTCTGCAACAACAATAGCAGCAATAAGAATGATTTCTTATCATAATGAAGATTTAGCAAAAGATGTTGCTAAACTAATTCCATTTACACTTCTTGCAACTTCATTGCTAGCTCCTGGATTTTTTTCAGTTGAAAGAATTTTAGGACAGATAAAGAATATTCCCTCAGGATTTGGGAGCATACTCATTTATTTAATGTTTATTATATTCCTTGAAGTAGTATTAAGGGCTCTTGATTTTATAATTTCAATATTTGAATTTGGCGAAGAAGAATAAAAGATTAAATTCTTCATCCCAATCTTCTTTGGAGATTTTTTTCAATCCAGCTCATAGCTCTATCTGCCTCTCTATGGGTTGCTTCAATCTCTTCATCAGTTAAATAAGATGTATCATCTGTTAAAGGATCTTCTAAAAATCCAACATCTGTTACAGGAGGTCTTATATTTAAGACATACCAATCATAAATTCTTTGAAATAGTTTATTCATTTTAATTAATTCAATTTACTACTTTTTAAATATAATTATGAAGCAGAATAAATTAATCTTTTTCTACTTCAGGATGATCCTGCTTTTTTAAGAATCTTTCTTTAAGTATTTTTAATTCCTTTATCTTTTCTTTTTCATATACTGATTTGTCGTCTTTAGCACCCCTAATTAACTTTGCAGTATACTCTCCTCCAAGGAAATGCGGAAGAATAACATAATCTGCTCCTGAATTATACAGCTCAACAGCATCGGAGATTTGCCTTGCAGTTAAAATCTTTATTGCAGAAGATTTGTTTCTTTTCAATACATCAAGTATTAAGTGATTTGTTTCTATATCAGGCACAGTAGAAACAATTAATGATGCCTTTGAAATTCCAATATCTTCTAAAAATTCTGAATCATCAACATCTCCATATACTGCCCTTATCCTCATTTTTCTCAAATCTCTTACTATCTCAGGATTATAATCCACTACTAAGAAATTATTTGTTATTCTTGAAAATGCTTTAATTATTGAAAATCCAATACGATTATGCCCAAGTAAAATATATTTGTAATTCTTTTTTGCAATCTTCTTCTCTTGGATATCTTTTCTCTCAAATATAGACAAAGACTTAGAAATCTTATTATAAATTGAGTCTGAATAAATTATCATATATGTAGAACCTGCAATTGTAATCAAACCAATTAAAGTAACAAAAGATAGTATTTCATTAGAAAGATGTCCCACTCTTACTCCTAATGCAATTAATATTAATGAAAACTCAGATATTTGAGCAACAGTAAGCCCTGCCATAAATCCTGTTTTTTTACTGTATCCTAATAATCCCATCAATACCATTACAATTAATGGATTTCCTATAAGGATAAACAATGAAAATATTATCGCAGGAACAATCAAATTAGAAATATCTCCAAATACCATCTGGCTTCCAAGAATTATGAAAAAGAAGATTATGAAAAAGTCCCTTAATGGTTTTAATTTTGAACTAATCTCATAACTATATGGAGACATTGAGAGCATAATTCCTGCAATTAATGCTCCTACTTCAATTGAAAACCCAGCATAAAGGAATAACATTGCTAATGCAAATCCCCATGATAATGAAAATAAAAATAAAAATTCTTGAGATTTAGCAAAAAAATCCTCCATCTTAGGCAAAAAATAATATGCAATTGGGATAAGCAGAGCAACAATAGCAAGCCCTTTTAATATTGTTGAGAAAAATAAATTACTTACATTTGTTCCATTTGATAAAGAAGAAACTACAATCAAGATTAATATAGCTGCTAAATCCTGCACTAGCAAAAACCCAATAGAAATCTTTCCGTAAAGTTTTTCCAATGCATCTTTGTCTGACAAGAGTTTCATTATTATAATTGTAGAAGAAAAAGTAAGAGCAATTGCGATGTATATAGAAGTTATAACAGAAAAACCAAGCATAACTCCTATAAAATACCCAATTATCGAAGTAAATATTATCTGCCCTAACCCAGTAACTAATGACACCTTACCAACTTCTTTTATAACTTTGGGAGATAGATGCAAACCAACAATAAACAACAAAAAAGCTATCCCCATCTCTGAGAAAACAGATATTGTTTCACTTCCATTTATAAGATTAAAAAAAAGCGGACCAACAAGAATACCAGAAATTATATATCCTATAATCAATGGTTGTTTTAAAAGCCGGATTACAAGCGAGACTCCAAAGACAACTAACAAGATGAGTCCAAATTGTATAAATTGATTAATCATTTTCCTCTTTATTCTTTATATTCATTAGTAAAAAGCATATAAAAAGGTTTTTAAACTATTCTTGAAATTTAATCTAAGGTAAATCAATGGTTATGTATACTAATGAAGAGTTAGTATAAGAAAACCAGGATTATAAGATGCCAAAAGTAAGAATAAAACTAAACAGCACAAACATTGACATGCTTAATGAAATTTGTAATTCTATTAAGGAAATAGCAATAAGTTCAGGCATCGCAATCTCAGGCCCTATTCCTCTTCCTACAAGAAAACTAAAAGTCACTACAAGAAAATCACCTTGTGGGAATGGAACAGCTACTTTTGATAGATTTGAGATGAGAATTCATAAAAGACTTATAGACTTGCCAGCAAATGAAAAGGTTCTTCATCATATAATGAGAATGAGAATCCCTAAAAATGTTAATATCAAGATTGAGATGAAAGATTAAAAGTATATTTCTAATTACATAATTGTTTATAAATCATGATTGTATTTTTTGATTATGGCAGAAGAGGGAAGAACCGAAAGAGAGTGGTTTGAGGAATGTACAAGATTAAATGATAATCCTATTATAAATAGAGAGTATGAAAGACTTCAGCAAGAAGGAAAAGTAGGAGTCCAATATTCTGGGGGGAGAGGAGATATCCCAATAATTTTTGCAAATGGAACTAATCTTGCAGAAGCTTGGGAAAATTCTATGATTTGTCTATGGAAAAATGGAACATTTGTTAGGACTCAATATGATGCTAAAGATAAGAAAACTGGATTATATACTGAAGCACCTGCAAAAGATGCTACAATGATTACTACAATAGTAGAACCTTTATCAGATCCTAGAATTCATCGAGGATTCCCTGGAGGACTGGAAGATTTAGAAGAATATAGGCAAGAAGTTTGTGATGGAATCAAAGACCATTGGGTTAGAGATCAAAAAAACCCAGATGATGAAAGATGGGAATATACTTATCATGGAAGACTTTTCAAATATGATGTTCCAGGATTAGATGGGGTAATTAATCAGTTTGAAGAAATGGCTAAAGCATTAGCAAAAAGTCCAATAACAAGAAGAGCAGAAATGATAACTTGGAAACCTTGGGAAGATTTAAACATTCACGATCCTGCATGCTTGCAATCTTTTTGGGGTAGAGCACTTAGAGATAATCCAGAATGTCCTATAACCCTTTACTCAGATGAAGAAAACGGAGAATTAAACTTAAATATGAACATGAGGTTTAGAAGCAGAGATGCTTATGACGCTGCGTTCATGAATGACTTTGCATTTGTTCACTTAATCCAAAAAATGGCTCAGAGAATATCTGAACTAAGGAACGAACCAGTTAGAGTAGGAAGATTCATGGACATGTCAGATTCATATCACATTTATGGAAGAAGATTAAATCATTTTTTGGGGAACTTTGTTGCACAAGTTAGTTCAAGAAGTTTTGAAGACAGAACATGGAATTTGGAATTTGCACAGCCTATTTTTGACGAAGCAAAGCCCATAATCAAAGCTAAAATAGAGAATGTAGATAATCAAAGGAAATAATTCTTATGCCACGTGGAAAAACATTTGTTCTTGAAGGCACAGACAAATCAGGCAAAAATACCCAGAGCGATTATCTTCTAGCCTCAATAAGAGCGCTTGGTTTAAATTGTCAAAAAATGAGCTTTCCTCGTTATCATACTCCAACAGGAAGAATTGTCGGACAATGTTATCTTGGAAAAATTCTAGGCCCAGGAGATAGAGCCTGGTTTGGAGATGCAAATTTAGTTCCTCCAGAAGTTGCAAGCATATATTATGCAGCAGATAGATTAGCAGCTGTTCCAGAAATTGAAGAAATTTTATCCTCTAGAAGTCATCTTATCTTAGATAGGTGGGTTGAATCTAATATGGGGCATCAAGGAGGAAAAGCAAAAACTCCAGAGCAAAGAGCAGGTATAATTGAATTTATAAGCCACCTTGAGTATGGAGTATTGGATCTACCAAAACCAGATGCAGTTATATTTCTTTATATGCCATATGAAGTTGCAAGAACTCTTCCAAGGGCAGAAGCTGCTGATGGCCATGAATCTAATGAAGAGCATCTAAGAAATGCAGAAGAAACTTATCTTTATCTTGCAAAAAGATTTAATTGGAAACAAATTAACTGTGCTCCTAATGGAAAAATTAGAAGCATAGATGATATTCATCAAG
Organism: Candidatus Woesearchaeota archaeon; assembly: GCA_964493885.1. Classification (GTDB taxonomy): domain Archaea; phylum Nanobdellota; class Nanobdellia; order Pacearchaeales; family GW2011-AR1; genus WJLC01. The sequence continues at coordinate 153,965 of CAZBPV010000001.1, forward strand.
AAGTTTTTGAGATTGTCAAACCTTATTTATCTCTCTGATTTCTCATCATAAAAGATTAATGATTTGATTCTTCAAAATCCATTTTATAAGTACAAATATCATTCATATAAATCGGAACATGTGTTTTATAATGACACTCTCCTTTAAATGTGCAATTTCTTATCCCTAATTTCTCTTGTTCTTCATTAAAATCTTCTGGATTTCCACATGAAGGAAGAATTAATATCTGGGCTGCATCTTTTTCTAATCCCATGATAAACTTAATAAGCCACTTCTTATATACTTTTTCATGCCTGCATCGCATAATGGTATTGCACATGCTTGGAAAGCATGACCCTTTGGGCCCCCAGGTTCGATTCCTGGTGCAGGCGTCACAAAATAAAAATTCAATTATATCATCAAATTTTTAAATAACAATTTCCTTATTTTATTATGAAAAAGAGGAAACCAAATCTGCTTATACTTGGAGCATCTGGAGGAGTTGCAAATGCACTGCTTCATTATCTTGTGCATCACAGGGATTTCTTTGATAAATTAATTCTCCTTGACAAGAGAAAAAAAGTCTTGTCTGACCATTACATAGACCACAAGTCATTAAATTACAAGTTCATTCACAAGGAATTAATTCTTCCTGAAAAAGAAAAAGAATACATTGATATATTAAAAAAAGAAAAAGTAGATATTGTTTTGGATATTACTGACTATAAGTCAGTGCCAATAATAGAAGCAACAGACAAAGCAGGAATAAGCTGCATAAATACAGGCATGAATCAAGATGGCAAGACAGTCACTGAATTAATGCTTAATACTTACAAAAACAGAAACAAATACAAAAATGCAGCTCATCTTCTTTGCACTGGCATGAATCCTGGAGTTGTAAATATGTGGACAGTTTATGGAATGAAAAAATTTGGAAAACCAAAAGAAATAATAGAATTTGAATATGACAGCTCTCAAATAGCAAGAAAATGGCATATCATGATGACCTGGTCTCCTCATGAGTTTCTTGAAGAAGTTGTAAATGACCCTGCTGGATTAATGAAGGGAAAAGATAAAGCATTTGAATTTAATCACAATGCTCTTGTGGGAAAAACAGACATGACTCCAATCTTAAAGCCAATAATGAAACTCCACAAATATCCCAAAGGTTTTCTCGTTGTTCATGAAGAAATGATTTCAATGTCAGAGAAATATGACATTCCCTCAAGATATATTTATGCAATTAATATGAAGACAACTGAAGCTTTAATGAAACTCTATAATAAAAAAAAGAAAATTACTATTCATGATTTGCCTCTTGCAGACAACACGCATGATACACTCGACGGCTGCGATAATATTGGGGTGCTTTTAAAATATCCAGACAAGGATGTTTATTATTTTAATAAAATGCCTAATGTTTCAAGCATAGGAACAAATGCAACCTATATTCAGGTAATAACTGGAATCTGCGCAGGATTATTCACACTAATGTTTGATAATCTAAAAAAAGGATTGTATTTTGTAGAGGATTTGTATGACACTCATTATAAGGATTTTTTATTTGACAATATGAGAGTAGAAGAATTTGTATTTAAAGGAAAAAGAAATAACAAAAAACTAACTCACTTTAATCCATGGGTTAGAATAAAGCACAAGCATCAATTTATTTACCTATAGTTTTTTAAACCAAAATTTCTTTTCCAAAATATGAACAAGAAAATACTAACATTTATAATAATTCTTTTTTTAGTTTTAACATCAATAGGAATTTACTATAAGATGAAATCAAATTCAACACGAATTTTGCTTGAAACAAATATGGGGGATATTACAATTGAACTATATTCTGATATGCCAATCACAGCTGGAAATTTTAAAAAATTAGTTGAACAAGGATTTTATGATGGGATTATTTTTCACAGAGTTATTAACGGGTTTATGATTCAGGGTGGAGACCCAACAGGAACAGGAAGTGGAGGCCCGGGATATAAAATAAAAGATGAATTTGCAAGTCCAATTCATCCTAATTCAAGAGGAACAATTTCAATGGCAAATGCAGGCCCTAATACAGGCGGAAGCCAGTTTTTCATAAATCTTGTTGATAATAATTACTTAGATTCAAAGCATCCTGTATTCGGAGAAGTAATTGAAGGAATGGATATAGTGGATAGCATTGCAGAAGTTGAAACAGATTCTCAAAATAGACCTATTAAAGAAATTAAAATCATTAAAGCAAGTTTAATTTAAGTTCAATTGATAAATCATAATCAGATTTTATCATGATTATTCTCCTCGGAATTTTATTAAGATAAAAATTTTCTAAGCATTGTTTAACTTAATTGCAAGTAAACTACTAATTCTCATCAAAAGAGGTGATAACAAATATCACAAACTTTAAATAATCCTTATCTAATTATCAATCATGGAAAAAGATTTAGGAAAGATAACAAAAAACCCTACTGCGGATATTGTAGTAAGAATTGATGACTTTGGAGGAAAGCGAGGATTAACAATTCGTGAGTTTGTGACTTCTGAGAGATATACAGGATTCACAAAAGCAGGAGTTAGAATCCCAGCATCTGAATTCCCAAAGTTTAAGCAAATGATTGATTCAATATCAGATAGTGACATGAAAGAAGAAGTTAAAGCAGAAGAGCCTGAAAAAGCAGGACAAGAAGAGCTTCCAGACTACTGAAACCAGTTGCTTCAAAACATTTAAAAAAAGATTTTACTATTCTTATAAATGAAAAAAAGCAGTCTGATTACTTTTGCAGTAATTCTAGCAGTAATACTCCTTGCAGTAATTGTCTTAACTCGTTCTCATCCAGAAACCTCAGAGGAGATAGCTCAATGCATAGGTGAAAATTCTGTTTTGTATACTCAATTAGGCTGTCATGCCTGCAAATATCAAGAAGATTTATTTGGAGAAAATTACAAATATCTTAATGTTGTTGACTGCTTTTTTGAGCAGGACAAATGTATCCAAGAAGAAATCAGAGCAACTCCAACTTGGATAATAAAAGGAGAAAAGTATGTTGGTGCTCGTTCAGTAGAACAATTAAAAGAGCTTGCAGGTTGCTAAGAAAATAAAATGACTCCAATTTTTGACGGTGTAAATTTTCTAAGGATAACTGCTTTGGCACTGGCAGATTCAGTTAATCCATGTGCTATTGCAGTTCTTACAATGGTTTTGGTTTCTATATTAATTCATAATCCAGAGAAAAAAAGAAGAGTTTTATATGCTGGCTTAGCATTTATTGTAGCTGTTTATATTGGATATTTGTTTTATGGAGCAGTAATAATTCAGTTCTTTACTGCTTTTGCTCAGTTTATGAGAGAAAACTCTGGATTTGTTTACAAAGGATTGGCAATCTTTGCCATGATTCTCGGAGCATTAAATGTTAAGGATTATTTTTATTATGAACCAGGAGGAGTTGCAACTGAGATGCCAATGCAAATGCGTCCTTATGCAAAATTAACAGCAAATAAAATTACTTCTCCATTAGGAGCCTTTTTCATAGGATTTTTAGTCACTGTCTTTTTATTACCTTGCACAATCGGCCCATATATCATTGCTTCTGGACTTTTATCTGAACTTGGTTTTTTAAAAGCTCTCCCATGGTTATTATATTATAATTTCTTGTTTATCCTTCCAATGGCAGCAATTGTTGGATTAGTCTACTGGGGATTTTCCAAGGTTCAGGATGTCTCTGGATGGAAGGAAAGAAACATCAGAAGACTGCATTTAATTGCTGGAATATTATTATTCTTAGTTGGATTATTCCTTCTTTTAGGATGGTTGTAAGTATATTTCTCTAAACATAAATCCTTAAAAAAGAATTCTTGCTTTATTTTTTATGATTATTGGACTAACAGGAACTAAAGCTTCTGGAAAACAAAAAATTGCAGATTTGTTAAAGGAAAGAGGATTTTTTTATTCCTCTACATCAGATAGAGTAAGAGAAGAAGCTGAAAAAAGAAGAGGCGATGATAAATACACAACAAAAGAATTGCAAGATATTGGCAATGACTTGAGAGATAAGTATGGATTAGACATACTTGCAAGAAGAACTCTTGAAAGGATTAGAACTGATGATTGTGCAGTTATTGATGGCATTAGAAACCTGGGAGAAATTGCATTTTTAAGAAAAAATGCTCCTGACTTTTATCTTGTTTCAGTTGATGCTCCAAGGGAAATTAGATTCCAAAGACTAAAGGGAAGAGGAAGACCAAGTGACCCTAAAACTTGGGAAGAATTTCTTGCAATGGATGAAAGAGATTTGGGAAAAGGAGAAGAAAAATCAGGACAGCAAACTTACCAATGCATGCAAGAAGCAGATTATTTTGTGCAAAATACTAGAACACTTGAAGATTTGCAAAATAGTTTTTCTTTTGCTCCAGATTCTTTTCTAACCCTATTTCCTGCTGATAAAAGGAGGCGTCCAAGCTTTAATGAAATGTTCATGAGGCAGGCATGGGAGTGGAGCTATCGTTCCAAATGTCTAAGAAGAAAAGTTGGAGCAGTAATAAGCACAGTCAATGATGACAAGCGTCTTAATAATATTCCTATTTCTTCAGGTTATAATGGCCCAGCAAGAGGAGCACCTCATTGCGATGAAGTTGGATGCTTGAGAACTCAACTGAATATTCCTTCAGGGCAAAGGCAGGAAATTTGCAGAGCAGTTCATGCAGAAGAAAACGCAATTTTAAATGCAGGCATGATTGGAGCAAGAGTTCTTGGAGCAAAAATGCATGCAACAGCACATCCATGCTCCTATTGTGCAAAAACAATAAGCCAGTCAGGAATAGCAAAAGTAATTTATCTGGGAGATTATCCAGACCCAATAGCTAATGGGATATTCAAAGACGGAGAAGTAGAGGTAGTTCCTTATCAGGGTGTCTCTCCTCAAGCTTTCTCTAGAATTTGGGGTTAATAAGAAGGTAAAAGTTCATTATGCCCGAATTGAATGATTAAGTCAATCTTTTTCTCCAGCTCTTTTCCTAAAATAGGTGTATCGCAAGCACCAAAACAAGATTCCATCCATATAATAAACTCAACCTTGCCTTTAGTCTGTTCTCTTAAATAATCAACAACAGCAGTTGCATATAATTTTAATCCATCTGGAAACTGCAATAAAACAAGCTTGGCGTTGTTTTTCTTTATATTTGCAATTACTTTGTCTAATTCTAAGTCATAGAATTCATTTAATTCATTAAGTGTTTTCATAAAAATTTAATTAATTGTTTATTTTTAAATGCTTTGAACAGCCTGGCAATTATCTTTCATTTGTATTAATTTAAACATAGTAAGAAACACTTAAAAAAGCTGAATTCTTATGGAAATTGTCTAACTTCGGTTAGATATGCTTGACTTCGGTCAAGTATTGGAGGTTCGGACTTCGGTTTTAACCTCCTATTTTTTTATGCCTTTAGAAATCTTTTTAACCTACTTTAATCATTCTTAATCATGGCAAATATTCGTCAACCAATAGTGACTGTCTGCGGGCACGTAGACCATGGAAAAACATCTATCCTTGATGCTATTAGGGGTAGCTGTGTCCAGGAAGCTGAAGCAGGAGGAATAACTCAAAAGATTTCCTTTACAATGTATCCTATAAACAAACTAAAAACAGCTTTCCCATTAATAGAAAAATCAGGGATTAAATTAAATATCCCAGGTTTCTTATTTATAGACACTCCCGGACATGCAGCATTTACTAATCTTAGAAAAAGAGGGGGAGCTCTTGCTGACCTAGCAGTTTTAGTTATTGATATAAATGAAGGAATCAAGCCTCAGACAGCAGAAGTAATACAGATTCTAAAATTAAATAAAACTCCTTTTGTAATTGCAATGAATAAAATAGATAATATCTCTGGGTGGAGAACTAAAAAAGATTCGGGAATAAGAGAAAGCATTGAATCTCAGCCTCCGCATGTTAATCAAGTCTTTCAAGAAAGATACATGACACTAATAGGTTCTTTAAACAGCTACGGGTTTGATGCAGATTTATTTTATAATATAGAAGATTTCACAAAAAAAATAGCACTAGTTCCAGTATCTGCTCGTACAAAAGAAGGAATACAAGAACTAATAACAATGCTTTGTGGTTTAAGCCAGAAATATCTTGCAAATAGATTAGAATTAGGAAAAGATGCAAAAGGAGTAATGCTTGAAGTAAAGACAATTAAAACAATTCACTATAATGAAGCAATTCTTTATGACGGAGAACTCTCAAAAGAACAGGAAATTGCAATCTCAAATCTAGAAGGAGAACCAATTATAACTAAGATAAGAATTCTTGAAGAAATAGAGCCATTATGCGCTAAATTTAAGCCAAAAGAAAAAGTAAAAGCTTCAACTGGATTAAGAATGCAGTTAATTGAAAAGGCAGGAATTCTTCCAGGAATGCCTTTTGAAGTATTCAAAGGAAATCTAGATAAAATAAAAAAGAAATTCAAAAAAGAGATTTCAGAAAACATAAAAACTCAAAAGCAAGGAATAATTGCCAAGGCAGATTCACTAGGAAGCCTTGAAGCACTGCTTGTATTACTAAAAGAAAATCATGTGCCTGTTGTAAAAGCAGGAATAGGAAGCATAAATAAAATAGATTTAACTTCGGCAAAAGCAAATCTTGATATAAATGAGCTTGATGCAGTAATTATTGGATTTAATGTTAATATGGATGAAGAAGCAAAAGAAATTCAAAAAAATGTAAAAGTAATAACTAATGATGTTATCTACAAATTAATTGACGATTTAGTTTTATACAGAAAGGAAAAATCAAAAGAAATTGAAAAAAGAAGATTAATGGAATTAGCAACTATTGGGAAAGCAGAGATTCTTCATCAGTATGTGTTTAGAAATACAAAGCCAGCAATCTTTGGAGTAAGAATTAATGCTGGAAAAATCAGGCCAGAACTTACTTTAATTGATGAAACAGGAGAAAAAGTAGGGCGATTAAAAAATATTCAGTTAGACAAAGCCTCAGTTAAAGAAGCTACAGAAGGAATGGAAGTAGCAGTATCTCTTCCAGGGGTTAATTTTGAAAGGCAAGTAAAAGATAGAAAATTCTTATTCTCTGAACTTTCTGAAAGCCAGTTCAGGACATTTAAGAAAAATAAAGATTTACTAACTCAGTCAGAAATCAAGGCTCTTCAGGAAATTGCTGACATAAAACGAAAAATCAAGCCTGAATGGGGAATTTAATCAGCCAACATTATATCTAGATTTTCATCTTCAACAAGTATTTCCACGCCTTTTTTTCTAATCATCTTATCAAACATATCTCTGTCTTGAGGGGGCATGTTACTAACAATATCCATATAATTCCTCATTATTTGAGATGTGTAAGCATAAAACAAAGGATTATAATCTGAATCAGGACTATATGCTTCTTGAGCATTTTTTATTAAATCTCTTGATTTTTTATCCCAGTCTTCAAATGCCTCTTGCGCACTTTTATACTTAAATTTGTCTCTTCCAATTAATATATCATACCACTTTCCTAGTGTTTGTGTGAGTCCCATTATCTTTCTTAAAACTATTTGTTTTTAAATATATAGACAAAAAATAAAAGAAGACTTTTAGCTATAAACTTCCCAAGAGAAACTTTATAAACCAAAATTTCAATACATAACTATGTTCAAGTTTAATATCTCAACAAAAGACGGAAAAACCTACAAGCTAGAAGCAGAAGCTTTAGGATTAATTCAGAAACAGCTTGGAGATGTTATTAAAGGAGAAGAAATCTCTCCAGATTTAGCAGGATATGAATTAAAAATTACTGGTACAAGTGATTTATCAGGATTTGCTTCTATGGAAGAAGTAGAAGGAATTGGATTAAAAAAAGTTCTTTTAACTTATGGAAAAGGTTTGCACAAGCGTCCAAAAGGACTTACAAAAAAAGGAAAGGCTCCAATAAAAGGATTAAGAATGAGAAAAACAGTGAGAGGAAAAATTATATCTGAGGCAATTTCTCAAATTAATACTGCTGTAATTAAACAAGGAAGCAAGAAACTGTCAGAAATTTTCCCAGAACAAAACAAAATAGAAGCTCCGCCTGCTCAAGAACAAGCAGAATCAGTAGTTGAAAGCCCGCAGCAAAAAGAACAAAAAGCTGAATTAGCTAATCCTGAACAAGAACCAAAAGAAAAGCTTCCTCCTAAAGCAGAAGAGCAAGTAGAATAAGGAATAAAAACCTTTAATAATAAACTTTTTCTTGAAAATACATGACTAAAGAAAATAAAGAAGATAAAACTTCGAAAGAACTTCCTGAAATGAATGTTGGTGTTGTGGGGCATATTGACCATGGAAAAACAACTCTTCTTAGCAAGCTCACTGGAAAATTTGCAGATACTCACTCAGAAGAATTAAAGAGAGGAATTACAATAAAATTAGGTTATGCAGAAGCTACAATTTCTAAAGACAAAAAAGGTTATAATATAGAGGGAAAAGGCACTCCTATCAGATATGTCAGTTTTATTGACGCTCCTGGGCACGAGATGCTTATGGCAACAATGCTTTCTGGTGCTGCAATAATTGATGCTGCAATACTGGTAGTAGCTGCAAATGAAGGAATCAAACCTCAGACAATGGAGCATTTCTTAGCTCTTCAGGCAAAGAATATCAAAAATATTATAATTGTGCAAAATAAAATTGACTTAGTCAGCCAAGAACAAGCCTTAAAAAATTACCAAGATATTAAAAAATTTGTAAAAGGAACAATTGCAGAAAATTCTCTGATAATCCCAGTCTCTGCTCAGCAAGGAATTAATATAGATAAAATATTAGAAGAATTAACAAAAATAGAAATTCCTAAAAGAGACAAAGAATCTGTTCCAATCTTCCTAGTTGCAAGAAGTTTTGATATAAACTATCCAGGAGAAAAAGTTAAGGATTTGCATGGAGGGATTTTAGGAGGACTCTTAAAAAAAGGAACTCTTAAAATTGGAGATGAAATTGAAATAAAACCAGGTTTAACAACTAAAAAACACAATGAACAGATTTACCAGACTCTTACTACAAAAATTATTTCTCTTCACAAAGGAAATAATTCTGTAAAGGAAATTAAACCAGGAACAAGTATTTCAATTGAAACAGAACTTGACCCAATCCTCACAAAAACAGATTCATTAACAGGATGCCTAGTATCAAAAAGAGGAGAGCTTCCGGAGATAACTTACAAGATAAAGTTAAAATACAGTTTATTTGAGAAGGTATTTGGGACTACAGAGCATCAAAAAGTTGAACCATTAAAAACCGGAGAAATCCTCATGCTTAGTGTTAATACAACAACAACTGTTGGAAAAGTAGAGAAAATAAAGAATAATGAAATTGAGATTTTATTAAAAATTCCTATAATTGCAATTACAGGAGATAATGTTGGAATGGCAAGAAATATCAACAACCACTGGAGACTAATTGGTTGGGGGAACTTAATTTAGAAAGAATATTTTTTAATTTACCCTTTTTAACCATTTCAAATATTCCATCTTGACATAGCATTTCCAAAATACTTTTTCTTCTTAATATATTAGCAGATATCTGAGGGATCCTCCCCCCTAATCTAGCCTTAATCCTTCCTAAAAAAGATGTCTTAAACTCCCTGTAATAGTTTCTTTCATCCATAATTTCAGCATGAGATGCGATTTTATAAGAATTTCTATGATAATAATTTTAACAAAAAAGCAATGCCAAGCTTTATAAAACCTCAATTTCTCAGTAAATGATAGAATAATATAAAGCAACTCGCTGTTTCTTTATGTTATAATACGGAGGATTAACTAATGGGAGATTTCAATAGAGGACCTAGAAGAGATTTTGGTTCAAGAGGACCAAGAAGAGATTTTGATGGTCCAAGAACAATGCATAAGGCAACTTGTACAAAGTGTGGAAAAGAATGCGAAGTTCCTTTCAAACCAACTGAAGGAAAACCAGTATTTTGCCAAGAATGCTATAGAAAAGAAAAGAGATTCTAAATCATCTTTTCAAAGATAATTTTTATTTTTTTATTTATAATTTATATATTTCTGTGTATTTTTATTCAATAAAATTTATATAATCTGATTCTTTTTTGAAATAATGGTAAAAACATATTCCAACTCTAGATTAAGCACTTTTGAGCAATGTCCATTAAAGTTCAAGTATCGTTATATAGATAAGATTTTTCCTGAAGTTGAAAAAACAATAGAAACTCATCTTGGAAGTTGTGTTCATAATATTTTAGAATGGGTTTACAATCAAGTAAAAGAAGGAAATATTCCAACTCTTGATGATACAATTGTTTATTATTCTGACATATGGAAAAAAGACTATAAATCAAGCATGATAATTGTAAATCAGTCCTTAACCCAAAAAGATTACTTTGACAAAGGAATTCAGTTTCTTATTGATTATTATACAAAACATCAACCATTTCAAGATGGAACAATTGAGCTTGAAAAAGAAATACGAATTGCTCTTGATGAATCAGGAGAGTATGAAATAGTAGGATTTATCGATAGGTTAGTCAAAAATCTTCAAACAGGGGAATATGAAATCCATGATTATAAAACAGCAAATTCTCTTCCAACCCAGGAAAAAGTAGATTCAGACAGGCAATTAGCACTCTATGCAATTGCAATAAAAGAAATGTTTAACACTGAAGAAGTCTGTCTTATCTGGCACTATCTAGCGCATAATAAAAAAATCTGTTCTAAAAGAACAAATGAACAATTACAAAAATTAAAGCAAGAAACACTTGAATTAATAAAAAAAATAGAATCTACAACAAACTTTCCTTCAAATAATGGAAAATTATGTGACTGGTGTGAATACAAGCAAATGTGCCCAGAGTGGAATACTTCTGAAGAAAATGTTAAAAAAGAACCTGAACAAATGGATTTAAAAAAATATCCTACTGTCTCTAAATATATTAAGGATTAGTTCCTTGAGGACTAGGATTTTTAATTCTAATACCTTCTATTCCTTTTGCTCCCTTAATGTCTTCTATATTTACCCCTAAGGACAATAATAATCTAATTTGTTCATCTGGAAACCCCTTAATTTGAAACTCTCTTCCCTGAGATTTAAATATTTTATAAAGTTTAGCGAGAGTAGAAAGAGCATTTGTATTAACTTTAGCTTGTCTAAAATCAATATAATTAATATCCCTTCCATACTGCTCTATTGGGTGATAAACTACTCCTAAAATATTACTTGAATCAACCTCCCCTTTTATAACAAAAGGATTTGTCCAGCTAATCCATTTTTTATCAAAAAAACTCTTTGCTTCTATTCTTGGAGTTAAAATCACACTTCCTCCTGTAAATCTTGAAGTCATGTTAGTTTCAGATGAATTAATATAACCATCAATCCTAAATGTATAATCTCCTATTTTAAATATATTATGTGGAAAGGGTATATCTCCTTGTGCCAACTCTTTGGCATGTTTTTCAAATGCTAAAAGATAATTCCAAAAAAACATATCTCTTTTAAGGGTTTCATCATCTATTTTTAAGATTTGGCTTGGTTTTTTCCCAATTACTTCTCCTTTATAAGAAATACAGGATTTTGCACTGGGATTTAAATCTCTAATGAAGCCATTTTCATCTATATTTATTATAAGATAAGGGGATTCCTCTTGGATATGTCTTCCTAATTCTATTAGTGGACTTGCCTCTTGCAAATCTTTTTCTAATTTAGAACTTTTATTTCTTTCACTAGATAATTCATCTTTTAATTTTATCAAATTTAATAATAATTTCTGTTGGTCTCCAGATACTCTGTTCTCTCTTTTCCCTAATTTAATGAATTCACTTTCTAAATTATCATATTGCATTTCTAATTCTTCATATGCTTCTGAATTTAGTGCTAAATCTTCTTTGACTATTTTAGGCAAAAATAATGGTTTGTTTAAGAATTCCCAAATATCTCTCAATACCATTAGTATTTTAAGAAATCTTTTTATTTAAAGTTACTTATTCTTCACTAACTTCTTGAGTCTCAAGAACTTTCACAATATCTGTTACAGTATCTCCTTCCTGAAGCTTTACAACTCTAACCCCTTGCGTAGCTCTTCCCATTACTCTGATATTATCAAGAGAAGTCCTAATAACCATTCCTTTTGCAGTTGTTATTATTATGCTATCACTATCATTTACAGAAACTGTATTAATCATGTTCCCTGTTTTGCTGCTAATCTTTAAATTTATTACACCTTTTCCAGCTCGTGCTGTCTTCCTATAATCACTAACAGCAGTTCTCTTCCCATAACCTTTTTCAGTAATACTTAAAATTGCAGCAGTATCTAAAATTTCAAGACTAACAACAGAGTCATCTTTATCTAATTTTATTCCAGTAACTCCATAACTTGCTCTTCCCATAGGCCTTACATCCTGGCTGTCAAATCTAATTGCCTTTCCTTTTTTAGTTGCTAGCAATACTTCTTGTTTTTCTCCAACAACCTCTACTCCAATAAGTTCATCAGAATTATCAGCTGGCAAATTAATTGCCTTTATTCCAGAGGCTCTTGGGTTTGAAAAGTTGTTTAAAGATATCCTCTTAACAATTCCAAGCCTTGTAGCCATAAATAAGTATCCATTAAAATCTTTAACAGATATCACTCTTGCAACTCTTTCATTGCTTAGACTTAAGAGATTAATTGTTGCTTTTCCTTTGCTGTATCTCTCTGCAGCAGGAATATCATAAGCTTTAAGCCACAAAACTCTTCCCCTTGAAGTAAAGAACATTAAATAATCATGAGTTGAACACGTGATTAACTGCTTTACAAAATCTCCTGTTGCTAATCCACTTCCAATAACTCCTTTTCCCCCTCTTTTTTGCTCCTTATATGTCTTAATATCCATTCTCTTGCAGTATCCTTTTTCAGTTATTGTAACAACAACATCTGTCTTCTGAATCAAGTCTTTTTCATTAATCTCTTTTATTGAACGCAATACACTTGTTTTTCTCTCATCACCATACTTGTTTTTAATTTCAGTAATTTCTTTTACTATAATTTTTAATACTTCTTTTATATCTCCTAAAATCTTTTCAAGTTCAGAAATAAGTTTCTTTAAATCTTCCTGCTCTTTTTTTAATTTATCTCTTTCAAGAGAAGTTAATTGCTGTAATTTAGTCTCTAGAATTGCCTGAGCCTGTCTTTTTGAGAACTTAAATTTAACTACAAGATTCTCAAGTGCTTCTGTTGCAGATTTAGATTTTTTAATTGCTGTAATAATTTCATCTATTTTTCCAAGAGCAACTAAAAGTCCTTCAACAATCTCAAGTCTTTCTTTTGCTTTTTTTAATTCAAATTTAGAACGATTAGTAATAATTATTTTTCTATGCTTAACATACTCCTCAAGAATCTCTTTTAAATTAAACACTTTAGGCTGTTTTCCAACAAGTGCAAGTATATTAACACCAAAAGAATCCTGAAGTCTTGTATATTTATATAATTGATTAATTACAAATTTCGGATTTGCTTCTTTTCTTAATTCTAAAACAATTCTTATCTTACCTTTTGAAGATTCATCTCGTAAATCTGAAACATCTTTTATCTTTTTATCTCGTACAAGCTCTGCAATTTGAGTTATTAATGAAGATTTATTCAGCATGTAAGGAATCTCAGTAATTACAACTGCTTCTTTTTTTCTTACAATCTCTGTTGTAATTTTTCCTCGAATTAGGATTTTTCCTTTTCCAGTCTTGTAAAGCTCTCCCATATCCCCTGTAACACTCCCACCAGTAGGAAAATCAGGTCCCTTAACAATTTCTAAAAGCTGGTCAATTGTAATATTATTATTTTTAATATATGCTATTATTGCCTCACAAATCTCTGTTAAATTATGAGGAGGTATGTTTGTAGACATTCCAACTGCTATTCCTGTTGCACCATTAATAATTAAATTAGGAAGTTTTGCAGGAAGAAGCAATGGCTCTTTAAGCGAAGCATCATAATTTGGAGCAAACTCAACAGTATCTTTATCAATATCTTGAAGCAGTTCAGTTGAAATTGGCATTAATTTTGCTTCAGTATACCTCATTGCAGCAGGGTCATCACCATCTACACTTCCAAAGTTACCCTGTCCATATACAAGAGGGTATCTTAATGAAAAAGTCTGAGCCATTCTAACCATAGTATCATAAACAGCCTGGTCTCCGTGAGGATGATACTTACCTATAACATCTCCCACAATTCTAGCAGATTTTTTTGTCTGAGTATTTGGCTTTAATCCCATTAAATTCATTGAATAAAGAATTCTTCTCTGTACTGGTTTAAGTCCATCTTCAATACTTGGAATAGCTCTTGAAACTATTACAGACATTGCATAATCAAGATAAGACTTCTTCATTTCTGTTGAAATCTCGGTCTGTATTACTCCCTTCTCTGATCTTGGTTCTTCTTTTTCTTCTTCTTTTATTTCTTCACTCATGCAACTTCCTCTCCTTTTTCATCTAAATATTTCATGAATTTGTCTTCATCTACTTCTTCTTCAGTAATATTTTTTCCTCTCCATTTGCAGGAATGACACTCCCATCCTCTTGTTCCTTTTCCTTCTTCTCCTCCAAGTATAACTCCAACATTATCACTTCCGCACTCTGGACACCTTCTTATCTTGAATGTCTTTCCAGTTTTCTTTTTAACTACTTTTCCTGTTTTTTTTAGATACTCATCTTCAGAATCATATCCTTTTAGTATCCATTCAGGTGTTGCTAATTTTCCTTTTTTATCTTTCATTTTATACATCCAGCTCTGCTTCGTGAGCATTTTCTTCTATAAACTCTTTACGAGCTTGAACATTATCACCCATAAGCATTGAAAATGTCTGGTCTGCTTCTAAAGCATCTTCAATGTAAATCTTTTTTATTTTTCGTGTCTTAGGATTCATAGTTGTATCCCATAACTGCTGAACACTCATCTCTCCTAATCCTTTGAATCTTGTAACACTCGCAGTTCCTAATTTTTCTGTTAATCTTTTAAGTTCTTCTTCACTATGAACATAATGATCTGATTTTTTTCTAACCCTATATAATGGAGGCATTGCAACATACAGATTTCCATTTTCAATAATCTTAGGCATGAATCTATAAAAAAATGTAAGTAATAAAGTTGTAATATGCTCACCATCAACGTCTGCATCTGCCATAAGAATAATTTTGCTATATCTTAATCTACTTAAATCAAATTGTTCTCCAACTCCAGTTCCAATTGCAGTAATAAGATTTGCAATTTCCTCGCTTGCAAATGCTTTTGCAGGATTTGATTTTTCAACATTCAGTATCTTACCTCTAAGCGGGAGTATTGCCTGTATCTCTTTATTTCTTGATTGCTTTGCACTATTGTGGACAAAAATGCCTGAAGCTAATGCAAAATTATGGGTTTTAGGTATTTCAACATCATAGACGTCTATTTTTTGGTTTAATCTCTCTATGCTCTTTATCTTATGATTATAATTTTTAACAGTTTCAACCATATTTTGATCCCAAACCATTTCATAACCATCAATAGTGATTCTTCCACCAATTTTAGAAATTCTTTTATGTAATGGCATAAGAGAATCTTGTTTAGTCAATTTTTCAGCCTCTTTATATGAGCCATCTCTTAACATGAATTTATGATCTGGGGTACATATAATTTCCTCATTATTATCTAAAGTAATTTTAATAACTTGAGCATTTTTTTTAGTTACTCTAGGATTTTTAATTTCAGCAACTCCGATGCTATTATTTTCTTTTATAGTATAACAAAAGTTTTTCTTTCCTTCTCTATCTTCTTTTACTAAATCAATAAAAGAAATATCTCTCCCATCTAATAATGCAATCTTTGTATCTCCTGAAAAACATCCTCCTGCTGAATTTCCTTCAACAATATATAATTCTGTGTCATCTGCTTTTTTATTTGAGCAGTCTGCAAGTTTTCCTGGCAATCCCCCTAATGAAAATGCACTCTTTCTTCTTACTAAATCCTTAGCTCTTTTAGCAGCAAGTCTTGCTTTTGCAGAATCTAAAGCCTTTAGTGTTATCTTCTTTGCAATTATAGGATTTTCTTCAAAAAATTCAGATAAAGCAGAAGTTACAATTGAATCAACAAAACCTTTTACATCAGAATTTCCAAGTTTTGTTTTAGTCTGTCCTTCAAATTGAGGCTCTGAAATTTTAAGGCTAATTACTGTTGTATTTCCTTCTCTTACATCATCTCCTGTAAAAGTTTCATTCTTAAGCATATTTGTTTTTTTTGCATAGTCATTAATAACTCTAGTAAGGGCAGTTTTATACCCAGAAACATGGGTTCCTCCTTCAACAGTATTAATGGTATTCACAAAACCAAAAATATTTTCCTGATATCCTCCATTATACTGAATTGCAACTTCAATAATCATATCTTTAACTGTTCTTTTAAAATAAACTGGTTTAGGATGCAAAACTTCCTTGCTTCTATTAATCCATTTCACGAATTCAATTAATCCTCCAGCTGCATAGAATTCCTGTTTTTTGCCTTTTATATCATCAGATAATTTAATTTTTAATCCAGCATTTAGATAAGCAATTTCATTAAATCTGGTTTCTAAAATTTTTTCATCAAAAGCAGTAGCAGAAAAAATTTGTTCATCTGGCCAAAATATAATTTTAGTTCCAGTGTCATTTTCCTCGCATTTTCCAACAACTTTTAATTTTCCTTGGGGTTTTCCCCTACAATATTCTTGCTGATGAATCTTTCCATCTCTTTTTACTTCCACAATTAATTTTTTTGAAAGAGCATTTACACACGACACTCCAACCCCGTGCAATCCTCCAGAAATTACATAAGATTTTTTATCAAATTTTCCACCAGCATGAAGTTTAGTTAAAGCAATCTCTACTGCAGGAACCTTAAATTGCGGATGAATGTCAACTGGGATGCCCCTTCCATTATCTTCTACTGTAACACTTCCATCCTTGTTTATAGAAACCTGGATTAAAGTGCAATATCCTGCAAGAGCTTCATCAACAGAGTTATCAACAACTTCATAAACAAGGTGATGCAACCCATCTTTTCCTGTGCTTCCAATATACATTGCAGGACGCTTTCTTACAGCCTCTAATCCTTCTAAAACAGTAATTGATTCAGCTTTATAGTCTCCTTTTGAAGCCATTTTTTAGTTATTTTTAAGATTTTTTATAATTTAATTCGAATTTTTTTAAAATTCTAATACTTTAAATGAAAATTAGTTTAAAAAGCTTGCTCTCAAATTTATGGCTTTTTAGGGCTTAAAAGTCCTTTTTTTGATTTATCTCTCTATTTTTCAAAAATAAATATTTTATTTAAAATATAAAAAGATTACAACTATATAGTGACAAACATAGAAAGATTTATAAAAACTAAAGCTAGTGTAAATGTATGAGAAAACAAATTGAAATAGCACTGATAATTACACTAATGCTGTTAATTGTAAGTATAGGGTTTTTACTAGCTAAACAAAAATCAACAGGACAAGCAATTCAAGATAGATATACTTATACTAAAGCAATTTGTAATGAAGATAATTTCTGCCAAGACTATGAAGTTACTTGTTTAAATTCTGAATTAACAGAAATGACTCCTATAACAGGAGCATCTATCCAACATAATCCAAATTGGGAAGATCCGAGAGAAAATAAATCAGAAATAATTTGTAAATAAATTTATCTTTTATATTTTTTATTTCTTATATTCTTTTTTGCTTTTATATCAAAACTCTCTATTGTAAGACTCCTATATAATCCAGAAACTCCTGGGAAAATCATAGCAGTTCCTATCAATACTGCAATAAGAGAAAAATAATCTGTAGACATACAAATTAATCTTCCTAATTGTTCTGGTTGTTCAATAACTATTTCTTGTCCTTCAGAAGTCTGAGTCATTGGGCCAAGATCACACGGCCTTGTGAATCCAAAATAAATAAGATATACTCCAATCGCAAGGAATACTAAACTTATAATAACATTTTTTGTATTCATTTTTTACCTCTTTTTATTATATATAATAGAAACTATACTTTTTAAATATTATTTTTACTGCTTCTTGGTTATCCACCTAATATTTCTTCTCTTCATTGCCATATTTTTTCTGCATTTAGAAGAACAAAGATACTGGACAGTTCCATCATTTTTAACTAGAGTTAGTCCTTCATGAGTATAATACATTTTTCCGCAAAAAACACATTTTGGCATTTTAAATATACTCTCCTTAAGTATAGGCCCCCTTTATGCAAATGACTGCGTCGATTTGTATCATTCTATGTATAGGCCCCCTTATTTACTTTAGACTTAATTCTTCTTGCTTCAATCTCTGTCTCTCTAAGCATTAAAATATCTCCAGCTTTAATAGGACCCTTAACATTTCTTCTCATTGCTCTTCCTTCATCTCTTCCTTCCTGAACTAAGCACCTAACTTGAGTAATCTCTCCTCTAAATCCTGTTCTTCCTAAAATTTCCTGAACAACTGCTGGAACAACATTTCCTAAAAGTTTTTCACTTCCTTTAGTACCTGATTGCTTCTGCTCTTGTTTGTTTTGAGTTTTTGCCATTTTAAGTTAATAAAATTATTTTTTAAGTCTTGCAATATCTTTTTCTGCTTCTCCAGATTCTATCACAGCAACTGAAGATGCAGATACAGGGAGTCCAACTGCGATTCCTAATTTTTGCTTGCTATCAACTTCTTGGCAAGGAATTCCTTTTTCCTTGCATAATACTGGCAAGTGAGCTACAATCTCTTTAGGGTTTACATCTGCTGCATAAGCAACAAACTTAGCAACAGCCCTCTCAATAGCTTTAGTAACTTCGTTAGTTCCTTTTTCTACTTTTCCTGTTTTTCTTGCTTTTTCAATGATTCCGTATGCGTCCATGTTTTACACCGTATAATTTAGTTAGTGAACAATAAGAAGGAAAATTAAATCCTCGCTTATCGCTCATTGGATAAAATATTCAGAAAAAGTGAATTTATAAAACTTTCTTTAATCAAACAACTGTGCTTCCTACAGACATATGTCCTACCCCTAGAATAGCTTACTAAAATCAAAA
>CAZBPV010000002.1:0-120550 GCA_964493885.1 Candidatus Woesearchaeota archaeon
AATTTTTATATTTGGAGCTTCTTTACTTGGAGGATTAAATAAAGTAGATGTTGGAGCAAAAAGACTTTTTGTTTCAGGAGATTATCTAAGAACTGATAATTGGATTAATACAAAGAGTGCAATGGCTTATGTTTTAACTTCAGATAAAGGGAAAGTTGACAGATGGGCTGAAGAAAATAAAATTAAAAGAGGTGATTATGCAAAATGAATAATAAAGCAGATATAACAGTCACAATTTTAGTTATAGGAGTTTTTACTGTCTGCACACTTGCATTAATTAGCTTTTTCCAGGCAAATATAGAAGTAAGCAATTCTTTTGTAGGATTAGATTCAGTTGAAAAAATGAATTCTAATCTAGAAAAATATACTTTTTCCCAGCAAAATAGCTTAAAAGATTTACCAGAAGTAAAGACTGATGAAATAGGCAGACATTTTTCAGAAGAAAAAAAGACAACTACTGGCTGGCTTTGGTGGAAAAAAGAAGTAACTCTTTTTTATATTAGATATAATCTTAAATAAAAACCTTTTTAAATATAACAAACTATACTTAACTATGCTTAATAAAAGAGAATAAGAATATTCTCATTTATCCATTTAATACTTAAAATGAAAATGAACAAAAGAGGACAAGGATTATCAGTTAATGCGATAATTTTGGTTATTCTTGGAGTTGCAATTTTAGTTATTTTAATAATTGGATTTACAATTGGATGGGGCACTTTAGTTCCATTTTTAAGAACAGATAATGTTGATACAATAGTAAAGTCATGTGAGACTTCTTGTTCAACTCAGTCAAAGTTTTCGTATTGTTCTAAGGAAATGGATTTGAAAACCGAGAATCTGGCGATAAAAACTACTTGTAATATCTTAGAAAAAGTATATCCTGAATTTGGAATAGAACCTTGCCCAATTGATTGCGGTATTGCGTGCGCTGATTTAAAAATTAATGGCAAGGCAGGAGTGGTTGGAACAGTTGCTTGTGTTGCTGGGCAAAAAGATGTTACTGTATCTGCATCAGGCATTCAAACAGGGCAATTTTGTTGTATTTAATTCTAATGGGATTTGGAGATTCAGAGAGGCGTAATAAAAAGAAAGATAAACGTAGAGAAAAGAGAAAGCATCCTTATAGAAAGGGTGGCGGTGCTAGAACATTAAATTTAAATCAAGGAAAGTAAATTACCACTTCTTTTTGATAGAATAAATTATCACCTCTTTTTGATTTTAAGGCAAGTAAGATTAAAGTAATTATGTAATAGTTGCTCAATGATTAAGGAGATTGTTATTTAATTACAAGATTGAATTGAGAAATCTTTTAAACTAGTTTTAATTCTTCTAAATATGATTGAAATCATCTTCTTATTTGCATTGGCTTTAATCTGGATTATCTTTGCAACTGTGCAGGATTTAAGGCAAAGAGAAGTGGCTAACTGGCTTAATTTTTCATTGATTATCTTTGCATTAGGGTTTAGATTCTTTTATGGGGTGTTTAGTGAGGATTTTGGCTTATTTTATCAGGGAGTAATAGGCTTTGGCATTTTCTTTGCATTTGGAAATCTATTTTATTATTCACGAATGTTTGCTGGAGGAGATGCTAAGTTAATGATTGCTTTAGGTGCTATTTTACCTGTATCAAAGGATTTATTTGTCAATGTTTCTGGATTTTTTTCCTTTTTAATGATTTTCTTTATATCTGGAATTATTTATGGTGGAATATGGAGTCTGGTTTTGATGATTAAGAATTTTGGAAGATTTACAAAAGAATTTCCAAAACAATTTAATAAAAGCAAGAAAATAATTCTGATAATAACTTTTTTTGCTTTAGTATTTTTAATCCTTGGGTTTTATAGTGTTTTTTATTTTTATCTTTCCTTACTTTGCCTTATTTTCCCGTATCTTTTGATTTTTGCAAAAACAATTGAAGAATCATGCATGGTTAAAAGAGTTAATACTAAGGATTTAGGAGAAGGAGACTGGCTTTATAAAAATCTTAAGATTGGGAAGAGTATTATAAAAGCAAATTGGGAAGGTTTAAGCAAAGAAGATATTTCTAAGATAAGAAAAAAGTTGGATAAGGTAGAGATAAAACAAGGAATACCTTTTGTGCCTGTTTTTTTAATTAGTTTTTTAATTTATGCTTACGGGATTCTTCTTGGAAGCCAGAGTTTTTCTTCTTTAACTTCACTCTTTTCTTTTTTAACTGGTTTTTGAATTTTATTTTTAGTCTTTTTTTCTAGCTTCTTTTGTAATTTTTCTAGTTCTTCTTTGCTCTCTTGAATTCTTGGTGATGAGATGTTTTCATCCCCATAAATTGGAAGAAGATTTATTATCTCGTGCCCAAGAATATTTGCAAAATACATTTTTACTTCCCTAGGTTTTAGTCTTGATTTAATTTTTTTAGATATTTTTTTTGCCATAGAGAATGCTGATTGAGGGATTTTTTCTTCACCTTTTACATGCTCTTTTGGGACTATAATTACATGTCCTTTAGAGATAGGATTTATTTCAAGTATTGCAATTGCCTCTTTATTTTCGTCGATAATATAAGCAGAGAGTTCTTTTTTAACTATTGAACAAAAAATACATGTGGGAGCTTTACTCTCTGAAACTTCAGATTCCTGAACTGGAAGTATTTTATTTTGGATTAAAAATTCTTTTAATTGTTCTTCACCCATTGATTGGATTTGCCTTATTGCTCCGGCTTTTTTGTCTTCTGGGAATGTAGAAATAATATGCTGAATAAGCTTATCTTTTATAAGATTAAATTGTTCTTTTGTTGCCATTTGTATTACATGAAATCTCTTCTCATGTCTGTTACTTGAACTGAACTAATTTCTTCTACTTTTTTGAGTTTTTCTTCAATTGGTTCTAGTCCTTGTTCTTCATTCATCTCAAAGAAGGTTTTTATTGCGTTTAGTCCAAATGCAATAGGTTCTTCTTCAAATTTTACTCTTTTGCATTTTTCTTCTTCAAGTATTTTTGAAATTTCTTTTTTTATCTCTTCTAAATCAGAGTCTGGAGAGATTGGCATTATTTTTAGAGTTATAAACATATTTCCCATAATAATCTCTAACTAAATATCTTTATAAGCTTTTTTATAAAGTTTTAAACAACAATGCTTAAAAACAATGAAAATTTTTGTTAGATATGAATGACGCAAATTATGAAAAGATTCTCGATAGGATTTCTAAAGCTTCTGGATTATCTAGGGAAGAAATAGATAGGAAAGTTGAAGCAAAGATAGCAAAATTATCTGGTTTAATTAGCAAGGAAGGAGCAGCACAGGTAGTATGTGCTGAATTAGGTATTTCTTTTGACAATGAAAAATTTAAGATTGATGAACTTCTTCCAGGCATGAGAAAGGTGAATTTAGTTGCTAAGATAATTAATATTTTTCCAATTAGAACTTTTGAAAGACAAGGAAGGCAGAATAAAGTAGCTAATTTTGTGGTTGCAGATGAAACATCTAATATTAAAATTGTATTATGGGATACTCATCATATTGAATTAATAGAAAATTCAACAATAAAAGTTGGAAGTGTTGTAGAGATTAATGGGGGGAGCATGAGAGATAATGAAATCCATTTAGGGAGCTTTTCTGTTTTAAAACCAAGCACTGAAATTTTAGAGGATGTAAAAACAGAGAGAGTAATAAAGGAAAAGACAATTTCAGATTTTAAAACAATGGATAATGCGAGTGTAAGGGCTTTTATAGTCCAGGCATTTGACCCAAGATTTTTTAATGTTTGTCCTGAGTGCAAAAAGAAAGTAGAACCTGAAGGAGATTCATATGTTTGTCAAGAGCATGGAAAAGTAGTTCCTGAAAAAAGAGCCTTAATAAATATTGTTATTGATGATGGAACAGAAACAATAAGAACAGTCCTTTTTCATGACAAGCTTGCAAGTATTGGGATTTCTGAGTTTGATAACCCTGAGATGCTTTCCCAACAAAAACAAAATCTCCTTGGAAGAGAAATGATTTTTTCAGGGACAGTTAGAAATAACAAATTCTTTAATAACTCTGAATTTATTATTGATTCAGTAAGAAAACCAGATTTAGATGAACTAATAAATCAATTAGAGAAATAATATGCTTATAAGAACTCATTTGGCAATAACATTATTTTTTGCCTTGCTTTTAGTTGATTATGTTAAATTTCCTGTTTTTTTTATTGCTATTGCATTAATCTCCACTTACATTCCTGATATAGATTCTAAAACATCTAAAATGGGAAGCAATATTTTATTCAGGCCTTTGCAGTGGATTTCAAGACATAGGGGTATGATTCATAGTTTTACTTTTTTGATTTCAATTGTCTTTTTATTTGCATTATTCATTCCAATACTTTCCCTTCCTTTTTTTGTTGGATATTCTTCACATTTGCTTGCAGATAGCTTTACAATAGAGGGAATAAAACCTTTTTATCCTATGAGGCATAAATCATCAGGAAATATAATTACTGGAAGTTTGACAGAGACTAACATATTAATTTTGTTTTTAGTTTTGGATTTTGTATTTTTTGCTGTTAATTTTTCTAGTATATTCTAATATATGTCTAGAAAACAAACAATCTTTATATAGTAATTTTTTTTGAGTTTATTATGGTTGAAGACAAAGATGCTGAAAAAATAAAGAAAGCTGTTTCTGGGGAGTCTAAGGAACCACAATTAACTGACTTGCCGGGTATTGGGCCTGCTGTTGCCACAAAATTAGAAGCTTCTGGAATTTATGATTTAATGTCTCTTGCAGTGATGTCTCCTTCTTCTCTTGCTGATACTGCTGGTGTTGGGGCTGCAGTTGCGAGAAAAGCTATCCAAGCAGCTAGAAACATGTTAAATCTTGGTTTTCAGGATGGGTTAGAGTTTGCTCAGAGAAGATCTAATGTTTCATATATTACAACAGGTAGTCAAAATTTAAATGAACTCTTGGGTGGAAAAGGTGTTGAGTCCAGGGCAATAACAGAAGCTTTCGGAGCTTTTGGCTCTGGGAAAACTCAATTAGGATTGTGTTTAGCAGTAAATACACAATTGCCAGTAGAGAGAGGAGGGGTGAATGGAAAGGCTGTTGTTATTGATACAGAAGGAACTTTCAGGCCATCAAGAATAAAACAGATTGCAGAAGGATTAGGGGCAAATGCTGAGAAGGTTTTAAAAAACATCTTTGTTGCAAGAGCTTTTAATTCTGACCATCAAATCCTTTTATTAGAAAAAGTAGGAGAGATGATAAAAAAAGGAGAGCCAATAAAGCTTCTTATTGTAGACTCTTTAACTGCTCATTTTAGGGCAGAATTTTCTGGAAGAGGACAATTAGCAGACAGACAGCAAAAATTAAACAGATATCTTCATGATTTAATGAAGCTTGCAGAGACTCATAATCTTGCAGTTTATGTTACTAATCAGGTAATGGCTAACCCTGCTCAGATGTTTGGTGATCCAACAACTCCAATTGGAGGAAATATTGTAGGGCATGCTTCAACTTATAGAATGTATTTAAGAAGAGGAAAGAAAGGAAGCAGAGTTGCAAAACTTATTGATTCTCCAAATCTCCCAGAAAATGAAGCAGTTTTCTTTTTGAGTGAAAAAGGACTTGGGGATTTAGAAGTTTAATTTTTTATTTTTCCTTCATATACCATTAGTGAAGCTACACCATCTTTTATCTGCCAGGGCCAGATAACTGCAACGATTATAGAGTCCCCTTTAATGCTAAAGAACATTGGCTGGTCTAATTCTCTTACTTTTTGATAAGGGTGAGAGTCTTCCCATTGTGGCATTATTTTAGATATTTTTTCAGGAGTTGGCTCGTATTCTTCAATAAAATCTTCAAAATACTTTAAAAGAATTCTTTTAGTATCATCGATTGAAGGACGTTTTCTAAACCCTATTTTTGCATGGCCTACCCAGATTTTTATATTATCAGTTAAGTCATTTTTTAGTTCAAAATCCTTAATTAATTCCTGAAATTTTTCTGGTTCCATTAAAAAAAAACAATCTTTAAGTATATAAATATTGATTGTCTAAAAAAAGACTATTCTACAACTTCTCCTTCTTTAAACCAGAATAATATTTCTTTTTCAGCATTTTCTGGAGAGTCTGAAGCATGAATAACATTTTCAAAAACACCTGTTTTAGAATTTATTCTTCCGTATTTTCCTCGTATAGAACTTGGGTCTGCTTCTTCAGGGTTAGTTTTTCCAGCTAAGTTTCTTATTATTTCAACTGCCCTATCTCCTTTATAGACTAGTGCTAAAACTCTATCTGTGTGATACTCTCCCATGATGTATTTTATTAGTTCTTCATAAAAAGGTTTTTCTTTATGTTCTTCATAGTGTTTTTCAGCTAATTCCCTACTAACTTTGACTATTTTTGCACCAACAATCTTTAATTTTGTTTCAGAAAGTTTAGAGATTATATCTCCTGTAAGGCTTTTTATTAATCCATCAGGTTTAATTATAATTAGAGTTCTTTGTCCCATGTTTTTTTTATTTATATTAACTTTTTAAACTTAACTTCTTTGGTTTTTTAATGGATAAGGATTGGATGATTGCTGATTTGCATATTCACTCTAGATTTTCCAGAGCTTGTAGTAAAAATATTAATCTTGATAATTTAGAAAAATATGCCAGAATAAAAGGATTAAATTTACTTGGGACAGGCGATTTTACACATCCTGAATGGTTAAAAGAAATAAAAGAAAATTTAAAAGAAGAGAATGGAATTTTATATTCTAAAACTGGATTTAAATTTATTTTAACAGGAGAGATAAGTTTAATGTATACCCAGAGAAAAGGAAGAAGAGTTCATTTGGTTTTGCTTGCCCCAAATTTAGATGCTGTAGATAAAATCAATGAGTATTTAGATAAAAAAGGAAGAAGGGATTATGATGGCAGACCTATCTTTAAAATCTCTTGTGAGCAGTTTGTTAAAGACATGCGGGAAATTGATAAAAAAATAGAGGTTATTCCCGCACATATCTGGACTCCTTGGTTTGGAGTTTTTGGAAGCAAGTCTGGATTTGATTCTTTAAATGAAGCTTTTGGGTCTGAGTTTGATAATGTTCATGCTATTGAAACTGGGATGTCTTCTGATCCTAAAATGAATTGGAGAATCTCAGAATTAAATTCCAAGACAATAGTATCATTTTCTGATTCTCATAGTTTTTGGCCTTGGAGACTTGGAAGAGAGGCAACTATTTTTCAACATGCAGATACTTATGATGCTGTACTTTCTCAGATAAGAGAGAATAAGATTCTTGGAACTATTGAAACAGACCCAGGATACGGGATTTATCATTATGATGGGCACAGAGAGTGCAATTTTTCTTCTTCTCCTGAAGAAACAAAGAGATTAAATTCAATTTGTCCAGTTTGCCAGAAGCTTTTAACAATAGGTGTTGATAGCAGAGTGGATGAATTATCAAATCAATTAATTGAAGCCAATAAAAATCAAAAAAAATATCTTGAGATGCTTCCTTTGCATGAGGTAATTTCTTTAGTTTATGGGACTGGGATTGCAAGTGTAAAATGCTGGAAGATTTACAATTCTTTAATTGAGAAATTCAAAAATGAATTTAATATTTTAATTGATGTTCCAGAATCCAAATTTATTGAAAACGAGATTGATGGGGAACTCATTAGATATATTTTATTAAATAGGGAAGGAAAAATCAAAGTTAAGCCAGGGTATGATGGAGTTTACGGAAAAGCTTTGCTGGAAGATAAACAGGCTACTCTTTTTTAGATTTTAATTTAATAAATTTGTAATGAGCATCTAGAGTTTTTTTATTGCACTTAGAACAATTTTCTTTTAGAGTGTAAGAATTGCATGTTTTGCATTTCTTGAGTTTCATTTAAGATTAAGAATGTATTCTTTTAAACTTGGATGAAATGAAGTTGTGAAATGTCCTTCAATTTCTTCAGGGCTAACCCATTTTAATTCAGTTAGGTCATCTCCAGGCATTTCTTCTCCTTCAATTATCTCACATAAAAAGTATATTGCTAGCAAGTCTCTTTTTTCAGGATAAGTTTTTGCAAAGATTGTGCCCAAACTTTCAACACTATACCCTGTTTTTAATTTTAATTTCTTTTTAAGGCATTCCTCAATGTCTTCTGTTTGATTTGGCCTTCCTCCTGGGAAACACCAAGATAATTCCTTAATAGAGTCATTTTCTCGCTTTCCAATTAGTATTTTTTTTGTCTTTGGATTGTAAACTACCCCTAAAAGAACCACTTGAAATTGGTTTTCGCTTGATTGTTCTTTATTTTCTTTTTTCATAATATTCTTTTTTATTTGAGCTTTTTAAGCCTTTTGATTCGCTTAAGAGTTACAATTTAATATGCCTATTAGAGTATAAGATTGAGGGATTTTCATTATAAAAACAAGTGTAGTATTTTTTAAGACACTATCTTTCTTTTACATCAAATTCAATCCCGCATTTTTTTGCTTCCTCGCCTATCTTCTCGAGTATTTCTTTTAGAGTCTGACTAGTTTTCTTTAGGTCTTCTGATTCAGCTTTTATGCTGTATCTTCCTGCTGAAATATATTTTATTTCAACATTTTTAATAGGTTCAAGAATTTTTTTTATTAAAGTAATCCCGTTTGGTTTAAAAGATTTCATTGAAAACTCTTTCTTGATGCTCACTATTTTCTTTTTTTGAGCATTCAATATTTCAAGAATTTTATTAGAATCCTCTTTTCCAAGAACTTCTTCTAATTTTTTTGGATTTGATTTTACTTCTTCAAAAAAATCATAAATCCTTTCTTTTTGCAGTATCTTTGATTCTATTTCAATTGCTTTTTCTTCTCCAAGAATACTTTTTAAAATACTAATATAACTTCTTTCTTGCTGATTATTTTCTAAAACTTCTTTTTTTTCTTTTTGAGTGACTCTTCTCAAGGATAATTCAATATGATTTCCAGAGATTCTTAAAATAACACAAACTATCTTCTTTTTTGGGACTACATAATCTCTTATGTTCCTTATTCTTCCAGGAGCAATCTCGCTCATTGTTATGCTTCCTTCAATTGGCTTTCCTATCCCCTCTATTTTTACAAATACTACAGTTTTCTCTATCTTTTCAACAGTACATAATACAACCTCCCCGACTTCAAGTTCCATAGAAATAGTAAAAAGAAAGGGGTTTTAAATCTTTACTAGTTCAATCTCTAATTGTTTTTTAAGCAAATCAATAAATTCTTTTTCTTTATCTTGATGAATCATGCATCCTGCAGCAGATTCATGGCCTCCGACTTCTCCGCCTATTCTTTCAATAACATTGTTTAACAGTTCTCTTACATTCTTTCCATTTTTTCCAACATTCCTTGCAGAGATTTTTATCTTTTTTCCATAATAAGCCATTCCAACAATCACTGTGCCTTCTTCATAAATTAATGAGTTTGAAAGGATGCTTATTGTTGTTCCTATTATAGTGTCTTCAATTTTATCCCCTGCATTTAAAATTACCAAACCATCTCTAGCAAGATTTTTATTTTCCTCTGCGAATTTTAATGCTGAAACAATTCTTTGACGATACTTTACATGGATTGCCTCTGCTTTTTTGATTACTTTTGGGATTTCCATGCATAATTGAAGAGCTACTCCACTTTCCCCAAGCCTGGAACAAGCATTTACTTTTGCACTTACTTCTCTGGCATCTTCTAATTTATTGTAAATTTTTAATAAGAAAATATCTCCGACTATTTCTTTATTATTTGCTTTTGGATTTCTTAACATTATTCCTGTAACAAGTTTAGCCATTTCTTCATCATTTAATTCTATTAGGCTAGGGTATCCTTTTCCAGAAGAACTTAAACCTGTTTCTCTCAGTAGTTCTAAAACTCCTTTGATGTTCCCAGTAACTCCAGGAATATAGGGATTAGAGCAAAATTCAAGGGTTCTATTTAAAGGACGAGTAGAAGGATAGATAAGCAATCCTCTTTTTTTCTGAACTTCTCCCTCTTGGAGGATATTATGATTTAGTTTTCCTATTTCACTTTCTAGGCAATCCCCTATCATTCCTAGAACAGCTAGTTTTGCCAGTTCTTTATTTTGAGGATTTATTTCTTTACAAAAAAGATAAGTTAATCCAGAGGAACTAATCTTTTGTTTTTCATGAAGCTCTGGATTTATTATTTCCACATTCTTTGGAATTTCTTGGATTATTTCGTGATGGTCTATAATAAAAACATCTTTTAATTCAGATTCTGCTATTTTATCCAGGCTTCCAGAAGCTAAATCTAAAAATAATATTATTTTTTCACTTGAGAGATTTTCTATAAAATCTTCTTCCAATCTTTTAACTATTTTTACAGAAAATTTTTTATCCATTCTTTTTAGAGTTTTAATCATAATCGCTGCAGAACTTATTCCATCAGTATCAAAATGACTTATAATTTCAATTGGCTTGTTTTTTATTTTTTCTAGAAATTTTTCAACAACCTTAGTGATTTCATACTCTAGTGAATTTCCTCTTTTTTCCATTTTAAAATTAGGTAATCTCTACTAAAATGTAATTTTCTTTAAATTACTTTATTGCTACTTTGAAGTACTTTTTTATTTTTCTAAGCTGAGAGTAAATTCTATCTCTTTCTCTCTTTGCTTTTTGGTCTAATTTGTTTTTCTTAGCGTGAGCTTCTAATTTTTCTAATTTTTCTTCAATATTTTTTAATTCTGGGATAATATACTTCTTTTTTTCCATTAGTATCTCAGATATTTTCTTTGAAAATTCTTTAGGATGAATTCCCTGCTGTCTTAAATTCTCTCCTATTTTTTCTGAAGTAAGCCCTTTTTCAGCAAGTTCAATGACTTTCTTTTCAAAATCTTCTTGAGAAATTTTTTTAGGTTTTTCTTCTTCTTTCTTTTCTTTAATAACTGCTTCTTCTTTTTTCTTTTTAGGCATTTTATTACTTTGTAATCTTGTCTTTTAAATCTTACGTTGCTTACAACCAAAGTTATTTAAACATTTGCTTTTTATTATATATATGGGCAAAGTTATTGGTATAATGAGCCTAAAAGGAGGGGTAGGAAAGACTTCAGTTGTTGCTTCTCTAGGCTCTGCACTGGCAGAATTAGGAAAAAATGTCTTACTCATAGATGCTAATTTTCATGCACCTAATTTAGGGATTCATTTTAATTTAATTGACCCAGAAGTTACTCTTCATGATGTTTTATCAAGAAAAGCAAATGTCCGTGATGCAATTTATGCTGTTGGAAATTTGGATATTCTTCCTTCTTCAATTTTCACAAATCAAAAAATTAATGTTCTTAAGTTAAAAGATAAAATACAACCATTAAGAAAAAAATATGATATTATTTTAATTGATTCACCTCCTTCACTTGCAGAAGATGGGTTGGCTACTCTTTATGCTGCTGATGAAATCTTTTTTGTGACAACTCCAGATCACTCTACCTTAAGTAATACTATTAAATCAATAAATAGAAGTAATGAAAGAGGAACTAAGGTGGATGGAATTATATTAAACAAAGTTTATGATAAAGATTTTGAATTAAGTGTTGAACAAATTGAAAGCACAGCTAACATCCCTATTATGGCAGTTATACCTCATGAAGTAAGTGTTTTAGAGGCGCAGTCTAAATTTATTCCATCTACTCAGTGGAAGCCTAGTTCAAAGGGCAGCAAGGAATTTAGGAAACTTGCAGCAACTTTAATTGGAGAGCCAGAGAGAGTTAAGAGTTTTGACTGGAGGAGAATATTTGGAATAACCCCTCAGAAGCAGGAAGTCAATAGGCAGGTTTTCTATGAGCGAGTATTTAAGTAGTTAGCTTTATAAATTATTAGAGAATTGTTTCTTCATAGCCCCTTAAGATAGCGGTCAAATCTGCAAGCCTTTGAAGCTTGTAACCCAGGTTCGAATCCTGGAGGGGCTATTTCAGAACTAGTGTTTATATCGTCCACGCTTCTCAACTGCTTTTAATCTTTCAAGAACTTGTTTGGATTGCTTTGATTTTTTATATCCGTGTTCAAAAGCCTGGAATAATTCCTTCCAGTTCTTGAAATGACGTGCTTCTAATGCTTCTTTAAGAACATGAATGTCTACTGCTTTATCTTCTGATTTTTTACTTTGAAATCCTAATCCAAAGTCAATAAAAAAAATCTCACTATTTTTAAAAATCATGTTGCTTGTTGTCAAGTCTCCGTGAATTATGTCTGCATCATGAAGTTTTGCAATGTTTTCCCCTATTTTTTGGAGTATTTTTTTTTGCTCCTTTAAATCAAAATTATTTAATTCATCTGAGAGTTTAATACCCTCAATAAAATCCATGCTAATTTCTTTATTTTTTTCATCTTCTTTAATATTGCCTGGAATTGCTATTATTTCCGAAGCTTTTTTTAATAGCTTAGCTTCTCCGCGAGTTCTTAGCTTTCTTATTTTTTCATCTAGTTCTGAAATCCTATAAGATTTTTTTACTCTCTTTTTTAGTATTTTATTTTTATCAGAGTCAAGATAGATTATAGCTTCTGCTCCTTGCTGGATTATTTTTTGAGAAGTCATCTTATAATTTTACAAATTTCTTTTTGCCAAATTTTTTCATTAATTTTTGCATCTGCTTCTGAGACATTCCTTGAGACATATCACCCATGCCTCCCTTTATCATATCCCTTAGCATTTTGTATTGTTTTAATAATGCCTTGACATCTATATTATTTACACCTGCACCTTTTGCAACTCTTGCAATTCTTGAGGATTGTTTTTCAAAAACATCAGGATTTTCTCTTTCTTCTTTAGTCATTGATTTTAAAATATGCTCCCATTTTGCTATTTTTGCCTGCTGGCTTTCCAAGGCATTTTCAGGAAGCTTGGCTTTTCCTAATCCTGGAATTAGAGATTTAATTTTATCTAAACCTCCTAGTTGATTCATTGATTTAACTTGCTCTATAACATCTTCAAGGCTTATTCTTCCTTCTTCTAATTTTTTTTGCATTTCTTCTTGTTCTTTTTCTCCTGTTACTGAGTGTATTTTTTCAATCAGGGCTGTTAAGTCACCCATTCCTAGAAGTCTGGATAAGAAAGATTCTGGATTAAATTCTTCGATGTCATTAATTTTTTCTCCTGTAGCTATGAAATATACTGGGGCATTTGTTTCAGCACAGGCTGTTAAAGCTCCCCCTCCTTTTGCAGTTGAGTCCATCCTGGTTATTATAACTCCAGTAATATTTAATGCAGATTTGAAATCTTCTGCTTGTTTTTTTGCAGCTTGTCCTATATCTGCAGGCATTACTAAAATTGTTTCGCTAGGATTTACTTCTTTTCCAAGAGATTTTATTTCAGAGATTAATCCTTTGTCAAGATTATGCCTTCCTGCTGTGTCAATAAGAATTAAATCAAATTTTTGAAGTTCTTTGCCTTTGGATAATTTTTTCCAGGTTTTAATAGCATCATTTTCTTTCATATCTACAAAAGCAGTTAGATTATTTTTTTCAGCTAATTGAACTAATTGTTCTTTTGCTGCTGGACGATGAACATCTAACCCAACTAGTGCAACTTTTTTACCTCTCTTAGCATAGTAATTTCCAAGTTTAGCTATAGTGGTTGTTTTACCTGCTCCATATAAGCCCAGAAGCATTATTCTATTTTGGGCTTTTTTTAGTTTTAGAGATTTGTATTCTCCAAGAATTTTTACAATTTCATCATGAAGAAGTTTTATTATATGCTCTTTTTTTTCTATTCCTTTTATTCTTTCATCAAAAGCTGCTTTTTTTATCTTATCGCTTAATTGTTTTACTAATTGAATGTTTACATCAGCTTCAATCAGTGCTCTTTGAAGCTCTCTTACAATGTTATCAACTAATCCCTTATCTAAAAATATAGCATTAGCTATCTTATCTGTAGCTTTTCTAAGTACTTCTCCAAGTTTTTCTAACATGTTTTAAGAAGTAGATAGGGGGTTAATAAATTTGCGGTTTACTCTTCTAAACCTAATTTTTGAATAAATTTTTCTTTATCAAAAGGCTCTATTTTATTATATTCTTGTCCAGTTCCAAGGTATAGTATTGGCTTTTTGGTGACATAACCAACTGAAAGGGCTGTTCCGCCTTTTTCATCTATGTCTGCTTTTGTAAGGATTATGCCATCAATTTTTATAGCCCAGTCAAAACTTTTCACTTGCTCAATTGCATCATTTCCTGTGATAGATTCACCAACAAATATTTTTGCATCTGCATGCGATACTTTTGCTATTTTTTCTATCTGAGCCATTAAATTTTTTGAAGTATGCATTCTCCCTGCAGTATCTATTAAAACAGCATCTATATGATTTTTTTCAGCGTATTTTATTGCATCAAATGCAACTGATGCAGGATCACTTCCATAATCATGAGAGATTACTTTTACTCCTACTTTCTCGCCATGTTTTTTTATTTGCTCTATAGAAGCAGCTCTGAATGTATCTGCAGCAGCAAGAACACAAGAAATATCTTTTTCTTTTAAATAAGATGCTATTTTTGCTATAGTTGTTGTTTTTCCAGTTCCATTTACTCCACAAAAAAGTATAATATATGGCTTGTCTTTTTTTTCTTTTATTTTTTTAGCTAAATCAAAAGGCTCTAAGAGGATTTCTTTTATTATTTCCTTAAATGAGTCTTTTATTTCTGATTCAATTTCTTTTTTTGGGAGTTCTTTTCCAACTATCTTATTTTTTAATTCTTTTATTATTTTCTCTGCAACTTCTAATGCAACATTATTCTCAAGAAGGAGCATTTCTAATTCTTCAGAGTAGGTTTCAAAGTCTTTTTCACTTATTTTTACTCTGTTTATTCTTTCAGCAATTCTTTGAAAAAAACCCTTTTTTTCTGGTTTAGGCTCTTCTAATTTTTTCTCTACTTCTGGTTTTTTTGAAACTTTTGCTTTCTTTTTCTCAGCCTTTTTAACTGCTTCTTTAATCTTCTCTCCCTCTTTTACTTCTAGTTTCTCTTCTTTTTCTTTAGAGATATTCTTTATCCAATTTGAGATTTTTTCTTTTAGGAACTTAAACATTAAAAACAACCTCCAGGTTTTTTTTGATTTTCTTCTCTTCGCTGAAGGGAGATTTTTTCCTGCACCTTGATGAAAATTTTTGACTAAACATAAATCCCCTAGCCCTTAATTCTTTATAATTTTAACTATAATTTTTTAATAGGGTAGTTAAATTATAGCAATGATTAAAAATACAAGCTTTCTTGGAATATTATGATTACATATAATGATATTTATGAAGCAGCTAGAAAAGAGAGGTATTCTGAGCAATTACAGCCCTTGAATAAGAACTTTATTAATGAGGTTTCTGATTACCTAAAGGACAAGAAAGAAGTAGCTGCTAAAGAAGATGATGTTTTTTCTGATGTAATAATCAAGACAAAAAAACAACTTGAAAATGCAATAACTCTTTTCAAAGAGCTTATGCTTAGAAGAAGAAAGAAAATTCTTAAGTTAATTTTAATTGCTGCAGAAACAGGCATATCAAAACAAGATTTTGAAAATATGCTCCCTCTTGAAAAAGAATTGTTTGAAGGATTGATGAGGGATATAGAGAGTGTTGATAAAAAAGTAAGCGAGACTCTTAATGGAAAAACACGAGAAGAGGAAAAAAATGAGCTGATTGTTTTTAAGGAAGATATTGAAGAGCTTATTGAATTAGATGGTAGTAGGATCGGGCCTTTTGAGAAGGGACAGATTACAAATATTTCAAAGGAAATTGCCAGGATTCTTATTGATGATGGAAAAGCTGAATTAGTTATTGAGTGAACTGTTATTTATATATAATCTTTTGAATCAAAAGCAAGAGCCACATAGTTGCATTAAATGTTCCAATTATTGTTGAAAGCCAGAGATTTAGTGTAGAGTATGCAATAACTACTAAATACATTCCAATTGTATTAAATAATGCTGTCTGAAAATTAATATATCCTTTTTTATGTTTAAATCCCTGGATAACTTGAGGAATTAATGCATAAGCAAAAATTAAACTTACTACTGTTATTAAATAATCCTGCCACATTTTGAAAAAGTTTAGCTCAAAGCCTAAAATCAAATGCAGTCTACCCTGAAGCATTTGATACATTCTTCTTGCAAAGCAAAAAGCCTGTGGAGGGAGTCGAACCCCCGACCCTCTGCTTACAAGGCAGATGCTCTGATCCACTGAGCTACACAGGCCTAAAAATTATAGAGAAAGTTAGTTTAAAAGACTTTTTGTCTTTTTTGATTATTTACTCTTTTTCTGATGTTTTAGTTTCTTCTTTTTCACTCTTTTCTTTGTCAAGCATTTTCTCAACTTTTATGGATTTTATCTCGCAAAGAGACAAGGGATAGATTTTTTTAAGCTTTAGGCTTAAATATTTTTGCAGATTATTTTTTAAGATATCTTCAAATATTTCTTCAGATTCTTTTGTTTTTAAGTAGTCAATTATTTCTTCTCTTGCCTTATTTCTCAATGCTTTTCTAACTGCTCGTGAGACTTTTCTTCTAGTTATTAAAAAGGGTTTAATTCTTAATTGAGAATCTTTAGACATGGCAGAAAAAGAATCTTCTACATAATTAGTTCCTTTTCTCATCATTCTTCTTAAATAATAAGGCAGTACTTGGATTTGTTTTGGAATTGCAATTGCTTCTTTCCCATTAACTTTTATTTGCATCTGGAGAATTACACTTTTTCCTCTTAACATTCTTGTAAGATCATATTTTATGAATTTTCCATCAATGCTTTCTAATTCATATGCCTGAACTTGAGTTTCTTTTCTTATCAAGGGCATTTCAACATTAAAAAATTTCTTTCTTTTTTTTGATACTGCCATTTTATTC
Organism: Candidatus Woesearchaeota archaeon; assembly: GCA_964493885.1. GTDB lineage: Archaea > Nanobdellota > Nanobdellia > Pacearchaeales > GW2011-AR1 > WJLC01. The sequence continues at coordinate 16,789 of CAZBPV010000002.1, forward strand.
TTGTAGTAATTTACCTGTCCTTTTATTTCTTCTTCCTTGCCTATATTTAGATTTTCCGCATTTAGAACAAGTATACATTATATTTGTTTTTTTAGTTGTTTTAGATTTTCTTTTAAATTTTGAAACTGCTGGTTTACTTCCCCATTTTCCTTTATTTCCATAACCTCTTCCTCTTCCACGAGCTTTTGCTCTTGAGATGCTTCCTCTTGTTAGTGTACCTCTTTTAGCTCCTGTTGAAACTAATTTTATCTTTTGCTCTGTCTTTTTTTTGCAATACGGACAAAATCTCTTTGTCTTTTTTGGGAATTTCATTGTAAGAAAGAAAGATAATTTGGCTTTTTAAAGGTTATCAATTAATTATTAAAAATGGTCCCACCAAGAATTGAACTTGGATCTTGTCCATATTGAGGTCAAACCTCAAAAACGTTTTTGAGATTCAAAACCGCGTCAAGGACACGTCTTAGCCACTGGACTATGGGACCCTATAACATTCTGTTGAATAATAAGATTTATATATGTTTTTTGGTTGAGTATTTTATGGATATAAAAAAGTGGTTTTGGATTGTATATGTTATATTTGCCTTATATTTAGTAAATAAAGCCCTCGCATATTTTACAATTCCAGAGAGTCTTTTAGTTTTTGAAAAGTGGATTTTAATTGGAGCAGCAGTTTTGTTGCTCTTAGGAGCGTATAATTCTTTTAAATCAGGCAAGACTCCATATTAATATACTAATAAACTTTATATACATAATTTCCATTTATTTTCTATGGTGAAATCGGGGTGGAATAAACATGCACAAGTTACTATTTTTATTATTATTGCAATAATAATTGTTGCTGCAGTTGCTGCTTATTTTATTTTAAGAAGTTCAATAAGTGTTCCAATAGTCCCTGCAAGTTTAGAACCAGTTTATGCTTCTTTTTTAAGCTGTATTAAGGAAGATACTAGTGTTGGAATTAGTGTGCTTGAAAGCCAAGGAGGATACATACAACTTCCTGAATTTGAATCTGGTTCTGGATACATGCCTTTTTCTTCGCAATTAGGTTTTTTAGGAAATCCAATTCCGTATTGGTATTATGTTTCTGGGAATAATGTTCAGAAAGAACAAGTTCCTTCTATAAGTGATATGGAAGATGATTTAGCAAATTATATTGAAGGTAAGATTACTGGATGTTTGCTTGATTCTTATCTTGAAAATGGATATGGGGTGAGCATGGGAGAACCTCGAGCAAGTGTTCAGATAAATCCTGAGAGTGTTGAAGTTAATCTTAACATGAATCTTGCTTTAGAGAGAGCAAATGATAGTGTTGTTGTAAGCAAGCATAATGTTGTTGTTAATTCCAAGCTTGGAGAGTTGTATTCTGATGCAAGAGCTATTTATGATTATGAACAATCTAGTTTATTTTTAGAGAATTATGCAGTAGATACCTTAAGATTATATGCTCCTGTTGATGGAGTTGAAATGAGTTGCAGTCCTTTAGTTTGGAATGCTAATAATGTTTTTGATGAACTTGAATTAGCTATTGAAGCAAACACTCTTGCATTAAAAGTTAAAAATGGAGATTTTTCTTTAACTGATTCAAGAAATAAGTATTTTATTTTAGATATACCTGGAATTAAGAATAATGTATTATTTTTGAATTCAAGAAACTGGAGCCATAGTTTTGAAGTTAATCCAAGTGATTCAAGTGTTATGATGGCTAAACCTATTGGAAACCAGCCAGGAATGGGAATTATTGGATTCTGCTATGTTCCGTATCATTTTGTTTATAATGTTAATTATCCTGTTTTAGTTCAAGTTTATTCTGGAGAAGAGATATTTAATTTCCCTTTTGCTGTTGTAATTCAAGGAAATAAACCAAGACAAGCATTAAATACAAGTGCAGTTGGAACTCCTGAAATTGATTTATGTGATTATAAAAATACTTTATTTGAAGTAACTACTTATGATTTTATGCTTAATCCTGTTAGTGCAAATATTTCATACAAGTGTTTTGGTGAGATTTGTGATATTGGAACAACTTATAAATCAAATGGCTCTTTAATTGCATTATTTCCTCAGTGTGCAAATGGATTTATTCTTGCTAAATCTAATGGCTATGTTGATACAAAATATGAAGTGAGCACTGTTAATTCTGGATTTGCAGATATATTCATGGATAAATTGTATAAGAAAACAGTAAGTTTAAGTTTAGATGGGCAGGTGTATAATGGAGAAGCAATAATTAATATTGTATCTGATGAGGTTTCAGAAACTTTAGTTTATCCTAGACAAAGAGATGTTAAATTAAGTGAAGGGCAGTATGAAGTTCAGGTTTATATTTATAGAAATGCAAGTATTCAACTTCAGGAGACAACACAAGAACAATGCATTGAGGTTCCAAAAGAAGGAATAGGAGCAATATTTGGAATTACTGAAGAAAAATGTTTTGATGTTGTTATTCCTAGCCAAATAATTTCAAATTCTCTTGTTGGAGGAGGAAAACAGAATTATTATATTGCTGAGAGTGAATTGCAAACTGGAACAATAATTGATATAAATTCAGATAGCTTAGCAACACCTAGGACAATAGAAGACTTGCAGAAAAATTATATTGAGTTTGAAGAAAAAGGTTTAGACATTTACTTTAAATGAGAATTAAAAATACAATAAGAATTGCAATGATTTTTATAATGGTAATTTTAGTTTCTTCTTTAGCTGGAGCAGTTTACACAAGAAGCACTCCGCAATTTACTCAATTTCAATCTGCAGATTTATTTGGATTTCAGAGTTCTCTTGAGTTTGACAAATCAATGTGTGAAGCAGGGCAGGATTTTGTAATTCAGATTGCTCCTTTTGGATGCACTCCTGCTGTTGTTAGAAGTGATTTATTAGAAGAGCAGAATGTTCCTATTTTTTGTCAGCTTGCAGCAACAAAAATAAATCCTTTGATTGATGTTGAAGCAATAGAAAGTATTTCTTTTGAAGGAGAGTATCCTAATGAAGTTGCAGGAATTGGATTTCAGCCTGCAAGGGCTGCATTAGGAGTTACAGGAGATTTAAATTCACCTGTTCTTGAAAATATTGGGTATGTTGTTATTGTATTAAAAAAACAAGACAATGTTTCTAAGATGCCTGAGTATGTAACAGGGACTTTAAATGCCAAGATAAAGTATGATATTAAAAATGCATTTGGAATAGGAGAGTCTAGTTATTATCTTCCTATGATGAGTGATGCAGATTGGGATGAATATAGAACTCAGTATAGTTTTTGGAATTCTAAGGGATATTTAAGAGCAGAAGAAATAGGACTTGATTCTGCTGCAATTTCAGTTTATGATGATACTAATAAATTAAGAACAGTTACATTAGAAAAAGGAAAGACTTCTGATAAGATTCAGCTTCCTGGATTTGATTGCTTAGCAACACTTCAATTAAAATTAAATGATTTGAAAAATCCAGATACAACAGTAAAATTAGGTGTTGGAACTGATGTTATTGAGGTTATTAAAGGAGAAAAATTCCTTGAAGGCAAGTGTTATGTTACAAATATTGAAAATTTAGGAGTAAGGCAGACAGTAAAAATAGTATGTAAGGAAGATGAGTCTGCTGGAACATTTGGGCTTGGAAAATCTTTCACATTAGTTTCCAGTCCTAAAGTAAGATTTACTATTGAGGGTAGTGAGAAAATTGTTGGAGTTGGTGATAAATTATATGATTATGATGAAGGAGCAGAGCAAAGAAGTGTATTTGTAGCGTATGTTGGAAGTGTTAAGGGCTCAACAGATTTGAAGGTTTTATTATTGAGTGTTCCTATTTCTTCAGTAAAAGAAGGTAAGTTAAGTGATAGTGATTTGATTACTGCAGCTAATACAGTTAAGACTTATGATTGGGATGCACAAACAAGAAAGTTTAAGGTTGCAAATTTAGGACAAAAGGTATTAGGTGCTGTTACTAATATTTTTAATTTTATTTTTCAAGGACAAACAACTGAAATCTTGTCTGTTGATGGAAGTACAGTTAAATTTTCAAAAAATATAAAACTTATAGGTTTTGCAGAGCCAGTTGATGAGGAATTTACTGGAAATAATGCAAATACTTTGTTAAATAATTATGAAAATGCAAAAAAAGATTATACTCTTATTAAAGAGAGTTTTGCATCGGAAAAAACTGAAAGGGGAGTAACTTATGGAGAAGATGCAACTTTTAATTATATTACGTTAGCTATTTCTTTAGGACAAAAAGGAACTGCTGCACAACTTTGCAAAGAATTTATTGAAAAATATCCTAATTCAAAACAAATAGGTAAGATTAAAGGCGAATGCAGTGAATTAAAACTTTCAAGTTCAGAAACTGCAAGCACAATTGTTTTTGTTAATGGAAAAAGTAGACTTATTTCCTTAGAAGGTATTTCAGAACCAACTCAAGAACAATTTAGTGCAGATGTTTTTATAAGAGCTGCAAGTGGAAAAACCGAGACAATTAATCTTCAAAAAGGCAGTGTTTATTATATTGATTATTTGAGATTTGGACAAGATGTTGATATTAATTTAGGTTCAAATTGGGGGGCTGTGGGAGGTGTTGTAACAACTGCTACTGCTGGTATAATTACTCCAGAAGATGTTCACATGAAGTTTGATAGCAAAACAAGCCCTAATCAATGGTTATGGAATGCATATGATTCTGGATGGAAGCCAACAAATTCTGAAAATGTAAATCCCTATAAAAGAGCATTGACAAATTTAGCAGGATTAACTGAGGCTCAGGTTAATTTTATTAGTTCTTTTACTGACAAATCTTATGAAGAAGGAGTGCTATTAATCTCTCAGTATCGTGGAGCAGAGTCAATTGAACTTCTTGATTTGGATACAGATGCAGCTAAATTAAGAGTTTCAGTTTCTAAGGGAGCAATTAGAGATGTCAAAGATTTCTTGATTTCAGATTCAGAGACATTAAAATTAAATGAAGCTAAAGTTTTAGGAGATTATTCATTTACTTTAAAGAAAGTTAATTTAATTAAAAAAGCAAGTGTTACAGTTATTCCTGGAATTGAAAATGCTGGAAGTAATACAACATTTCAGTTTAATGTTGGAATTGAAAAAAGAAGCATTGAATTATCTCCTCAAAAAACAGAAAAGATAATAAAAAGTGTTAATGAATCAATCAAAGAGTTAGAAAGTATATCTGAGAATCTTGGAGATTTAGTTAAGGGATTAAAGGGGGCGTGTCTTGGAGTTGGTGCTGCTCTTACTGTTAAGAATTTCTTTGCAAATGTTGGGGGAAAAGGAATTGCAAGGCAAAATGTTATGAGACAACCTGGGGGATGGACAGAGAGATGCACTGCAATGTCTGGGCCTGGAAAAACATATACTTCTGTTAGTAAGTGTTATACTGAGAATGCTGATGCAATTGAACAAGAAGTTAATATTGCTTCAGATATAATTAAACAGCAAAATGCTAGATATAAAAAAGAACAAGAGGGTGCAATGGAGAACGGAGGAAACTTTGCAAACAAAGTAGTTAATACTAATAAATTTATGCAGACAGATATCCCAGTAGTTTCTGGAAGTTTAACTAAAGATTCTAAGTATTATTATGCTGCAGATGGAACAAAAGTTGACATGACTGATTTGCTTAAGTATGATGCTTATTCTACTCAAGGATTATTTACTACAAATGAAATTAGAGAAATAGATTATAATTCACAGATTATGAATAATCCTCAAGCTACTCCTGCAATGATAAATTCAGCAAATAGAAGCTTGCAGAGTATTTATGGGAAGATTCATGGAACTTCAAATTCTTATATTGAAAGACAAGCTGAAACAACTAGATTGGGAGGAATCCAGCCAGATGTAGTTGCTTCTAAAGAATTAAAAGAAGTAAGATATGCAAATGATATCAGATTCAGCCAGGTAAGTTCAAAGTATTCTGGTGCAACAATTGATGCTAATGCAAAAGTCCGTCCATTACTTGATCCTGCTACTGGAAATAATTATCTTCTTGTTTTAGATGATAGTGGAAGAGTGGTTCAGCAAACTTATCTTGTTGGGACAAGTGGGGAATTGACACTGCAACAAGGCACTAATCTATTGGGAATAAGTTATACTAAAGTTGATTCTACATCATATAAAAATACTTACAAGAGTCCTGAACTTAATTATTTTGAAACAGGGCCATATAAGGGCTTGCCTGCAATTGTTCCAGTAGATACTACAAATGGATGGTATGCTTCACTAAAACAAACTCTTCCTGTATTTGGAGGAATAAGTGCTTATGATGCATCTGGAAGAGTTACTAGTTTTTATTTATGTAATGTAGGAATTAATGGTTTAGAAGAAAATAGAGGAGGAGATGATATTTGCCAGCAGATAAATACTGGAACAGGACAGCCTTATAATCAGTTTGCAGGATTATCAGAGACAGAAGCCAAAACTATTATTAATAAAGCAGTTCAGGCAATTGCTGAAGCATCTAACAAATATAAAAGTGGAATTTCAGGACAGATGAGTATTTTAGGGCAGTTAGTAAATATTGGAAGTCCAGCAGCAGATATACCTGATATGCAGTGTGAGGATTTGATGTCTCCTAAGGATTGTAGATTATTATTTAATGTTTGTGACCCTGTTGTTTGCCCGTCAAGCAGGTGTAATTTAGGAGGAGCATATCCTGTTAAAGATGTTGTTCAGTCTGGAATTATTGGAAGCTTGGTTTTATGTCTGCCTAATTTCCCACAGGTTTTTATTCCAGTTTGTTTGACTGGAGTTCAAGCAGGAATTGATGGATGGCTTTCTGTTCAGACAGCTTATAGAGATTGCATGCAGGAGAGTTTAGATACTGGAAAAATGACTGGAATTTGTGATGAGATTTATGGTTTGCATGCTTGTGAATTTTTCTGGAGACAGAGTGTTCCTATTGCAAAGCTTGCAATACCAAAATTAATTGAAGTATTTACAGGAAATAATGCAGCTCGTGGTGGTGGAGAGTATTTAGGAGTTCAGAATGCATGGAATAATGCACAGAGTTCATTTAATTTCTTTACTCAGTATTATGCTGCAAATTCTTTCAAGGCTTTCCAGGCTCGTTCAACTGAGCAAGTTGGAGGAGAGATTTGTAATGCTTTTGTTTCAGGAGTTTATCCAACTGGAGATTTCTTAGATACTTTTACAGACCCAGATTCACCTTCACAATTTTACGGAAGATTTGATGAGATTCCATTTACATCAACAACTAATCCTCCTATTTCACAGTATAAGGTATATTATCATATTTATGCTGGAAAAGATGCAGGAGCATCTTATAAGGTATTTTTAATGGGAGATACATCTAGTTCATATTATATGGATACTTCAAGTTCAAGACTTGTTGCTTCTGGATTTGTTAAAAAAGGAGAGTATGCTACTGAGACTAAAGATTTTACTGCTAATTCAGGATATAAACAATTATGCATTAATGTTAATGGGCAGGAAGAGTGTGGATTTAAGGAAACTTCTACTTCATTTGCAATTAATTATGTTGAAGATAAATATATACAAGAGCAGGCAAATCAAACTGATATAAAATCAGAGACTGAGTGTGTTTCTGGAAGTGTAAGTGCTTATAGTTTACTTTCTCCAAGTGTTGAAGGGGCTGCTCAAGAAATGCTTAATCCCTCAATTTATAACAGAGGATTAATCCGAGTCTGTGCTTCACTTAATCCAGGGCAAGGAACTGACCCGTATGCTGGAACACAGCAAGCAAGATGGATAGAGGTTGGCAATTGCGGAAATAGCAATATTAAGTGCTGGCTTGATACTCAAAGTGTTAAAGATATTATTGAGAATAGAAATATAGAAAATGAAACTATCCAGGACTTGAATACAAATGCTGAAAGTAATTTGGCTTTGTTAGTAGCAGAAGGACAGTATGTAAAGGACTTTAAGGCAGAGGTTACAAAGATAGAAGATCAAGGAGATAATACTAAGAAGATTGAGATGATTAATAGTATATATAATAAGGTATTTTACAATAATCAAAAAGCTAAATTATTGAGTTTAAGAGCTGGGGCTTACGGAGTCTTAGCTAAGGAGGCATTTGAGGTAACAGAACAAGGAAAGGCAAGGGCAAGAGAAGATGTAAGAATAGCAGACTTTAATATGGTTGAGGAAGCTTTGAAAAATATTTTTTTAGGAGATAATTTAGATGTTCAATTAAGCAAATTAACTATCTCTAAATATGAAAATGTTAATGATGAAAGAAAATATACTCTTTCTGATGGAACAATAGTTTCAACAGATACAAGAGTTACAGTTTCTCCTGGGGTTTATATTGATTTACAGGCAGCTAGAATATATGATAGTGGTAAAGATTATTATGTTATTTATCCAGATAGGAATATTGTTGCAACTTTTAAATTTTCAGAATCTTATACTGGAACTCCATCAACCCCGAGCGTTACACCAATTCCCGAGGCAACTACTCCCACAACACCATCTCCCCAGGCAATTACTCTTGATGATGCTATTAATCAAATTAGTTCATTAAAAGGAAAAGCTTCTGATCCTGCTAATCTAGACTTTGTTGCAAAACTTGTGGAGGATATGATTTTGACTGCTGCAGAATCTGCTGACATAGTTAATAATGATAGGGATATTTCTTATATTAGAGAGTTGTTGCTTCGGAAAAAAACTCAACAGCAACGGGCTGTAGAATACTTGTATAGAGACAGACTTAAAGATTTATCTATATATGAAGTGGGAATAAATTCTAATAAGGTACTTACTGGGAGTTATTATACTGTCGGAAGAATAAATGAGATAAATGGACAGTATATAATTACTTTTGGAACTCAGTTTAATGCAATTAACAGTCTTACTGGGACAAAAATTTTAACAGAAGAAGAGGCTAAGGAAATCCTTTGCAATTTTAGATACCCTTATATTGATAATGATGGCAAAAATTCTGAACTTAAACCAATAGTAGTTGAAAGAGCTGGAGTTTATCCGAAATCAGGAATTGTTTATACAAATTATGCTGCAAATTGTGTTCCAACATTACTTGGAACTTCTTATGTAGCCCCAACACTTGTAAAAGGAGAACTTCCTACTTATCCAGCAATTATTACTTTAAGATTTTCTTTTGTTCTTACTTCTATGAGTTATAGATATGATAGAACAACAAAACAGTGGATGGCTGATAAGAATTTAGATGGAGAACCTGAATTAACTTTGGAAAAGATGTATCCTAGAGAAAGTAATCCTAAAACCTCTCAAGCAACTATAATTCAGGCACTTTATGATTTAAGAAATGATATTAACTGGGAGAAAAGAGGATATGAATGTTTTACATATCTACAACAAAATCCTCCTACTGGATTTTTTAGTGGTTTGGAGTCTATATCTGGAGTACCAACAAATTTTGAAGCTAAGAAATGTTTTAATCTTTGATTCAACTCGTTGCTCACTTCAACAAAAAAACACTGAGTTCTATGAAGCGAGGGGCGGGACTCGAAGCGAGACAACGAAGTTTTCTTCGCTTAACTTTCCTGTTTGAATTAGTTTAAACCTATTTACTGAGTCCCTTCCTTAAAGATATATTCTACAAGAAATAAATATCTTAAAAAGCGAGGGGCGGGACTCGAACCCGCGAAAAGCCGGGCTGCAACCGACCGCAGTAGCCGCTGTGCCACCCCCGCGTATTATTATAGAAAAAGCCTTGTATTTAAAATTATTTATTCTTGGAGATTAAGAGCATGGACAGGGCAGACTTCCATACAGCAAAAACATCTTATGCATTTCTTTTTATTAATTGTTGGATAAGGGTTTAATTTGATTGCTTTGACTGGACAGTGTTTTGCGCATGTTCCGCATTTGATGCATTTTTTCTTGTTGCATATAATTGGCTGTTCCTTGAAAAGAGCGTGAGCTCGTGACATCATTTTTTTAGTTTGAGCTTTTTTAAAGTGAATTTTAGGAAGTTTTTTCATTCCTAGTAATTGAAATTTATAATTTGGGTAGAGTCCTCTTTTGATTGCGAATTCTATTGCAGGAATTTCTCGTGGATTGAAGTCCATTATTGTCGACGCTGCTATATCCAATGCTATTGCATTTTTGCTTGCGATAATTAATCCTGCTTTTTTTGGAATTCCAGACGTTGGACCTTGCCCCTCCATTCCAATTATTCCGTCGAGAATTGTCAGCTGCGGAGGGAAATTTTGATAAATATCTACAAGGATTTCTGAGAATTTCTTACCTTTTGCTTTATTATGCAATCTTTGTTTTAATCCTCCAGGTATTAATCCATAAAGATTTTTAATTCCGAGTGTAACTTCAGCAAGAGAGTGAGTTTTCATTTTTGGAAGATTTATTATATAATCAACTTCCTTAAGTAATTTTGCAACTGGGAATTTTTTCAGAACCTTTGCTTTTTTGTCTTTAATTCTTATTAATTTCTGTTGCTCAAAAATAATGAGTTTTCCGTATTTTTTTGCAACCTTTCCAAGCCCGGATTTAATAAAAGCATCATCAGTTCCTCTGAAACTGCTTTCTCCTACAAAGATTTTGCATTCATTTTTCTTTAAGAATTTGCATACTGCCTCGACAATTGAAGGATGAGTTGTTATTGATTTTTGCTTGCTTTTAGAGTATGCACCAACAATATTTGGTTTTACAAGAACTTTTGTTCTATTTAATGGATCAAATTTAATTAAAGAGAGAGCTTTTGTAACTGCCTTATCCACTTGTTTTTGAGAGTAAGAATCACATTTAACAACAGCAACTTTTTCAGTTTGAATACCACCTTTTTTCATATTATATAGATGCGCCCTTATTTGGCTTTAGATGAACGAGTAGTTTTTTGCAAAGCAAAAACGCCCCGGACAGGATTTGAACCTGCGACCCTTAGCTTTCTTCTTTAGTTATCCATTTTAGAAGGCTAATGCTCTATCCAGGCTGAGCTACCAGGGCTTCTTATATTAAAAAAGAAGTATTTTCTATATTTAAAAGTGTTTGTTTTTACTCAACCTTTACTTGTTTTAAGTCCTCAGCAAGCATAGAATTCTTAAATATCTTCTTAGCTTCTTCAAGTATTTGATTTAAGTTTTTCTCGTATCTCTGGCTTATATGGATTAGGACAAGTTTCTTTGAGTTAGATTTTTTTGCTATCTGGGCAGCTTGTTCTGATGTTAAATGCATGTATTCTTTTGCTGTTTCTTCTAATTCTTTGCTAAAGGTAGCTTCGCAAACAATAACATCAGAATCTTTTGCAAAAGAAATTATTTTATCATTAAATTTAGTATCTATAATAAATGAGATTTTTGTGTCTTTTTCTTTGAATGTTAAATTTTTTGCAAGATATTTTTTTCCCTTGAAAATTATGTCTTTTCCATGCTTTAAATTTTTTAACAAAGGTAGATTTGGCAATTTAGCTTTTTTTAACTTATTTCTGTCTATTCTTATGTTTCCTTTTTTAACAAAAGAATAAGCATTGCATGGGATTCCATGTTGCATAGGTTTTGCTTCCAAGTAAAAATCTTTATTTTCAAGGAATTTTCCTGATACTTCTTGAACTTTTATTTCGTAATTTTTATGAAAAACAAATGTTTTTAGTAAATTTCCCATAAATGTTTTTGTTCCTTTTGGACCGTAGATATAGAGTGTTTTATTATAGTTTCTTAAAGATAGAGATTGAAGTATTCCTGGAATCCCTAGGACATGATCCCCGTGCCAGTGGCTAATAAGAATTTTAGTTATCTTGTTCAAACTAATGCCAACTTTTCTAAACTGTCTTTGAGTTCCTTCTCCGCAATCAAAAAGAATATTCTCCCTTTGATATGTCAATAACATTGAGGTATGGTTTCTTTTTGCTGTGGGAATTGCATCTGAAGTTCCTAGGAAAGTTAAGTTTATCATTTTAACAAATAGCAAAAATACTTTATATAAGTTGTGAAAAATATAGTTCTAACTATCTTTAGTTACCTGAGAACTCAGCCCAGCGAAAACTATAAGGCAAAAACGCTTATTCTTTTTTCATTGCAGTAGAAGCAGGTGACACAAAGATTATTGTATCTCCTCTAAGAAAAGTCAAACCTAGGTTTTTCTTTATCTCTCCATTCTGCATTTCTTTGGTGTTATCCAAAACAAGGTTGATGTGTATATCAAAAGCCATAAGGGTTCCAACAAACTGTTTTTCTCCTTTTAGCTGTACTAACACTTCTTTTCCCTTAGAATTGTTTAACAGGTCCAAAGGTCTGTCAATTCCACTAACCATAAATTAATTTTGTCTGACTTGTTTATAAACCTTTTTATTCTCGAATATAAAATAGGATTTTTACAAAATAGAAAGCTATTTAAAGAAAAAATTAAACTTCATATTATGACAACTAACAAAGGAAGGAAAAAAAGCGGAGGAAAATATATTCAAGATAGAAAGAAAAGACTATGTGAAATGACTGGACAATTAAAGACAACCAGGCTTGGAGAAATAAGAAGAAAGAGTAAAAGAACTATTGGAGGGGGTAAAAGAGTCTTTTTACTTCAGGCAAATTCAGTAAATGTTTCTCTGGAAGACAAAAAAACTAAAAAAGCTACAATAAAAAATGTTCTTGAAACACCTTCAAATAGGTTCCTTGCAAGACAAAATATAATTACAAAGGGAAGTATACTGGATACTGATTTAGGTAAGGTAAGGGTAACTAACCGGCCTACTCAGGTAGGAGTTGTTAACGGAGTTCTAGTAGAGTAAGAATTTAGCAAAATCTATACCAAAAGCTTTATAAATACAAACCTTTTTTAAATCTTACGTTATCTTTAAAAATGGTTTCAGTAAAAAGATGCCCAGAGTGTGGAAGCATTAATTTAACACATGACCCTCATTTAGGAGAAATTATTTGTAATGATTGTGGACTTGTTGTTGAAGAAAAAATGGTGGATACTGGGGTAGATTTACAAGGCAAATTTGACAAAAGTGAGAAAAAAGGACGTGGCGGTGCTCCAATGAGCATGCAGAAGTTTGACAAAGGATTAACTACTAATGTAGGGGAGATTTCTGATATATATAAATTAGAGCCAGGACAGACAAGAAAATTCCTTAGATTAAAGAAATGGCAGGAAAGAGTTTCCACAAGTATTGAAAGAAACTTAAGGCTTGCCATGGCAGAACTTAGAGTTATTGCTTCGTATCTTAATCTTCCAAATGTTGTAAGAGATGAGGCTTCAAGAATTTATAATTATGTTCTTCAAAGAGGACTTGTAAGAGGGAGAAGCATGGAGTCAGTTATTGCTTCGTGCCTTTATGCTGCATGCCGTTCTTATAATATACCAAGAACTCTTGATGAAATGGCAACTGCTTCAGATGTTGAAAGAAAAGAGATAGGAAGAACTTATAGATTTATAATCAGGAAGCTTGGAATTAGGGTTAAGCAAAGTTCTCCTAAAGATTATATTTCAAGATTCTCATCTGTTCTTAAATTATCTCCAAAAACTCAGAATGATGCCTTGAAAGTTTTGAGAGATGCTGAGAAAGTTGAATTAACTTCAGGAAGAGGGCCAGCAGGAATTGCTGCTGCAGCACTTTATGTTGCTGCTTTAATGAATGACGAGAAAAAAACTCAAAGAGAAGTTGCAGACATTGCTGGAATCACTGAAGTCACAATAAGAAATAGGTACAAAGAGCTTATTGAAAAGCTTAAGCTTGAGGATAAAATTAAGCAAAAAGAAGTTACTTTGAAGAAAAAGTAAACTTGCACTTATCTGAATGAGTCAAAATTCTATTTGAAGTTATTTTGCCTAAATTTTTATTGTTCTTTTGTAATTAATAGAAACATTTATATAATAATTATACTAATTAATTATACTATGAATATTGAAGTTAAAACAAGAAAATGGGGAAATTCTTTGGGATTAGTCATACCTAGTGAAGCAGTTGAGAGGTTAAACATCAAGCCAGAAGAGACTGTTGTAATTGAGATAAGCAAAAAAGGAAATGTTCTAAAGGAGTTATTTGGTTCTATAAAATTTAAAAAAACAACAAAACAACTTATGGATGAATCTAAGATTGAGATGGAGAGTAAATGGTTGAGATAAAAAGATGTCTTGATACTTATGCATTAATTGAAATCTCCAAGGGGAATCCTAAATTTGCAGAATATCTAAAATCTATTTTTATTCTTTCTGATTTAACTCTTGCTGAATTTTATGGAGTTTTGCTTAGAGAAGAAGGAGAGTCAGTTGCAGATTATTGGACAAAAAAATTAGAAAAATACTCTCTTCCTGCAAGTAAGGAAGTATTAATAGAGGCAATTAAGTTTAGATATGAAAACCGTAGATTAAATCTTTCTTTTTTTGATGCAGTTGGTTATATTTTTTCTTTAAAAAACGGGTGTCTTTTTGTTACAGGAGATAAAGAATTTGAAAAATTTACCAATGTAGAATTCATAAAAAAGTAGAATTCTAAACCTTTTTATATAGATAGTTTATTATAATTCTTATATGCGGAGATGCCGGAGTGGTCAAACGGGTCAGGCTTAGGACCTGATAGCTTAGTGCTTACTAAGGTTCGAATCCTTATCTCCGCATAATTCATAGTCATATCATTGTAGATATGGCAGGATGGTGTTTTCACGGAAACATCATCCACATATTTATTACAAAATGGAAAAGTATATACTTAGTTTATAGTTAGAGATGAATTGGAGAGTGGTTTGATTGGCTTAAACAAGAACATTTTAATGAAACTAATTCTATTTCAGAAATATTAAATTTTATTGCTTAGATTTTTCGTATCTTCGTGTTATTGCCAGTAAAATTCCAGCTCCAAAAATTACAAATATAAAAACATAAACGAATTTATGATTCTTAACATAAGTTAAAAATGCTAAATCTTCATCTTCATCTGGAGCAATTCCACCTGTAATAGGGCTTCTTTCAGAGGGTCTTTCATCTAATGCTCCAATAGCCTTTCCTGTTGTTCCAAATAAGATTACTTGGTCTTTTATAAGAGTGGTAGTTCCATCAGTTACTTTTATATTATAAGCTCCTTGAGGAGCCACTAATCTATATTCAATACTTTCTCCTATTTCTAAATTAGGATTTCTTATTCCTATTGTGTCTCCTATTATTATCTGAACTGTTTTTGTATATTTAGTATTTCCTAAGTTAGTTATTATTAATTTGTCTTCATTAATTTCAAATTTAGCTTGTTCTTGCATTTTAACCATAAAAATTCCAGAAGCAGTAACGCCTTCATAAGATGCAATAATGTTCCAATAACCATGATTTGCCCCTTGCCCCATATCAATTTCTATTAAATCATTAGCAGGGATTGTTTTTTCAATTGTTCTTGTTTTTTCAGCATTTTCTATTTTAATTTCAAGAATATCGCTAATAGGATTATTGCTGTCATCAAGTAAAGAAACTTTTAAAGTAATATTTTCTCCTGCTGAAAATTCTTCTTTGATAGTTGAAACTTCTATTTTAGCTGCCTGGGCTAGACTTAAAAGTAATAAAAATATTGCACAGAAAATTATCAGGTTTCCTCTTTTCATATAGGTAGTATTTTATTATAGTATTTAAAGATTATGAAAAATTTCTTATTAGATGTAATTGTACTTATTTAGAAGTATATGGAAATATAAATACCTCTTTGGAAATATTTAAATAATCAATTAGATATATTCTCTAGTAAGGAAATACTTAATAATATGAAAAAAGAGGAATTAATAAGAAAGCAAAAAGCTACGCTTAGTTTGAATCCAGAGATTTATAAAAGATTTAAGGAATATTGCGAAGAAAATGCCTTTATGCTTTCTAAAAAAGTGGAAAATTTTATGAAGGGTGAATTAGATTGGAAAGAGAATGGCACTGAAAGAAGGAGGAAGAAAAAATGAAAAGAGGAATTTTATTGATATTAATCTTATTAATTTCTTTTGCTCTAGTTGCTGGATTAAGCTTTAGTGATTTGGGTGAAGAAGATTTTTCTGGAACATTTAATAATACTTTTTATAATTTATCTGGATTTGTTCAAGTTGGGAACTTGAGTATTAATGGCTCTGAAATAACGGAGATGATTGGAAACGAAAATGGATTAATTGCTTATTGGAGATTAAATGAATCTTCATGGAATGGTACAAGTGGAGAAGTAAAGGATGTTCTTGGGAATCGTAATGGAACCTCTATAAGCGGGGCAAATACTACTTCGGGATTGTTTGCAAGAGCTGGAAGTTTTGATGGAGTAAATGATTATGTAAATTTAGGAAATATTTTTTCTTCACCTCAAGATAATGGAACTATTAGTTTTTGGTTTAAGACTTCTGATACTAATGGAACAATCTTATCCCAAGATGCAACAGGATGGAATAATCTTGATACCCTCTTTGGAATTGGACAACAAAATGTAATTGCTTGTACTGCGGGTTATTTATGTTTTGAAACTCATGGACCAAGCACTAGTTTGAGCAGAGGAGTGAATTCAGGAGTAATTGTAAATGATAATGAATGGCATTTTGCTGTTTTATCTTTTAATAATACTGGTTATTATCTTTACTTGGATGGAGATTTAAAAAACACAGTGGCTTATGATGGAGGGATTTGGGGGAGTAATGGAAGCCAGGATATTTATATGGGACAGAGACAATTGATGAGTTATTATTCTGGGAATGTTGATGAAGTTGCATTTTGGAATAGGGATTTAAATTCAACTGAAATCCAAGAACTATATCAAAAGGGAAGCAATTCTTCTGGGGAACAGCCAACTACTGGAACTTACGAATCTGAAGTTAAAGATGCTGGAGGAATTTCTAATTGGACAGATATTTCCTGGAATGGATTGTCTTCAGGAAATCCTCTTGGAAAGGCAAATATAATCTTTTTAAGAATGAATGGAAATGCATATGATGAAAATGGGATAAATAATGGAACAGTTAGTGGGGCTGTGAATGCCTCTGGGAAGTATGATTCTGCTTATTATTTTGATGGAGTCAATGATTATATAATTGTTGCAGACAGTTCTTCTTTGGACTTAACTTCTGATTTTTCTTTAGGAGCATGGGTTAATATGTCGAGTCTTCCTTCTGGTGTAAATGAATGGAGAGGGATAATAACTAAAGGAGGACAAGGAGATGGATTAGGAACAGATCATAATTATTTCCTTGCAATAGATAATGCTATTTGGGGAACAGGAGTTGGAATAACTTTTGGATATGAAAATTCAGCTGGAGCTAATTTTGATACACGATATCAAATAAACAGCACTTACTTGAATGCATGGCATCATATCGTCGGAGTTTTTAATGATTCTGTAAATACAATGACTTTGTATATTAATGGAATCCAGGTTTCACAGGATTCAGATGTAACAGCAACTCCAACAACACAATCAGAGCCATTATTTATTGGAAGAAACATGAATGGAAGCTCTAATATTTATTATTTCAATGGAACAATTGATGACGCATTTATCACAAATAAGTCACTTTCATTAACGCAAATCCAGGAAATCTATAGTAATAATGATTACAGTTCATCCTCAGAAGGAGGCAGTTCAAACTTGCAAATTCAAGTAAGAACAAGCAATGATAATTCCTCCTGGACAGATTACACCAGTTATTACAATTATCCGAGTTCCTTGAATATAAGCAACTCAAGATATATTCAATATAGGGCTTATTTTGCAGATGTTTTAGCTAAGCTGTATAACCTAACAATAAATTACTTATCACTTGGAGCAGTTAGTGTTTCTTTAGATTCTCCAGCTGATAATTATTTAACTAATGAGTATAATATTAATGTTACTTGTTCTGCATCTGCATCTGCTGGATTAGTAAATATAACTCCTTATTACAGTAAGTTTGATTGGGGGCAATCTGAACCTGCGAGGAGTGTTTCTGGAACAAGCAATACAACCATATTTACTCTTAATGAAATTTCAAGCACAATAAATTGGAATTGTTATGCTTGTGATGTTGAAGGAAATTGTTCATTTGCTTCTCAGAATAGGACAATAATTGGAGATATTTTATCTCCTGAAATAACTTTAATTTCTCCTGCAAATAATAATCTAAGTACTGAAAGAAGCAATAATTTTGTATTTAATGTAACTGACAATCGAGCAGGCACATTGAATTGCACTCTTTATGTTGATAGTGAAGCAAAAGCAAGCAATTCTTCTGTTTTTTCTGGAGTTTCGACTATTTTAAGTGCTTCTTTGAGCAATGGAAATTATTCTTGGTGGATAAATTGTAGCGACGGAATTAATTATAATATAAGTGAGACAAGGAATATTTCAGTTAATAATACTGGTAATATAATCTGGGCAAAGACACAGATACATACTCATACAACAAATTCAGATGGGAGCAGTTCTCCTGCAACAGTTATAAGCACATATAAAAATGCAGATTATAATATCTTAGCAGTAACAGACCATAATGTTATAACTAATTGTTCTAATTATACTAATCTAAGTGAAAATTTCATTTGCATACAATCAGAAGAATGGACTCCTGGCTCTGGAACTTATCTTAAACATGTATTAAGGATAAATATAAGCTCACATGTTGCAGTTGGAACAAGCACTGATGCAGAAGTGCAGAATGCAATGACTACTGCCAAGAATGAAGGAGGATTTGCAGTAGCAGCACATCCTAATTGGAGCTCAACATTATGGAATACTAGTTCATTAATAAATTTCCAGAATTACAGCCACATGGAAATCTATAATGGGGTTATAGAAAGATTGTCTCCAAGTCCTTATGCTGTTCAAAAATGGGATGTTGTTCTTCAGTCTGGAAAAAGAATGTTTGGAGTTGCAAGTGATGATATGCATGTAATTTCAAGTGATTTTGGAAAAGGATGGATTATGGTTTATATGGAGGATTTCACAAAAGAAGAATTTTTGAGTTCAATGAATAACGGGCATCTTTATTCAACACAAGGGCCAACAATGAATTCAGAGTTTACTCTTTATTGCGATGATGGAGAAAGCTATTATATGGGAGAAATAGCTAATTGCACTGAAATCCTTGTTAATGCAACAATCTCTGCAACAAATTCTTCTTATAAACTTCAAAATATTTCTTTAATAAAAGATGGGGTTTCTTTAAGTGTTAAAAATGACTGTCCTGCAAGCCAGAACTGCACTTTTAATTATTCTGAAAATGTTTCATCTTCTGGGTATTATAGATTAGAAGCATGGGATTCTAATAACAAACAAATTTGGAGCAATCCAATTTGGATTACAAAGTTTGTTCCAAAGATAAATATTACTATTAATGTTCCTTTAAATGGTTCTACAACAACAGAGCATTTCCCTGAGTTTAATGTAACTTTAGATAGAGTTGCAGAAGCTTTATGGTTTAATCATAAGGGGGCTAATCAAACTTTATGTGTTAATTGTTCTAGTTATTATGGAAATGGAGGGAATCTTCAAGAAGGGGTTCATAATTTCAGAGTTTATGCAAATAACAGCAATAACGAAGTTTCAACTGCACTTTCTACATTTACAATTGATTTTAATAAGACTTATTATGAGAATTTTTCAAATAATTTTTCAATTAGTAGTATTACAAATGCTTTTTGGAATTCAAATAAGATAAGTTTAGCTACAAATGAAACTTCTGGGAATATTACTATTAAAAACATGGTTGCTGTGAATAATCTTAGCAGTCTTAGAATTATTTGGACAGAAAATAATACTGAAAATGCAAGAGGAGAAGGGCAATTAAATCCAGTAAGATTTTTTTACAAGTTTAGAGACGACTCTTGGAGTGAATTAATTAATGGCTCTGAAATTTCGGGATTAAATACAAATAATTTAAGCATGAAATTTGAGTTTGATAAAAATAATTATACTTCTATAGACTTACTGAATTTCAGATTAACCTGGACTGAATTTACAATACCTTTAATTTCAAATGTTAGTGAATCAACAACAACTTCTAGTGCAACAATTTCATGGGCTACTGATACTGCGTCTAATTCAAGCGTGGAATATGGAACATCTTTTTCACTAGGAAGCATACAAAGCAATTCTTCTGATACAACAAGTCATTTAGTTACTTTAACTGGATTGAGTCCAAATACTGTTTATTATTATAAGATAAAAAGTTGCACCATAGACAGCTGTTCAGATTATCCTCAGTATCCTTATCCATTGGATTCATTCACAACTCAGCAAATTCCTGGAGGAAATAATGGCGGTGGCGGAGGAGGAGGCAGTGGAGGTGGAAACACAACTACTACAATAATTAATACAACTAATATTACTGGAGTTCATGCAATGTCTTCTTCAACCATAGACAATATAGTTGCTAAAGATGGAGATATAAAGAGTATTTCATGGAAAGTGAAGAATACAGGAACTTTATTTTTGAATAATTGTGTTTTAAAGGCTGTTGGAGATAAATTTTCTTGGTTGAGTGTTGGAGAGATATTTAATTTAGCTGCAGGACAAGAGCATGATTTTGTATTTAAGATTAATGTTCCAAAAGGAACTAGTTCTGGAGTGTATTCTATGGGAGTTGAATTAGTCTGCAAAGAACTTAGTGAAAGAGCTGATTTTAATGTTGAAATTACTAAATCAAAATTAAATTTTGATTTAATCAAAGTAGAGAGAGCAGGGGGCAATGAAATTATTATTAAATATAATTTAAAGGAAATTTCTGGAATTAATCAGGAAGTTAATCTGCAGTTCATGATATTTGATGATAAGAATAATAAAATATTAGAAGCTATTGATATAAGAGAGCTTAAGGCATTTGAAGAAGGAGAATTTACATTAAGAATCAAGGTTGATAAAAGATTAAAAGGAAATCTTAATCTTCTTGTTAATTTAAACTCAGAAACCTACTCTGGTTTTATTCAGGAGGATGTTTTCCTTGCTCCAATGAGCGGATTTTCAATATTTGGTGAAACTTTAGAGGGTTCAGATATAGTTCTTTGGGGAGCAATAGCTTTTGTTTCTGGCATTATCTTGTTTTTTATTGCAAAGCAAATAATTAATAGTAGAAAGGCAAAAAGAAGAATGAATAATATTATTTATTTAGGATATCATAGATAAAACTAATAAGAATTATTTCTTTTTTATCCTCGTAATCTCTTAGCACGATTTATTAAAGAAATTGCTTTTTTTTCTTTGCTGATGTTTTTTCTTAATTTTTTGTCTCTTTTTTTTATCCTGGAAATCTCTGTTTCAAGATATGCCTTGGATTTTTCAATTACTCTAAGCTTTTCTTCTAAATTCTTTAAACGTTCACTTTTTTCAATTCTTTTTTTACTCTTTTTCATAATCCTTATTATTTATTTTCCTTTTTATTTCTTTCTATTTAATTCTCTTTTTTAATCTTCTTTTATATTCCTTAAAGATTCTTTTCTTTCTTATTAAATATCTTTTTGATTCTAGTAATGCAATAATATTTAGTGTAATGTAGCATCCAACAACAAATGCAATTAATTTTGCAATTATTTCTCCATAGTTATCAATAAAATCTTGGATAATTTTTGGGGTTGCTGATTTTTCTTCAACTTTAAACCACTTGCTTGCACTAGCTGTTCTTGAGTCATAAGTTACTTTAATATAAAATAAATAATTTCCTTCCTCAATGCTATCTGGAAGTTTAAATGTTTTAGTCATGCTTAGTGATGTTCCAATTATTAGAATTTGTTTTTCTCCAAAAAGGATATTTCCATCTATATCTTTAATTACATATTCTATTTGAACATCTGTTTCTCCTGCTTTTCCAATGTTATAAAAAGTAACTTGTGAGATTAATTCATCGCCTGGTTGGTAAATTGTAGGTTCTTTTGGAATTTCAAGAGTAACATCAAATAAAAAATCTAAGGATTCTACCTCTATGTAGAATAATATTTCTTTTTGAGAATCATCTGTAATAATAATTACTCTTTCTAGATAAACTTCTGGGATTTTATTTTTATCAGCTGAAAAGGTGAATGTTACTTCCTTTGCTTCTCCTGGATTTAAGTAAAATTCTTTATCACTTATCCTTATTAATAAGTCAGTTAAATCCTTGTCTTCTATTCTAATATTTGTTCCTGTTGCTTGATTATTTTTTATTAATAATCTTATTTCTTTTGTCTCTGTTTGTTTTAGTGTTACTGGAATTTTTTCTTCACTAATAGTTATATTTTCTTTTTCAACTATTACTTCTCTTCCTCTCCCACCTCCGCCCGTAGATACTTGCTGAACAGTAAAAGTAACATTATCAGACAATACTGTTCCATTGCTTATATTTCCATATAAATAAAGTGTATGCTGTCCTACACTTGCTTGAAAGTAAAGAGAGGTGTTTATTGTTATGTTTGCAGTATTATCTAAATTATACCATATTGTATTAATTAAATTTGAATTATAATCTAAAAGAATATACTCATTTTCTTCATAAGTTGTATTTTGAGGGCTTACTAGGTTTAGATAGGGATTATTTGAGACTACACTTACTGAAACTCCTGTTTCTTGGCTTGTGCTTGCGTTTATTGCTGTTAATAATAGAATTAATAAAATTCCTATGAAATACTCTCTTTTCATAACACAAAAAGAAAAACAAAGTATTTAAATTTATTTTTTAATTAGGAATTTATCTTTTTTTCTTATTTTTAAGAAGAATCCATAACATTGCTACTAAGATTAGTATTGCAATTATTAGAGCAACAATCATTCCTGTGCTTGTTTCTGCAACTGCTTCGCCTGCTATTACATCAAAAGCTATTGTCATCCCAGTTCCCATTGAAATTCCTTGAGTATCTTCTTGAACTGTTTTTAACTCAACTTTAACTGTCTTGGTTTCTCCAGGAATTGCATCTTTTGAAACTGAAATCTTTAATGGGACTGTAGTATTAGAAGTTCCGGATTTAACTAAAAAAGTATCTTCAGAAAGAGAAGTTACATCATTTCCTTCAATAAGAAATGCTTTAACCTCTACATCTTCTTCTCCAATCATGTTTTGTAGATTTAGATTAACTGTTTTTGTTTCCCCTCTATCCATAACAAGGGGATTTTCATCCCAGTAAGGAGAACTGACTCCAAAAGCACTTGTTAAAGAGATTAATAGAATTATAGATACTATACTTAGTATAATATTCTTGATTTTCATATCTTTAGATGATTCTATCTCTTTTAAATTTTCTTATTTCTTGGTTCTATTATATATTGTCCAGATATTACGCTGGTCTCTACTTAGTAAATCTGCAATTTCTGAGAACTTCATGTCTTTTTCTTTTAAATAAACAACAATCGCCTCAAAAATTGTTAATTCTCTGTTTTTGAAAATTGAAGTTGGTATATGAACAAGGGTTTTACTTATTTTTAATTTCTCAGGCATTTTTATTTTAGATTTATTATATGCTGTCCAGATTGTTCTATCATCTCTGTTTAATAATAATGCAATTTCATGATAAGTTAATTCAAGATTTTCTTTAAGATATTTAACAATAGCTTCTAATCCTCCAATTTTATCTGTGAAAATACTTACTGGAATAGATAAATCATCTACAATTATCTTTCTCTTTTTCTTTTTTGCAGTTGAAATCATTACAAGGCTTAATATTACTTTGATTAGCCAGCTTCCATATCCTTGTGTTGAATAAGTCTGAGATGAAACATCCCCTACTTCATTTATGCAATAGTATAATTGTTCTTGTCCGATTCCCCCTCCAAGGCTTAGGTTTCCTGCTTGGAGAATTACTCCTGTAATGTTTGTGTCAGTTGCATTCTGAAGCCGAGTTCCTGCACAATCATCTGCTGTTCCTATTGAGAAATTCTCAGCAGCAAGATACTCACTTGCATTTGTTTCTCCGAGAAGATTTAGTGCATTTATTGCAATTTTATCTGTCATGTTGTAGTTTCCTGTATTATTAATAATCACTGGGTCATTTGTTGCTGTTTGATTAGATGCGCTGGCATTTACATTAAAAGTAATATTGCCTGGAGATATTACTATTGCTTGCAATAAATTATATGTAAAATATGTTAAATCATTAATAGTCTCATTTTCATAAATATCTTTTCCAGAAACACTTACATTCCAGTTACCTGCTGAGTCAAAATACCACATATTTATTGTGCAGGAATAATTTGCACAAGTAGAGTTAATGTCTGAAACTAATATGCAGGAATTATTTTCACGTGTTGCTTGCCCTGCTCTTGTGAAATTGGCTTTAACACTTGTGTCATTTAAATCTGCAACACCATTTTCATCGCACATTGTTGTGTAGAATGTTATTGGAGTTGAACTTGCTTCTATTGGATTTGTATTTGCAATTGGAGAAATGTAAGTTATATTCGGAGCTATATTTACGGGAGCAGTGTAATTAATTTTCAAACTTCTATTTGTATCTGCCCAGTCAGTTTGGCTGGAATTGTCATAAGCAAGGCAATTCCAGGTATAATTTCCATTAATTAATGATAAATTCCAGCTTGTTGAGTTGCTTGTTCCAGAAATTGCTGTTGTCTGATTTAATGCAAAGCTTGAGTTTGTTGAGTCTGTTATATATAAACTCATATTTACTAATTGGTAATCATCAGTTGCATTGCATTGGAATGTAATATTGACTGGAGAGGAGGAATCATTGTAATAGTTATCTAAAGGAAGACTAAGAGTTACATTTGGAGAGTTGTCAAGAATAGTATAGCTTATATTTAATTCAGGCCATCTTGTGCTGTTAATATTATCACTGCTTGCAAAGCTTGTTGTTCCGCTTCCTGCAGTTGTTGTTCTTAAAAGTATACCATAATTTACAAGAGTTCCATTTACCATATTTTGAACTAAATCTGTTAAATTCCAGTCAAAGAAAGTATTGATTGCTGTGATAGTTGTGTTATTCCAGATATTTGAGTCAAAATCTCCTCCAGAAATATCCCAGCTTGCAGTTCCACTTCTATTATTCCATGTTGCACCATTTCCTGTTATTGTTCCTGTGCCTGTTCCTTCTGTCCATGTACTATTAACTCTGTAAACATTTACTATTGCATCAGAGCTTCCTTTTGCAGTTGCATACAATGTTAAAATTGCTGAATCAATTATTGCATTTGCTGGAATACTTGAAACATTAAATTCTATTAGAATCCTTCTTGCATCATCTCCTCTTATATCAAGTGTTGAATCTGCACCATAATTAGCATTTGGAGTGCCTTGAACAATATGAGTATCTTTTCCAAGAGTTGCATTTGGCTGCAGAACCTCAATAAATCCCGGGTCTGTTGAGTTTATAGTTATATTATATGTTTCTCCTGGAGTTAATAATTTCGCAGTTGTCCAATTTAATTCATCGTTGCAAAGAAGAGTAGTCATATTCCAGTCAAGGCATTTGTATAAGTAATTTCCTTGAGTGGCATTCATGCTTAGAGTCATATTATCAAAAATCATGCATTCTGCAGATATTGCATAACTGTTATTTCCAATTGTTTCATTTGTATTGCTTTCAAAAGTAATATTACTGCATCCACTGATGTTAAATCCTGAAATAAATATATTCTCTACATCTTCATCAGAGATGGTGATATTCAAGTCATAAATTCCATTTCCGTAATCTGTTGCAATTGTCACGCTATAATTTAATTCACTGCCTTCATTGGAAGTTAGGTTTATGTCTGGAGCTGCGTCAATAGTTATGTTTCTGATTTCGCTTCTGCCCCAATTTTCAATTTCATCCATTGCGTATATGCTGTAGGTATAAGAATTATCAGCCAAGCCAGTTTTGTTTAAATACAAGGAAATATTATTATCTGAGCCAATTACATTTAGGCTTTCATTTCCTCCATTCCATTGCAACAAGTAATCATCTATTGAATTAGCATCTGTGGCAGTTGCATTTATGTATATCCCATTTTGATTTAGTGTTGAATTGTTATCTGGTGTTGGGGATACAAACAAAATAATTGGAGCAGTATTGTCTATTGTGAAATTTCCTCCAAGAGTATATGATACATTATATAATTCAACAGTATTATTTTCAAAGACAGTTATTCTTAAAGAATAATTTTCATCAGCATATTGACTTGTATTCCATGCATAACTTGTTGAGCTTGCATTTCCATAATTACTTATAATTGTTGCGTTATAACTCAAATCAGGATTAAGAAGAGTTATGTTGAACTGCAAGCTGTCTCCTTCTACATCATAAACATTGCTCCAGATTATATTATAAATCCCGGAAATAACTTCATTAGGGGTTGGGGTGAGCAGGAATGGTGTTGTTGGAGCGTCGTTTATTTCTTCAATTGTAAAGTTAGTTTTTTCAGTATTATTTACTGCTCCAAGAGTATCATTTGCAATAATTGTAATATTATAATCTCCTTGTATTGAGGTATCTGTAAAGCTTCCAACATAAAGTAAAGGATTTATTCCTGTTTCTAAATCATCCCACTCAACACTTATATTCCCCCAACCTGTTTCTGTTGATTCAGTCTCCAAAGTAATAAACAGTCCCGGATAAACATCTATTTCACTTTCTGTTTCCTCAAACCAAGAACTATCTGAGTTATTCCAAGTATAAAATGTGAAGGTATTATTGACTCTTTTTATTCTGAATTTTCCTTCTGTGTCATTGGTTTCTCTTTCTGAAATATAATCTGAGATATTTCCGTCATTTACAAACACATCATAGTTTCTTCCATAACCTGTCCAGTTTCCAATAGACATAAATATATTTTTAGAAGCATTTATTGAAGATGAAATCTCAGTTAATTTAAACAGCATGGCATAATCAATTCCTGATTCATTAGTGATATTAAATGAAACATTCATGTCAAAATCTCCAATTGTTTGCTGAATCATTACAAGACTGCAATAAGTATCTGTGTTTGGAGTCCCATTTCCACTTATTGAAGTATATGCTTTGTCTGTTATTGTTGTATCAATGTTGGCTGTACAGATTTGATTGCTTTCAATAGACTCATTTTCAACTTTCCAGACAATCCCCATTGTATTAAAGTTAAAATTATCTTTTTGAGGGGGTTGATAAAGAGAAATATTCACTGCTGTGCTATTCGGGTAAGTTATCTCTGCCATTGCAGAGCTTATTCCATCACTGTCAGTTATATTTGCCATTATTGCAATATAACTATCTTCTTGTCTTACAGTGTTTGCTTTAGGGTAGAGGATTACCACGCTTGCGGGAGTTGGAGTGGTTAAATTGAATGTTACGCTTGTTGAGTTGAAATTTCCAAGAGTATCATTTGCATAGGCATAAATTGTATTGCTTCCTTCACTGAAGTTATAGTACAAAGATGAATTATAAGTCAGATTTGCAGTTCCATTATTCCACCAAATATTAATTGCATCAGAATTATTTGTAATATTTATTAAAATTGGATTAGAAATATAATTTTGATTTAATGGAGAAATAAATACAATATATGGGGGGGTTGCATCTAATGTTATTGTATAATTTCCTTCATTGCTATAATTTGAATTTCCATTTGCATCAGAACCAAGACAATTCCATTTGAATGAATTGTCATAAGGTAAATTATAAGTCCAGTTTGTTTGATTGAACACTCCTGTTAGGTTTGTTGTGTTAGAATGTATAAGATTATTGCTAGAATTCCATATTTTTAATGTGAGGTTTGCAATTTCTATATTTGAGATATTGCATGAGAATGTCTGGCTTGATTGATTTGTTAAGGTATTATTTGCAGGAGAGATTAAATGGACTTCTGGAGAAGTTATGTCCTGAGCAGTTATTGTGTAGACTATTGTTCCACTTAAATCAGTCAGAGGCATTGTTATTGTTTTTTCTGTTGTGTTAATTATAACATCATTAGTTATATCTGTCGTATTCCCATTTGTTGTTTTTGTTACATTAAATTCCCAATCATCAGGCACGCCGTAAGCAGAATAATTTGTCCATGTTGTTACATTATATAACATAACCTGTGAAATGAAAATACTTGATAAAGTTATATTCCATCTTTTATCTGACGTTGTGTTATAGTAAATTGTTTCATTGTTTCTGATTGCATCTTTAATACCTGCCTGTAAAGTTTCATTTATAGTTGTATTGCCTGGAATAACCTCGGTATTCCAGCTAATCTGATTGTTTGTATAGGTTGTGAGATTATTCGGCGCACCTGCAGAAGTATTATCACTTGCCAATAACTGTCCTGTTGAATTCCAGACATAATTTGTTCCATTTATCCTACTATTTGGATAATCTGCAAGTATCTGCGGCTTGAAGAAATAATGAGTATATCTTTCTGAGGACTCTGTATTGTTGAATGTTATCCACCATTTTCTTGTAACATTTATATTTTGGTTAGAACCAATAGTATAATTATTTTCAATCTGTGCCCATGTTGCAATTGAACTTAGCATTTGTGTTGGTTCAGCATGCTTTATTTCTATGTTTGCTGGTTGTCCTGTGTAGTTGTAGTAAACTGTAACCTGCTCAGAAACAGCAGAAGAGCAATTTAAATGCAAGTGCATTACTAAATAATTATTTTGCGAGATTGTGTAATTTTCAGTCATATTCTGCTCAATCAAAGTTGGAGTGTTTGCTGAAATTAATACAGGCGAGTCGCAGTGCTCTATAAGTGGATTGAGATTAAAGTTATAGACCTGCATGCACAAATATGGCTGGCATGTATCATTGCTGACAGAAACATTCAATCGCAAAGTATGCAATCCAAGCATATTGTAATCTTTCATGAAAGAGCAGTTTGTTCCTGCTCCGCAAAAATAAAACATCTTGCTTAATTCATTTTCTCCAATGCTTGCGCTTATGGCTTCTGTGAAATTATAGACATTTCCTTGCGTAGACTCTTTTCTCAGCCAGGTTGTCGTGTAATTATTAGCTGAGCCGTAACTTCTGTTTTCCCATTCCCATAAATACGCAAATAACCAGACATTTGTGGATGTGTTGTTGGATGAAGAGTTATAATTGGTTTTTGAGCATGTCACATTAAAATTAACAACATCATACATTAGATAATTACTCACATTCCCTGTGTAGTTTCCAGAACTTTCATTGTATGTTAAAGAGGTTATATCGCTTGTCTCGTCATTTGTAACATTACAGATTGCTCCGCTAATTGGCTGTCCTAGGCTATCTAGGTAACGCGCTTGGAATGGAATATAAATATCATATCCAGCTCCGGGACTTCTTCCTTGAGGATACATTGTTTGATTTACTGAAAATGCAAGGCTTGTTGGTATGCTCTGCACTACAAAACTCTGAACATCTGTCTGATTGCTGTTTCCCGCAGTATCATTGCAATATAATGTCCATGTGTTGCTTCCTTCATTTGAAGTTATGTTGGTAAAGTTTATTCCAGCGACAACAGCAGAACTATTTATAGTTCCATTATTATACCAACAAAATCCTGGATTGTCATCGCTGTAAGTATAATTTAATGCAGAGACATTTACAGAATAGGTTGTATTTTGAGGATAGGTTATGTTGATTTGTGGGGAAGTTATATCTGCTGTATAATTTATTTTCAAACTCCTGTTTGCATCTGCCCAGTCAGACTGAGAGGCATTGTCATAAGTAAGACAATTCCAGGTATAATTTCCATTAATTAATGATAAATTCCAGCTTGTTGAGTTGCTTGTTCCAGAAATTGCTGTTGTCTGATTTAATGCAAAGCTTGAGTTTGTTGAGTCTGTTATATATAAACTCATATTTACTAATTGGTAATCATCTGTTGCATTGCATTGGAAGGTAACATTGACTGGGGAGGAGGAATCATTGTAATAATTATCTTCTGGCAGACTTAAGGTTACATTTGGAGAGTTATCTACTGCAGCTCCACAGCTTCCGTCCCATATTGTTCCATTAATGTAATACTGCTTTAATGTTGTTATATTTGAGGAATTTGAATAAGCAACTATAAATGTTCCTGGGCAGATTTGCTGTCCTGTTACAGATTCTTTGGCTACAACACTCATTAAATGGTAGTTTGCATTTTCTTCTGTGTCAATAGTAAATGTGGCTATGTTTGTTCCATTTCCATAATAAGTTGCTCCAACAATATTTCCTGCAGTTGCATTATACCATATTAAAACAAAAGAATCATTTGCATAATTTTCTGATTTTATAGCAGCAACATCCAACCATGTTCCTGTAGTTGGGCCTGCATTTGTTTCTATTATTGTATTTTCTATTAGTGAAGTTCCGTTTTTGTAGATTATAGTATATCCAATATCTTGGTCATTTGATAAGTAAAATGCATAAACAAACTTGTCATTATCTAGTCCAGCAATACTTAACCTTGAGTCTGTTGCTGCTGATGGGTTAACATTTACTCTAGCAACAGCTTCTCCTCCCGTTTCATTATAAATATTGAATGCCAAATCATTTACTCCCTGGTCAAACCAGCCATAAACAAAACTTGTAGAATTTATCGCAGATACACTAATAGTGTCTGTGAGAGCATCATTGGCTGCTGTTGTTGGATCTACAAGAATTGAGCCTGTCAGATTGTTTCCTGAATTGTCAAATATCTTTAATTGAGCATCATCTGTTGAATCATCTCTCCATCCTATAACAAACCTATCCCCCATTTGAGTAATAGACAAATCAGTGAAATGATTATCTGCTGTTGCTTGCGCAATATTGTCATCAACAATAATATCTCCAGTTAGTTTGTCTCCATTAATATCATAAATTGCAAGAGTAATATTTGCAATATTATTTGCGGTGTCATGGTCATTTATCCATGCAACAACAAAATGAGTTTGATTTATTGCAGATATAGCAACTCTTGGGTAAAGGGGCTGGTTTGTTGAATCGATAGTGCTGTTTGATAAAATAGTTCCATTTGTGTTATAAACTCTGAAATAAACACTTTTATCTTCAGAGGCATAAATCATTGCAAAAGTAGTATTATCTAGAGGGGTTGTGTCTATGTCTAAGGAAGAGTTTTGAGAAACTGATTCCTGAAGCAACTCTCTTATAAGAGTTTCATTTTCTTCTTCAACAGGAGTTTCTGGCTCTTGTTCTGTCGGGATTTCTTCTGGTTCTTCAGGCGCTTCTTCGGGGTATTTTATGATGCTATACCTTATTTCATCTAGATTTATTGTTGCTGAATCAATTTCTATTCTTAATGTGTATGAAGATTCATTTAAATTAAGAGATTCAAGATTGCAGGATTCTTCGCAGATATCTGTGAAAGTTCTTGTTCTTATTTCAGTTTCAGGTTCTGAACTTGGTTCTTGTTCTGAATCAGGAACTTCTGTTTGATTTTCTTCTTCAACAGGAGTTTCATTGATTTCTTCTGCGGGGATTGTTGGAATTTCTGGTTCAAGTTCTTCTATAGGTATGTCTCTTGTTCCGTCACTTTCTGTATCTTCTTGGGTTTCTTCAACTTCTCCTGTTACTTCATCATCTTTTACTTTTTCTTCTTTATCTTTTTCCTCTTTCTCGTCTTTTGTTTTATTTTCAGCTACTAATCCTGTGATTGTTCTTGTGCCTGTTTTTAATGTCGAGGTGTCAAGAATTAAGATATTATTTAAGTAGATTTTTGCTTCGCCGTCACCTTGTATTGCCCCTGATAATCTTACTGAATTTAATTGTCCTGGGTTTTCCAATTGCAATTCATATTCTGAATTCTCAGAGAAATTAATATTTAGACCTTGAGTATAAGGGGTTATAATTATTTGAGAAGCATTTTCATCTTGAGTAAAAAAACCAACAAAGTTGGAGTTGTTGAATATCAAGGAGATTAAGAATAATCCAACAATGCATGCAAGCAAAAATATTAGATGAGTTTTTTTCCCAACATGGCTATGATGTTGCTTTATTCTTTTGTGGCATTCAAGTGATTCAAAATGATAAAAATGAATCCATTCTTCTATTGTTCTCCCATCTCTTTTATGATGAATTATTTCTAGATATCTTGCATAAGAAATTTGTTTTTTTCTGTAAGCTTCTTTTAGCTTTTCCAGGTAATTAATTAAGTCTCTTTTTCTGGTTTCAGACTCATGTTTTCTTCCATGCAAATGATGCAATTCAGACATAGATAATTTCTTGCTAATCATTACTTAATATGTGTGTAAAATTATTTATAAATCTACCTATTATATATGTATAGAGAGAAAAAGGTAAGTTTGATTACCTATTATGTATGTAATTATTATTTAAATACTTTTCTATATTAAAAATGTTACCTATTATGTATGTATTAAACTAATAATTCTCTAGAGTTGTTGTATTATTTACTTATTAAAAATGTATTAAACTTTTTTATTGTACTTATTATGTATGTTTTTATTAAATGATTATTTTTTATTTGTTATTTAATACTTACTATGTGTGTACAATAAATGATATCTAATTTTCTCTTCGCTGATTATTTTACTTATTATGTGTGTATTAAATTCTTATTTGCAAAGATTTATAAAATGTAGTGTCTAAAGGAATATATGGCTTTTATTGTTAAAAAAAAGGTTTATGGAAATTATTATTATTATCTTCGAGAAAGTAAGAGGCAAGGGAAAAAGGTAATTTCAAAATGTTTGGCGTATTTGGGAAAAAATAAAGAAGAAGCTGTAAAAAGAGCAAAAGAATTTTTAGAAAACAAAGAGATTAAAAACTCTGCAGAAAATAATATTAAAATGGAAAAAGAAATTGTTGAAAATATTCCGGAAAAAAATGAAATTTCTATAGAAGATATAGCTGTTTTTTGCAAGAAAAAGGGATTTGTTTTTCCAAGCTCTGAAATTTATGGGGGATTTTCTGGATTCTGGGATTTCGGGCCATTAGGAGTTGAACTTTTTAATAATCTAAAATCAAACTGGTGGAAGTATTTTGTTCAGGATAATGAAAATATGGTTGGAATAGATGCAAGCATTATTTCTAATCCTCGAACCTGGAAAGCTTCAGGACATATAGAGAGTTTTAGTGATATTTCTATACAATGCAAGAAGTGCAAAAAAATAAATAAGATTGATAAGGTTGAGATAGGAAAAGTGAAATGCGAATTTTGCGGAGGAGAATTAGATAAGACAACTGCAAAAGAATTAAAATTATTATTTTCAACAGAAGTCGGGGCTACTGATAACAGAATACTTTCTTATTTACGAGGGGAAACTGCGCAAGGAATGTTTCTTGATTTTAAATCTGTTTTTGATACATCAAGAGTAAAACTTCCTTTTGGAATTGCCCAAGTTGGAAAGTGTTTTAGAAATGAAATTGCTCCAAGAGATTTTTTATTCAGAAGCAGAGAGTTTACAATTGGAGAATTTGAATTTTTTATACATCCAGATGAATTTAAATGCAATTTATTGGATAAACAACATCTTGAAGTTGAATTAAGATTGCTTGATGCTGAAACTCAGGAAAAAGGAGATTGCTCTTTGAAAAAAACAACTATTAAAAAAATGCTCGAAGAAAAAAGACTTGATGAATGGCATGCTTACTGGCTTGCTGAACAACTTCTTTGGTTTAAGTCAATTGGATTATTAAATAAAATTAAAGTGAGGGAGCATAAAAAATCTGAATTATCACATTACTCTTCTGCAACTTTTGACATGGATTATGAATATCCTTTTGGAAGTAAAGAAGTTGCAGGAAATGCAAATCGAGGGCAGTATGATTTAACTCAGCATATTCGAGAGAGTAAGCAAAAATTAGAGATTTTTGATGAAACAACAAAACAAAAAATAATCCCGAGGGTTATTGAACCAACTTTTGGAATGGAAAGAGTTTTTCTTGCAGTTTTAGCCAATGCTTATAATTATGATCATAAACGTGGAAATGTTGTTTTAAAGCTCCCAAATAAACTTGCACCAATTAATTTAGGAATTTTTTCATTAGTAAACAAGCTTAATGAACAAACTAAGGAGCAAATTTATAATTTATTGAGGAGAGAGTTTATCTGTCAGTTTGATTCTTCAGGGAGTGTTGGAAGAAGATATGCAAGAGCAGATGAAATTGGAATTCCTTACTGCATTACTTTTGACTTTGAAAGTCTAAAAGACAAATCAGTCACAATAAGAGAAAGAAATACAACAAAACAAGTAAGAGTAAAGATTTCAGATTTAAAAAATATCTTGAAAAAGCTTATCGACGGAGAAATTGAGTTCGAAAAATCAGGAAAAATCATCTAATTTGTTTTTTACAAAAAATATTTAAAGAACTTTTTCTTTATTTAGATAATTAAAATGAGGTGTACATCAATGGCTAAGAAAAAAGCTAAGAAAAAAGCTAAGAAGAAGGCTGGTAAGAAATCAGCTAAGAAGAAAAAGAGAAGATAATATCTCTCAATATTTTTTATTTTTATTTTTTTAATTAAATTTTTAAACTAATTCTTATTATTCTTTTTATGGATGAGTGTATTTTCTGCAAAATTGCAAAAGGGGGAGTTCCTAGAGAAAAAATTTATGAAAATGATAATTTTTTTTCAGTTCCAGATATTAAGCCAATAGTTCCAGGGCATACGTTAGTTATTCCAAAAAAACATTTTGAAACTATTTTAGATTTGCCAAGCAGCTTAGGGCCAGAACTTTTAGATTGCATTAAAAAAACATCTTTAAAATTAATTGAGGAATATAAGGCAGAAGGATTTAATTTAATTACTAATAATTTTGAGGCTGCAGGGCAGGTAGTTAAGCATGTTCACTTTCATATTATTCCTAGAAAAAAGGGTGATGGGTTAAAGGTTTGTACTTGAATATGTCTCTAGGGATAAGTTTTTTATCTTATCGCAAGACATTATAAAATAATGACTCTGGGGGGATTTTAACCCCCGACCTCCGCCTTGCTCAATATTTTTTGATATTCATGAGAGCGGCGCTGCTGAACACTGAGCTACAGAGTCAAAACTACTAGAAATGAATGATTTAAAAGACTTTTTATCTCAGAAATCTTTGGATTATTTTTTTAATCTCCAAAGCTACAGAGTCAAAACTACTAGAAATGAATGATTTAAAAGAGTTGTTATAATTAGGGTTTATTCTTTTTTAGAAATGGCTTTTATTGATTTTTCAGTCTCTTCTTGCTTTTTCTTTTCTCTTTTCTTTATTCTAGCAATATATCCTGCAATTTGATTTCTTACTTTCTTACCTGGCATTTCTCTTCCAAGTATCTTTTTGTTTCTTTCAAAATGTTCATTAAACTCCAAGCCATCAATAGTCATTAGAGTTCCTGATGTTCTCTTAATAAGCCTTGTTTTTATCTTTCCCATATTAGAATGTCTTTTCAGAGGTTTTTAAAGATTTTTATTCAATTTTTTTGATGCTGGAGAGGTTTTTTATAGCATCTATTAACCCTAACAATTTTTTAGAGGGTTCGCCCAAGCTTAAAACCATATATTTTAAACCAGATTCAGAAGATTTTTTGAAGGCATTTGCAATGTCTGATTCAGATATTTTTTTCTTATTATATGCAATTAGCATTTTTTCTTCTTCACCAACTCTTATTTTTAATGCCAAATCCAATTTACTTACTCCTTCAACCCCAATTATCTCAATATTTTTCTTAGATAAGAATTCTTTTACTACATCAAAAAATCTTTCATTTTTCTTTTTAGAAGAGGGAGATTTCTTTTTGCTTGTTTTTTTCTTTGGCTTTTCATTTTTCTCTTCTTTTTTAGGGGTATCAAATATGTCAATTTTATTTTCTTCTTTGACACTAGGGACTTCTTTTTTTTCCTCTGCTTTTGTTTCAATAATTAATTCTGATTCAGGAACAGTAAAGTATCTCCAGAAAATTTCATCATTTTTTTTAAATGGAATAGCAAAATCTTTTATTGCCCTCAATGCAACTCGTATTGCTGGCTCTTGTTCTGAGTCTTTTAGAATTCTTTTTTCTTTTATAATTTCAAAAGCATCTTTTTCTCTGCTTTTCAAATGCTGAGCAAATGCTTCTAATCTATGTTCTTGCCCTTCGATAAAATTAAGAGACGAGCTCCCAATTTTCATATAGCTTATTTTTATTCTTCTTTCAGAAATTAGTTCAGATAAAAATGCTGAAGTAAATAGCATGCTCATGTTAATCTCTTTTGCAATATGAACTGGTAGGCTAGGGCCACGAATTTTTAGAAAAGTGACTATCCTTTCTTTAATATCTGAAGTATCTTGTTGTGGCATATATTCTCTTTAAAGCTAGAAGTATTATAAAGATTGTTATGGTTTCATCCACTTAACTTCATAATAAGTCACATCCCCTTCATCATCTATTACTGCAAGCAGAAGATGTTTCTTAGTTGAGTGAGCTACTCTATTTTTAGCTGAAAACTCATGCCATGATATTCTTTTTGATTCATAGTCTATAAAAACCAACCATTTAGCATGTGCAATTCCTGGTTTAGTTCCTTTTTCATAAACTCTAAAATCTGCTCCAAATTTTAATGCTGTTTTTGGAATGTACCCCTTATTTCTTAAGTCCTTGAATACAATGTATTTTAATTCAATTCTTTTGTCAATCTTTTGAAGTTTTTTAAGAGCATTTTTTTTAGAAATTTCTTTATTATTTGAGAATAATCTTAATTTTTTTAAATTCATTAAATAAAGAGCTTCACTTAAAGAGTATTGAATTTTATCTTCTATTCTTTCTCCAAAATGGCTTTTTTCAAATAAAGAGTATGCTTCTTGGGAGTTGCTTGAGATTGTTCTTTTTGAAAGATTTGCCTGTATGCTCATAAATATGTTAATTTAGGATAATATTTAAAAATATGTATTTATTGCTTAATTCATGAGACTAACATTATTGTTGCTTATTGTAATTTTAGTATTAGTCGTGGCTCTCATTTAATAGAGCCAAAACAACTTTTCTTAAAATGGCTTTAAATGTTATAAAACAAACAGATACTGGAAACTTTTTTGTAGATGTATATAGAGTTAAAAATGGAAAACCAGAAAGCATAGGAACTGCTTATAATATTGTTGGATTGCATACTTTTTTGAATTCTTGTGATTTTTTAAGGATAGATATATCTCAGCCTATTTTAGAAGATTTAGGGCAGTATAGAAGATATTGCGAAGAGAGGAAAAAAATATGGATTGGAAGAGGAAATAGAGATTCTAAGCTGGAAAAGATAGATACTCTAAGAGGAGATATTGTAGAATCCAGGCTTTCTAGAAACTTATAAGAAAGGTTATAAATGTAGAAAGATAATATTGATTATGGTGTATAACTTTAAACAAATAAAGAAAAGGGGCTTTTCATCAGTCCTTTAAAGATGGCAGAATATAACTTTAAACAACTAGAGAAAAAGTGGCATAAAAAATGGCAAAAGGAAAAGATTTTTGATGTTAAGGAGGATTCTAAGAAACCAAAATATTATGTTCTTGAGATGTTTCCGTATCCTTCAGGAGAAGGTTTGCATATTGGGCACGGGTTAAATTATACTATTGGAGATATTTATGCAAGATTCAAAAGAATGAATAATTTTAATGTTCTTTATCCAATGGGGTATGACTCTCTTGGCTTGCCTGCAGAAAATGCAGCAATTAAGGCAGGAACTCATCCAAGGCAGTATACTCAGAATTCAATAAAGAATTTTATGAAACAACAGCGTGCTCTTGGATTAAGTTATGATTGGAGCAGGATGATTAATACTAGTGATTCTTCTTATTACATGTGGGATCAGTGGATTTTCCTTAAAATGCTGGAAAAAGGAATTGCTTATAGAAAAAAAGCTGCAGTTAATTGGTGTGATAAATGTGAGGGAGTTTTAGCTAATGAACAGGTTCATGATGGAAAATGCTGGATTCATAAAACTGATGTTAAAATTAAGCATCTTGAACAGTGGTTTTTTAAGATTACAGATTATGCAGATGAACTTTTAGATAAAGTAGATGATTTGGATTGGCCTATAAGAATAAAATCAATGCAAAAAAATTGGATTGGAAAAAGCCAGGGAACAGAAATTTTATTTGATATTGATGGCGAGAAGTGGCCAATTTTTACAACACGTCCAGATACAATTTTTGGAGTTAC
The DNA here is from genome assembly GCA_964493885.1 of Candidatus Woesearchaeota archaeon. Lineage (GTDB taxonomy): Archaea > Nanobdellota > Nanobdellia > Pacearchaeales > GW2011-AR1 > WJLC01. The sequence goes on from CAZBPV010000002.1 coordinate 54,639, forward strand.
ATTTATGGTTGTTTCTGCTCAGCATCCAAAGCTTGCAGAGCTTGTAACAAAAACTCAGCAAAAAGAAGTTGATAAGTTTCTTAAAAAATTAAAATCTGTTAGTGAAAAAATCTTGCATGGAAAGTCAGAAGATAAATCTTCTAACTCATCGAAACAATCTGAAGATTTTTCAATGAAAGAAGGAGTATTTACAGGAAGTTATGCAATTAATCCATTAACAAAAGAAAAAGTCCCTGTTTATGCTGGAAATTTTGTTGTTGCTGATTACGGAAGTGGGATGGTTATGGCTGTTCCTAGCCATGACCAAAGAGATTTTTTGTTTGCTAAAAAATACAGTATTCCTATGAAAGTTGTTATTCAACCCGAAGAGTATGAGCTTGAAGAAAAAAAGCTTGCAGAAGCTTATACTGGAGATGGGAAGTTAGTTAATTCTGGAGAGTTTGAAGGATTAAATAACAAAGAAGCAATTGAAAAAATTACTAAGTATTTGACAAGAAAGAAACTTGGGAAAAAAGTTGTTCAGTATAAATTACGAGACTGGCTTGTTTCAAGGCAAAGATACTGGGGAACTCCAATACCTATAATTTATTGTGATAAATGTGGAATAGTTCCTGTTGATGAAAAAGATTTGCCAATTGAGCTTCCAGAAAAAGTTAAGTTTGGAAAAGGAAATCCACTTTTGACAAATGAGAAGTGGATTAGTGTTAAGTGTCCAAAATGTGGAAAAATTGGAAGAAGAGAGACAGATACAATGGATACTTTTGTTAATTCTTCTTGGTATTGCTTAAGATATTGTGATTCAAAAAATAATAAGGAAATTTTTGATAAGAAAAAAGTAAAGTATTGGATGCCAGTAGATAAATACATTGGAGGGGCAGAACATGCTTGCATGCATCTTATTTATTTTAGATTTTATACTAAATTTTTAAGAGATTTAGGATTGTTAGACTTTGATGAGCCAGCTAAGAGTTTGTTTAATCAAGGAATGCTGCACGGAGCTGACGGGCAGAAAATGTCAAAATCACTAGGCAATGTAATTAATCCCATCAATATTATTGATAAGTATGGAGCAGATTCTTTGAGATTAGCTTTAATGAGTTTTGCTTCCCCAGATAGTGATACTAATTGGGATGAAGGAGTTTTAATAGGGAGTTTGAAATTTTTAAATAAGATTTATGAGTATTTTAATAGTGTTAAGATAGGAAAGTCTGACGCTAAAATAGAAAGCAAATTAAATAAAATAATTAAAGAAGTGACTAACCAAGTTGATAATTTTAAATATAACTTAGCAATAATTAAGGTTAGGGATTTGTTTAATTCTCTTCCTCAGGAAACAAGCAAAGAAATTCTTGAAAAATCCTTGAAATTGCTCCATGTCTTTTGCCCTCATATAACAGAAGAACTTTGGGAAAAAATAGGAAACAAGAGTTTTATTTCACTAGCTGATTGGCCAAAACCAGATGAGAAAAAGATTGATGATAAATTTGATAAGCAAGAGCAAGCAAAAGATAAGATTGTAGGTGATATTATAAATATTTTAAAAATAATTGAAGCACGAGGCGAAAAAAAAGACAAAGTTTTTGTTTATGTTATTCCAAATGAAAAGGAATTTTACAATGAAGCTGAGATAAGCAAGAAAGTTGGCAAGGAAGTTAGGATTTTTGCAGTAAATGATAAGAACAAGTATGATCCTACTAACAGGGCTAAGAATGCAAAGCTAGGTAAACCTGGAATTTATTTGGAATAGTTATAGTGAAATAAGTTTTCTAAGAGAATAATGCTTTTAAGCTGACACAGAGTAGGATTTTTATGGGAAAGAAGAGGATTTATTTTAAACCAGTTCTTGAAAAACAAATTGATAGAGATGCTGAGATAAGAAAGGCCATTAGGGAGCATACAGGATGGGATTATGAAGTTGCTTATAAAAAAAATCCTGGATGGTGCACTAGGATTTCTAGGCTAGTCGGAATCGAAAGAACCAAGAGAATGGCTGATAATGTTGGAAGTTTTTTTGCTTATATGTTTGCTGAAATTTTCGGAGGAGAGGTGAAAAGAGCGAGATATGGATATTCTGGTTTTCATGCTGATGTTGTTGAGGATCATGATGCTATTATTATTGAAACAGAAGTAAAGGCAACTGCAAAAAGAAATGGTGCTCCTAAGTTAGGTCTTTGCCAATTTGCAAATGCATTAGGAGAATTTTATAGATTGACTCAGTTAAGTATTGGAGAAACAAATATACAATATGCAATTTTTCAATATGGTCCATCTGAACAATCTTTGGGGTTAGCTAAATATGATAATAATGGATTAGTCAAGATACTCAGCAGGAATGTTAGGAGTTTATTAGTTATTCCATTGAATTTTTTAATTCCCATGATTCTAACACATCATTTCGCACCATTAAATCATGGAAGTTCCACTAGTTCCAGATACGAAGAACATTATTCTGAGCCTCATGCAAGATTAATTACTGCCATAAACAAAAGTCATGATGCTACAAAAGAATTATTTGAATTTGCAAAAAAACAAGGATTTTCTCAAGAAGACTTATGCTTGGAGAATTTAGTAAGAGAAGAAACAATGTCTCCTGATAATCTTTATTGTAGGAGTTATAGAGTCCAGCCCTTTAAAATAGTGCATTATCTTAATAGAGATTCCAGAAAATGGGCAAACGCTTTTGTTGGAAAAAACAATGATGGAGTCTGCCACAGGATTTTTGATTATTTTTATTTAAGTCCAGAGTTTTTTCTTGCTAAACCAGAGGATCCTAAAGATGCAGGCGAGGTTCCGTTTTAAGGTTTTATTAAAATATCAGAATAGTGAACCCATTGATTAAATAATTTCATTAAAACATAAGCTTCTTTATAATTATCCATATTGTGAGAATGGAATTTTATAGGTTCTGATTGTTGCTCTTTCCCTAAAAGATTTTCTATTGTTCTATAATCCGTGCTTAACCATTTTCCATTTTCTCCAATATAAACCTGGCTTAAAAAACAGGTATCTTCATGAAATAGATAAGGATTTTTCCAGAATACTTTAAATCTTTTGAGCTCTTCATTGCCTAATCCATTTATTTTATCTCTTTTAGCTGGACTAAACTTAGAGATTATCATTTCTCTTGCAAAACTATAATCCAGGCTTATTCCAAAATCAAAACCACTAAAAAATTCTGGCTGCCAAATTACTTTTTCTAACATGAAAAATCTATTTAAGATTTCTTTATAAGAATTGTTATAGCAGGAAGATTATTCTAAAATAGCTTTGATTCGTCTCACACCAGCTGAAGAAGATTCCTCTTTCTGGATTTTGAAGTGCCCGAGCTCGCAGGTGTTTTTTGCATGAGGGCCTGCGCAGATTTCCTTTGAGAAACTTCCTATTGTATAAACTGAGACTTTTTCTCCATACTTTTTATCAAAGATACCGCAAGCTCCTTGTTCTTTTGCTTGGGCAGGAGTCATTTCTTGCCGAACTATCTCGCAGGAATCTTCTATTTGAGCATTAACTAAATCTTCAACATCTTTTACTTCTTGTTCTGTTAATTTTCTTGGGAAATTAAAATCTAATCTTAATCTTTCTGGAGTTATGTTGGAACCTCTTTGTTCTATATTTTCATCTTTCAGAATTATTTGAAGAGCTTTTAATAATAAGTGAGTTGCTGTGTGAAGTTTTGTTGTTTTCTCAGAGCTGTCAGCAAGGCCAGATTTAAATCTTCCTGCTGTTGCTGTTCTTGAAAGCTCCTGATGTTTTTCAAGTTCTTCTTTAAATCCTGATTCTTCAACTTTTATTCCTTTTTCTTTTGCCATTTCCAGTGTCATTTCAATAGGAAACCCGTAACTTTGCAATAATAAAAAAGAATCTTTTCCAGAAAGAACTTTTTTACCTTGAGTTACTTTATTAAAAAATCTTAATCCTGAAGCAAGAGTCTGCCTAAATCTTTTTTCTTCATTTTCAAGCTCCTTAAGAATCTTTTCTTTATTATTTTTAAGTTGAGAGTAATCTTCATAAATTTTTATTATTACTTCTCCAATTTTTCTTGTGAAATCATTTTGAATCATTAATTTTTTTCCTTGAATGATTGCTCTTCTTATTAGCCTTCTTAAAACATATCCCTGCTCTGTATTGCTAGGGGTTATTCCATCACCTATTATAAAAATAGAAGCCTTGAGATGGTCAGCAATAATTCTCATTGGAGTTTGATGCTCTGAATATTTCTTTTTTGAGATTTTTTCTATTTCTTTTATTATTGGAAGCCACATATCTGCCAAATAATTATCTTCTAATCCATTTAAGACAGCAACTGTTCTTTCTACACCCATCCCAGTATCCACATTCTTTTGTTTTGCAAGATTATATTTTCCTTCTTTATCTTTATTATACTGCATTAAAACATCATTCCAGATTTCTACCCAATTTGAATCACTTGGATTAAATTTTTTTGGAGCTGGCTTTGAATTGTTTTTCCAGTAAAATATTTCAGTATCTGGTCCACATGGCCCTGTAGCCCCTGCTGGGCCCCACCAATTATCTTTTTTTGGAAGAAAGGCAATTCTTTCCTTGCTTACTTTTAGAGATTCCCAAATTTTACCTGCTTCTATGTCTTTTGGAGCATCTTTATCTCCTGCAAAGCAAGTTACCCCTAATTTTTCAATTGGGATTTTTAATATTTTAGTTAAAAATTCAAAACTCCATTCTATTGCTTCTTTTTTAAAATAATCTCCAATACTCCAATTACCGAGCATCTCAAAAAAAGTGTGATGATAAGTATCCCCAACTTCTTCTATATCTCCTGTTCTTATACATCTTTGAACATTCACTAATCTCTTTCCTAGAGCATGCGGTTGTCCAAGAAGATACGGAACCAGGGGGTGCATACCTGCAGTTGTAAATAATATAGTAGGGTCATTTTCAGGGATTAGGCTAGCATTAGTAATTTCCTTATGTTTCTTTGATTTAAAGAATTCAATATATGCTTTGATTAGTTTTTTTCTATTCATAATTGTGATTAGTAAGTGTATTTTAAAAAGATTTGTTTAAGGAATTATCTTACTAAAATAAGCAGTTTAAATGGCTTATCCTGCTAAAGAATTAAGTTTTCTTTGAATTTCCTGCAGTTGAGATTCAATATCATCTTTTGCAGGCTGTGGTTGAATTATCTTTTCAAATATCCTCTCTTTTTCAACAACTGCCCCACCAGCTTTTCTTTCTTTTTGAGCTTTTTTGTGAGCTTCTCCAAGAATTTCAGGGATTTGAAGGACTGGCATTAAGTTTTGAACTTTTCCCAAATCCAATTTCATTGCACGCAATTTTCTTTCTAATCTATCTTTTATTTCTAATTCTTTCATTCTGTATTCAATATATCTTTTAAGTTTTTGATTAATCTTCAATAAATCCACTTCAGTAGAAAGAATATCTTTTTTAGATTGAACTGCTGCGCTATAATCAAACATTATATGGATTAATTTTTCATTTTTCATTCTATTTTAGAAAAAAGTTCTTTATCAACACGTTCAATTTGTTCTTTTGTTGCCTGAATATCTCTTTGCCAACCATTTAGTTCCTCTTCTTCTTTTTCTTTTAATCTTCTAATTTCCTTGAGCATCTTTTCAATTTCCATAATTTTTTCTTTTGTTTTTTCAAAAGTTTCAAGTGCCTTTTCAAATTTATCAATTCTTACAAATACTGGCTCTGCTTTTTTAACCATTTTAGCAGCTTCCTTGAAACCATAAGGGACTTCCATTTCTCTGCTCATTGGTATGTCTCTTAGAGGTTTTTGCATCATTCCACTATCGAATTCATCTGCGTCTGCCTCTGTATTCACCTCTTTTCCCCCAGCAATAGCTTCTTTAATAGCACTCTGAGAGAATTTATCTCCGAAAGAATTTGATGGAAAACTTGGAAGTTGAGGGAGAGGCTCTTTTTCCCAATCAGGCAAGCTTGGAAGTTCTGGCAATTCAGGAATAACTATATTTCTTTTATCCTCTTCTTTTTTATTAAACCAACCCATTTTTATATTGCAAAATACTCTTTTTAATATATATAAGATACAACATAGGTTTAAAAACTTTTATTTTTTTAATATCCTATAAAAATAATCAAAACTGGAAAAATATCTTTACGCAAGCTTTTTTGTTAGAACAAAACCGAAAGGTATTTATTTAACCAATTTTTAATATTCAAATGCTCGAAAATTTTCTTAAGGAGGTAGTTTCAATTATTGTAGGAAAAAATTCAGAGTTAATTGCAGATTTGTTAAACAGCAAAAAACATGTGAATGAATTCTTAATTGCAAAGAAACTTAGCATTACAATAAATCAAACAAGAAATTTATTATACAAACTGTCTGATTTTGGGCTTGTATCTTCTATAAGAAAAAAAGATAAGAAAAAAGGATGGTATACTTATTTTTGGAAGATTGAGATTTTGAAAGCTCTTGAATTTCTTAAAGATGAAAAAAGAAAGAAGCTTACTTACATTTATAATCAGATTAGGAGCAGAGAGACAAAAGAATTTTATATATGCGAGAGATGCCATATAGAAGTTAGTGAAGAACATGCTCTTCTTAATAATTTTACATGCAATGAATGTGGGGATATCTTTGCAAGAAAAGACAACACAAAAATTCTAAAAGAAATGAAGAGGCAGGCTGAGAAAATAGAGAATGAAATTAAATTAATCGACGAAGAAATCACAAAGGAAAAAGAGAAGCTTGGTAAAATAAGGGTTAGTGAGACTCAGAAAGAAGAGAAGATTAAAAAAGAAACAAGAAGAAAAAAAGCTCTTGAAAGAAAAAAAGCTAAAAAAACTTTAAAAAAATCAAAACCAAAGAAGTCAAAAAAGAAAATCAAAAAAATCAGGAAAATAATCCGTACAATTAAAAAAGCAATTAGGAAGAAATCAAAATCTCGGAAGAAAAGGTAAATGGCGGAATTTAATCTTTCTGCAAAAAGAAAAAGTTTTTTCTCTGGATTGAGCTTATCAACTCAATTAATAATTATAAATTTATTTTTTTATTTTGTAGCATTTATAATTCTTCAGGTTTATGGAGAAAAATTTATCTTAGATTACATAGCAATAACCCCCGGACTTATTATTGCTGGAAAGTCTTTGTGGACATTTATTACAAGCATGTTTATGCACGGAAGTTTTTTCCATATTTTTGCTAATATGTTTTCATTATTCTTTATTGGAACTTTTTTGGAGAGAATAATTGGAAGAAAGAGATTTTTTTGGGTTTATATTATATCAGGTATTATCGGGGGTTTATTTTTTGTTTTAGCTGGCTTGCTTTTAGGGGACTTAAATACACCTGCAGTTGGAGCAAGTGGAGCAATATTCGGGCTTTTAGGGGTATTGGCAGTATTAGTTCCCTTTTCTAGGGTTTATCTTATTGCAGGGCCTTTGATATTGCTTGTTTTAAATTTTGCACTCTCTCCTATACTGCCTCCTTCTTTGGCTGATGCTTTTAGCTTGGTTGTAAGCATCCTAATTTTTGTAATGATATTTTCTCTTTTGTCTTTTAATAGAACCCTTAGAAAGATAGCCATTCCAATTGAACTTCCTATGTGGCTTCTTCCCATAATTGCAATTGTGCCTTTGACTGTTATAGGATATTTTGTTCAACTGCCAATTGGAAATAGTGCACATATTGGGGGGCTTATAGCAGGATTAGCTTATGGTTTTTATCTTAGAAAGAAATTCCCAAAAAAAACTAAAAATCTAAGAAATCTTTTTAGATGATGAAAAAATTTCTTAAACAAAATTTAAAGAAAAGCTGGGAATTTTTAATAGATTCAAAAAAATATATTTATTTTATAATTGGGATTTTTTTCTTGTTTGCAATTATTGGACTTTTTGTGCCTGCTCCATTAATTATAGAAGAAAAAATTATGCAATTCATACAAGAATTAATTGAACTTACTAAAGGAATGAATTTCTTTCAGCTTGCATGGTTTATCTTTTCAAATAATATTAAGATAAGCATTCTTTCTATTTTATTAGGAATTATTTTTGGAGTAATCCCTGTATTATTTGCACTATCTAATGGGTATATGCTTGGATTTGTTTTATTGCTTTCTATTAAAAGCGAGGGTATTCTTTCATTGTGGAGAATTTTTCCTCATGGAATTTTTGAACTTCCTGCAGTCTTTATTTCTTTAGGATTGGGTTTGAGATTAGGCACTCATTTGTTTTTTGCTAAAAAAAAGACTAATTTTAAAGAAATTTTTTATAATTCCATCAAAGTTTTCTTTTTTGTTATTCTTCCATTGATGATTATTGCAGCAATAATTGAGTCTCTTTTGATATTTGTTTCTTAGTAAGAGAGTTAATTTTATATACTCTTATTCCCTTATTAAAAAATAGGATAAGTCTAAATAAAAAGGAGGTTGAAAATGGAAACTTTAACAAAAGTTGCTTTAGTTTTGGCAAACATCGGTGCTATTAACTGGGGATTGAATGCTCTAGGATGGAATGCAGTTGATAGTTTGATTGTAAGTTGGGCTGGAAGCACTATTGGAATGATTGTTTACTTGTTAGTTGGTGTTTGCGGTCTTGTTGGACTATACAAGGTATTTAATTAAATTTTAATTTTTTAGCTTCTATTTCTTTATCTTTTTTATTATTCTTTTAAATCAGTTATACTTAGAAATAAAAGTAGCAAACCTAACATTATCACAAACCATACTACCCCGCCTTTTAATAGACTCAGTGCTGCTTCTCCAAAACCTAAGAAATTCATTCCCCAGGCATAGACAGCTGTAAGTACAAGGATTAAACCAATTAATAATTTTAACCATTTGTTCATTGTAGTATTACTTAATCTGGCTTGTTTAAAAGGATTTTTATGATAAAGCATATATTTTTAAAATTAGATTTAAAGGTATATTTATGGATAAACAGGAAATAGCAAGGAAAAATGTCTTAAGAAAAAGTGATGAAATTAAAGGGATTTCTATTAAAGGATATGATTTTAATAATGGAGTAGATTTTGAAAAGCTTTTAGATAGTTTTTCTTCTACAGGATTTCAGGCAAGCAATCTTGCAAGAGCAAGAACAATAATAGACAAAATGATTTCTGATAAAGCATTTATTTATCTGGGATATACTTCAAACATGATTAGTTCTGGTGCGAGGGAGATAATTAGATATCTTGTTGAGCATAAAAAGGTTAATGTCTGCGTTACAACTTGCGGTGGGATAGAAGAAGACATAATAAAATGCCTTGGAGATTTTATCCTTGGAGATTTTAGAGCATCTGGAAAAGAACTTAGAGAAAAGGGGATAAATAGGATAGGTAATATTTTTGTTCCTAATAATAGATATGTGGAGTTTGAAGAATTTTTGCAACCTATTTTAAATGAATTATTTGAAGAACAGAAAAAAACTGGAAAAAGAATTTGTGCCAGTAATTTAATTTGGAAACTTGGAGAAAAAATTAATGATGAGAGAAGTATTTGTTACTGGGCATGGAAAAATAAGATAAGAATCTTTTGTCCAGCTATTTCTGATGGAGCAATCGGTGATAATATTTATTTTTTTAAGTTGAATAATCCTGAATTTGAGATAGATTTGACAGAAGACATAAGATTGCTGGATGATTCTGCCTTTGAATCAAAGAAAACAGGGGTAATTATTTTAGGAGCTGGGTTAGTTAAGCATGCAATTTTAAATGCAAATATGCTTAGAAATGGAACAGATTATTCAGTTTATATTAATACTGCTCAAGAATTTGACGGCAGTGATTCTGGAGCTCTTCCTGAAGAAGCAATTTCTTGGGGAAAAATACTACCTAATGCTGAATATGTAAAAGTTTTTGGAGATGCCACAATAATTTTTCCACTATTAGTGGCTCAGACTTTCGCAAAAAAATAAAATGTTAACACCTTCCCAAGTCAATGAAATCAAAGAACATTTAGAGAAAGCTCAAAATCCTATTTTTTTCTTTGACAATGATCCTGATGGATTATGCAGTTTTCTTTTGCTTCAAAAATATATACAAAGGGGCAAGGGAGTTCCAGTAAAATCATTTCCAGATTTGACTGTAGAGTATTTTAGAAAAGTTACTGAACTTAATTCAGATTATATTTTCATATTAGATAAGCCAGTAGTTTCAGAAGAATTTTGGAAAAAGGTAGAAGAAGTAAATATGCCTGTTGTTTGGATTGATCATCATGATATTAATTTAAATTCTATTCCTGAATTTGTAAATTATTATAATCCACTGCATAATGAAAAACCAAATAATGAACCAGTAACTTATCTTTGTTATCAGATAAGCCACAAAAAAGAAGATTTGTGGCTTGCAGTTGCAGGATGCATTTCTGATAGATTCTTACCTGATTTTTATGAAGATTTTAAAAAACAATTTTCTGAACTTGTAATTAATTCTGATGATGCTTTTGAGATATTATATAAATCTGAAATAGGAAAAATAGCCAGAATCTTTGGATTTGCATTAAAGGATAGAATCACTAATGTAATTAATATGCAGAAATTTCTTATGCAGGCTAAATCTCCTTATGATGCTCTTAATGAAATAGGAAAGAATAGGACAATGCATGAAAGGTATAAAGAGGTTAATAAAAAGTATATTAAATTCATTGAAAAAGCAAAGGATTCAGTAAAAGATTACAAAAAACTTTTATATTTTCAGTATGGAGGGGATATGAGTATTAGTGCTGACTTATCTAATCAGCTTAGTTATGATTTTCCTGATAAAATTATTGTGGTGGTTTATGTTTCTGGGATAAAAGCAAATATTTCTGCAAGAGGGAAAAACGTGAGAAATCTTATTTTAAAAAGCATAGAGGGAATTGAAGGCGCAACAGGAGGGGGGCATGAGGAAGCTGTAGGAGCACAGATGAAATCAGGTGATTTAGATAGGTTCAAGGAAAGATTGGTAAATTTTGTTGAATAATGGTAAGAAAGCAAAAAATATAGAAAAGTATAAAAATATCCTTTTTCTAATTATATTATGAACGAAGCACGTAGATTGCTAAATTGTTGGAATGTCATGTGCAGTCTGGGCTTTGCTATTAAATATCCTACCTCACATTAATTCAGAGATTACTTACTGGTTCTGAATTGAGTGGGATTATTTCTATAAGATTTAGAACTTGAAGGGTTTTTGAATGGTGTGCTGTGGACTTCAAAAAAAAATGGATGAAGATTTGAAACAGCAAATGAAAGAAAAAGAATATGTGGAGAATGAGTTAAGCAAGTTGTTAGAAACAACTTTGCGATTAGAGAATGAATTATACTCAATATCTCAATAATAAAAGTTGAAATAGAATTTCTTGTACTGAATAGTATTTAATATGTCTTGCCTACATACACCCAGTATTTTGCTGGTTTGTTGCAGATGATACATTTTTTGTTTTTAATTGAGGGATTATCTGGACTGATGAAAAGTGTTTTAGCCCCATTGGTATCTGTTTTGAGAATATCTTCACATTTTTCAGAATTACAAAGAGGAATCATAACCATATTTTTTTCTTTAATATATTTTATTAGTTCTTTTTTATCTTCAGTCTTTTTTTGAGAGGAATCCAGAAGATTTTTTGCATTTTTGAATAATTCTATTTGTATTTCTTCCAATAGAATTGGAATTTGTTTTTTCAAATCTTTTATTTTTATCACCTGCTTTTTAGAGTTAGTTCTTTTTACAACTATCACTGATTTTTTCTCTAAATCCCTAGGACCAATTTCTATTCTTAAGGGAATTCCTTTTAATTCCCATTCATTATATTTCCATCCCGGAGAAATTTCTTCTCTAGAGTCTAAGATAGGATTAAATTCTGATAATTCTTTTCCTATTTTGTCTGATTCTTTTAAGATTTTTTCTTTTGTTTTATTAAATAAAATTGGGATTATAACAATCTTATTTTCTACAAGTTTTGGGGGAAGAATTAATCCTTTGTCATCAGAGTGGATTGCAAACATTGTTCCTAACATTCTTGTGCTGATTGCATAAGTATTTTGCCAAACATAATCTTCTTTCCCATTTTTATCTAAGAATTTTATTTGATAGGCTTTTGCAAAATTCTGTCCATTATGATGGAAGCAAGGACCTTCAATAACCTTGCCATTTGGAAGCATATAATGCAATTTTTCTGAAAAGACTGCTCCTGCGAATTTTTCTTTTTCTGTTTTTTTCCCATAAATTCCTGGAAGTGCCATAAACTCTTCAACAACTGTTTCATAAGCTTCTTTTATTTTTATTCCTTCATCAAGAGCTTCTTTTTCAGTTGCAAATGCACTATGCCCCTCATTCCATAAAAATTCACGTGTCCTAAAAAATGGAACTGGATTGTTAAATTCCCATCTTACTACATTATTCCACTGGTTTAATTGCAATGGCAAATCTCTATGGCTTCTTATCCATTTAGAGTAAGATTCATACATTATTGCTTCTGATGTTGGACGAATTGCCAGTCTTTCATTAAGTTTTGTGTTTCCTGCTTGAGTCACCCAAGCAACTTCAGGAGCAAATCCTTTTACATGTTCTTTTTCCTTTGCAAAAGCTTTTTCTGGGATAAATAGAGGGAAGTAACAATTTTTTATACTAATTTTTTTGAATTCTTCATCACAAAGTTCTTTTATTTTTTCCCAAATACCATAACTTAATGGACGAAAGATTATGCATCCTGATACAGAAGAGTAATCTGCTAGTTCTGATTTAAGTATTAATTGTTGATACCACCCTGAAAAATCTACACTCTTTTTTACGCTTAAACCTTCTTGATTATCTTTAGCCATAGGATTTTAAAAGAAAGAATGTATTTAAAATTAACCAAAACAAGAACTATGGGCTCATAGTTTAATGGATAGAATAGCTGGCTACGGCGATGATGTTTGCGAGGCTTTAAGCCTATTGATATGCGAGCAGGCATCGGAGAAACCGGCTGATGAAGGTTCGATTCCTTCTGGGCTCATATAAATGCATTCGAACCCTTTAGGGTTTGGTTTGGCTTTCAGACGAACCAGACCGAGCTTGCGAGAGTCCGATTCCTTCTGGGCTCATATTTACTTTGAAGTGATAGTTGAAGATTATATATTTAATTCTCTTTGAAACTTAATGATTCAATTAACTCCTGAACTGTCTGAAATTTGCGGTATCCATGCGGGCGATGGTTATATGAGGACAAGAGGAAGAAATAAGGGGGAGATAGATATAAGTGGAAATCTTGAAGAACAGGAATATTATGATAAACATGTTATCCCTTTATTTAACAAAGTTTTTGATTTACATTTAAAAGGAAGAACTTTCTCTAGAGGTACTTATGGGTTTGTTTGCTATAAAAGAGAAGTAAGAGAATTGTTTTTTAGATTAGGTTTTCCTTTTGGGAGTAAATCTTTAACTGTAAAGGTTCCTAAACAAATATTGGATTCAGAGAACTCTGTTTTGTATTCAGGCTTCTTAAGAGGTCTTTTAGATACAGATGGACATATTGGATTTAAAAAAAGAACATCTGGCAAGTATTGCAAATTTAAATTGAATAATCATTATTATCCTACTATTGTTTTGACTACAATCTCTAAAAAACTATCTGAAGAAATTAGTTTTATCTTGAATAAACTTGAGATAAAACATTTTGTGTATTCTTCTCAACCGAAAAATCTTAGGGATAATTATTATTTTAGGATAATTATTAATGGGGTTGATAGATTAGAGAGATGGATGAAATTAATTGGAAGCAAAAATCCGGTTAAATTTTCTAGATATTTGGTTTGGAAAAAATTTGGCTTTTGTCCAACACACACTACCTTACAACAAAGGAAAGATATTTTAAGTGGAAAGTTAGATCTATTGAGTATAGGCTCATAGTTTAATGGATAAAATTTCAGGTTTCGGAAATTTTGCTTATTTAAAAATTATAATCAATATTGGAAAACCCTGACGATGGGGGTTCGAATCCCTCTGGGCCTATTTTTTATTTTAGTTTCTTCTCTAGAATCTGCTTTGCTGTCTTGAAATCTGCACGCTTGTCTGACAATCTCATTATTTGTCCAATAAGGAAGTTGAGGGCGTTTTTTTCTCCAGACTTAAAGTCTTGAACTGCCTTTGAATTATCTTTTATTACTTTTTCAATAATCTTGTCAATTTCTCCTTTGTCTGAAATCTGGCTGAATTTTTCAGACTCTTTTTTAGGAGATGAGCTTCCTTTAATCCAGCTTCTTAAAATGTCTTTTGCTTTAAGATCTGTTATTTTCTTTTTTTCTATTAAATCAAGCAGTTCAATAAAGTGCAGAGGATTAATGTCAATTTCTTCAAGTTCTTTTTTATTATAATTTAATACAGAAAGAAGCTCCTCTGTTATCCATCTTACTGCTAGAGATGGATTAGTTTTCTCAATTATCTTTTCAAAGAATTCAACTATCTCTAGTTTTTTTGTGAGTATTTCTGCAGATTCCTTGTTTATCTTGTATTTTTTTATTAATTTTTCAAGCTTTGCTCTTGGAGTTTCTGGCAAAGAAGCTTTTAATTTTTCTACTCTTTCTTTCTTGATTATTATTGCTGGCAAGTCTGGCTCTGAAATAAATCTGTAATCTTCTGCTTGCTCTTTTGTTCTCATTAATTTAGTTATATTTTTTTCAGAATCAAACATTCTTGTTTCTTGGATTTTTGGAATATCTTTAGTTTGTCTTTGAATTTCTGATTCAATTGCTTTTTTTATGTTGCTTAATGAATTTATGTTTTTCATTTCAATTCGTGCTCCCTTTAATTCTGGAAGAGAGATATTAACATCTGCTTTTATTCCAGCTGTTTTGTCAATTGCTTTTATGTAGCTAAGAGTTGCAAGCAATTGCTTGAGCCATTCCACAACTTGCTCTGAAGTTTTGAAATCTGGTTCTGTAACAATTTCAATTAGTGGTGAGCCACTTCTATTGTAATCTATTTCCCCTGTTTCAGGGTTCCATGCTGCAGGATCTTCTTCAAGATGACACTCTGTTATTCTTACCCCAAGAAAATTCCCTTTTTCTGCATTTGGAGTTGAATGGGGGCCAGAAATTGTATTTTGGAATCCTTTTGGTAAGTCAGGCCAGGAATAATGCTTTCTTTGCCAGACAAGCTTTGGATTGATTTTGCAATTAAGAATAAGAGCTATTTGAATTGCCTTGCTTATTGCTTCTGAATTTGGAAGAAGAGGCTTGCTTCCTGGAGCACCGACACATATTGGGCAGATATTTGTATTTGGCTTTGCATTTTTAGCTCCATGCTCTGCTTTGCAAGTGCAGAATAGTTTCTCTTTTGTATTAATATATCCATGAATTTCAAGTCCTATCTTTGGCATTTTAATTAAAGATTGTTTTCTTTTATCAATTTATCTATTTTAGATTTTATTTGTGAGTAGAATTCTTTTATATTTTTTGCATCTTCTGATGAGATAATTCTTCCATAATATTTGGAACCATTTCTCATGTATCTGAAATTATCCATTTTTTGAATTAATGCAATATCAAATCCCTTATTCATGAGATAAACTATCGATGCTTCATGGGAATAAGACTTTAAGCCTTCAAGAGCGAGCAATGAATTGCAAAAGTCCTGAATAGAATCATACATGCTTTCAAAAATTGTTTTGGGCTTCTTTTTTTCGTCTTCGTTCCAGTTTTCACTTAGCCTTATTTTCATATCTTTTATAAGGGATTTGGCTAAAACTGGATTTTTAGAGCATTTCTTAACTTCATGATTGCTTAAAAAATATTCAAAAGGTTTCATTTTTTATTAATGTATCCATAGAGGATTAGCCCATTTATTAAATTAGTATAAAATTCATCAGACATTTTCTTATAATGAGTAATAATGAGGTGTATCTTTCTATTAATGGATTTTTCATACCTGCTTAAATCAGGATATTCTTCTTTATCTGCTATAATTACTATGTCTATATCACTTTTCTCAATGTCTTCGCCTTTAGAATAGCTTCCTATAGCTGAGATTAATTCTGGATTAAGCTTACTTGTCAGATGCTCAATCAATCCTGAGGAGTATAGTTGCTCAATATTTGACAGCCTTTTTCTTATAACTGCTTTTGGATTATCAAAATTAAAAGATATCTCTGTAATATGTTTCTTTTTTTCCTGAATTAAAATATCCTCTTTGACAAGACTTTCTGTAATGTTTATTATTGTATTTGGGTTTAGGTTGGTAATTTTTGCAAGCTCTCTTATATGAAATTTGTAGGTTGGTTTTGAAAATATCTCTTTCAATATCCTGCTTTTATTATTGTTCATTTTATTATACAATTATCCTTTTAATTATACAACTGTATAATATTTTATATATTTAAATGTTATGATGAGGGAGTATACCCCTTTTAAGTAAGAACATAAGGGAAAGATTTAAATAATCTATCTTTCTCCAAAAGTCATGGCACCCATAATCAACGTTGCTGAAGAAGACTTTGAAAGAGCAAGTAAGCTTTTGGAACTTGCAAATGTAGATTATACTCTTCTAAATACTTCTAAATCTAATTCAACTGAATATTTTGAAGTTCCTAGTCTTAAGGGCATTAAAATTGCAAAGCAAAGAACACTATTAGGAAAGAGTTGGTATGAATCTCATGAAGCATTACAATCTCAAGGACAGAGAATGATTACTCTTCCTGAATTTGCTGAAGTTCTTAAATACACTCAAAAAGAGCTTCCAGAGGTTTACGAAGATATAACTGCAGTAAGAAATCCTTGGAGAGTAGAATGGATTGATGCTTTCTTTGAAGAAAGAGAAGATGGAATGTATATTCTTACAGGAAATAAAACTAGAGCAGAAAAACTTAAGCCCTGTTTAATGGAAGACAGAACTCCTGGAATTTCATTAGATTCATGGATTGAAAATCCAACAAATCAAGGACTTCCTAAAAGAAATGCTAAAGAAGGAGATTTATACTTTTGGGCTCCAAAAAGTGGAGCAGTCGCGGGGTTCGTTGCCATCGGTGTTAGGGCTGACCTTGACTGCGTCGGGGATCCTACTATCAGGAATTCCATTCTCGGGGTAAGAGCTGTTAAAACCGCTTGATGTTTGGCTCGCTAACAGGAAACTTAAATTTTTAAATAATCTTTTACTTTGTTTATTGTCCTGAAACATTGTTTTTTGAGCCTTTTTCAGCATGAGCAATTGAAAAAGACTAGAGCAAGAAAAACAAAGGAGGACTACATGCCAGTTTATTAGCACATCATTTAGATTTATTTTAAGTCATAAAATTCAAAAGTTTCTTGTGAGGAACTTTGGTGGCAGGTTTACCTGATAATTGATAATCTGGCTACACTAGTCGCGAGGTTCAATGCCAACGATGATAGGGCTAACCTTAACTGCAACAGGAATCCTACTAACAGGAATTCCAATCTCGGAATAGTTCTCTTTCAGGATATTTTACTTATGAAAAATGAATCTCTTTATGATAAAATTATTTCTCTGAAAAACCTTACTCTGGCTTGGAAAAAAGCCAGAAAAGGCAAGACAAGGAAGGACGATGTCATTGAATTTGAAGAGAATATTGTCTATAATCTGAAAGTTCTTCATGATGAATTAAAAAGGGGAAATTACCAACCTAAACCCCTAAAAACCTTTATCCTTAGAGACCCTAAAACAAGAAAGATTTCAAAATCAGCATTTAGAGATAGAATAGTTCATCATGCTCTGGTTAGAATTATAGAGCCAATTTTTGATAAATCTTTTATTTATGATAACTGCGCCAATAGAAAAGGCAAGGGAACTTTGTTTGCTTTAAAGAGATTTGATAAATTCAAGAGAAAAGTTACTTCTAATCTTTCCAAGCAGGCATTTTGTCTTAAAGCAGACATAAAACATTATTTTCAAGAAGTGGATAGGGGAATATTATTAAAAATTATTCAAAGAAGAGTAGATTGCAGTGGAACTTGCAATTTAATTCAGATAATATTAAGTAACTTTGAGGGACATAAAGGTATGCCTTTGGGTAATTTAACCTCACAATTTTTTGCGAATGTTTATCTGAATGAGTTAGATTGGTTTGTGAAGTATAAGTTAAGAGTTAGATATTACATCCGATATGTTGACGACTTTGTGATTTTGCATAAATTTGAATGGCAACTTATAAACTGGAAAATAGAGATTAATCAGTTCTTAAGATTCAATTTAAAGATAGAACTTCATAAAGACAAGTCGAGCATAATTTTAATATCTAGAGGTGTGGATTTTGTGGGGTTTAGAAATTTTTATTATCACCGATTATTGAGGAAGAGAAATATTAGAAAGATGAAAGTAAAGATAGACTTATTTAATCACCCGGAGATGGAGCAAAATCAATTCATTGAAGTATTTTTAGGATGGACTGCCTATTCAAATTTGGCTAATAGTTATAGTTTAGTTAAAAGTTTAATAAAAATGATAAATCTTAGATAGTTTTTTATATCTTGCTAAGTTATTTTTCATATGAATATCCAAGCTAAACCTGGAGATTATGTTGAGATACATTTAACTCGATTAATCTATGAAGGAATCCTTTTAGAAGCTCCTGAATCTGAGACAGGAGTTGTTTTGCTTAAGCTAGATTCTGGGTATAATATTGGATTTAAGAAAAAAGACATACTTGAGATAAAAAAGTTAAAAGAAGCAGATAAAAAAATAGAGAAAGTTGAAGTTGAACAAAAGCAAGGAAAACCAAACATTGCTATGATTATTACAGGAGGAACAATAGCTTCAAGATATGATTCTAAAACTGGAGGAGTTTCGTGGCTTGATTCCCCTGAGAATTTATTTAAATTTTATCCTAAACTTTTTGATAGAGTTAATGTGATTAAGGTAGAGGTTCCATTTATGAAAGGAAGTGAGAATATGAATCCTGGTGATTGGAAGAAGATTGCAAGAATTGCTGAGAAATTATTAAATGATTCAAATATCAGGGGAGTAATTATAACTCACGGAACAGATACTTTGCATTATACTGCTGCTGCACTGAGTTTCTTCTTAAGAAATTTAAATAAACCTGTTGCTTTAACTTATTCACAGAGAAGTATTGATAGAGCTTCGAGTGATGCTGATTTAAATCTGCAGTGTTCAGCTCTTGCTGCAATTTCAGATATAGCTGAAGTAATTCTTATAGGGCATGCTTCAACAAATGATGATTTTTGCTATGCACTGCCTGGAACAAAAGTAAGAAAAATGCATAGTTCAAGAAGAGATGCATTTAGGGTTGTAAACTCCAAGGCATTTGCAGAAGTTTATCCAGATAAATTTGTAAAATTATCTGATTATAATCTAAGGCATACTGGAAAGTGCAAGGCAGATGCCAAGTTTGAAGATAAAGTTGCATTAGTTAAATTTTATCCTGGACAGACTCCAGATATACTTGATTTTTATATTAAGAATAAGTACAAGGGAATAGTTATTGAGATGCTTGGATTAGGGCAGATTGCCACAAATACTGAATCTAAGATTGGCTGGACAAAAAAAATCAAAGAGATTATTGATAAAGGAATTATTGTTTGTGCTACTGCTCAGACAATTTATGGAAGGCTTGATCCTTTAGTTTATTCAACTGGGAGAGAACTTATGGACACTGGAGTTATTTATTTGGAAGACATGCTTTCTGAAACTGCATATGTTAAACTTGGATGGGTTTTAGGGCATGAGGAATGGGCAAAAAATAAGGAATTGGTTAAGGAGAAAATGCTTGAAAATTTTTCTCACGAACTAAATAATAGG
The DNA here is from genome assembly GCA_964493885.1 of Candidatus Woesearchaeota archaeon. GTDB lineage: Archaea > Nanobdellota > Nanobdellia > Pacearchaeales > GW2011-AR1 > WJLC01. Next base: position 74,329 of record CAZBPV010000002.1, read on the forward strand.
CTGGAAAAATAATTACTTAATTTTTTTCTCTATTCTGTTTAACTGCTTTTTTAAATCTAAAATCTCTCTTTCTGCTTTTCTATTTGTAGCATAATCATACTCTGCTCTTTTCCTGTCTCTTTCTGCTGATCTGTTTTGGGACATAAGAATTATCGGAGCTTGCACTGCTGCTAAACAAGATAATATTAGGTTTAATAGAATAAATGGATAAGGATCCCAGATTCTTCCAAAGATAATCCATACTGCATTAATGCTCATCCAGATTACAAGGAATACAAAAAAGAGTATTATAAAATACCAGCTTCCTGCCCATTTTGTTATCCAGTCTGCTGATTTTTGCCCAACAGTAAGTTGGTTTAGTTGAGGATTATTATGATTTTTTGCCTCTTTTTTAGTCATATCTATAATAAAATTTAAAATATTATAAAATTTATGTTTAGTTAAAGGTTACTTCTTAGTTGTAACTAGGTAGGGGTTACAAAGAGAAAGGTTTTTAAATAGAGATTACGACTTTTTAATATGTTAAAAGAATTCAAACCAGTGCCTCATACAATTGGAGACCCTATTGTAATTAATGCAGTAAGGGCAATTAATTTAGTGAAACAGGCAAAGACAAGTTGATGGGCATGTTGGAGGCGGAATGGCTGTTGGAGCATATATTCCTCCGGAAGAACAAAGACCAACAATTGACTTAGATTTTACTCTTTTATGGGGTGGAACAACTGAAGAATTTAGAAGTCTTATGAAACCAATGATTCAGGATTTACGATTAAGTGGTTATGATTTAGATGTTCAAAAGGGAGATAAAACATATGATATTTCTGTTCAATCTCCTGCTAAAAATGATGCTCTTTTAATACAGCATCATAGAAGAAATAAAGGTAATTTTGAAAAAAATCGAAAAAGCCTTGAAAGAGAAGTTGCAAATCAGAGAGTAATTGCTAAAGATGGAGTATCTTTTGCAGTTATGAGTCCAGAAGATTTAATCCTGCATAAGTTAAGCAGATTATTTACTTTTTCAAATGTATACAATCTTACAATCCCCACAAGGATGAAAACAGAAAATATGATGAGGACAATTAGATTATTTAGAAAATCTTATCATTTAGATAATATTAAAGAATCTGATAATGCTTTAATCAGAATGTATCATGATGCTCATGATATTAAGCATCTTTCAATGCATGCTGGTTTAAATAAGAGATATTTTGAAGAAGCAGCAAAAGACTGGAACAAGAAATATATGAATGAAGAATCTGCTAAAGCTTTGTTAGAGAAAATGGGAGTAGAATTAAAATAAACTTTTATCAATAATTTTAATAACCCTTTCTTATTCTTTTAGTTATGAGTGATTTGGATTATGCAAAATTAGGTATGAAATCTGGATTAGAGATTCATCAGCAATTAGATACTCATAAATTATTCTGCAGCTGCCCTTCTGTTTTAAGGCAGGATGAGCCAGAGTATGTTATTAAAAGAAAGCTTCATGCTGTAGCAGGAGAAAAAGGAGCTGTTGATGTTGCTGCAGAGTACCAGGCATCTTTAGACAAGGAATTTATTTATCAAGCATATGATACTACTTGTTTAGTTGAATTAGATGAAGAACCTCCCCATCAAATAAATCAAGAGGCACTGAAAATTGCAGTGCAGATTGCTGTTTTGTTAAATGCCAAGATTTTTCCTATTACACAGATAATGAGAAAGACTGTTATTGATGGAAGTAATACAAGTGGATTTCAGAGAACTATTTTAATTGCGCGAGATGGTTATCTTGAAACTTCTAATGGAAGAGTTGGAATCGATAGTATTTGTTTAGAAGAAGATGCTGCGAGAATTGTTTCTAAAGATGAAAATTCAGCAATATATAGATTAGATAGATTAGGAATTCCTTTGATTGAGATTGCAACTGCTCCTGATATGAAAACTCCTGAGCAAGTTAAGGAAGTTGCATTGCAAATCGGAAATATATTAAGAAGCTTAAAAGTTAAAAGAGGACTTGGAACTATTAGACAAGACTTGAATGTTTCTATTAAAGGAGGAGCAAGAACTGAAATAAAAGGGTTTCAGGATCCTTCAATGATGATTAAAACAATTGAAAATGAACTTAAAAGACAACAGGAAATTATTTCAAAAGGAGAGAGAGTTGTTGAAGGTGTAAGAAATGCATTGAAAGATGGAAGCACAGAATTCTTAAGGCCAATGCCTGGAGCTGAGAGGATGTATCCTGAAACAGATTTGCCTTTGTTAAAAATACCTTTAGATTTAATTAATGAAGCAAAGAAAACACTTCCTAAATTAAGAAGTGAAGAAGAAAAAGAATTAGTCAAAAAAGGATTAAATAAAGATATGATTACTTTATTGTTCAAGCAAAACAAGCTTGCAGAATTCAAGGAGTTGTTAAAAGAGTTTGATAATCCTTCTTTGGTTGCCAAGATATTGCTGATGTATCCTAAGGAAATTGCATCAAGAGAAAATGTTTCATTAGAAAGAGCAGAGGAATTATTGTCTAGGGAAGTACTAGCATTTATTCTTGAATCAGTTAAAAAGAAAAAAATCTTAGAGAATGATATTAAATTAGTGCTAGAGAAAGTTGTTAGAGGAGAAGATGTCAAGGAAGCAATTGAAATTGAAAAAGCAGATGTTACTGAAATTGAAGACGAAATTAGGAAGCTTATAGGTAATAAACCAGGATTATCTCCTAATGCCTATATGGGATTAGTTATGAAAGAATTTAAGGGAAGAGTTGATGGAAAAACAGCAATAGAAATTATTAAAAGATATGTCAAATGAGTATAATCGAATTTAAAAATTAATTTTTGTAAAAATATCTATGAAAAAAGGATTTGATACTGAAAAATATTTAGAACTTCAGTCTAAGGAAATACTATTAAGAGCTGAAAAAGAGAAAAAACTCTATTTAGAATTTGGTGGAAAGATTTGCGATGATTTTCATGCTGCAAGGGTTCTTCCTGGATATGAACCCAATACAAAAATAAAAATGTTAAATTTAATCAAAAATGATTCTGAGATTGTTTTTTGTATTTCAGCAAAGGATATAGTAAATAAAAAAATGAGAGCTGATTTTGGATTGACTTATGAATCAATGACTTTAAAATCAATAAATGATTTAAGAAATTTCGGGCTTAATTTTTCTGCGGTGATTATAAATAGATTTTCTGGAGAAAGAGAGGCTTTGAAATTTAAAACTTACCTGGAAAATATTGGAATAAAAGTTTATCTTCAAAAAGAAATACAAGGATATCCTGCAGATGTTTCAAAGATTGTGAGTTTTGAGGGATACGGGCAAAACCCTTATATTGAAACCTCAAAAAAAATTGTAGTTGTTACCGGGGCAGGTCCTGGAAGTGGTAAAATGTCTTTTTGCCTTTCACAGCTTTATTTTGATTCTTTAAATAATATTAAATCTGGATTTGCAAAATTTGAGACTTTCCCAATTTGGAATCTTCCAATAGAGCATCCTATAAATATTGCTTATGAAGCAGCTACAGTAGATTTAGGAGATATAAACATGGTAGATCCTTTTCATTTAGAAGCTTATTCTCAGATAGCTATAAATTATAACAGAGATATAGAAAATTTTCCAATATTAAGAGAAATTCTTAAGAGAATTGGGAAAAATTCTTATAAATCTCCAACAGATATGGGAGTAAGCAAAGCAAAAGAAGGAATAATTAATGACAACATTGTTAAAGATGCTGCTAAAAATGAGATAATCCGTAGGTATTTCAGGCATAAAAAAGATGTTCTTTTTGGAATTCATGAAAAAATTATTTTGGAGAGAATAGAAAAATTAATGCAAAAATTAGGAATCAATGAAGATTACAGAAAAACTGTAAATTATGCAAGAAATGCTGCTAAAGAAGCGCAATTACAACAAAATAAGGGCAACAAAGGATTTTATTGCGGAGCTGCTTTGGAGATTGATGAGAAAATAATAACTGGGAAAAATTCTCCATTGCTTCATGCTGAATCTGCTTGTATAATCAACACTCTAAAATCTCTTGCAGGAATTCCTGCGGATATTGATTTAATTCCTGAACATATTTTTCAGAGCATTAGAGAGATGAAAAAAAATCTCTGTAATTCAAATAATCCAAGTTTAGATGTAAATGAAATTTTAATTGCTTTGTCTATTTCTGCTCAAAATAATCCTTCGGCAAAGAGATGTGTAGAAAAACTCTGTCTGCTAAAAAATTGCGAGATGCATACAACCCATCTTCCGAGCAAAGGAGATGAAGAAGGAATAAGAAACATTGGGATTAACCTAACTAGTGATATAGAGCTGGGGCCTAAGATATATTTAAAAGATTAGCATTAATAGAAATTATTAAAAACCTATTAAGATGATATAAAATAATGAAGCAAATAGATTTATCAAACTTTCAGAAAAATAGAACTTATATAGAGGATGTTTTTAAGAGTAAAAAGGATAAAGTTGAAATAGCTGGATGGGTTTATGATTCAAGGGCATTGGGGAAAATAAAATTTATCTTAATCAAAGATATTTCTGGAGTGATTCAAGTAACTGCAGTAAAATCTAAAGTAAGTGAAGATATTTTTAATGAGATAGATAAGATTTCAAGAGAGAGTGTTATATATGTAAAAGGGAAGGTAGTTGATTCTAAGCAAGCTCCTGGAGGGAAAGAAATTATCCCCGAAGAGTTAATTGTATTAGCTAAAGCAGAAGAACTTCCTATTGATGTTACTGATTTTTCAAAGACAGAACTTCCTAAAAGGCTGGATTATAGGTTTTTGGATTTGCATCGAACTAAGACTCAGGCTATTTTTAAAATTCAAAATGAAATTGCTAATGGATTTAGAGAGCATTTTTACAAAAAAGGATTTATTGAAATGCAGTCTCCATGCATTATTTCTGCTGCATCTGAAGGAGGAACTGACTTGTTTGAAGTTAAATATTTTGAAAAAAAGGGATTTTTAGCTCAGAGCCCTCAGTTATACAAGCAAATGCTGGCTTGTTCTGTTGGAAAGACCGTCACAATTACTCCGGTATGGAGAGCAGAGAAACATAATACTACAAGACATATCAATGAAATAAGACAAATGGATATTGAGATGGCTTTTGCAAATCAGGAAGTTGTTATGAAGCAGCTTGAAGAAGTTATTAAAGAAATTGTTGAGAGAGTAATTAAAAATTGCAAAAAAGAATTAGATATTCTTGGTATGAAATTAAAGATTCCTAAGGGAGTTTATTTGAGTTATGAAGAAGCAATTAAAAAAGTTAAAGGAAAGATTGGAGAGGATTTTTCTCCTGAGCAAGAAAGAAAACTTTGCGAGATGTATCCTGGAGACATAGTCTTTACTCATTCATGGCCTAGTTCAATAAAACCATTTTACATCATGCCTAAGGATGCTGATGCTGATGCAAAGTTTACAGAAGGATTTGATGCTTTGTATGGTGGAATGGAAATTTCTTCTGGTGGACAGAGAATTCATCTTCCAGAATTGTTAATTAAAAGAATAAAGGCAAAGGGGCTAAATCCAAAAAATTTTGAGGATTATATTAATAGTTTTAGATATGGTGCTCCTCCGCATGCTGGCTGGAGTATTGGATTAGAAAGACTTACTCAGATTTTATGCGGTTTAGATAATATCAAGGAAGCAACAATGTTTCCAAGAGATAGAGATAGACTTACACCTTAGTCACTTTAATTCTGGCAGCAGTCGGGCTTCTATCTGTCCCATATGCACAGATAAATAAGTATTTTCTTGTTCTTTTTGCTTTTGTTGCTTGACAGGATAATCAATCTTATCTTTGACTTAAATGGGCTCTTGATGGTTGTGCATCTCTAAATGTTCGGCAAGAAATTCTTTTATTCTGCTTATATCCTTATTAATATCTGAGGTTTTTACTATTCCGATATCCACAAGCTTGTCAATTCCATGTGAAAAGTAATAACTTCCATTTATGCCGCTGTATGCAATTATTGGCAGAGTTTTGAATTGCTCTCTTATGCTTACCAATGTTTCTTTTGTGTTTTTATAATCCCCCTCTCCCTTGTCTCCAAATGGAATGTGAGTGAGCAAAGCATTAAAAGGATCTCCATGATTGCTTCTGTCTATCATAAATTCCAAGATATGTCTTCCAAAATCATCTGCTCTTGTAACCCTATAAGTTTCTCTCAACTCTTCTGCAATCCTATAGCCATTCATATATCCCATGTTAGTATGCAATTCTCCAATACGAATGTCATCTGGATGTATACCATCCAAATAATCCTTATCTACAAATAAAATAGACTTCTTTACCATGATTTATAGTAGTGTAGAAATTTTATAAGAATTTATATAAAATTGCATATTATTAATCCTCTGGGCATCTTAATGCCCGATATAATAAACTTATTTGCCTTACAGCTTCATCTTCATTTTCTGGTCTAATCATTTTATCAAACACTGCTCTATCTGGACAGATTATCTCTCCCATCATTTCAAAAAAAGCATAACCTGTTGTAAAAGGAGCATATTTTAGTTCATCTGAATAATTTTGATTGCCCTGATTTCTTCTTTCAAAAAGAGCAATTCCTTTTGGGGTATAATAAAGATTAAAGCAATGATTTTCATCTATAATCTTTTCTAAAAAGTTTGTAAATGTTTTTTGTTCAGGATAGGGGAACCACATTCCAGTGTTATAAGGTTCATTTCTAAAACAATGCACAGTATTTTCATGTTCATAAATAGATTCATTTAACTCCTCTTCTAGAGGGGGTTGCCAACCATCTTCAATGAAAAAACCTTGCCAGTGCAGTTGGTTTAAGGAAGCATGAGCACCAAAAGAATTAAATCCTAACCGCATTGAACTACCAAATTCTCCTCTTTGCATTATTTCTGAAACAGTTGAAATCACATTTATATCTTTATTAGGATTAAGATACTGGTTATGGCCTTCTTCTTTGTCTGGAACCAAGAGAAAATGTCCTGGAGCAAAGGGATACTTGTTAAAGAAAAAATCAAAATTAATATCCTCCATCTTCATTGAATAAAATTCTTGCTTCTTGAACTCTGGTTTCATAAAATTATGATTTTCTAGATTAAATGGCTTGTATAAAGGTATATCTTTTGCTTGAGCTGCTCTCGGTGGCCTAAAACCTCTTATATAATTATACTGCAACACAAATTTGCCAACTTGTTTTCTTTCTGGAGGAGAGATGTCTACTATTCCTTTATCACGATTTACTTTGTTCCAAAGATTTCCAAGAACTATTAAATCATCAGATGATTTTATTCCATTATAATCAATATTATCAAAAAAATATTCAGGAATATCTCTTCTGTGAAAATTAAGATTTGCCATTAGTTCTACTGCAGAGGAAGGAGAGGTATTATTGCTCTTGTCCTTAAGTTTATCTACTCTTTTCTCAAGAGTATCGCCAAAATTATGAACTAGGGACATCATGTTCTGACTTAGGGGCCCAGAGTATTTAGGATTGAATAGCATAATAATTATATGAAAAAAGCAAATATAATCCTTATTCCAATATTATATATACTAATATATATGTATTAACAAAACATTTATATATTTATTTTGTTTTTATATTGAATGAAAAGAAAGGTCATGAAGATTGGTCCTGCGAGCTTAGTTATGTCGCTTCCATCAGGCTGGGCAAAGAGATATTCTATACAAAAGGGAGATGAGATTGAGGTAGAGGAGAGAGGAAGGAACTTGCAGATTACTACTAAAAAAGAAATTCTAACAAAAGATAAGGCTGAGATTAATATAAGCAAGTTTTGTCCTATGATTATGAGGGCTTTGGGGATTTTATACAAAGTCGGATACAAAAAGATAAATATTAATTACAGTAAAGAGAATTCTGAATGCAGGAAGATGTTCAGCGGACAAGGACTCAAGGAGATAGACCTCATAAAAAGAGCTGCAGATTCATACACAGGAATGGATATTGAGAAATTCAACCAGAAATTGAATGAAGTTACACTGATAGAAAGGGCAAATGTTTTATATGAGGAGTTTGATAATACTTTAAATCACGCATTTTTACATCTTACTCAAATTTCAGAACAAGTGAAAGAGGCATTATTTCAATCAGATAAAACCCTTGAAAAGGAAATTGATTTAACAGATAATCTTATCAATCAAACGACAAATTTCTGCCAAAAGATTCTGAACAAACAAGGATATCAGGAATTTAATAAGACACATTTTGTTTATCATATTGTTACCGGAATAGAGGATCTTGGGGATAGATATCACATGCTTTATGAGGATTACTCAAAAAAGAAAACAAAAAAATTAACTTCTGAGATTATTTTAATATTAAAAAATCTTGATATCATGCTTAATGAATTTTATGCTATTTTCAGGAAATTTGATGTCAAAAAGCTTACAGAACTTGCATATACTTATCATGAAATACTTTTTGATATTGAAAAAGCAAGTAAAAAAATAAGCAGAGATGAAATTTTAATGCTCTCTTGCTTGGTAGATATAGCAAATAGAATTTATGACTTGCTTGAACCTCTTATGGCTTTAAATAACGAAAAAATGCTGGATTTAAAATGAGAATTCTTGTAGTTGGAGATCCGCATGGTTCTGATAAGGCTAAAAATGTTCCACTAAAAGAAGTGGATTTAATTCTCATTACAGGAGATTTAGGAAAAGCTGATTTAATGAGAAAAATGGCTTTTGAGAGTATTGATAGAAAGAAAAAAGGATTGCCTGAAAAAGAGTATACTGCTAAACAAGAAAAAAGAGCGTTTATGCAGGCTTATACTTCTTCAATGAAACTTTTGAGATATTATTCTAGATTTGCTCCAGTGTATGTTATTTTTGGAAATGTAGAGAGTTCAAATGCAGAAACCAGAAGATTATCCAAGAAAATTAAAATAAAACTTCCTTTATTAGCTAAGGATTTGGACGCAATGGAAAATGTAAGAGTTTTAAATAATAGAGTTGCTAATTTTAGAGGACTTAGAATTGGAGGGTTGCAGTATTTTATAGATACTTCTTGGGTTAAGGAGTTTAAACCTTTTGAGTATAAAGACAGCATAAAAAAAGCTAAAAAAGAAACTGATAAAGCAAGAAGAACTTTGAAAAGATTTGGAAATTTAGATATATTATTATGTCATCAGCCGCCTTATGGAATTTTGGATAAAGTTAATTTTCCTGGAGCTCCTAAGCATTGGCAAAATAAACATGCTGGAAGCAAGGCAATTTTAGATTATATTAAGAAAAAGCATCCAAGATATGTTTTTTGCGGGCATATTCATGAGGCTAAAGGAAAAAAGAGAGTTGGAATGACTTTAGTTCAAAATATAGGTGTTGCTGGAGACTATGTTTTGCTAGACTTCTAAAAATCCCTTAAAAAGTTAATTGTTTGAAAAGTTTCATCTTAAAGATAATAGAAATATTTAAAAACACTTCGTCTTCTTATCGGTATTTAAAATCGGAGGAAAAATGGCATACGACGAATTCGATGATGAGGATGAAGTTACTGAAGAGAAAGAAGACGAAGACTCAATTGAAGACGAAGAATAAACAGTGTTTGGACAGCACTTTCTGTCTTTTGTTTCTTTTTTTAAATTAATTTAAGTAATTATCACCTCTTTTTAGGATAGTTATGTTAGTATGGCAAGTAATTTATCAGGACTATGAAGTTCTCACAAAGATTAAAAACATAACTTTCTTGGGAATATTAATGGTAGATGATTTTTTGTGGCATAAGGTATCTGAAAAAGAGAAAGATGAAATAAAAAAGCAAGCTAAATCAATTATGGATTCTTTTTCTAAGAAGCTTTCTAATATAAAGGAGAAAATTGATGAATTAGCTATTGAACGTGAAAATTGTGAAAGAGAGGAAGGAAATGGAAAATGTCTTGAAATAGATAAAAAGATTATGTTTGAAAATGCTCCTAATAAAAATAAAGATTTTATTATTGCGGAGAAAAAAACATGGTGAAGTTTTTTTCTACAATATCAATTAAAATTGACATAGAGAAGAAAAAATGGTGAAAATAAGGAAATTTAAAAGAACGGATATTAATCGACTTGTAGAAATTTTTAGGCAAGAGTATAAGAAAAAACCTTATAATGAAAAATGGAAAAAAGAATCTGCTAAGAGTTATATTGGAGGAAAATCGAGATATTTTTTTGTTGCAATTGAAGGTAAAGCGATTGTTGGGTTTATTCAAGGAAATCTTTATCCTTGGCATGATGGATTGAGAGGACATATAAATGAGATAGTTGTCGACTCAAAATATCAAAGAAAAGGTATAGGAAAAGCATTAATCAAATTTATTATTAAACAATTTAAGAAGAAAAAAGCTAATACTATCGCTTTATCTGCAAAAAGAAAAGCTAATGCATTTAAATTTTATAAAAAATTAAATTTTAAAGATGAGGGTGAGGGTTATATCTCACTAAAAAGGAAAATTTAAAATGAAAAAATATCTTGATAAAATCCAGAAAGAGAACAAAAACATAAATGCAATTCTTGAAGTTGGAAATGAATTAAAAAATAACAAAACTGGGAAACTTTCAGGAAAGGCAATTGCAGTCAAGGCAAATATTAATGTCAAAGGATTGCATGCTTCGTGCGCCTCTAAAGTATTAGAAGATTATACTGCTCCGTATGATGCTACTGTTATAAAGAAGATAAAAAATGAGGGGGGAATAATTATAGGAATTGCTAATTGTGATGAATTTGCATGTGGTTCGAGTGGGGAGACTTCGGCTTTTGGAGTCTGCCAAAATCCTGCTGCTAAGGGATTAGTTCCTGGTGGAAGTAGTTCAGGAAGTGCAGCTAGTGTTGCTGCTGATTTTTGTGACATGGCTCTTGGAAGTGATACAGGAGGAAGCATAAGAAATCCAGCTTCACATTGCGGAGTTGTTGGAGTTAAGCCGAGTTATGGAAGTGTTTCAAGGTATGGATTGATTGACCTTTCTATGAGTTTGGATCAAATAGGACCTTTTGCAAAAAATGTTTCTGATGCTGCTCTTTTATTAAGTGTTATTCAAGGCAAGGATGAAAGAGACTCAATAAGTCAAGAATCAAAACCAATTAGTTTAGAGAAGATAGAAGAGGTTCCTAAAAAATTGACAATTGGAGTTTTGGATTTTAAGATTAAGGATGTTAGGATTCAGAAATTAATTAATAATTTAGTTGAAAAAGCTTCAAAAAAGCATGGCTGGAAAGTTAAGAAGATAAAAATAAATCATATTGATTTGGCAATTGAGACTTATTATCCTTTAGTTTATGTTGAATTTTTCTCAGGAACAAGGAAGTTTGATGGAAGAAGATACGGTAAAAAGATTGAAGATGCTGCTGGGCCAGAAGTTTTAAGAAGAGTTCTCGGGGGAAGTGAGATAACAAAAGCAGAGTATGCTGGAAGATACTATCATCAGGCTTTAAAAATAAAAAGATTAATTGAACAGCAGTTTCAAGAAGCATTTGAAGAAGTTGATTGCATTATTTCTCCTACTGTTCCTAGATTACCTCATAAGATTGGAGAAAAGATTTCAATAGAAGAGATGTATAGCTATGATGCATTGACTATTCCTGCTAATCTTGCTGGGAATTGTGCTTTAAGTTTGCCAGCTGGAAAGATAGATGGTGTTCCTGTTGGCATGCAAATTATGTGTGATTGCTTTGAAGATGAAAAAATGCTTCAAATAGCTAGAAGTTTTGAAAAAACAATTAACTAAATCTTTAAAAAGAATTTCTTGTTTGTCTAAAGATGGAGATAAATGGAGTTCAGATTAAATGGCTGGGGAATTCTGGATTTTTAATTAAGAATTCAAGCATAATATATATTGATCCATATAATATTAAAGAAGGACATGAAAAAGCAGATTTTGTTTTGTTAACTCATAGTCATTATGATCACTGCAGTATTGATGATTTAAATAAAATTGTTCAAGAAGGAACTAGGATTATTTGTCCTGCTGACTGCCAAAGTAAGATACTCAAATTTGATTTTCCAGTTAAAATGGAGCTTGTTGAGCCAGATAAAGAGTATGAATTTGGGCAATTAAAAATATCTACTCTGCCTGCTTATAATATTGATAAATCATTTCATCCAAAAGAAGGGGGAGGGGTTGGATTTTTAATTAAGATAAATGATATTTTGATTTATCATGCTGGAGATACTGATAAGATTCCTGAGATGCAAAAACTTACAGGATATCAAGGAAAAGAATTAATTGCATTGCTTCCTGTTGGAGGAAGATTTACAATGAATGCAGAAGAAGCTGCTGAAGCTGCTACTTTAATTAAACCTACTCTTGCAATTCCCATGCATTATGGGAGTATTGTTGGAACAGAAGAAGATGCAAGGGAATTTGTTGAGATTTGCACTGAGCATGGAATCAAAGCGCAAATTTTGGAAAAAGAATAATGAAATACTTACTCGGAAGCAAAGAAGAATTCTGGAAATTTGTTGAGTCTATTTCTGAGGGAGATAAGGTGGGAATTATAACTCACACTGATTTAGATGGAATTGCTTCTGCAATCTTTTTAGAGATGATTCTAAATTCAAAAGATATAAAAATAAATTCCTTGCATTTTATTAGATATAAATTAGGGATGTTTAATAGTGTTCTTCCTGAATTAGAAAAAAATAATATAACTAAAGTTTTTTTAACTGATATGTATGCAGACGGGACTGATGCAGAAGGATTTGAAAAATTAAAAGAAAAATTTGATGTTTTTGTAATTGACCATCATCCTCTTGTAGATAAAAATGCAAAGAATGTTATTAAAACACAGAGTTCTGATTGTTCTGCATTTGCAATATATGATTTAGGAGAAGAGATTATTGATAAAGAAAAATGGAAATGGCTTGTTTATGCAACAATGATTTCTGAAATGTCTCATAAAAATCCAGTTAATATGGGGGTGATTAGAAAAGATTACCCTGATACAAATGAGGTAAATATTCTCAATTCTCCTTTAGGAGAAATTGCCAAGAATATTAGTTCAGCATTAATTTATTTTGGAAGCAATATAAAAAAGATTTATGATTTAATTAAAAAAAATGATTTAAAGGAATTTGAAAAAGCCAGAAAAATAATTGATTCTGAGATAGAAAATTGGGAAAAAGATTTTAAGAGAAATGCAGAGTATTATCCAGAAAAGGAGATTTATATTTATTATTTTGAACCTAAATATGATATTTCTTCGATATTTTCCACAATACTTTCCATGAAAGAGCTAGATAAGAGTTTTGTGATTATTGCTCTAGGCAAGACTGGATTAAAATTAAGTGCAAGAAATCAAAGTAAAAAACAAGATATGGCTGCTTTATTAAAAAAAGGTATTCAAGGATTAAAAGATGCTATTGCTGGAGGGCATGTTCCTGCTGCTGGAGGAAGCTGTCTTAGAGAAGATTTAGCTAAATTTAAAGAGAATCTATTGAAATGAGAATTGGAATTATTGGACCAAGCAAAATAGAATATGTTGAGGAAGTTAATCCTGATGCCAAGAAAATACTCAAGGAAATTGTCAAGAAAGTTATTAATCGGGAGATTGTAGTTGTTCCTGATAAAGGAAGTGTCTCTGAATTTTTCGCTAAGGAATATATTAAGAGTAAGGGTAAGAAAGTTTGGAATATGCTTCCATTAGAGGATAAAGAATTTGGACTTGATTATGTTAATACTGAGATTGGAGAAAAAATTAGCTGTGGGACATGGAGAAATCAGCCTGAAAAATTAAATGAAGAAACAGATGTTTTGCTTTGTGTTGGTTATGCTGTTGGAGTTTTGGCTGAAATTGCATACAGCAAATGGTTTAAACCAAAGCCTGTTTATATTCTTAAGGAACTGATTAGCGGGGAGCTGCCTAAGGAAATTAATAAAAGCCTGGATTTAAGATATATTTCCTATAAAGATTTGAATTTAAAATGATATTTCAGCAGAGAAAAAAAGATATTTTATCTAAAGGTGATAAATCTTCTATTGGAGAATTGGATGAAAAGATTTTGGGTTTATGTGAAAAAATAAACAATTCTAATAATTACTATACAACATCCTCATGTAGTGGAAGAATAATTATTATTAAGGATGAGGAGAAAAAAATGTCTGGGTTGTTTGAGTTTGTCAGCCATGATAAAATTAATTTTGATGACTTAAAAAAAGAAATAACTAGATTAAAAACAGGAGATTTTAAATTTAAATCAGAGCCACCAATTCTTCATATTGCATGCAAAACTCTTGAAGATGCTGAGAAATTATTAAAAAGATCTCATGAATCTGGATGGAAGCACTCTGGAATTATATCTCTTGGAAAAAATATTGTTCTTGAATTAATCAGCACAGAAAAAATTGAATTTCCTTTAATTGAAAATGGAAAAATTCTTGTTGATGATGACTTTTTGAAAGTAATTATTAAAAAATCTAATAAAAATCTTGAAACTGGCTGGCAAAAAATTGAAAAATTAGAGAAATCTCTGAATTAATCTCTTGGATATATATCTTCAGAATCAACAATATATTTTTAAAGAAAAGCCCCCTTGTTTTTTGATAGCGTCTTTTTAAGATGCTTAAAATATAATTAAAAGGAGGTATAAAATATGGTTTTAGACTTTGCAAAAGAGGCAATAAACAACGCAGATTCACACAGCATTAACTTTGATGAATTAAAGGCTGGAAAAGCTAATATTAAAGTTGTTGGTTGTGGTGGAATGGGTTGTAATTCTGTGACATGGCTCTTTAATAAAGGAATAAATGGGGCGACTATTTTTGGTATGAACACTGATGCTCTTCATTTAAGTGTTACAAAAGCTGATGAGAAGTTTCTTTTAGGTAAGGAATTAACTCGTGGATTAGGTTGCGGTGGAAATCCTCAAAGAGGTAGAGAAGCTGCAAAAGAATCTTTAAGCGAGATTAAGAAAGCAGTAGTAGGAGCAGATATGGTTTTTGTAATTGCTGGGATGGGTGGTGGAAGTGGAACTGGAATGGCTCCAGTTGTTGCACAGCTTGCAAAAGAGTCTGGCTCAGTGGTTATTGGAGTTGTTACTATGCCATTTGAATCAGAAAAAGCAAGAGTGGACAAAGCTGAATTTGGTTTGCAGGAATTAAGAGAAGTTACAGATACATGCATTGTATTAGATAACAATAGACTAGTGGATATTGCAGGACAGTTGCCAATTGAACAGGCTTTTGCTGTTGCTAATGAACTTGTTAGCACTATGATTAAAGGTATTGTTGAGACAATTACTCTTCCAAGTTTAATTAATTTGGATTATGCAGATGTTTCAGCTATAATGAGAAATGGTGGTGTTGCAGTTATTGGTATTGGTGAGAGTGATTCAACTTCAGACAGAGTAACAGAGTCAGTGCGACAGGCACTTACACATCCTCTACTTGACGTGGATTATAAAGGTGCTACTGGTGCTTTGATACATGTTACTTGTGGACCTGATTTAAAGCTTGAAGAATTTGATATTATTGGTAGGCTAGTTTCTGAAAACTTAAGTCCAGATGCACAGGTTATAATAGGAGCGAGAATCAGCAAGGATTTTGTTGGAAAAGTAAGAGTCATTACAATCATGACTGGTGTTCACTCTCCTTATGTGCTTGGAAAGAGTGTTGAAGAGACAGCAATGCCGCGTTCTAGAGAAATATCTGATTTAGGAATAGAAATCCTATAAATTTATATTTTTTAATTGCCGGGGTTTTCCCGGTTCTTTCTTTTTTTATATTAATCCTTGTAAAGAAAATGGTACATAATTTGGAAAATAGTAATATATAATTCCTGCTGTAGATATAATTAAGAATATTAAAATAAACACTGTCCAGGGTGCAATTCTTTTTTCTTCTTCTGTGTTATTAATTATCCTATTAACTTCGTATTGCAAGTAGTATAAATTAAATATTAGTGTGAAAAACCATGAAGCTTTTCTTTGAACACCTTTTCTTTCAAGGGCGTTGTTCATTATTCTTCTTGCACTAAATGCTAAACTCAAGAAAAGAGTAATTGTTAGAAGATATACTATTATGTTAATTAATAGAATAAAATTCTCTGGCAAAACTAATAGATAAGTTAAAATTGGATTACTAAATCCTTTGAAATTTTTTATTGGAACTAGCAATACTGAAAAGATTGAGAGTATAAGAAGAGTAATCCCTAATCCTTTGCTAAGCTTTTCTTTAGTTTCCAGTCCACTAAATTCTGGAGCTCTTCTGATATACCAAATTGCAGGATAGATTCCTAGAGTGATTATGCATAAAAGTAGCATTAAAATAACACTTCTTTTTTCAGGAACTTTATTCACCTCTTGATTTTCCATTATACATCCATTGAATCTTTTTCTTTCATTCTTTTATTTTTCCATTTGTTAAAATATAATATTCTATCTAATTCTATTTTTTGTTTTTTTCTTATTGTTGTTCCTGGTTTTTTGGATTCAACTCCAATCGGGAAAATAGCTTCAACATTTATTTCTGTAGGGATGTGTAATGCTTCTTTTATTAAGTAGTCTACAAAATATCCTACCCAGCAGGTTTCTAAACCTTTTTCTTCTATCTTTAATAAAAAGTTTTCAATTGCTGCTCCTGCTTGCTGTCTAGTGTATTTTTCTCCTCTTTCTTCATAAGCGTTTTTTGCAAGTGAGGGATCAGTGCAAACAACAACAATATACTGAGCTTCTCCGACAAAAGGCTGTTGTGCAGCTTCTGCAATCTTCTGTATTTTTTCTTTATCATCTACAATTATGAATCTTAAGGAATATGCATTTCCTGCCATTGGAGCAAATCTTGCTGCTTCAACACACTCAATTACATCTCTCCAGTCTGGCTTCTTGTCTGCAAAGTGCCTTACACTTTTTCTGCCTTGTATAGCCTTGTCTAATTCCATAATAAATCTAATTATTGTAAGTTTAAAAAAGTAATGATAAAAAGAACGTCCCGCGTAGGACTCGAACCTACGACATCATGGTTTCTGCTATCCTACATAGAGAACAAAACTTTAACAGCCATGCGCTCTACCAATTGCTCCCTTTCTTCACTTTTTACAGATTGGAAAAGTCTGAGCTAGCGGGACAAATTCTTTTATGCCTTTAATAAGGCACTCATCTAAAATCTTGTAATAACTATATAAAGGTTTTGGAATAATTACAAATATTTTGTATTTGTCCTTGAGAATATCTATTTTTTCTTTTAATTTGTATGCTTTGGTTTCTCCTTTCCATGCAGTGCATTCTAAGATTATATTTTTATTTATTAAAAAATCTGGAAAGAAATATTTTTCTTTTATATGGATTAATGGTTCGTATTTATACTCTATGCCTAAATCATAAAGAATATCTGCAATCTGTTTTTCTAATTTGTTTCTTACTTTTTCTCCTTTTTTTGTTTGTAATTTATATCTTCCTATTCTTTTGAATTTTGAATATTGTAAAAGATAGTATTTTCTTGGGTGAGTTAGTTTCATTTTTTTATGCCATTCTTTTAATTTTTCTGCCCCTTTTTTTTGGGCTGCTTGCAAATCTCTTTTAAATGTTCCCTGCCTTTTTTTAGATTTAACACAATTTAATCCTCCAATCTTTTGTTTCCAATTTTTTTCTAATTTATCTATTATTAATCCCTTTGTGTCTTTTCCTATAAACCCTGATAATTTTAGGAGTCTTTTTTCTGGAATTGATTCACTTTTTTTATATCTATCCAGAGAAGACCGAGGAATTTTAAGAATTTTTGATAATTTTCTAAAAGAGCCTGCTTTTTTTATAGCTTCTTTTATTATTGCCTCTTGTGAGTTTTCTGATAATTTAAGATACATTTATCATAAGGAGAAACCATTTTTATAAACCTTTCTTAACTAAAGGGACGAGATAAAGAACTCAAAATTTTTTGATATTTAAAGTTTTAGTTATTCCTTCTTTTCTTTAATCTTTAATCCTAAGTCAAAAATAGGTTCTATTTGATGCTTTTCAAGATAAGCATAAACATTGGCTTGTTTTGAGCCTTTTATTAAAGAAGTGATTGCCTGCTGTGCAAAATAAATATGCTCTGCATCTCCAATGATGCCGACAAGATTTTCATTTACTGCAAATTCGCATTTTGTAAGTTGAGTAAGAGTCTTAAGAGTTTTTCCTTTGGTTCCTATAATTCTTGCTCTTATTGTCTGCAAGTCTGTTCTTTTAGTATATTTTTTAATGTTTAGTATTTCAAGCATAAAATCTTCTTCTTTTATCATCAGTGCAGCATGAATATGAAATCCAAGATTTAGAGCATCAATTACTTTTTCTGCTATATATTCATCTTCAGCTTCTCCTTCAACTCGTATTTCTTTTCCAAGAATTTTTATTTTAACTTTAAGATGTTCTTCGAGTTTCTTTTTTTCCTTTAGAATTTTATGTGGCTTTTCAGATAAGATGATTTTCATTTTCTAAAATTCACTTTTTTCTCTTTCTAGATAACCTTCTCTTCTTAACCACGCAACCTGGTTTAATCTATACTTAAATATGACATCTCCTTTTTCAGAATCTAATTCCCATGGTTCAATAATCACAACATCTCCTGGCCTTAGCCATAAAGCTCTTTTTAATCTTCCAGGAACTCTGCAATTACGTGTCTTGCCATCAAGACAGCTTACAAGCATTTTATTCCCACCAAGCCTTTGTTCTATAATTCCCATTACTTCTTTTCCTCTTGGAAGCCTTGCTCGTGTAACTACTTCTTCAGGTTGTTGGTTTTTTTTATCTCTGTCCATATTCTGAATTATAGAAGAATATTATGTTTTATAAAGTTATAGAAGTACTAACCAAATAAATTCCAAGAATAATATATTTCTTTTCCATTATGATAATAAAAATCTATATGCTTGCACTCTCCATCTCCCCATGAATTTGCTAATAGAAATGTTCCATCAGTGAATAATTGGACATTAAAATGTTCTGGATTTGGGCTTTCTCTTGAGGTGAAAACTGGGCGAGGATTTCCTATAGTTACATAATCCTCTATTGTTTTTCCAACAAGATCTCTTTGAAAGAATTCTTTTTTAGTTATCTTTTCTGGAGGGGTATTTTTAGCAAGTCTTACAGCTAAACTAATTAGGTTCTTAGTTAGTTCATTTCTTTGTTTGTCAGATTTTTGATTCATTTTATAATAAAACCAGTGCAAAAGGCACACCCTGAATTTGTTTTATTCCTTCTTTACTTATAATTCGTGCTTCTAGTGCACTTTCAACAGATTCTTTCCCTATAATATTAAATGTAGCATCTTCTTTTGCCATGTCAATCATTATTTCAATAACTTCCTGATGTGTTTTTTCATCACCTTTGAAAAAAGATTCTTTAATATCTAACTGGAATCTGTCTTCTTCAAACATTTTTCCAATAAGTTCAGAATCGCAAATTGCTACTATATCTCTGTAAGATTTGTGGATTTTCACTAGCATTTTTAAAAAATATATTGGAGAACAAATGTTCTCCTATTTAAAATAAAAATAAAATTAGAAGTTTTTCTTAGCTTCTCCTGATTTTATTGCCTTTTCTGCGTTTTCTTTAGACATCATAGCACATACAGTAACCCCTGTTTCTGGGCATTTACCTTTTGCCATGTAGCCACCTCTAGCAGTTTGGACAATCATCGGTTCCTTCATTTCAACTTTCTTCCTTGCCTTAACGCTGTAAGCCATTATAGCCATTTTATTTAACCTCCTTATTGGTTTAAGTATCTAAAATCCATAAGATAATTTGTTTTTTAAAGCTATCTGAACCAGGGTATAATGATATCTATTTTGTCTAAATCCCCTTAATTTATAATTCTACTTTGTCAGAATGATTCATTTTTATTTAATTAACTCACTAATTTTTTAAAAACCTTGTTCAACTTGTTGTTATCAGCTTCTTTTTTTTGAAAAGAGGTGATAATTATTAAGCTTAAATCTCAAATCTTGCTTCGCACTGGATGTTTAGCTCCGCAAGCTATTAACAAATATTCTTTTGATTAAATCTTGCTTCTAACAGGATGTTTAGCACCGCAAGCTAAACAATGAATAAAATTAAGTCTGTTTTGTTTGATTAATTCTGTGTCTGGTTTCTTGCATTCTTTGCATAAGACAAACTCATTTACATATTCCTCTATTTTTTGATTTATCTTTGTGCTTGGGACTGTTATGTTTAAGATTAGTCTATCTCCATCTCGTGTTCCAGCAGCTGCAAGTTCTTTTAACATGAATTTTAAGAAGTGTTCAGGGTCTCTTCTTATGTGGGATGCAATCTGAAAGAAATTAGTTAAGATTGTCTTTTTTCCTTCAAAATGTCCTTCTATTTTTGGAATTTCAAATCTTTCTTCAGTTCCTTCCACTTTCTTTACACTCTTGTATGCTTCATTTAGCATTTTTTCATAATTATCCATGTTAAAATGTAAGGAAAAGTATTTATAAAGATGCTTGTTTTATGTTAAGAATGGCAATAAAAGAGGCGAAAAAATTAAGTCCTAAGAATTTTGCTTTGACTATTCTTCTTGGTGTTTTTATTGCAATAATGGTGGTTAGCTTGTTTAATTTAATTGTAAGCTATGTTTATGAGCCTCCAAAATACGAGGATTATTGCAAGGGAATTGATTCAATGGGGCCGTATCCTGTTAAGTATGGAGTGAGCAATGAGGTTTGTGGAAATTGCACTTTTTCTCCTATTTTGCAACAATCAACAGATGAATGCTATCAAGATAGAGGAATTCCTGTTTATGATTATGATGCTAAGGGGTGCACTATTTCCTTAAAGGAATGTAACATGTGTGCTAAGACATTTGATGATGATATGAAGAATTATAATAGAAGCACATTCTTTGTCTTTGCTTTAATTGGATTTGCCTTAATTGTTGCTGGTTTATTTATTCATATCCTTTTGATTCAGATAATAACACTTCCTGCAGGAGCATTTTTAGTTATTCAAGCTGCTGTACAGAATTTTGATAACAAACTTCTTGTAATAATCACGTTTACTCTATTGATAATTGCAGCTGTGCTTTTGGCATTGAAGAAATTGAAGTAATTAACCCAACCATCTTAATCTGCCTGGACGAGGTTCAAATATTATTCCTTCTTCTAATAGTTTTTTGATTTCTTGATTTATTACTTCAGGAGAGGCTTCTCGTATTTTCATAATTATTTTATCAACATCAATTCCACCTTCATCTTCTGAGCCTTTTATTAATTCAAGAATTTTATCTTTTATTGCAGTTATTTCTTTTTTTACAATTGGAGCAGAGATTTTTGATCTTTCTTTTTCAAGTTCAAGCTTTCTAACAAGAAGATATTTAGAATCAACTTCTTTTACTATTTCTGGAGAGATGTAAGTTTCATTATTAAAATTTCTTAAAACTCCAATAACTATTACTGTCTGACCTTGATTTATTCCTTCAACCCTCTGAGCATCGTCTCCAAATGCTTTAAGTTTAATTTGTCCAGAACCATCATCAAGTGTTAAAAAAGAGTATTTTCTTTCTCCTTCTGCATCATATCTATCAACAATATTTCCAACAACATTTACCCTTACTATTTTTTTGTCACCTAATTCAATGAATGAAAATCTTTCTGCATCAAAAATAGGTTTTCCAATTAACATGTCTCCTATTCTTAATTTAAATGCTATGTGTCTTTTGAATTGTTCTGCCATATTAAAATCTCTAGCAGGTTTTAATGAATCCCGCAACCATTAATATTCTAAAAAATGTTTGTTTATAAGTTTATTTACATTTTTTGAACATATCCCCTCCTTGGAGAAAATATATCTCCTGAGGATTGAAGCTTGCTTATTGCTTCTTCAATTGTTTCTTTGCTTAGTTTTCCTTCAAGTTCTTTTTCTATTTCTTCGATAGGAATAAGACTTCCAAGTCTTCCTTCAAGAAGATTTATTGTTTCTCGAACACTAATTATTTTTGCTCTCTGACTTGTTGGTATTCCAGTAGATATTTTATCTATGTCAAATGTTTGTGATTCATAATCATATCCAACTTGCATTAAATAATATTTTATAATTTCAATTGCCTGCTTTGCATCTTCTTTTGAAGCAATATTGCTTAATCTTACTCGTGCAGAAGCTTCAGAGAGTCTTATTAGTGCTTGTAATTGTCTTGCAGAGATTGGAATTGGACGCATTGCGCTTTCAGAAGATACTGGTTTGTTTCTTAATTCAACATAGAAGTTTTTTAATTCTTCAATTGCTTCTTTGCTTAATTGAGGAGTTACTCTTTGCTTGGCATATGCAACGTATTTCCTAAGCAAGTCTCGTGGGATAAGCATTGATTGGCCGTCATTTCCCTGTTCATTAAGAACATGAGTTGCAATCTGTTCATCTTTGAATTTATCTGGCAAGTCTCGGAGTGTGAATATTATATCAAATCTGTTAATTAATGTTGGAGGAAGGTCAATTTGCTGGGCAATTGCCTGGTAAGGGTCAAATCTTCCAAATTTGGGATTTGCAGCTGCAAGAACTGATGTTTGAGCTCTTAGTGTAGCTTGGACATTTGCTTTACTAATTGTAACAGTCTGCTGCTCCATTGCTTCATGCATGGCACTTCTGTCTTGAGGATCCATTTTTTCTAATTCATCAATGCAGATAAGCCCTTTATTTGCAAGAACCATTGCACCTGCTTCTAAGCTCCATCCTTTAAGATATTCATCTCGTACAACTGTTGCTGTTAAACCTGCTCCAGATGCTGATTTACCTACAACATATCTACCTTTTGGAGAGATATTTGCCATGAATCCAAGAGTAACTGATTTAGCTACTCCAGGGTCTCCAATTAAAAGAATATGGATATCTCCTCTAGATTTACTTCCATCTGCTTTTGTTTTTAAGACTCCTCCAAATAACTGGAGTATTAGCGATCTTTTTATTTCCTCATATCCCCAGATACTTGGAACTATACTTTTTGAAAGTTTATTAAAAACTTCTGGGTCTTCTGAAAGCTCTAAAATCTGCCTCTCATCTTCTTCATTTATATCTAGTTCTTCAAAAGTCTCTTCAAGAGGAATTAAATTATTTGCTTCTATTGCTAATTCAAATCTTGTAGATAAACCACCTGTTGCAAGAGGGACTGGAACTTCTTTTAGCACTCCTATAACTTTTATTCTGCTTCCTGGAGTTGTTTTTTCTTCCATTCTTGGCTCCACTAAATCTTCTTTAACAAAGATATTTACTCTTTTTGGCTGTTCTCCTCCAGAAAGAGATTCAGGAGACTCTTCAACTACAAGTCTTTGAGTGTCAACCATTTCCTTACTTATTAATTTAAATCCACCTCTTCTACCACAGGAACAACGTGAAGGTTCACGAAATTTTTTCTCTATTTGAAGAACAGAAATTACAGTTCCACAGCTTGGACACTCAAACTTGGCATTTACAACTTGAGGACGAACATCTGAAGCCTGCCTGATTATCCCCTCAACTACTACTAATTCATTAAGATGCTTTGAACGTATATTTCTTATTTTTAAATCCTGGATTTTTGGAAGATTTATCAATCTAACTCGTGTATCATCTTGAAGCCCGGATTGTTCAATTGCTTGCTCAATGATTCTTAGGGTTTCTTCTGGGTTTGCTATTATCTCGTCAGCAAGCTTATTTGAGAATTCTGTAAGATTCATGAAGTCAAGAAAGATTACATTTTGTTCTTTTCTTAGTGATTCTCCAAGAGATTTTTTGTGAAAATCAAAGAAGTTCTTGGCTTCAATAAGCAATTCCTCGTTTTTTGAGGCATTCTCTTTTTTTTCAGTTTCCTCAATAGGTATCTCTCTTTCAACTTCTGCCATTGTTTTAAAAAAGGCAGGTAGTTTTTATAGATTTATATGTAGAATTGTGTATAATTACTTATAATTTTTCAAAGCTTCTTTGACATTTTTTAAAAGCTGTGACATGCTTTCGTCTAATTGCTTTTTATTTTTTGTCCCTGTGCACACAAGCTTTCCATTGCTGAATAACAAGAATGTAGCATTTGGTTCAATTAATTTGTATACTAATCCAGGGAATTGCTCTGGTTCGTATTCAGTGTTTTCCATTTCTAAAGCTAAGAAATTAAGATTTAGCTTAAGATTTATTTCACCTGAAGCAACTATATTCTGAACTGTTATTTTTGGCTTAGTAGTTATTTTTACATTAATCTTTTTAAGCTGTTTTATTACTGCCTGAATAACTTCATTTACTTGAGTAACTGATTTTGTTCCTGTGCAAACAAGATTTCCAGATGAGAAAACTAGAACAGCTGATTTTGGTTCTTTAACTCTTAACACTAATCCTGGAAAGGTTTGAGGATTATACTCTGTATTTGGCTGTGTTCTTGCAAGTTTTGTTAGTGGGACTGGCTTTCCTAAAGAAGCTGTTGCAACAATATTTTGAATCTTGTATGTGCTTTCAGACTTTGCCATGTTGATAATTATTTATGTAAAAATGTCTTTATAAAGCTTTTTAAAGGGCTTCGACGACAGGGCAGGATATTATCACCTAATTGACTTTGTCAGATTACTCGCTTAAATGAGTTATTAAGATAAAAACTTTTTTATAGCATTGAGGGGTATTTCATTGTTTAAGAAAATATCAAAAAGAGGTGATAATTTATCCATAACGCCAGTTTCTTTTTTGATTGTTAAAATCTTTTTCAATTTCTTTTAAGTCTGCGACTTCGCTTAGTGACTTGTCTGGACGCAGAGCTGTAAATCTCGGAAATCTTAGTGCCCAGCCAGAGCTGTAATTTGGAGAACGCTGGATTTCTTGATAAGTGACTGAAACAACTATTTTTGGCTTGATTTTAACTTCTTTTCCTTTTTCTTCTGTGATTAATGGGGTTAATTTATTTGTTAATTCTTCAAAAGAAACTCCTCCAACTTCTTCTTCTGACTTTTCCTTTATTCCTGTTCCTACTTTTCCAATCTCAAGGAATTGTCCTTTATCTTTTCCCCTGCATCCTAGGATAAAACTTGACATCCATCCACTTCTTTTTCCTGTTCCATACTCTGCCCCAACAATAACCAAATCCAAATCCCTTTCTTCTGGCTTTACTTTAATCATATGGCCGACTCTTTTTCCTGGCTGATAAACAGAATCAAGACTTTTCATCATTACTCCTTCTTGATTGCTTTTTAATGCAGCCTTGTAAAAGGCTTCTGCTTTTTTTTCATCATCTGTTATAATCATTTTTGAAGGAATTATTTTATATGGATGAGGCTTGACAATCTCTCTGACTAATTTTGCTCTGTCTTTGAATGGAATATCAATCTGGGATTTTCCATTATAGTATAAAACATCAAAAACATTTAATTCAACTGGAAGTTCTTTTTGCAGTTTTTCAATATCATATTTTCTTCGTATCCTTTGACTTATGCTTTGAAATGGAAGATATTGTTTTGTTTTAAAATTATATCCAACTGCTTCTGAATCAAGGATAAAATCCTTTCCTTTAACATATTTGTTTATGTATTCAACAACTTCTGGAAATTGTTTTGACACATTTTCAAGCCTCCTTGTGAATAATTTTAATTCTTTTCCTTTTTTATGAATAAGCATTCTAAATCCATCATATTTGTATTCTACTGCACATGGTTTCCCAACCATTTCAAAACCTTTTTTAATATTTTTTGCTTTTTGAGCAAGCATTACTTTAATTGGCTTGCCTACTTCTATATGAACTGATTCAAGCTCTTTCATATCTTTTTTCTTAGCCATTGCAAAAACTTCAGCAATATCATTTGTTCTGTCAAGAGCTCTTTGAATTTTTTCTGCAGATTCTTTTTCATTTTTAAAAAATGCTTTATTCATAGCATCTCTGATTGTAGACTCTTGAACACCTATTCTTAAATCACCTATAAGAGTTCTTATGAGATATTTTGCTTCTATAGCTGAAGCACTTGTTAAGAGTTCTGTGATTAAAGAAAGTTTTTTGCTTACAGTTCCTTTTCCTTCAAGTTCTGCAAGCTTCTGGAAGTTTTCAAGAACCTTTGATGTTGTTATAACATGAGTATGAAGAGTAGATTGTTTTTTGTGTTTTGTTAATTCTTCAGAAACTTTTCCTAAGTCTCCAATTCTCTTCCATTCTCTAATTACCTTTTCTTTTTCAGTTCCTGTTGCTTTAGAAATTGCTTGAATTGCTAATTGATTGCTTATTCCTATCTTTTTTTCGCTATATTCTGGAAAAACACGCCCAAGAAGCAGATGCGCAACTTCTTTATCCTCTGTAGAAAGAATCTCTAGGAATTTGGAGAGTATATCTGTTTTTTCAAGTCTTTTTGTTGTTGAAGATAGTTCTTCATAGACTTCTGCTAATTTTTTGTATTGCATTTTATCTAGATAATTCTTCAACTTCTTTTTTTCCTTTTTCTAGTTCTTTGACTTGCTCTTTATCTATTTCAAGAAGCAAAGCTTGGAATTCTCCCATATGGGTTTTTTCTTCTTTTGCTATATCAAGAAGACTTGCTTTTATTTTTTTGTTTCCTGTGGATGAAGCAAGCTGTTCATAAAGACTTATTGCATCAAGTTCAGCAATCATGCCAAGCCTTAGAATTTCCTTATCTACATCCTCTTTTTTAACATTGCTTAAATCAATTGGTTCTTTTGATAACATTTTCCCCTCCTTAATAGAATTAGCTTTTTGTTGTATATAAAAGTTTTGAGAATTACTTTCCAAGCCTTTTGCCAGCTCTTACAGATGGACGGGTCTTATTTTGAGGATTCTTGCTTCTTAATCCTCTTGATTTCTTTGCAGCAGAGGTTAATCCTCTAAATGACCTATTCTTATTATTAGGGTTACAAATCCAGTTTATTGTTTTGTCATTTTTTATTTCTGGTTTAGATGGGTCAACTAATATAACTTCATAGAAATAATGGATTCCATCTTTGCCAATTAAATATGAGTTTAATACTTCTAGATTTTTATATTTTCTTTCTGCTCTTTGTTCAGCAATCCACTGATAACTCATTTTTAGAGTTTTTCTTCCGTGCAGTCTTTTACTTCTTCTTCCTGCATTTGGCCTTACTCTTCTATGCCCCCCTCTTGCTAATCTTACTCTTACAACAACAAACCCTTTTTTAGCTTTATAACCAAGAGCACGAGCCTTGTCAAGTCTAAGGGGCTTTTCAACTTTTACAAAAGCGCCACTTTTTCTCCAGTCTATCATCCTCTTTCTAAGTGTCTCTACATCTGGGACTCTCCATGCTTGTCTTAGATAATGATACATTCCCTTAACCATAAATTATTGATATAAAATTTGCTTTTTAAATCTTGGTATTTCATAACTTTTATAAACATATTAACTATGTTTTTTAATATGAGGCTATAGCTCAGCCTGGTAGAGCACTGCTCTGATAAAGGAAACAGGGTTTCGTTTGCAGACTCTTATCTGATTCAGCAAGGCAGGGGTCCACGGTTCAAATCCGTGTAGCCTCATTTTTTAGGATTTGAACTTTAGTTTGGTTTGGATTTGAAAGAAAACAAACCAGACCGAGCTTTAGCGAGAGTCCAAATCCGTGTAGCCTCATTTTTTAGGATTTGAATTTTAGTTTGGTTTGGATTTGAAAGAAAACAAACCAGACCGAGCTTTAGCGAGAGTCCAAATCCGTGTAGCCTCATTTTATTATAATTTATTCTTGGGATTTAGTTCCAAGTTCTAGAATAAGTCTCTCGTTTTCCATGGAATAATCAATTACTGGGAAATTAACTTGGATAATCTTAAAGTATGCTTTATTCCTTGCAATAGCTTTTAGTTCAATGCTGTTTTCAAGTTTCTTTATTGATATATCTGAAACAGATTTTACTCCTGGCATTTCAACTTCATATATTACTCTATCTGCAAGTCTTCTTACATTTGTTGCTGGCTCGTGTTTTTCAAGATTTGTAAACTTCTTTTGATTTTCTTTTGAAAAGGAAGTAATATTCATTACTTCTGGAGAAGGTGTTTTTTCCTGTTTTTTTACTATTTTTACATTTCCATTTCCTAGATTAATCTTTTTTCCATTAATAAATAATTGAAAATTTGTTTTCGGCTTTTCATTTATCTCTTTTTGAAGCTCTTTTTCCATCATCTTCATTGCATTTCCAATCATTTTATTAAAAATTCCTCCTGTTAAATTAAATCCAGATGAAAAATTAGACATATCTGTCATAAAATCATTTTTTCCAAGCATCCCCCATTTATTGCTATTGTCAAGTGGAATTCCACAATACGGACAAAAGTCATATTTATTGCTTGTTTCTTTTCTGCATTTTGGGCAATTTTTTCTTTTAAACATGTTAATTTATGATTTTTTTCTTTAAAAATTTTTTGTTTATTTTTCAAAAATATATTTTTTTATTGACATTAATTGGTGGGCTTCTTCAATAAAAGTAGGTTTTGCTTCCTTTATAATTATATTCTTTAATGAACGTGTTCCATTAAATCTTTTTGTTTTTCTTATTTCTTTTATTTTTCTTATACTAATAAGAACAGCCAACATTCTTAAAACTGCACTTATTATAAAAATTATAATTAATGGTTCTATGAGGCTTGTTTGAATGTATTTTATTAAAAGAGCACCTAGTCCTGCACCTAAAAAAGTTCCGATTCCAATTAACATATTACAATAAGATAATCCCAAACCTCTTTTTTCTTGAGTAACATTATCATAAATAAAATTCCCTGCTGATAAATTAAATCCTGCCCAGGCTACTCCACCAATTATAGATGGAACAACAACAAGGTAAATTGGATTTGGCGAGAGAATCCATAGTATTGGGATTGCTGGAATTAAAAAAGAATTTAACATTAATACCTTGTAATTACCATATTTGTCTGCAATCTTTCCCCAGAGTCCAATAACAATTAAAGCAAATACACTTCCTGCCAGAGTGATTATCATATATGTGACATAATCAAATTGAAGATTTCTTAAAAGATATACTGCAATTAATGGACTTGCTATTGCAGCTGCAAATGATAATAAGCTTCTAAAGATTGTGAATCTTCCAAAATTAGTTTCAGGAGCTTTTTTTATAAATTCCCAGAATGAAAAATAATACCCTTTTTTTAATTTTATTTTTGGTTCGTATTGTCCTTTAAATAACTGCCATGAAATCATCCTAAATATAAGTGCAAGTGAAAATAGTATTACAAAACCAAACATAATCCAACCCATTTTCTTGAAAAAATCCAAGAAAAAAGATGAGATTAATGCAAGAATCATTGCAATAAATCCGTGAATTAAATTTCTCTTTGAAAACCATCTTCCTCTGTATTCTTCATCTACAATATCCCCAATCCAAGAAAACCAGGCAGGGCTTGCAATATTTGCCATCACAACCTGTAGAGAATAAGCAATAATTAGCAGTAATGGAAGAATATTTAATGCTATTCCTTTGTAAAATAATATTCCTACTAATACAAATGGAATCCACAAAAGCGCTTCCCATAATACACCTCTTAAAACAATTTTTTTCCTTGAATGCTTTTCTATGAGTCTTGAACCACGCATCTGACTTAAAGGGCCTAGCAATCCTCCGATTGCTCCGTAAAGTGCAACTAAAGAATTGCTTGAATTTATTGCAATTGCAAAAGGAGAGATAAATTGATGTCCAAATGCTCCTTGTGCAGAGGCAAAAATACCTTCTTTTATACTTTGTCTTCTTGCACCATGACGTAATTCTATTTCTTTTGCTTGTTTTTTTGTCACCATCTTTATTTTTTAGCTAATTTCCAGGTTAATTCAAAATATTTTTTATAACCTTCTGAAACATCTTTATTTTTGATAACTATTGCAATCGGATTATCTTCGCTCCAGAGAATTATGGCAACTTTATCTCTATAGATATTAACAGCCAGAGGAGAAGAGTATTTTTGAGGAAGATATCTTATTTCTGAGAAAGGGATTTTCATTTTCAAATTTTTTTCACTGAAAATTATTCGTGTTTTAATTTTTTGAGATTTTCTTTTTTTATCAAACCACTTAAAGTAGAATTCAAGGATTTCGTATGCCTTTGGTGAAGCTCCAAGAATTAAAATTTCATCTGTTCCTTGTTCTAATTGGTCTTCAAGAACTGTTTTTAGTCCTTGCCTGCCTTTGTAAAAATTAGTCTCTTGTTTTTCTTTTGTTTTTCCATAAAGAGACATCATCTCTGGAATAAATTCACTTATTGCATTTTCCTTTTCTTTTAAGATATCAGTGAATCTTTCTGGAGAAGAAGCTTCAAAATATTTTTGATTATTTTTCTTTATATATCCAATAAGGCCTTTTTTGATTAGCATTTCAACAACATCGTATACTGTCCTTCTATGTAATCCACTTTTTCTTGAAATTTGTCCAGCTAGACTTGGGCCGAGTTCAAGAAGAGCCCTGTAGACTATTGATTCATTGTGAGTTAATCCTGCTTCTTCAAGTATCTCGAGGTTCATGATAAGTTCAAGCCCCAATAGTTTAAAAATGTGGTGATTTTTATCACCCCGTAAATTAATATGCTTTTTGTTATTAGTTTAATTATAATGGAGGACGAGCGACTTCACGAGGCAATTAATATTGCATATCGAGTGGGGTCGGGAGCAAAAACAAAATGACAAACGAAGTATTGGAAAGGCAAGTAATTGAACTTGTAGCTGCTGATAGGCTTTTTATTCCAGTTTCAAGCATGGACAACAAGCTTAAGAGAAGAAGGGAAAAAATGGCTGAAGCTATTGAATTGCTTGGAAGCAATTTATATAGGGGAGATAGAATTTATGCAAGAACTGAAGAAAAAGATAAGATGAAGGCAAGAACAATGAAAGAAGCAATTGCCACTTTTAGCGAGCAATACCCTACACACGGAAAAGTTCTTCAGGGAATGATAGCTGAAAAGCGTCTTCAGAAAGAAAAGCATCTTTATTTTGGAGTAAGAGATGGCTGCAGACTAACATGTAATGATTACATTGAGGTTATGAAAGATCTTGGCTTTGGCCCAGTTTCTGCAAATAGCTTGTATCATGAATTAATAGAAGTTACAAGAAATTTGTCTAGAAAAAGAGCAGAAGGAGAAAGAAGCATTCTTGTTGGCAAAGTTATTGAATCTGAAGAATAAACTTAATTTTTTATTTTTTAATTTATTATCACCTCTTTTTAGGGGATTAAGATTAAGTCAATTATAGATTACAATAATACTTATAAATAATACATGGAGATAAAAACTATGGAAAGACATATAAGATGGAATTGGGAAAAATCACCTGACAATGAAGAGATGGTTAGATACCACTTTGTTGTTGTGGATGACAAAGACAGAGAAGGAATTATGAGGAGAATAACTGAGCAATTATTAGCAATAAATCCAATAGAACCAGTAAGGGAAGAAGAAGGAAAAGTTAAGGGGACTGAATTTAGATATTTATTTGAGAGCTATGATACTGTTGTTGCGCCAAGAGAAATTTCCTGGACTAAAATTGGAAGAAAAATAAAGCGTGACCCTGATTTAAGGGAGAGAAAAGTTGGAAGCATAGAGAATTATGTGGCAGATGTTTATAGTTAGTTTTTTATATTCTCTAGTTCTAGTGTAATCATGAAAAAGTTTTATGTTACAACACCAATTTATTATCCAAATGACATACCTCATATTGGGCATGCATATACAACAATCGCAGCAGATGTTGTTTCTAGATGGAACAAGCTTAAAGGAAATGATGTTCTTTTCTTGACTGGAACAGATGAGCATGGAAAAAAGATTCAAGATACTGCACAAAAACATGGAAAAACTCCAAAGGTTTTTGTAAATGAACTTGTTCCTAAATTCAAGGAAGCATGGAAAAAGTTAAATATAAAATATGATAGATTCATAAGAACTACAGACAAAGACCATGAAAAAGTTGTTAAGGATATGCTTCAAAAATCCTATGACAATGGAGATATTTATCCTGGGAAATATGAAGGGTTTTATTGTGTTGGATGCGAGGCATATTACACTGAAAGAGATTTAGTAGATGGCTGTTGTCCAGTGCATAAAACAAAAGTAGAGAAACTTAAGGAAGATAGTTATTTTTTTAGACTTTCAAAGTATCAGGATAAATTGCTTAAATTTTACAAAGAGCATCCTGAGTTTATTTCTCCTCAAAATAAAAAATCTGAAGTCATCAACAGAATTAAGGAAGGATTAAATGATTTAAGTATTTCAAGAACAAGTTTTAATTGGGGGATTCCTCTGCCTTTTGACAAAAAACATGTTTGTTATGTTTGGTTTGATGCATTATTTAATTATTACTCTGCAACTCGTGAAAAAGGAAGAGAAGAATTCTGGCCTGCTGATATTCATCTTATCGGAAAAGATATTTTATGGTTTCATACTGTTTACTGGCCTGCTTTTTTAATGTCAGTAGGATTAAATCTTCCTAAGCAAGTTTTTGCTCATGGATGGTGGACTTTTGATAATGAAAAAATCTCAAAGTCAAGAGGAAAAGTTATTAATATTGATGAATTAATCTCTATTGCAGGGGTGGATTCAGCAAGATATTTCTTATTAAGAGCTACTCCATTTGGAGATGACGGGGATTTTTCTCATCAGGCAGTAATTGACAGGCATAATAATGAATTGGCAAATAAATTAGGGAATTTAGTAAGCAGAACTTTAGGAATTGTAGGCGATAAAGAAATTAAGAAAGTAAAAATTGATGTCCATATCCAAAATGTTGTAAAAGATGTTAGTGCATTAATTGATACATACCAGTTTGACAAGGCTCTTAATGAAATATTTGCATTTATTGATACATTAAATAGTTTTATACAAAATAATAAGCTTTGGGAGACTAAGGATGAAAAAGATCTTTATGAGTTAATTAGTGGAATAAGACTAGTTACAATTCTTCTTTGGCCTTTTATCCCTGAAACTTCTGAGAAGATAGCAAAAAGGTTTGGCTTTAAAATTTCTCTTAAAGAATTGGAGAGACCATTAGAAACCACTAAAATTAAGAAAGGAGAAATTTTATTTAAGAAAATAAAATAAAATGGAAGGAGTAATTGAGTATGGAGATTTTGCAAAGCTTGATTTAAGAGTTGCTAAAATAAAAAAAGTTGAAGACATTGAAGGAGCAGATAAGCTTTACAAACTCACAATAAATGTTGGAGAGCTTGGAGATAGAATTATCTGCGCTGGAATTAAGGAACATTATTCTAAAGAAGATTTGAAAGGAATGAAAATAATTATTGTTGCTAATCTTGCTCCGCGAAAGTTAAAGGGAATTGAAAGCCAAGGAATGCTATTGGCTGCAAGCACTGAAAATCATGATAAGGTTATTTTACTTACCCCTGAAAAAGATATTGAAGCAGGAAGCAGAATTAGTTAAAAATTATCCTCTTCTCACTCTCGCACAATCTATTGGATTTTTTCTACTATTTTTCCAAGTTTAGTATAATAACAATCAGCATCTACTGGTTTTCCATTAATAGTATATTGTTCATCAGGATGTTCTTCAATAACTCCACCACATACAGAACACTGATTAGAAGGATTTAACTCTTTAATTTTTTAAGATTATCTATTAACTCTCTTAAGGATATTGCCATAATTAATCCTCTTCATCATCTGCATTTTTATCTAAACCAAGAAATCTTAGAAGCCTTTCAAATAATCTTTCTCTGTCTGCTTCTGAATCATATTCTTCTCCAATAATCTCTGCTGCAATTTCTTTGTAAGCACGAGCTGATTTTGATTTTGGATGAGTATGTACAACAGCATCTTTTAAATTTAAGGATTCTCTGACTGCATCCTCTTCTGGAATCATTCCTAAAATAGGGGATTCAAGCATATCTTTTACTGTTGATGGCTGCAATTCTATTCTGTCTTTTTTAACCTTAGTTACTATTACCCCTCTAACTTCTTTTTTTAATTGTTCAGCAAGCTTAATTGCTTTTAATGCATCAGTTAATGCAGGCATTTCAGGATTAGTTACGATTATTATATCATCAGCTAATTTCATTGCACATGTTGCTTCTTCTCCAAGTCCTGCAGCACTGTCAACAATTATATACTCTGAGATTTTCTTAAAGTCTTTTGCGCAATTTTTTAATTTGTCTGGCCTTAGTTTTCCAAGTTCTTTGACTGAAAGTGAGGATGGAATTATTTTTAATCCAGATGCGTGTTCATAAACTCCTTCAAAAACATCTGCTTTTCCATTAAGAATATGATTTAGGTTAATTGGCACTTCTGGAGAGCCAAGATGTAGTCCTACATTCGGCGTTGATAGATTTGCGTCAACAATAAGAACATCTTTGCCAAAATAGTTTATTGCAGCACCTAGATTAATTGCAGTAGTTGTTTTTCCAACCCCTCCTTTTCCAGACGTAATAACAATTATTTTTGGCATTTTGTTAATTTTTGGCTATTTTAGCCTGATATAAAGAATTTTTATTCTTTACTTTAAAAGAAATTGTTTGGTTGTGCTTATAAACTTTTCTAACATCTCAGCATATTTTTTAAGCTGCTCAAGATTAATATTTATTTCATTTCCTTTATAGTATAATTTTAAGCAGACATTTTTTCTGAACTCTCCGATTCTTTCTTGACGCAGTTCATCTATTTTTCTTATCATCTCATAAAATTCCATGGTTTCCATGAAATTAGCATCTTTTTTAAATAATCCACGGATTTCATCCATTTTTCTAATAGGGCTTGCAGGGATTAATTTAATCTTCTTTTTCTTCTTAGCATGTTTTAAAATGTCTTCAATAGCAGTTTCAATCATTTTACTCCATCTTAGAAGCAGGTTTTTTATAACATCACAGGTTTTGGTATACTTCAGACTAACATAAAGTAAATGGTCTGCACTAATCTTTTCTTGTATTATTCTGTCCATTTAGCATCCTTTTAGAAGTATAAGGTACAAGGATTTCCTGCTTTTTATACTTTTCTCAAAATTTGCTTTGTTTTTTTAAGTATTTCTCTGGCTAAAAGCACATATTTTTTAGCATTCTCTTGATTAATTACTGCAGGTTCTGAACCTTCATTTAAAATTACTAATTTTTCACCTTTTCTGAACTCAAAACTTGAATTTTTATGTCTTTCAACAATATCAAATAAAGTAGAGATTAGAGTTACTTCTTCTAGGGTTATATTATATCTTGGGGCACAAATCTGAGAAAATGTCTTAAAATTGTCTTTTGGGTTCTTTTTTAGAGTTATTTTGTTAAATAGAAAGTCATATTGAAGAATAAAGTTTATGCACTTAACTATTGCAATTTTAGCCTCTACAAGTGTCTTTAATAAAAGTTTTTTATCATTAACTATTGGATATGTCATATAAATCATATGGTTTAATTTATTAATTATTATCTCTGCTTCATAAATATTTTCAAGAATTTTTTCCATATAAAGTGTTTAATCAGTAAAACGAACATTTGCCCTTGGATCTTTTGCAAGGTAATCTAGATAGTCCTGGTTTAGTTCGAGCCATTTTTTTCTTATATGATTGCCTGCAAGCTGATATTTTACTGGACGGAATGATGGCAAATTATTTCCAGTGATTAATGCTCCTGTTGATTTTGCAAGATACTTTCCAGTCTCTTTGAAAAAATTGCTGAATGAGTAAAAATTTTGGTAGCACTCCATCATTCCTTCTTGTAACTCAGCACTTGTCATGTTTTTAGGCTGGAAAACAGCATGCATTCCATCATAATAATCCCAATTTTTATGTAGCAATCTTCCTTGCTTTTCTAGATCTTTGTAACAAGGAGTGCCTGGCAAAGGAGTAAGGATAGAGTATTGTACAAAGTCAATTTTATGTTTGTGGCAGAAGTCATCTGTCATCTTGAACACATCTTTAGTATCTTCATTTGAACCAAGGATAAACATTCCAAGCATCTGCAACCCATTATCATGAAATACTTCTGCAGCTCTTATAATATCCTCAACACCTTGTTTTTTATTCATGCTTTTCAGAGTCTCTGGATTTATTGACTCACAGCCGACATATACAACATCAATTCCAGCTCGTTTCATTTTTGAAACTATCTCAGGATTTTTTGCAATCTCTGCCCTAACCTGACATGATACTCTTCGATTGTAGCTAGAAGAAATCATCTTGTCAAGTATATTATTTGTCCTTGGAATATTTGCTGTAAAATTATCATCAGCAAGAAATATTCTGTCTCTATGAAAATGTCTCCTAAAAAAACTCGTGCTCTCGTGTTCTTTGAAAAGTGTCTCGAGATTTTCAAACTCTTGAATAACTCTTTCAGGACTGTGAAACCTGTATCTACGGCCAAACATCTCAGTAACAGAACAAAAAGTACATGCATGAGGACATCCTCTTGAAGTCATTACAGGAAAAACATGCATGTTCTCCCAGCCTTCTACAAGCTTGAAATTAGGCACAGGCACGATAGAATCAAGATTCTGATTTCTCTCGCCTTTTATTATTCTTCCTTTTATTTTTCCTTCAAGGATATCAGAGAGAACTGTTTCTGCTTCTCCTATAACAATCTGGTCAAACATAGTAGAGGATTCTTCAGGCATCATGCTTGGGTGAATTCCCCCTGCAATGACTCTTGCGTCAAGCCCAGCCTCAAATCTTAATTTCTTGTACCTGATTGCATATTCTACTCCACGATTATATGTGGAAGTCATCAAGCTTAACAGCAAGACATTTGATTTCACAAGCTCTTCATCACTCATTTCCCTGCCGACTAAGCCTTCCTTGAAGACATAAGCATCATAACCTTCCTGCGCCAATCCTGTTGCAAGATATATAGGCCCTGTTAATGGAATCGGCTCCTTGGAAAACACATTAGAAGGTGCTTCTGACGGTTCTACAATAGGTACTCTTTCACCTGTGCCTTTGCTAAGGTAATATCCCATTGTTTTTTAAGAAAACAATAATATAAAAGTATTGTTATAAATAAGAAGATATTCTAAAGAATTAACTTAATTCTAAAATAGCTTCAGCTAAATCATGAGTTTTTTCAAGAGATTGTTTTGCTTGTTCCTTAGTTGCACCTGTTTTTTCCATTACAGTTTTTATGTCTTGTTCAGAAATACCTGCTTCTTCTTCAGAAACTTCTCCTTGTATCTGAAACATATCATTTCCTTGTATAGTCATTTTTACAACAGAAGGATTATTTATTATCATCTTACTTCCATTAATTTTTTCTATAGTTACTTTAGAAGAAGGGATATCATCTTGAGTTATTCCCATTTGTTTCATCATACCCTGCATTTTTTTTGGATCTAAACCGCCTAAGCCAAACATTTTATGAATATAACATCCCTAATAGGAATCTAAATCCCATTATTAGTATCACAAATACTATTATGTGAGTTGGTTTTAAATTAAAGTAACTTGAGTACTCTTCATTATATCTCATCAAGCCCCCAAATCCTGAAGGCATGTTTATGCTATCTGCCATAAGTTTTAAAATGTGCTTTGATTTAAAAAGGTTATGGCTTTGAAGGATATAAAAAATTGGAACATAGAAATTGAAAATAAGATAACTGATAAGTGGAGGAAATCAGAACTTTATAATTTTGATAAGAAAACCAAAAAAAAGATTTATTCTATAGACACTCCTCCGCCATATGTTAACTCTCCAGTTCATATAGCACAAGCAATAACTTATTGTTTTATGGATATGTTTGCAAGATACAAAAGAATGAAAGGGTTTGAAGTTATTTTTCCCTTAGGATTAGATAGAAATGGTTTGCCAATTGAGATGGCTGCTGAAAAGAAATTTGATATCTCTCCATTTAAGATTGGAAGAGATAAATTTTTAGAGTACTGTGAGAAACTAATTAATCAAGGAAGTGAAGGAACTAAGGAGTCTTTTTCAAGACTTGGAATTTCATTTACTTCTTATAAAGAAGGGGAGCATATAGGAAGTGTTTATTTAACTGATTCCCCAGAATACAGGGCTTTGACTCAATCCACATTTATTGATTTATATAAAAAGGGTTTAATTTATGAAGATTCACGAGTAAGCAACTGGGATACTAAACTGCAAACAACAATTGCAGATTCAGAAATAGAGTATAAAGATATTCCCAGTACTTTTAATTATATAAAATGGAAGATTAAAAATAGTAAACCTAAAGGTAACACAGATGCAAAAGCATCAGTGGAAGAAGAAATTATTATTGGCACAACACGTCCAGAATTAATTTGTACTTGCGCCATGGTTATTTTTAATCCAGAAGATAAAAGATATCAGCATTTAGATGGAAAAAATGCAGTAACCCCTATTTTTGGAAAAGAAGTTCCTATTAAACCTCATCCTCTTGCACAGATTGATAAAGGAACTGGATTAGCAATGATGTGTTCTGCTGGAGATTTAAGTGATATACAATTTTTTAGAGAGATGAAACTTACTCCTGTGATTGCAATAAAAAAAGACGGGACAATGAATGAACATGCTGGATTCTTAAAAGACTTGCCTGTTAAAAAAGCAAGAGAGAAAATGATTGAAGAATTAAAAAACAAAAAACTTTTGATTAAACAAGAGAGTATAATGCATAGGACTCCTGTTTCCGAAAGGGGAGGGGCAGAGATTGAATTTATTGAAATGCCTGAATTTTATCTTAAACAATTAGATTATAAAGATGAAATAAGAAAAATTGCAGATAAAATCAACTTTTATCCTGAAACTTCTAAAAAAATTCTTTTTGATTGGATTAATGCAATTTCTATTGACTGGCCAATTTCAAGACGAAGATTTTATGCTACTGAAATTCCTCTTTGGCATTCTGAAACTGGTTTAATTGCCTTGCCTAAACCTGGAAAATACTATAAGCCATGGAAACAAAAAGTTCCAGATGATGCTGAAGTTTTGAAAGATGGAAAAGTTATTGGAAAGGTTAAGGATTTTAAGGAAAAATGGAAAGGAGAAGAAAGAGTCTTTGATACGTGGATGGATTCTTCAATTTCTGAATTATATATTTTAAAGTACAGGCAAGATGATTCTTTTTTTAAGAAATCTTATCCTGCAAGTTTACGTCCTCAAGGAAAAGAAATTGTTAGAACCTGGCTTTATTACACTTTATTAAGAGGATTTTTAGAAACTGGAAAGCCTTGTTTTAAAGATATATGGATACATCAGCATTTGCTTGATGAAAAAGGGAGAAAAATGGCTAAGTCCCTGGGAAATGCAATTAATCCTCAAGAAGTTTTAAAAGAATCTGGTGCTGAAGCAATAAGATTCTGGAGTGCAATTGAAGGAGATTTATCAAAGCAAGATTTAAGTGTCTCAAAAGAAAAAATAAAATCTGAATTAAAAACACTAAGCAAAATATTGAATGTTTCTAAATTTGTTATGTTATTTGATAAACCAAAGAAAAAACCTGTTTTAACTGAATTAGATAAATTGTTTATAGATTATATAGAGGATTTGACAGATGAATCTGATAAGAGTTATGAAAAATATGATTTTAATCATCCTGCTCAAAAATTAAGAAGATTTTTGTGGGAGGTTTTTGCTTCTCATTACATTGAGATAGTTAAGGCAAGAGTGTATAATGAAAATAAATCATTTAGTGATAAAGAGAGTGATTCTGCTAAATATACTCTGCATTATTTGCTTGAAAGATTTTTACATTTAGTTTATCCAATAATTCCTCAAGTAACTACAACTATTGCAGAAGAAAAGAAAATAGATTTATTAAAATCTGAGTGGCCAAAAGCTAAAAAAGGAAAGTCAAATCTTAATCTTGTTGATAAAATAATGGAATTTAACAGCGACATTTGGAAGACTAAAAAAGAGAAAGGAATTAGTCTAAGAAATGAAGTTGCTGGTTTTGTTATTCCCAAAGAACTTAAAATCTTTGAAAAAGATTTGATTGCGACACATAAATTAATATAGCTTAAAAATTTCTAATTAAAATGGCAATAACCAAAGATGAACTTGAAGAACTTTTGAAGGAGCTTGAAAATTATAGAGGCAGACATACAGAACTTATTTCAGTTTATGTTTCTGCTGATTATGATGCAAATTCTGTACAAAAACAATTAGAATCAGAGACATCCACTGCAAAGAACATAAAATCAACTAGCACAAGAAAAAATGTAATTGAGGCTCTTGAAAAAATAATTAGATACTTAAAAGGCTTGAAAAGAACCCCTGATAATGGATTGGCATTATTTGCAGGGAATGTTTCTAAAGTAGAAGGACAGACTGATTTGAGACTATGGACTATAGAACCCCCCCTCCCATTAAAAATAAGATTATATAGATGTGATAAAGATTTTGTTTTAGAACCATTAAGAGAGCAGATGGAAGTAACAGAAATTTTCGCTCTTTTAGTGATGGATAGAAAAGAAGCAACCATAGGAATGCTAGAAGGAAAGAGAATAGAAGTAATTCAAAAAATGACTTCTGGAGTTCCAAGTAAAGTCAGGGCTGGAGGGCAGTGCCTTAGTCCAGACACTTTGATCATGAAAGATAACGGAAATATCCAATTAAAAGATATTCAAAAAGGAGACTTAATTAAAAGTTTTGATTTTTCTAAAAATTGTTTAATAAATTCTAAAGTTATTAAGAAATGGAAAACAACCAAGAAAATTATATATAAAATTATTAGCAATAGAGGGCATATTTTTGCATCTGCAGATCATATCTTTTTTATTTATGATAAGAAAGGAAAAATTGCTAAAAAAATTACAAGTGAATTAAAGGAGGGAGATAATTTAATTTATAAGGATGGAAGTAAGGAAGAAATTCTTTTTATTAATGAAGAAAATGAAGATCGTGAATTAATTGATTTAGAAGTTGAAAATAAAAATTTTATTGCTAATGGATTAATTGTTCATAATTCTTCTCAGCGTTTTCATAGAATAACTGAAGGATTAACTAAGGAATTTTATAAAAGAATTTCAGCTGAAATGAAAAAGATTTTTTATGATAATCCAAAATTAAAAGGAATACTTATTGGAGGGCCGATTCCCACAAAAGATGAGTTTATAGATGGAGAGTATCTTCCCACAAAACTTCATGCTAAAATAATCGGGAGAGTTGATATTGGGGGAAGTGATGAGTCTGGGTTAAAGGAGTTAGTTGAAAGGTCACAGGATATTCTTGCAGGACAGGAGATTATTTATGAAAAGAAAGTTCTAGAGAAATTCTTCAAGGCTTTGGGAGAAACAGATTTGGCATTAATTAAAGAGCCTGCAATAAGAAAGGCATTTGAATATGGAGCAGTTGATACTTTGGTTCTTTCAAAAACCCTTGACAAAAATCTTGCAAAGGAATTAAAAGCTCTTGCAGAGGGAATTAGTTCAAAGGTTGAAATTGTTTCTGTTGAAACAGAAGAAGGAAAACAATTTGAAAATCTTGGTGGAATGGGTGCTTTGCTGAGATATAAGATATAAAAATATGCTGTAGGGAATATAGTATTAAATTGATAATGCTTTTAAACAACATTTCTTTTTGTATTTAATGGAAGTATCAAGCAAAACAATAGAAGAGATTGATGAGGCAAAAGAAAAGGAAAATCTACGAGTTCTTGAGGCGGTTTTCTTTGTTTCTGGAAGATTCCTTAGCATGCCTAATTTAATTTCTCTTACAGACTTGAACCCAATTATTATACGGGAACTTATTGAAAAACTTCAGGATAAATTTACTAAAACAGAGTCAGCCTTTGAGATTGTTGAGAAAAAAGGGGTTTGGAAAATGGATGTAAGGCAGGAGTATCATTATCTCATTAATAAGCTTGCAACTGGAAGTGCAGAGTTTTCAAAGGCAGAGCAGGAAACTTTGGCTATTATTGCATATAAGCAGCCAATAAAACAATCAGTTATAATAAAAATAAGGGGTAACAAGGCATATGACCATGTTAAGAAATTCAATGACCTTGGATTAATTAAAAAGAAAAAAGCTGGGCATACTCATGAGCTTTCTTTAGCTGATGATTTTTTTGATTATTTTAACCTGAATGAATCAGAGCAGCCATTAAAGCAAATTCCAGAGCCTGTTCCAGAAGTTCAAGAATCTGGAGAGTAAAATGGAATTTATTAAGATTATTATTTATCTTTCTATATACATAGGATTGGTTTCAACAACATTTTACATATTAAGTTTTATTGCAGATTTAAAAAAATCAAAATTATTTTATAGAGATGATGAACTTC
This sequence comes from Candidatus Woesearchaeota archaeon, assembly GCA_964493885.1. Taxonomy (GTDB): domain Archaea; phylum Nanobdellota; class Nanobdellia; order Pacearchaeales; family GW2011-AR1; genus WJLC01. Next base: position 116,346 of record CAZBPV010000002.1, read on the forward strand.
CAAGAGTTAGTGTTTTGATTCCTGCATATAATGAAGAAGAAACAATTGAAAATACAATTAAATCTATTTTAAACTCAGATTATCCGGATTTTGAAGTAATCGTAGTTGATGATGGAAGCAAGGATAAAACACTGGAGATGGCAAAAAAAATAAAAGATAGTAGATTGCATATTTTTCATAAAAAAAATGGTGGAAAGGGAACTGCCCTTAATTTAGGAATTAGCAAGGCAAAAGGAGAGATTATATTTACAATGGATGCTGACACTTTTGTTCATCCACAAAGCATGAAAAGAATGGTTAGATATTTTAAAAATGAAAGAGTTATGTCAGTGACTCCTGCGATGATAATACATAATCCTAAAACAATTCTTCAGAGAATTCAGCACATTGAGTATCTTATGGGACTTTTTTTAAGAAAAGCTTTTGCATCTCTTGAGTCAATTTACATTGCACCAGGAGCTTTTTCTGCTTATAGGAAAATTTTCTTTGACAAATATGGGGGGTATGATGTTGGCAATATAACAGAAGATTTGGAAATGGCATTAAGAATTCAATCAAAAGGATATATTACAGAAAATTGTCCGACTGCTCCGGCATATACTGTTGCTCCTAGCAAATTTAAGGAATTAATGATTCAAAGAAGAAGATGGTATTATGGTTTAATTAAAAATATAATTGAATACAGACATATGTTTGGGAGGAAATACGGAGATTTGGGGTTATTTGTTATGCCTATTGCCTGGATTAGTATTTTCTTTTCTATTTTTGTAACTTGTTATTTATTTATCAAAACTTTATTTAATGTTCAAAGAGAGTTATTGTTTTTAAGTAGCATTAATTTTGATTTTTCAAATTTTATTAATTTTAATATGTATTCATTAGAAAGAACTCTTTTCTTGTTCCTGGCAAATCCAATAGTACTTTTTATACTGGTTTTTATGATTTTGCTTGTATTCTATATACTATATGCTTCTAAGAAAATTGGAAAAATTTCTGGATTATTTATTAATATAACTTTCTTCTTTTTGTTTTTTGCAATTCTTTTTGGATTTTGGTGGGTAGTATCAATAATTTATGCTATATTTTACAAGGAGATAAAATGGAGGTAAATTTAATAAGCTGTAAATTTTAAATAGAAAATGAAGAGTCAAGAAACAGATAAATCAGATTCTATAGGCACTAGGCCTGTCCAGAGTAAGAGAAGGTATATTTTTTCTTTATTGATTGGGACAGGGATTTTTATCTTAATTTTCCTTTTAGCTAATTTTATCTCGTATTTAGAGTTTCAAAGAATAACCACACTTCAAGGAAAAACTGCTTACGGGATTTTTGAAAGCAAGCTTAATTATGATTTCTTTAATGAGATGTGTTCTCAAGAGGCATTGGAGGATATTTCACAGCAATTAGGGTTTCAGGGAGCAGTAATAGATGATTTGGAAAAGAAATTAGGAAAAAAGAATTCTGAAGTTTTGTTTCAGAAGAAATTTTATACTCTTGTAGAATTAGAGCATTTGAATTTTATTACAGATTACAATAAAAAATGCAATTCTAGTTTTAATACTATAATGTTTTTTTATTCTAACAATCCCTTGTATTATAAAGATAGTGATAAATTAGGGAGATTACTTGATGCAATTTATTCAAAGTATCCTGAAAAAGTGATAATTTATTCTTTTGATGTGGATTTAGATAGTGAATTAATTAGCAAATTAAAGCAAAAGTATGATATAGAAAAGGTTCCTACTGTAATCATGAATCAGAAGGTTACCTTGTTTAATCCCCAAAATATTCAGGAGATAGAAATCCATTTAAATTAATGTTATTTTTTAGCATATAAATATTAAAAAAGCATAGCATAGTGTAAAAAGTATGGAATGTTATAAATGCGGGGCAAATACAGCTGAATTATTTGATGTTATTTCTGGAGAGGGGATAGTAAAGATATGCAAATACTGCCTTTCTGAAGAGAGGATTCCTGTTGTTAAGAAGCCTACTTTTTCTCAGATGAATAGTATTAATAAAAATGAGTCAATTTATAATAGATTATCTAAGGCTGCAGGATTAGACTCAGAAATCCACAAGAAAAACATTTTTGGGAGCCAGCAGCAGCAAGAATTAAAAAAACAAGAAGGAACTTTAAGAGAATTAATTGATAAAAAATTTGATAGATTTGTGAAGCAGGAAAGTGTCAAGAAAAGACAAGATTTGATTGAGAATTTTCACTGGGTAATTATGAGGGCTAGAAGAAATAAGAAGATGAGCATGAGCCAATTTGCAAAAGAGGTTGGAGAGTCTGAAAAATTTGTGAAACTAGCAGAACAAGGGATTATTCCAGAAGGAGATTCAAAAATTATCCAGAGAATTGAACATATTTTGGAAATAAATATTTTAAAACCTGAAGTTGCAAAACAATTAGAGCATCAAAGAAAACAACTTGGATTTGATGATTTAACAACAAAGAATATTACTATATCTGATTTGCAGGAAATGAAAAAAGAGGTTATTGACCTTGAAATAAAAGAGCCTTACTGGAGAAGGCTTATGTCTAAAATAGTTGGCAAGAGAGAAAATCCACAGATTCTTCCGTTAGAGACTAATACGCAAACTGACATTAAAACTGAAGAAAGAACTGAAGAGACTCTTGAGTTTGAATCTATTAAAGAAACACCAATAGAATTTGATGATACTTCACTAGAGGTTTCAAGCTCCATAGCTAAGCAAGATAAAGATAAAATAAATGAGAACTCTAATTCTAAGGTTGATTTAAGTGATGAAGAAATTAATGACTTGATTTTTGGAAGAAAAAGGTAAAGAGGAAACTTTATAAATGAAAGTTATGAATTCTTATTATGGAAGTTAATGTTCTTAAAAGTTCAAAAGATGAAATAGAAGTTGAGCTTGAAAACCTAACAATAGCAGAGATTTTAAGGGTTTATTTAAATAAAGATTCAGGAGTTAGTCTTGCTGTTTGGAGAAGAGAGCATCATGAAGAAAAGCCTAAGCTTTTAGTAAAAACAAAGGGAAAAACTGCTAAAAAGGCAGTAGATGATGCAGTTAGTGCTATTACAAAAGACTTGGATAATTTACTAAATGATTTTAAAACACTCAAGTAATTATTTTTTCCTTTTTTTAGGTTTTTGAAATATTAAAACAAAAAATCCACTAAAAATAGTTGCTAGTGGGCCTTCAATAATAGTGATAAGAAATAATGCCAGATAACCGTGAATAAGCAATTGATTGAAGATGTAGTCTGCAGTTAACATATGCGATATTATTTACAAATGCTTATTAATCTAATCTTTTTAAGATTTTAATGGAAAAACCTGGAAAGATTTCTACAGGGAGCTTTGATTTAAACAAATGGCTTTATGGAGGGTATGAAAAAGATGTTATAACTATGATAGCTGGGCCTCCTGGAAGCGGGAAGACTAATTTTGCAATTCTTGCTTCGTGCTCACAAGCCAAGCACGGGAATAAAGTAATTTTTATTGATACAGAAGGAGGATTTTCAATTGATAGAGTAAAGCAGATTACTGGGGAGAATTACGAGGGGATTTTAAAAAATATTTTACTTCTTACCCCCACAAGTTTTTCAGAACAAAAGAAATCTTTTGAAACACTTTTAAATCATCTGAAAAGACAAAAGGCAGAGCCTTTAGCTAGTTCGTCTAAAAGCCAAACTAAAGAGCAGGTTGGATTAATAGTTGTTGATAGTATGGCAATGCTTTATCGTTTAGAGCTTGGAGAAGCACTAAATTCAGAAGATGGATTTAATATTAAGGAAGTTAACAGGGAAGTTGCAAAACAAATGAGAATTCTTGCTGAGATTTCAAGAAGAAAAAATATACCTATTATAATAACTAATCAGGTGTATGAGAGCTTTGTTCCAGAAGAACAATGGAAAAAAGGAATAAAAGGAGAGACAAATATTGTTGGAGGGGACTTGTTTCAGTACTGGAGCAAGTGCATAATTGAACTGCAGAATACTAGTGGAAGAAAAAAAGCAATTCTTAGAAAGCACAGAAGTCTGCAGGAAAAAGAATTGAATTTTGAGATTCATAACAAAGGAATTTTTAGGCGTGGGTGGATATAAAAATTCCATAGATACAAATCCACACAGTGATTTGCATAAGGTATTTTTAAAAAAGGTATATAAAAATTCCATAGATACAAATCCACACAGTGATTTGCATAAGGTATTTTTA
>CAZBPV010000002.1:120650-124173 GCA_964493885.1 Candidatus Woesearchaeota archaeon
AAAAGGTATATAAAAATTCCATAGATACAAATCCACACAGTGATTTGCATAAGGTCTTTTTAGGCGTGGGTGGATATAACTATTTTTTATAATTCATATAAAAATATAAACTTGCGAGATTTAATAAATCAATGGGTGATATTAGATTTGAAGTTGTCAAGAAGATTGCAGCGACTAATTTTAAAATCAAGGACTTAAAAGATATTTCCAAACTTGATACAGCATCTCCTCCGAGTATTTTTATTGGAAGCAAGCTTCGATATCCTTTAGTTAATGTTGGAATTATGTCTCCTATTGAAAGAGATGAAGATGCATGGGTTTATGATGATGAAAAATACTGGGCTGAAAATAATTTTGAAATCAGTGATGTTCTTAATTTAAGAAATAGTCTTCTTAATTCAAGATTCCAGAGTAAGGTCACAGATACTAGATTAAATAAGAAATTTGTTAATTTAGCTCAGGAAATTGCAATTGCATCAAAGCCAGTTGATGTTGAAATTGAATTAGAGAACAGAGTTAGATTTGGAAGAAACAAAGATCAGGTACTAACTCCACATGGAATGAGGGCTTCACTTAAACAAGCTAAAGTTACTTCAAATGTCAAGGTTGATAGGTTAGTTGACAAAGCAATTAATGATGACATCAAGGCAAACGAATCTGTAACAAGTCTTTATGATAGAAGTTTTAGTGAGTATACTTTAAATAAAATTCTTTCAGTTGGGGTTCTTGGATTAAAGAAAAACAAAAGGCTTGTTCCAACACGATGGAGCATAACTGCAACAGATGACATGATTGGAAAACATCTTTTAGATAGAGTAAGAAGACATAAATGGATTGAGAATTTTGAATTGCATTTTGGAGAGTTTATGGGAAATAGTTATTTAATTTTATTTTTTCCAGGAGTTTGGAGTTATGAGCTTTTTGAACTCTATCTTCCAGGAAGTTCATGGAACCCAACGTCGCAAATAAAGGCTTCAACTGACATGGAAGGATTTCATGGAAGAAAGAACTATGCATTTAATACTGTTGGAGGGTATTATGCTACACGGCTTCCGATTTTAGGATATCTTGATAAAATGAAAAGGCAAGCATCTGTTCTTGCAATAAGAATAGAAGGGCCTTCATACTGGGCTGCTCTTGGTGTCTGGGTTGTGAGAGAGTCAGTTAAAAAAGCAATGAGTAACAAATCTTTGAAGTTTGATTCTAAGAATGAATTAATTGAAGGTTCTAAAAAAATAGGAAAAATAAAATTTAATTTTGATTATGATTCTATATTTCAGCAAAGCAAACTCTTAAAGCAGATTAAAAATCAGCAGAATTTAATGGATTGGCTGAAAAAATGACTTTTTTTAGGATTTTTGAAAAAAGAAAGGGTTAAAAAGGTTTTTTACCAAATACTACTAGTAAATAGGGGTACAAAAAAGGAGGTTTAAATATGGCAAAATTAACTGCATGGTTAGTTACTGTTATTGGTGTATTGTTAGTTCTACCTTTATTGGGTGTAACTGCACTTGACTCAACAAGTAACTGGCTTATTCCATTGGCTGTTTTACTAATTGGTTTAGGAAAACTAGCTAGAAACTATGGAATGATGAAAGCTAAGAAAAGATAAGCAAAAATTTATTTTTATTTTTATTTTTTTTAATTAACATTTTTGAATCGCAGGATTTAGAATTTAGACTATAAGTATATCTGATTTAAGAGAAATGATTAAATGTTTTTCAGATAGATAATTATTTATAATAATTCTTTTTTATATATTTATGTTTTCAAAAGAGGAATTAGAAATTTTAAAGAAAATAAATACTCCCTCAAAGATTCAGGACTTTCTTAATTCATTGAAAACTAATTTTGAACTAAATGGAGATACTTGTTCAAGTCCCAGAAAAGTTTTGAGAGAAGGGCATGCTCATTGCATGGAAGGAGCAATTCTTGCAGCTGCTATTTTAAGATTGCAGGGATTTAAGCCATTGATAGTTGATTTGGAGACTAACAAAGATGATTATGATCATGCAATTGCTGTTTTTAATAAAGATGGATTTTGGGGAGCTTTGTCAAAAACAAATCATGCTGTTTTAAGATATAGAGAGCCAGTGTATAAAAGCATAAGGGAATTAGTTATGAGTTTTTTCCACGAGTATTTTTTAGATAGCAATGGAAAGAAAACATTAAGAAGATTTTCAATGCCTGTTGATTTATCAAGATTTGACAAATTTGCATGGGAAGTTTCAGAAGAAGATGTTTGGTATATTCCAGAGTATCTAGTTGAAGCCAAGCATTTTGATTTATTAACAAGAAGCCAGATTGCTTCATTAAGAAAGGCAGATGAAATAGAAATAAAAGCAGGAAGCATAAGGCAGTATAAAGCACCTGATGGTTTTGTTGAGCCTCTTTATAGAAAGGGTTAAATATACTTTCTTTTAATAATTCTTGAAAACCATAATGCTTATTAATAGGGAATAAATGGGTTTTTTATGACAGATGAAAATCTTCAGTATTCTTATGAATGCATGAGATGCAGAGAAAAAGTTAAGAGTGATAATCCTAAATTGCTTGAGTGCCCATATTGTTTTGGAAATTTGATTTCTTCTGAGTATGTTGTAAAAAAACAAAGCAAATTAGAAAAAGGTTTAGCAAGAAAAGTTTAAGCAACTTGTTCTGTCATTTTATAGTATGTTTCTTCAAGTTCTCTTGTTATTTCTGATACTTTGTATTCAAAACCTTTTGGTCTTTCTTTCATCATTATTACTTTAAGAGCAGTGTGCATTTGAGTTGCATTTGCAATGATTTCAGACATTACATTGCTTGCTTTTAATTCTCCTTTTGAAATCTGTCCAAGAGCATACCACCCAATTCTTTCAACCATGTCATAGAGTTCTGATGCAATTTCCATTGCATCTTTTTTAATAATTAATCTTGAGTCTACTGTTTCTTCTAGTCTTGAACAGTATTCTCTTAATACTCTTGACATTTTAAGCATCTCTTGCGGAGTATACTTATCATCCATTGTTAGGGGAATGGACAACTCTCTTTCTAATTCAATTGACATGAGTTATCTTATAAGAAATTTATTTATAAAACTTTAGTTTTACTGAAATGTGATAATTATTGGATTATTGTATGCATTTCCCAGAATTATCTAATCCATAACATTCACCAACATATTTTCCATTTGCATAAGTTGTTTTCAGAGTTCCGTCATTGTCGCTACAGTCTGGAGGATTTCCCATTACTGACAAAATGCAATTTCTTTGCCCCCCTCCAATTCCTGTCTCTGGATTTGCAATATAAGTATAGACTACTATTGCAATGATGAGTGCAATTGCTATTGCTATTGCTATTTTTGCAATTGTTTTTAAAATTCTTCCAGGAGTGTCAAAACCTTCTCCAGCCTCTTGCTTTGTTCTTTCATAATGTCCTGAAACTCTTTTTGTCATGATTAATATAATTAACTTATATTAATAAGGCTTGTGATTAGAATTATTCTTCTTTATCTTCTACTGCTGTTTTTTTCTGGCAGTGG
>CAZBPV010000003.1:0-84894 GCA_964493885.1 Candidatus Woesearchaeota archaeon
ATTGCCAGAAATGCAATCAATTTACAAATTTCCCGTGCAGTGAGTATCAATGCAAGAGTCTTGGACAAGCATGCGAGCTAATAAATAAAGGAACAAAAGAAGAAAAATGTGTCTGGATTAATCCTCAAGATGTTGACCCTCCAGTAATTCAAACTTGGAATCAACCTCTTCTTGAAGGATATAAATATACTCCAGATTCTGCAATAAATCCTCCAGACAGGGGAGTTAAAATAATTGCTCCAACTAGTGATACATGTGTTCCTGCTTTCACACCTTTAGCATTTGGGATAATAACAGATGAACCAGCAAAATGCAAGATTAGTTATGAAAATGTTCTAAATATTAGTGATATGGATTATTATTTTGGGGGAAGCAGTGTATTGTTATATAATCATACTCAAACTTTAAGTCTTCCAGGAGTTCAAAATGTTGAACAAGAAAATGCAAATATAACTCTGGAAAATGATGGAGAGTTTAGTTTATTTGTTAGATGTATTGATGCAAATGGAAATAAAAATGATGCTAATTTTGTTTTTAAATTCTGTGTTGAAAAAGGTCCTGATAATACTGCTCCAATAATTGTAGATACAAGTATTGCAAATAATATGCCTGTTGGTGTTGGGCAAGACCAGGTTTTATTAAATGTTTATGTGAATGAGCCTGCAGAGTGCAAATGGAGTACAATGGACAGAGATTACGAACAAATGGAGAATGCAATGGATTGTAAAGATGCTGATAGTGTTGCAGATGCAATAGATCTTAATTCTAAAACAGTTTATACTTGCAGGACAAAGTTAGAAGGAATAAAAGATAAGCAAGAAAATAAATTTTATTTTAGATGCAAAGACCAGCCAAAATTATCTGGTGATAAAGCAGGGGATAGAAATGTAAATTCAGAGTCTCACATATTTACTATCTTTGGGACTCAATCATTAGTTATTGACAAAGCAGGGCCAGAAGGGATTGTAAAAGATGCTACACAAGCAGTAAAGGTTACTTTAACAGCTCAGACTTCTGCAGGATTTAAAGAAGGAGAGTCTATTTGTTATTACAAAGATGCTAATTCTGATGATAAGCAGTATGTTGAATTCTTTAATACTGTAAGTTATACTCACTCAACTGACTTATATTTACCAGAAGAAGAATACCAATATATAATAAAATGCGTTGACTTAGGTGGAAATTCTGATACATGGCAGGTTAATTTTACAGTAGAGAGTGATGCTGAAGCTCCTTTAATTGCCAGGGCATTTAAAGAAGATAATTATCTTAAGATTACAACTAATGAAAATGCAACATGTGTCTATGATACAAAGAGTTGCAGTTATTTGTTTGAAGATGGATTGCCTATGACAGTTGGCGAGAAAAAAACAGACCACTTTACTGACTGGACAACAAAGACAAAATTATACATCAAGTGCAAAGATGATTTTGGAAACCAGCCTGCTTCAGATTCTTGCTCTGCAATTATTAGAGCTATTTAATTAGCCTGTACTTATACTTCAAAATCAAGCTTTGCTAAGATTTTTCCTATGATATTTAATTAAGTCCTTAACATTAAAAGAGGTGATAATAAATAACATCTCTTGAGAAAATTATTGTTATAAATTTATGATTTAATTAAATTTATAAGTTAAGTATCTTTATTCTATTTATGAAAAAACGAGGACAGGACAAAAAATCAAAGATTTCTATCTTATCCTTTAAAAAAGGACAAATGCAATTATCTTTTGGTATGATTTTTTCAATTATCCTAATAATAGTTTTTATTGCTTTTGCAGTTTATGCTATAATAAAATTCTTAGAATTGCAGAGTAATGTGCAGACTGGACAATTCTTTACTTATGTTCAACAAGATGTTGATAAGATGTGGAAAGGTGGACAAGGAAGCATAGAACAAACTTATAATCTTCCTGGTGAAGTAGAGTATATTTGTTTTGCGGATTTCACTTCTCCAAAAAAGGGGGCAAACTTTCAATTTTATGATAATTTAAAAATGGCTTTTTTTGAGTTTGAAAATTTATGTTTGTATCCTGTTGGAAGTGGAAGTGGATTAGATGCTAATCAAATAGAACACATTAATATAACTAATATTGTAGCAACTAATAATCCTTTTTGCATTCAGAGTGTAAAAGGAAAAGTAAAAATGACAATTAAAATGAATCCTGGTGATTCATTAGTAACAATTACAAAATGAAAAAAAAGGGATTTCTTCAGATTTCATTTCCTTGGTTATTTGCCATAATTGTAGGTATATTTATTTTATTTTTAGCAATATACGCGGTTACTAAGCTAATACGAACTGAACAGACAATACAAGATGTTAAAACAAGCAAAGAAATTGGTATTTTATTAAATCCTCTTGAAACAGGATTTGAAGAAGCAAAAATAACTTCTTTAGGTTTTCCTGTGGAGACAAGAATTTTTAATACTTGCAATTTAGAGGGGGAGTTTGGAAGGCAATTAATAGGAATTTCTCAGAAAAGTTTTAATCAATGGACTGAAACAAATGTAGATGTTGGATTTTCAAACAAGTATTTATTTTCCAATTCAACAGTTGAAGGACAAGAGATGGTTATTTTTTCAAAACCATTTGATTTTCCGTTTAAAATAAGTGATTTAATTTATATTATTCCTATTAAAGAAAAATATTGTTTTGTGAATTCTCCAACTGAAGTGGAGCAAGAACTTAAGAATTTAAACCAGGATAATTTTTTAACTGAAAACTGCACAAATTTAAAGAACATAATACGGGTTTGTTTTTCTGGAAGCAGGAATTGTGAAATTAATGTGGATTATAATGCTGGAAGTGTTGATAAAAGAGAAGGCACTGTGTATTTTGATAGAGATTCTTTGATGTATGCGGGAATCTTTGCAGATAAAATAACTTATGAATGCCAGTTAAGCAGATTAATGAAAAGAGTAGAGAATCTTGCTCAGATTTATAGTAAAAAATCTCTTATGATTTCAGGAAAAGGGTGTAATACTAATCTTGAAGGGGATTTATCACAATTAATAAGTATAAGCAGTAATTTTGATAGTTCAATTGATTTATTTAAAATGAGTGAGTTAGTTAAAGAAATTGAGATAAAAAATAATCAAAATAGTCTATGTAAACTATGGTGAACTCAAGACAAGCACAAGACAAAAAATCAAAGATATTTAGCTTATGCTCTAAACGAGCACAAATGAAAATCCAGCAGATGGCATTTATGTTAATGGCAGTTACATTATTTTTTGTGCTTGTTGGGATGTTTGTTGTAGTATGGAGATTTTCAGGATTAAAACAAAGTGCAACTGCACTTGGAGAAGAAAATGCTATGCTTTTAGTCACAAAACTAGCAAATTCTCCTGAATTTTCGTGTGGAAATAGTTTTGGAGGAAGCAAAATAAACTGCATAGATATGGATAAAGTAATAACACTAAAAGAAGATATAGGAAAGTACTCTGGTTTTTGGGGAAGAGGAGTATTTAATATAAGAATAGAAAGAATTTATCCTGTTGGGCAAGGAAGAGAGTGTAGTATTGGAAACTATCCTGATTGTGATAATATAGATTTATTTTCAAATGGAATCAAAGGGGTTCCAGCCTGGAATTTTGTTACACTTTGTAAAAAAGACTCAGATGAAGGAGGTATTTATGATAACTGCCAATTAGGCAAGTTATTTGTATATTACAATGAAGAGTAAATCAAAACAAGGGCAGGACAAAAAATCAATGATTTTTAGCTTGCACTCGAAACGAGCACAAGAGGAAATGATAGGGTTTGCACTAATTATTATGATTGTTGCTATAATTTTGCTTATTTTCTTGGGTTTTAGTTTAACTAGGCCTCAAACTGAAAGAATAGAGAGCTATGAGGCAGAGAGTTTTATGCAGTCAATGCTACAGTATACAAGTGATTGTAGTGATAATCTTGAAAAAATGCCTGTTGAGAAATTAGTATTAAGATGTAATAGTAATTCACAGTGTTTAGATGGTAGAAGTGCTTGCAGTGCATTAAATGAAACAATTTCAGGGATAATAGCTGAAAGCTGGAAAATAGGAAATACCCCTGTTGCTGGATATGATTTAAAGATTTTCACAAAGGATAAGCAAATCCTAAGTTTAGAAAAAGGGAATAAGACAGGTAATTACAAAGGAACAACTAGTAATTTGCCTCAGGATATAAAAGTCCAGTTTAATGCCTATTACTAGATAGAAATATTAATAGTAACTGTATCAACAACTATTTCAGGCTTATGCCTGATTCTGTTCTTTGTCTTTTCTTCAACAAGTTCAACAAACCCAAATCTCTCTAAAAGCTTAATATCATCATTTACTGCTTTGAAACCTCTGTTTAGTTTTTTAGCTAAATCATAAATAGATGAGGGTTTTTGAGTCTTTATTACATGAAGTATCCTGGCTTTTTCATTGCTTAAAAGCTGTCTAAGTGCCTGGATACCTGAAAAGTCGTAATCTGCTTTAGTGGTTTTAGATTTTCTAAAGAAAAAAGCACCTTTAGATTCATAGATTGATATATCTCGTGTTTTTGAAGTCATTTTTGCATGTATGTTATTTTATAATATATATCTAGAACATATACTTAGTATATATATGTTCAAATTTAATATATATTACTTAAAGTAACCCTATGTTAATAAATGTTATGTTTTTAACAAATCTAGTGTCCCACTAACCCTGTGTTCATAGATAAGTTACATCGAAAGCTTTATAAATAAAACCTTTAAAAAACACCTATTTTGTCTAAAATAGCAAAAAGAGTATAGTAAGCTTTAAAAAGGTGCCAAGATTTGCCTTATTATACATCATTAATTAGTAATGATGTTCTATAGGGGTTTAAAAGATGAAATGCAAAACAAATAATATTCAACTCAGTAAAACAATTTTTCCCTATGATTGTTTTGCAGAGATGAAGTTGTCTTTGGCAACATATATTAATATAGCTGAAAGGAGGTTTAATAAATAAATGGGATTTAATTTTAAAAAGATCTCAGCAATTGTTTCAAGCATACTACTTACTGGTATGACTGTAGGAGTTGCCGCAGCAGCTATCTATCCAGTACCTTTTGTTTCTGGAAGCTCAGCTAATGTTGCAATTGTTTACGGTACTGGTGCAGGAGTATCAAGCTTAGACCAAGTACAAGCTACTAATATACAAGTAGATTTACAAGGTGCTTTGCCAGCAGGTGCTGTAACTAGCACAGGTGGTGAAGGTGAAAGTGAAGACGAGGTTCCTTTAGGAGGAAGTATTGTCTCAGGTAACATTGATGCTGTTATGGATGATGATAATCTCCCTAGTCTTCTTGATAGTAAAATATCATGGGATGATGGAGATGGAAGTGACGACTACAATGTTCACGAAGAAATAAGAATTGGTACTGTAGAGATCCTTACAACTTTAGATGATGAAGATTTGGGGGATGTTGCTATGTCTAATGAACAAGGTTTAGAATACAGATATGTATTTGATGATGCAGTAAACGCTACTTTAGTTGGCGATGATGATGCAGATGACCTTTTCTTAGAAATATTAGGGACTTCTTATGAAGTAACTGATATGGACACTGACTCAATCACAGTAAGTATTGCAGAACAGCATGCTCTGAAAATTGGAGATACAGTAACTTTCGACGGAAAGACTTTCACTGTTGATGATATCTTTGAAAACCAAGTACAAATAAACGGTGAGTTTATTGGTGAAGGAAATACAAAGAAAATTGATGGTGTTAGAATTAATGTTGATAGTATTGGTTATCACTCTAATTCACCAGAACTTAGCAAAGCTATCCTAAAAATCGGCTCTGATATAAGTAAAACTTATACTGATGGAGACGAGTATATAGGAGAAGACGAAGATGACCCCCTATGGGTTTGGACAATAAGTGATCCAACTGCAGATGCAGGATACATTGGAGTTAAATATAATGCTAAGGTAAATGATGCTGACGATGTAGATGCTGGAGATAGTATTAAATACGTTGGAGATAGCTACGTATTCCCAGAAGACTTTGCAGTTGTTAGTTTGGATAGCATTACAGATGTTGATTATGAAGATGTTATGGTTACATTTGACCAAGCAGACCTTTATAATTTAACTAGCTCTATTGACCCTATCACAGAAGATGCTGATGTTGTAATAATTGAGGCACCTACAGATTCTATTACTGTTAATAGTATAGAAACTAGTAAGATAGCTCTTGTTTACAGAAATCAGACAGATGGAACAGTTCAAGATTCACTTGCTGGTGCAATAGAAGTGTTCTATAGTGATGGTGATGGAGATTACACTCCTTCAGGAAAATGGAGATTTGCTCTTCAAAAGAACTTAACAACAGGACATACTTTAACTCAAGTTGAAATTGCAGAAATTGAGATTGGAGATACTATTGTTGATATAGATGTTGTAGTTGCTGATGGAAGTGCTACTTTAGTCTTAGCAGATTCTGGAGATATTGGTGGAGAAATCGCACTTAATCTTTCAGGAGATACTTTGGGTAATGCTTCAGGTAGTTTTGAAAAACTTGGAGTAACACTAGAAGATGCAGATGCTGGAGATGTAGTTATTAATGGAACTGACGCCTCAACAAAAGAAGGGGATGTCATGAATTACTATGGTATTGTTGTAAATGATGTTGAAAATAATGCTAATAGTGATGAAGTTTCTATTAGTGTTCCAAACGATAGAGTATATGCGCAAGTTTCAGTAACAGCTGGTGGAGAAATAACTTCTGGCAGTTCACTTGGAAACATACTTGTAACAGATAGTGATGTTAGCTCTGTAAGTTCAAAGAATCTAATTGTAGTTGGTGGAAGCTGTATAAATGCAGTTGCTGCTGATATACTAGGAGGCTCTTTATGTGGTGCTGCTTTCACTTCAGCGACAGGAGTGGGTTCTGGACAATACTTAATACAAAGTGTTGCTAGCCCAGTAAATAGTGCAAAAGTTGCATTATTAGTTGCTGGTTATGAAGCTGCAGATACACAAGCTGCTACACAATACTTGACTACACAAACTGTAGATACTTCAGTTGGTAAAAAGTACAAAGGTACTTCATCAACTAATGCTCAGTTAGTAGTAGAGTAAAACCAAAAACTTAATTTTTTATTTTTTCTTTATTTTTCTTTTTTTTAACTTCTTGACAGGAGTCTCATGGAAATCTTTTTATAGGTTAAAAGTGAGATTAATATATGAGAAAAATAATTTCACCTGAAAAGCAGAAGAGTAAAGAGAGATTTAATCAGCTTATTGTTGGATTGGTTCTTATTTTTTTAATGATGCTAAGTGTTCTTGGATATTCATTAAATAGTAAAGATGAAGAAGAAATCTCTAAAAAAATACTATATAATGGCTATGAATTCAATGAAGTTAATGGGTTTTGGGTGTTGAATGCAGGGCAATTTAAATTCATATTTAATTATAATCCTGAGGAAGTTTCAAAATCATACTCAAATCTAAGTTATATTGATACTTATTATGATAAACCTCTATATTTCTACTCAGAAAATAGTGAGGCAACATCTGAGATATATGTTAATTTGAATCAATTTGTTCAGAGATTTCAACCAGCATGCTTAAATGACAGCAATTGCACAGGTAATTATCCTGTAAAAGACTGCTCTAGTAATTTTATTATTATAAAGATAGATAATAGTTCTAGTATAGAGCAAAATCAGAGTTGTGTATTTATACAAGGCCCTGAAGAAGAAATAGTTAAGCTAACAGATGAATTTCTATTTAAAATAACTGGAATTGAAGGATAATAAAGGTTATAAACAACAATTAAGATAAATATATATGGCAAGAAAAAAAAAGGCTAAAAAAGAAGTAAAAGAAGAAGTTTGTGAGATTTTTGAGATAAAGAAAGATGGAAAAGAAGAGACAAAGAAAATATGTGAAGAAGTAAAATCAGAAAAATCCACAAAAGAAGAAGTAAAATCCTATAATAAATTACTTAGAAATATTCTTATTGGATTAGGGATTATTGTAATCCTAATAATAGTTGGAATTTATTTTATTAACTCAGTAAAATACTTTAGTTACAGAGGGATAGAAGGAGAGGTTGTAAAAGAAGGGAACTTAATATTTTATAGAATTCCCATACCCTTTATTTTAAATGGAAAAGAAGTAGAATATAATATCTATATTAGAAATCCTCCAAAAGAATTAGAAAAGGTTCCTTTTGAAGGGGAGATATTTTCTTACAATAATTTAGCAAAGTTTGATGATAATTCTTATCGTATGATAATTAATGTGACAGGGAATTTTGATTGTGATGGAAAAGAGTTAATTGCTATTGGGAATTTAATTAATCTTAAGGCAATAAGAATAAAAGTAATGAGAGATGCTAATGCTAGTTGTGATGAACAGGGAAGATATATCTATCTAGATATAAAAGAATCTGATACATCAGGAATAAAACAAACAGGAAAGGCGTGTTATGAGTTGAATATTGCTAAATGTGAGATTCTTCAAGTAACAGAGAAGTTTATGGTTGAGTCTATTGTTAAGTATTTAGAATTAACATCTTAAAATGGATTTGCGGCTTCTTTATGCAATTCTTTTAACCATTGCCCCAGTAACAGAGCTTAGAATTGGGCTTCCATTAGCAATAAAATACTCTATTGATAATAATGTCCCATGGATTTTCTGCTTTTTATTAATTATATTTGTGAATATCTTACTTGTTTTTTTTGTTTTCCTTATATTAGATAGGGTTTATTTATTATTTAAACACTCAGAAATATATCAGAGATTTGTTTCAGCTTATATTAAAAAATTCAGAACAAGAATAAATAATTTTGAAAAAAAGCATAATCAAATAGGATTCTATGCTTTAATGCTGTTTGTGGCTGTTCCTTTTCCAGGGACAGGAGCTTGGAGTGGCTGCATACTCTCCTGGATTTTAGGATTGGATAGAAAGAAGAGTACAATGGCAATTATTGCTGGTGTGATGATTGCAGGAATTTTAGTATTGCTTGCAAGCCTTGGGGTTATCTCCTTGTTTTCTTAAAGATAGATTTTTTATACAAAGAGAGGATATCTGTATAAATTGGTATCTCCTTAATTTTGAATAATTTTGTTTCTAAAAACCAGATTAAAACTACAAAAAATGTACTAAGCAGATACCAAAAGAGCTTGTGAGTTAAGTTAAATAAAAATGCTCCATAAAAAAGAAGAAGGATTAAAAATAGTATTCTAAGAATATTTGCAAATAATAATAATAATAAAAAAGAAAAAAGGAGCATATTAGCTCTTTTTTTTAAGCTTATGTTTGGGATAGATAGATTAAGGAAAAATAATAAATAATATGCAGAGCCAGCAACACAGGCTGGAATTATTTCTATGCTAAAGTCAGTAAATAAAAGAAAATTGCCAGTTAAAGTTACATCTGAGAAGATATTTAAGATAAAATAGAGAGTGTAAATAGTTAGAGGTGTAAAGATAAAATAAAATATATATAAATTTGGGAGTGCAACAAGCACTATTAGAAGATATCTAATTATTAGGCTTTTATATTCCTCTTTCATAAGAATGAATAGAAAATTACATTTAATTATTTTGAGGTTAGAATAATCCTAAAACAAAATCAAGTAATTCTTTTAAAATTGAATAGTATGCCATATTAAGAAATAAAGATTAAAATTTATCTTCTAGTAACCTTAAGTGCTACAATAATTATAATTATAATAAGCACTATGTTTACAATTGCAATTCCCCAAAGATATGCATTATCTCCTAATAATCCAGAGAAGCTAAATCCTTGCTCTATTGTAACTGCAACTGGTTGTGTGATAGATTCTCCATCACTTGATGTTAATACAATATTAAGATTTTGATTTTCTTTAGCATCACTATCTACTTTTAGTGTTATCATAACATCCTTAGATTCATCTGAATTAAGAGTTAAGCTTGAAGGTTCAATGCTTACTAATTCAGCCCAGCTTGAATAGTCAGATGCTGAAATAGTAAAAGTATCCTTTAAATCTGCGTTATTTGTAACTGTAGCCTTAATCTTTAATTCTTGTCCAGCTTTTCCACCAGATTCAAGACTAGCATAAACTACTGCATTTGGAACTCTGTTGCAATTTCCGCTTACATCTAGTGTTAAGTAGTACTGAGATTCATCATTATCAGAATTTTCATAGATATCACCATCTTCATCATAAACTTCTAAATTAATAGAGTATTTTTTTTCCTGAGCATTTGAAGGAATTGTAAACTCAAAGTTAAGTTTCTTATCATCAAAAGCATCAATATCTCCAACTTCTGCTTTTTGATTTATTCCAAGTTCAGAGTTAGAAATTAATATATAAACATCTTCTTGGTCATCTTCTCCAATATTAAAGATATCTGCAGTAATCTGGATAGTATTCCCACATAAAGGTGTTCCAGTCACTTTAATATCATTAAGTACAACATAATCATCTTCAACAATAATAGAAACTTTCTCTGTTTTATAGATGCAAGTTTCTGAATCACTAGCATCATCTACATCTCCAGTAGCTCTAACATATAATATGTAATCCCCATCTTCAAGTTCATCAAAATCAATATCTAAGTCATCGTATAAATCAAAAGTAAATGTTACTGTTTCCTCTTCTCCATCATTTAAATTAAAATCTTCTTCTTCTTGCATCTCAATAACCCATTCATCAGTCTCTTCACTCCAAAGCCCCCATTCAACAACTACATTATCTATATCATCATCTCCATCATTTTCAACAATAACTTCAACTTCAATCTCATCAGCAGGGTACCACTCATCATCTTGTCCAATGCCATTATTATTTACATTATCTATTTTTAATTTAAGATCTCCAGGATTTGAGACATTTGTATCTCTTTCAAATCCACAGAAGTTAAATTCATCTGAGCTTGAATTTGAAGATACAACAATTGAAACTGGGACAGTATAATTAGTAGCAATTGTGTAAGTTCCTTCAAAAGTTAAATTTCCTGTGTAAGTTCCTGTAGCTTGTGCTGAAGGGATAACAACTTCCAAAGTAATGCTGTCATTGTCTAATCCTTCTAAATAATCTGGAACTCCAACAAGACTTAGATTTGAAGCAGCTAAAGTATTTGAACCTGAAGTAAGAGCTACTATATAACTAGTAATTGCAGTCATATTTTGAGTAGCAGTATTATTAATTACAAAGTTAATGCTAATTGTTGTTCCTTGATTTCCACTTCCACTTAAGGAAGCTGGGTTAAAATTCATTGCCGCACTAGCAAATCCAAGGCTAACAAATAGAATTGTTGCAAAGATACATAACAAACCGAATGTTTTTGCTTTCATTTTCATTGTCACTTCAGAGTTACTATGGTTTATAAACTTTTCTGTATTATAAAATATAACTAATTTTTGGTGGTTTCAAAAGATTTATATAGAAAAAAGGATATGTTTTATTATCGGTGGAAAAGATGTTAAAATCACATGAAAATTCTGTTGGTGCATGGGCTTTTCTTATTGGAGTAATTCTTGCATTAGTAATAGGGCTTTTTACTACATTGCTTCCTATCCCAGCACTGATTAAATATAGTGCATATATTTACGGGATTCTTGTTTTACTTGGAATAGTTGTTGGAATAATGATAGTAAGAGGAAAAGACTCTCAAACAGTTCTTATTGCTGGATTAATAATAGTGATTGTTAGTCAATTTGGAAAACAAAGTGTTAGTGGTTCACTAATTGGAATTGGATTAGATGATATGGTTAGTTCAATATTTACATCATTGCTAGCCTTATTTGTTCCAGCAACAATAATAATAGCACTAAAAACAGTATTTTCAATTGCTAAGGTTTGAATCTAATTTATCTATATTAATAATAGATGGGTCATCCATATCTAATCTAAGCTAAAACTTATCAGTTTTGCAATAGTTTATCTATATTAATTACACTGCTATCCATATCTAATCTAAGCTAAAACTTATTAGTTTTGCAATAGTTTATCTATATTAATTACACTGCTATCCATATCTAATCTAGGGCAGGCTGTATTCACCCAAGAACTTAAGCCAAAATTCTCAAATTCTTGCCTATTTATATTATTAGATAAGAAAAGATAGGATTTCTTATTGCATTTTTTAGCAAACTCAAGAGCTGTTTTTATTTTATTCTGCCCAGACTTTGTTGATATAATTATTCCTATTTTATTAGAATTAAGAAATTTTAAATAAGCAGCTTTTTGTTTTTTTTCTATAATTTCTACATCAGTCTTTGATATTTTATCTAGACTATCTCTATTTAATATAAACACAGGTAATTTTGTTTTATATGCTAAGGAAATTGCATGAAATTTTCCTGAACCAACCAAAAGTATTGCATTTGCATTTTCAGGAATATTTGGATTAGAACAGCCTAAAACCTGGATAAACTTAACTATATTGTGTGATTTAAGAATAGTTTTAATTTCTTCTGCTATTTTCTTAAATTGTATAGAGTAAGCAATAATTAAATTCTTAGGGAGCTGTTTAGATAACTCAAGTATCTTTGATTTATTTACTTTTAAATTAGATTTTGCTTCAATGTATAGTGTTTTCATAGAAATAATCTAAAATAGTCCTTAATAAAACTTGTCTTCAAATTCTTTTTTTGGCTGTTCTGTTGCAACATGCTTTTCAATCTTAGCAAAAGAAGGGGTAATAATAACAATATTCTCGTGTCCTGCAATATTTCCTTCAAGAGCATCAACAGTCTTTTTTATTTTAGAAATTGCTCTTTTGAGTTCAATAGGATCTTTTTGTTTTAAAATCCTAAAGTCAACTATTGCAATAGTATAACCTTCTCTTAAAGAATTAAGAATATTATTAACATCATCGTATTGTTTAAGAACAAAAACCTTAACAAGAACCTTATTTTCTTTTGCTTCTTTTTCTAAATCAATCTCCAAGTAATCCTCTCCAACAGGCTCACTTTTGAATGTGTTTGAAAATGCCTCTCTTATCCTTTTAAAAACCATAGTTAATTCAAATGTGAGAGATTTATAAAGATTTCGTAACTTTTTTGTATATTTAGAAGTAAGATTATTTTTTCTCTTGCAACTTAACTATTTGTTCCTGTATCTCTTCTATTTTCTTTGCAAAAGAAGATTCTTGCTTTTCAATAGTCTTTATTCTCATTTCAAGAATTTTTTTCTTATTCTCTAACTCTTCTTTTACCTTAGATTTTTTTGTTTTAATCATTAATTGCCCGATAATCTTAAACACCTCTTCTCCTGCATTATTAATTTCATTTAAAGCTGAGTCAGTCTCAGAAAGTTCTAATTGAAATGCTTGCTTTTGAAAAATAAGATTTTGGATATTTTGCTCCAAAAATTGCAATTCCTGGATTTTAGCATTAGATTCCATTATTCGGCTTTTATTTTTTTTACCTTATTTCTCGGCTTATAAAAGATTTTGCTTCCACAATACGGGCAAACAAATCTCTTATCAAGGTTAGTGCTTACTATCTTCTTTTCACACTTAAAACATTTGTATGATGGCATTTTATTTATTCTCCTAGATAATAAACATCTGATGCAAATTTTTTATTGCATCTGGTACATTTCCAGATTCCTTTTGAAAGTCTTTTAGCAGTTCTTTTGCAAAAAGGGCAGGATTGCTTTTTTCTTTGTTTTATTTCTACTTGAACGAGTTTTGCTTTTACTGTTTTTCCGTATCTTGCTCCAAATCTTCCAGAAGATTTTACTTTTTTTGTTTTTGTTGTCATGTTATTAAAATGGGGCTGCCCGGATTTGAACCGGGGTCGTCAGGTCCCAAACCTGAAAGGCTACCAGGCTACCCCACAGCCCCCTAACGAAAAGATTAGCTTTAAAGAATTTATAAAACTATTTCTTTTGTTCTGGTTTTTTTGATTCTGGCGAGGGTTTAGCAGCAGATGGGACAGGTGTTTCTCCAGGTTTGGCTTCTGCTCCTGGAGCAGCGGGAGCTGCAGCAGCAGCTTCAGCTGCAGCAGCAGCTGCAGCAGCTTGTTCCTGTTGCATTACCTTTTGCTGGCTAGATTGTAATTCTGCGAAGAATGCGTCAAGCATTTGTCTTTTTTCTGGAGGAGTTGTTATTGATTCTTCTTTAATTTCTTTATTATATTTACCTTCATCAATTTCCTGCCCAATTTCCTTAGGAGATTTGTTTTCTATAATTATTCCTAAACTTGTACAGGTTCCGACTACAGACTTAACAGCAGCCTTTAAATCCCTTGCAAGCAAATTTGACATTTTTGTTTTAGCTATAGAAATTATTTGCTCAATAGAAGCATTTCCAATACATACTTTTTTTTGTGCTCCAGACCCTTTTTCAAGTTTTAGTTCTTTTTTTAATAATTCTGATACTGGAGGTGAAAAAACTTTTACTTCAAATTGTTTTGTTCCAACATCAACATCTAATTCTACTGGAACTTTTAATCCCTTGAAATCTTTAGTAGCATCATTAACTTTAGATATAACTTGCCCTATATTTATTCCAGCTGGCCCAAGCTTTTGACTAAGTGCAGGACCTGGCTGCATTGCTCCACCTTCAACTAAAAGTTTAATCTGCATTTTCTTCTCCTTCTTCTCTTCGGATTACTTTAACATTATCAATTTTTACTGTAACTGGCAATGGTACAACAGCACCAAGCAAGCTAACTACTACTTCTTCTTTTTGTTTGTCTATTCTTAAAACTTTTGCTTTTTCTCCTTTAAGAGTAGAACCAATCATTTCAATAATATCTCCTTCTTGGATTGTAATTGTGCTTGCTGATGGCTCAATCATCCCTTTAATCTCTTCGTAGGAGATAGTTTTGCCTATAATCCCTTTTATATATGGAAGATTAAAAACTGCTTCTTCAGCTGAATCTCTATCTTCTGCCTCTAGAATAATATACCCTCTAAGCCCGTGAGGATGTGAAACAGAATAAACATTAAGATTTTTCTTTTCAGATTTTTCAGCAATCATATCTATGGCTCTTTCTTCTTTATTTGTTGTGACTTTAATAATAAAAATCATTTTTTGTTTTCCTTTTGCTCTAGCCAAAAATATTTTTTGGCTTGCTTTGCTCCAGCTAAGATATAACATCTTAGAAAGATATATTTAGTTAAATATTTGGGTTTATAAGGATTTCGGAAAAAGAGAGTGTTAGATATTAGGGAGTTATCATCGTTTTCTCCTCTCCTGTTAAGTTGCGGGAGTTTTTTAGTTTTATTGAATTTAATAGCATAGTCTCCCACTTGTTACCTTGAACTCCAATACCACATTTATCTGCGGGTGTTAATCCTTGTCTTGAGTTTTTTCTCACGAAATTATGGAATACCTTAAAGCCATCTTGATAAGTCTGAACTTCTTTTACTCCTCTCCTTATCTTATGAAATTCTTTTTGTTGTGTGTGATGACTCTCTATTGCGTTATTATTCACTTCTTTTCTATGTCCTTTAATTGATGTAAATTTAACCTTTCTCTCATTACCCCAATTTCTAAATGTCTTTCTGCAACCATCTTCATAACCTTTGTAGCCATCTACGATTATCTGAAATGGAATTTTTCCATTCTGCTTTAATGCCTCTGTAAAAACGTGCTGTGCATCTTTACTTTTTCTACTTCTGCCTGAACATTCAGAGGCAAGAAGAAATTTACTTTTGTTATCCATAACATTCCAGACATAATCAAATTCAGTATTCGGATTTTTCTTGTCTTTTCCTCTCTTTGTTAAAATTAAAGTTTCGTCTGCGTTCCAAACTCCTTTAATTTTTGGTTGGATTGTTTCGCTGTATTTTTCCATTACTTCTGAAAATCTTAAAACCCATTCTCTTATAGTTACGTGAGAAATATTTAAGTTGTAAAATTGCTGGAATTGGTGGCTTATATCTCTATAAGATAGCCCTCTATAATAACAATCCATAGCCAAACAGATAAGTTTAGCGTTTCCTTTAAGGTATTTGATTGGCTCTAAAACAAATCTTTTATGACAATCCTTACATTCATACCTTTGTTTATCTCCTATTTGAGTTTTCCTTATTCCACTTTTTACTAAGTTTTCAGAATTACAAAAAGGGCATAACTCTTTTTGTGGCTTATCTACAATTAATTCTATTTCTTTTCTTATTGGGCTTTCTTCTACTTCATAAGCATTTTTCAGCTTTTCAAATAAGATTATAGCTTTAATGTGTTTGCAGTATAAACCTTGTCCTTTACATCTTAATTCAAAATCCTTACAATTACAGGAATAACTATCAAAATGAGTAACTTGATATTTCTTACTACTATCAAATTGAGATGGAACTAAATAAGTATTTTCGTCTAAACATTCAGGGTTTCCTATTTGTAAAATAGCTTTTGCTCTTTCTTCTCTGTTGTCTGCGAATTGTTTAATGTCGTTTGTTGTTTCCATTTTATATTAGTTAATACCTAATTATATTAAGGAATAGCTAATATATAAACCTTTCGGTTTTAAGGGAAAGGGTTTATATAGCATTTTTACTCCTTAAATAAGGTATATTTGGGGTAAATATGGGGCATAAGCAAGAAGAGAATAAAACACAGAAAAACGCTCAAGAGAAGAAAAGTGTGAACATCAGCGTAACATTTGATAAATCTATCTGGGAGATTATAAGCAGTTCACAGGAGTTAGGCGAGAGTGATTCTGGAAAAGTCAATCATATCTGTGTTTCTTGGCTAAGCGAACACGGAATTTTATCAGGAATTATTAAAAAGAGGTTAAATATAAGATGACTTTTCAACAAGGGCTACAATTAGCCATAGAAATATTTGAAAATAAAATTATAAATCTTGAAAATGATTATAAACAAAAGCATATAGAAGATTTTGATAGGCAAAAAATGAATAAACATATTAATAAGAAATTAAAAAAAGAGATTAATGGGCTAATTTTTCTTAATTTAGCGTATCCTGTAAAAATTCTAAAAAACCGAAAGATTTAAATAACCTGATTAGCTATAGACTAATATGGTTAGTCCAATTCCAAAATGGGTGTGGAAGCGTTATGCTAAACTTTGGCAGAAATTTGCTGATAAACCTTTTACATTTGAACAAGCGAAAAAAGAATTAAAGTTTTTAGACAGAAATGTAATCAGCGTTATGTTTAATGAATTAAAAACTGCTGGATGGATTAAAGTAGGTTTAAATGAAAAAGACAGCAGATTCAGAGTATATAACTTAATAAATCCCGAACAAATAGTGGAGAGCGTAGAAAATGATATTAAGAAGCATTAAAGTAGAACATAAGGATGAAAAAACAGGTTTAGTCTCAAAAAGAATTATAACCTCTGAATGGGAAACTCATAATCATAAAATAGCAGTAAATAATTCTTTATTCTCCTGCGAACAAAAGAGAATAGATAATAAAAAACAAATTTTAAATGCCCCTTTTCAAATACATCATATTTTCTTTAATAAAAAAAGAAATATTTGGAATTTTGATAAAATGGCGGAAAGCAAAGCTCACGCCTCAAGATTAGGAAGATTCTATTTGCCTTTTCAACAGAGAAACGCAAAACAATGGGAAGGTTTAGCTTTTCAAGAAGCAGAGGCAGATTTTCAAGAGTTAGTAACAAAAGGTTTCCTTATTCTATCCCATTAGACGCCTCTTTAGAAGAATGGAAAAAGAGGAGAGTTGATGCACTATCCTTACTTAATCAAAACCAAAGTTTAGTGGCTATATTCTGTTCAAGACATCAAATAGATTTATTTGAGGAAATTTTTAATTATGAATTTGAAAATTCAAAGTTGATAGGAGTGCAGTGTTATGGATTAAATGACGCTAATACCTTGCTTAATTTAATGAGAATAAAATCAAGAAATATGATGTTGCAGACAGGAGATATATCTCCTTTACTTGTTGGATTAAATTACGAGAAAGTTCAAAGAAAGTTAGCTTTTGTGTCTGGTAGTTTTGCTTATTCTTGTTTTGGATTTGATATTTTATCTTGTAGACAACTTTGTATGGAAAATATGCCTGCGGATGCAATAAGAAAGATGTTAAGCAGAAAAATAGAGGAAATTTTGAGATATGATAAAACTCTGGGTGGTTTTAATCAGTCAGCAGAACAGGAGTTTTGGGATGGAGTTAATTTAACAAGGGCATTTTTGGAAAGGGTTAGTGTAACAGAGGGCTTAAATCAATATCAAGCTATACAATGGGCAAATCATAGAGAACAACAAAAAGATTTAGACATCTTAAATGATTATATTTTAGAAACAGCTTACAAAGAAGATGCTCTTTTGAATTATATTGAAACTGAAAAAGAAAAGTGGGCAGTTTATTGGAAAACTAAAATGATTAAGTACACTAAGTCTTAAATAATCCCTACTAATACATTACTGGCTACAAAAACCTACTTCTATTGTTAATGTAATAATACTCTCGAGCTTTTCAATCTTGTAATTTACTATTTAAAACGTGTAGCCCCTAATTATTTTTAGAGTTTTATTAACATCTCATTTACCAAAATTTAATTTTATCGAAGAGAAAATTACTAACTATCCTCTTAACATAATCTAAAAGTAGGTAATTTCAATTAGAGGGGAAGTATTATGGTTTGATGTAATTAAGCCAACCATAAATTAATATTTTTCTATAATATCTTGCTCTGTTTTTGTTATTCCATATAGACTATATATTTCTTCATTAATTTCATAATCTACATTCTTAATCTGTTGTTCTGAATTTTCTTTGCATAGTTTCATCATTCTTTCTACTAACTCTTTTATTTTATTTGCCTGTTTTTGTTCTGGGATTTTGACAGGCAGTAATTTTAAGTAAGGAATATCAAATCTGATATACCCCCCTGCCATATGCGTTGTTTCAAACTTCATCTTATAATAATAATTAATCAGTTTAGAGTTAATAATCGCTAACAACACTTCAAATAAACCTTCATCTTTGGGGATTAGAATAGATGATTTTCCAATATAATAACCCTCATCGTCAATAGTCGCCTGAACGCCCTTGGTTACCCTCGCTATAACAATTTTTCTTTTTTTGAATAGCTCTTTTAATTTATCAGAATATATTTTATTCTCAATATATTCCTTTTTCCAATCTATGCTATATCTTTTTATATCCCTTGTCTGAATCATAGGAGAGTATTTTTTGTCGTTTTGCTTATCTTCTCCTTTGTGCGTGGCAAAACCAGTAATAGACGAACCCCATACAAAAGTTTCCTGATAATCTTTTAGTTTTTCACACCCCTCTAATTTAGAAATAATCTCTTTATTTTCTGAAGTAGAACTTATCATAAAATTTAATTTATTATCTTGTCTAAATTCTTCCTGTTCAATCTCATTCAGTTTTAAATTAGGAACTATATCTTTTTCATCTTCAATAATCGCCACACCTAATTTATTATTTTTGATTAGCCCTTTTTTGAATATAGTTATAACTGGATATGTAGAAGCGTCTTTGAAAATTCTTAAATGAGAAACATCAACTATTTTCTTTAATGAAGTTTCTTTTAACATTAACTCTCTCAAAGCAAAAGCATTTTCAGTTGATAAGTAAGTGTTAGGATTAATAAATCCAAACATCCCGCCCTCTTTTAACAATCTTATAGACTTCTCAATAAACAACTGAAATAAATTGTATTTTACAACCTTGCCATTAACATTTGAAGATTCATAATTTTTATTAAAATATTCTGTGCCTTTTATGTTAGAATAATCTACATATGGCGGATTTCCGATAACAATATCAAAACCACCTTCCTTTATTGAGGGAAATTGAGCGTTCCAATTAAATGCCTTTTCATAATTAGAATCAGAAATTAAGCTATTCCCATTTTTGATATTATCTTTCATAGTAGGCAAAACTCTTTTTCTTGTTTCTCTTGTTTCTTCTTCTAAAATCTTTAATAATAAATTAAGCTGTGCAAGTTCCACAGCTTTCTCATCTAAATCTACTCCATAAATACAATTTGTTAGAATAGTTGCTTTTTGACTTATATTTAATCTCTCGTTATATGAATTAAAACTATTCCACTTCTTTGATTTTTCGCCTTTATTTAATTTTTCTTCTATAACATTACATAATTCTTGAAATGCCCTAATCAAGAAAGAGCCAGAGCCACAGGCACAATCTAAAACTTTTACCTCTAAAATCTCATCTATTGATTTATTCTTAACATACTCTCCGAGAGTATTTTTTACTATATAATCCACAATATAAGAAGGGGTATAGTAAATTCCCATACTTTTTCTTTTTCCACTTAACAAATCTAACTTAACTCGCTTTTCTGTTCCTCTTAAAACCACTCCTAAATACTGCTCATAAATACTGCCTAATAAGTCAATAGGAATCTCATCAAACATATATCTCTCTTGATGTTCTTGCGTTCCATAATATAATCCTTTTATAACTTTAATGATATTTTTATCATCAAAAAATCCTTCTTTTTCTAACAACCCATCAAAAAAGAGTTTAGAGTTATACTCCTTATCAAATATTCTAAATTGAATTTTTAATAATGCCCAAAGAGTTTTATCAGTTCTGCCTTGCTGAACATCATCTATCTTTTTTAGTAAAAAGTCTTTTTCTTCTAATCCTCTATCTTCAACAGAACGCATAAAAATTAATCTATCAATTAGAATCTGAACAATCTCATCAATTTGAGAATCAGTTAAATAAGTTCTTTTATCCTTTAAGTCCTTTGAAAGCCACTCTCTATACTGAAGTAAATCGGTTAATATTGCTTCATCAATCGGTTTAATTAACTTCTTGTCTACATTTTTAAGAAGTTTATCAATTTCATCTTTTTCAAAACTCTCTCTTGATAATAACCATAGTCTATCAAACTGCTCAATAAAATTCTCACAATCTATCCAGAAATAACCCTTATCATCTTTCAATAAGTTTTTATCTATATTCTTGATATTAGATAATGCGTGATAAACTCTTATTTGTTTAAAATTAGTTAATACAGAAAACTTTATGTTTTTATGGTGTGCATAAGAAACAGCCTGTCTTCCTTCTTTTTCTTCAAGTTTAATATCTGTTGCTTTTGCTTCTATCACTAACTTTTGCTGGTTTCCAATCCTTAATATATAATCTGCTCTTCCTTTCAATACCCTTTCTTCTTTATTAATATCTTCTAATTCCCAACCCAACGCCTTTAGTAATGGCTCAATAAATCTAAATTTTATTTGTTCTTCTTTCATTCCATCAAGTTCACTTTTAGGAATAGCTAAGAATTTATTTACTATCTTTCCTACCTCTTGTTTTGCTGTTTCCTTATCCATAGAAATCACAAGAAATACTTATTTTTAAAACCTATCAAAATCACTCTATTAACTCCCGACACTTAACACCCTTACTCATCTCCCGAAGACTTAACACACCCTCGGAAAAAAACTTATAGTGAAAAATCTTGATTTTTGCTCTATAAACTTTTCACTGTTATCTTACAATATATTTCATCACTGCAGAAATTGCAAAACCAATAATTCCTAAGAGGATTATTCCAACTCCAGCTATTTTTGCAGTCTGAAGTAATTCTTTTTTAGAGGGTTTTCTTAATGCCATCCAGACTCTTTTACATTTCAATAAAAAAGATGATAATATCATAGTCTAATTATATTTGTAGGGTTTTTAAAATTATTCAAAGAAATCTATCCCAAGTTCTTCTTCTATTTCTTTATGCCTCATAACTTCTATAGGATCTCCCTGTCCTAAAATCTGAGAACTTTTGACTCCAGTAACAATTAGTAATACTCTAATAGATTTGTCCATGTCTGGAGCAATTTGAGCCCCCCAAATCATCTTTGCATCTGGGCTTAATTTTTCTCCTATATGTTCAATTATTTCCTTGCATTCATCAAGGCTCATATTATTTCCTCCGACAATATTTATCAAAGCTCCTGTTGCATTGGATATGTCTACATCTAACAAAGGATTATGCATGGCTTTTGTAACTGCATCAATTGCTCTCTGTTCTGTATCTGACTCTCCCATACCTATCAAGGAAACCCCTCCATTAACCATTACAGCTTTAATATCTGCAAAATCAAGATTAACTAAGCCAGAGGTTGTTACAAGCTCTGTAACTCCTTTTACAGCATTTGTAAGAATTTCATCAGAAATTTTAAATGCAGTGTGCAATGGGAGTTCTGGAGCAAGTTCTAAAAGCTTATCATTAGGTATTACTATAAGAGTGTCAACATTTGCTTCTAATTTTTCTAATCCTTCCATAGCGTTTTCAATTCTCTTCCTTCCTTCTATAGTAAAAGGGAGAGTAACAACTCCTATAGTCAAAGAACCTTGTTTTTTTGAAATTCTTGCTATTTCAGGGGCAGCTCCTGTACCAGTCCCTCCTCCTAAACCGCAAGTAATAAAGACCATATCTGCTCCAGAGATTTTCTTTTTTATCTCAGATTCTGATTCTTTTGCAGCTTCTTCACCAATTTTAGGGTTGCTGCCTGCACCTAATCCCTGAGTTAGTTCTTTTCCAATCAGTATTTTTTGGTCAGCATTAGCATATAACAAATCCTGAGCATCAGTATTAATTGCTATAAGCTCTCCTCCTTTTATTCCAATCTCCTTCATTCTGCTTAAAGAGTTATTTCCTCCTCCTCCAACCCCAACTACTTTAATTTTTGCAGATTGTTTTTTTAATAACTCTTCAAGTTCTCTATCTATTTCTCTTACTTCTTCAGAAATGTTGTATGAAACATCCGCGCTTTGACTATAAGTTATACTCATGAAAAATTGAGGTTTGAGTTGTTTATAAGAATTGTTGTGCTTTTATCTATAACATTCATAGATACAAATCCACGCAGTGATTTGCATAAAGAATTGTTGTGCTTTTATCTATAACATTCATAGATACAAATCCACGCAGTGATTTGCATAAAGAATTGTTGTAGTTTATTCTTTATTTTCTTTTGATTTATTTTTATCTGTTTCTTTTTCTTCAATTACATTTAAATTTAAATTAAATAAATCTTTGAACTTATCCTTAAATAAGGTAACCAGATTAATTAATTGTTTTTCAACAAAAATTGATAATTCCTTGTCTTTTATCTCAAATCTAAAATTTTTTCTAAATAAGAAATCAATAAAGGATTTTATCTTTTCGTTAATATCCTCAAGTTTTCTATTAATCTTAAGATCATATTCCAGATCTTTTCCTGCAAGAGGATTATTAAAATCTACTCTGACTCTTCCTCCTGAAACAGAAAGTACTTTTGCTATTCTCCCATCAAAATTAAACATTGCTCCTGGAAAAGGATTTAATTTATGCTGCCTAAAAACAGAGGGGGGAACAATTTGCACTAATTTAGGGTCCCTATTTCCAAAAGCTTTTTCTGCATTTAGTTCTAAATGATATTGCTTTCCTATTTCTTTTCCAATAAGAAAATCATCAATTCCCCTTAAGAACATGCCTTGTCCTAAAGAAAAGATAAAAGGCTTTGCAGTTGTTTTGAGATTTGCCTTTTCAATATCAGATTTGATATTTGAATCAAATATATCTCCATTTTTTATTTTTCCAGTAAATTCAATTTCAATAAAATCTTTTTCTTTTAATACCATGATATTTGTTTAGTAAAAACGTTTATAAATCTATTTTTTTTGGATTAGATATGGTTGCAAGGATAATTGATGCTACAGATGCTAAGGTTGGAACAAATATAATTGTTGATGGAAAGCCTTGTACTGTAAAAAAAATTGACATAAGTAAGACTGGGAAACATGGACATGCAAAAGCTAGAATTGAGGCTGTTGGGATGATTGATGGCAATAAAAAAGTTTTTGTTGTTCCAGGACACGAGAGGCTAGAAGTTCCAATGGTAGATAAAAGAAAAGGGCAAGTCTTAAGCAAAGGAGAAAATAGTGTAAGTATTATGGACTTGGATACCTTTGAAACACTAGAAGTAGAATGCCCAGAAGAAGATGTAAAATCTCAATTAGTCGAGGGGGAAAATGCAGAGTACTGGGATATTGAAGGAAGAAAGATAGTAAAGAGGAAACTTTAAGGATAAACTAAAATGGCTAAAATACCTGAAGCACAAAATAGACTTTTCAGAAATGTTTTCATTTGTAAAAGATGTAACAGCAAGATTAGGAGTGACCCCTTGAAAATACTTTTGGGGAAGGTTAAATGCAGAAAATGCGGTTACAAAGCATTCAGGCCAATAAAGAAAAAATAAGAGTTAATTAATAAAGATGAATTTTGTAATATATGACCTAACACTTTTAGTTGTATTTGCTATTGCTATCTCAATTTTTCTATACTCAAGAAGAAATAATCTAAAAAAGGAAGGATTACTACTCCTCTATAAATCTGATTGGGGTATAAAACTTATTGAGAGAATAGGGAAAAAATACCCAAGAACAATAAAGATATTAAGTTATTTATCAATAATTTTAGGCTATTTACTGATGATAACAATGGTTTACTTATTTGTAAAAATTGTTATGGTTTATGTATTTAATCCAGAAATTGTGAGGGCAATAAAAATTCCTCCTATAATGCCATTGATACCTTATCTCCCTTCGATATTCAAACTTAATTTTTTGCCTCCTTTTTATTTTATTTATTGGGTAATAATCATTGCAATAATTGCAATCCCTCATGAATTAGCTCACGGAATTTGTGCAGCATATAATAAAATAAAGATAAAAAATACTGGTTTTGGATTTTTTCCATTTTTTCTTCCAGTATTTCTAGCAGCATTTGTAGAACCAGATGAAAAAGGAATGAATAAAAAGGATAAATTCAGCCAAATGGCAATTTTATCGTCTGGGACATTCGCAAATGTTGTTACAGCAGTGTTTTTTTTATTTATCTTATGGGCATTTTTCTCCTTGTTTTTTTCTCCAATAGGAGTGGTATTTGATACTTATTCCTATTCTATAATAAATATATCAGACATTTCAAAAATAAATAATTTAAGTGTGATTAATAGCAGTTATGATGGAGTGCTTGATTTAATGGACAATACTAATATTAATATTATCGAAGCTAATAATATTAAATATATAGGGATTAAAACAATTCTAGAGGAATCAGCAAACAAAGAGTTATTTAAAAAACAGGGGAAAATGGTTTTATATGACTATTCTCCTGCAATAAAAAACGGAATTATCGGCGCTATTACTAAAATAAATAATGTGAAGATAGATAGCAAAGAAAAATTAGCTAAAGAATTATCCTTTAAAAAACCTGGTGAAGAAATAGAAATTCAAACCTTTGATGGAGAAACTTATAATTCTCAAAAGATAATACTTGAAGAAAATCCTGAAAAAGAAGGTATGGCTTGGCTTGGAATTGGATTTATAGAGCAGGAACGTCAAGGGATTATGGGAAATATTATGAATGCTATGTCTAGGTTTAAAGAACCAAATGTCTATTATCAAGGAAAATTTGCATTTAGTGATTTTATTTACAATCTTTTATGGTGGATTATTCTTGTTTCAATAAGTGTTGCATTAATTAATATGCTCCCTATTGGAATATTTGATGGGGGGAGATTCTTTTTCCTAACTATGACAGCAGTAACTGGAAGTGAGAAAATAGCTAAAAAAACTTTCTCTACCTTGACACTTATTTTCTTATTGCTTTTAGTATTAATGATGTTTTTCTGGGCTTTTAGCTTTTGGTAAAATGATTAGGGAATTGAAAAGATGAAATATAAAGAATTAAAAAAACGTATGCAAAAACAACATTATTCTTTTGTTGGGAATCATTCGGCAGTTCAAATTTGCAGATGGACAAAAAAATCAATTCGTGGAGAGGGGAATTGTTACAAGCAACAATTTTATGGGATTCAAAGCCATAGATGTTGTCAAATGACTCCTTGGCTTGGATGTCAAAATCGTTGCCTTCACTGCTGGAGGCCAATAGAATTAGACTTTGAGCTTGAAGGAGGAATAGATTCCCCCTCAAAAATAATTAATAAATGCATAGAAGCCCAAAGGAAACTTCTTCTTGGGTTTAAAATTCTTCCAGAAACAAAATATAAAACAAAAAGCAAGGCAGATATGAAAAAATGGCAGGAAGCTCAAGAACCAATGCAATTTGCTATTTCATTATCCGGTGAACCAACTATCTACCCAAGGATAGGGGAATTGATTGCTGAACTAAGAAAAAGAGGAAAAACAAGCTTTTTAGTTACAAACGGGCTATATCCTGAAAAAATAAAAGAAATTGCAAGGGAGAAACAACTGCCTACGCAATTATATGTCTCTGTAAATACTCCTAACAAAGAACTTTATGACAAATTTCACAGAAGTTCAGAGAAAGATGCTTGGAAAAAACTTAATGAAACATTAGAGATTATGCCTAATCTTAAAGGAAAAACAAGAACTATTTTTAGAATGAATTTAATTAGAAAGATAAACATGGATGATAAAAACATAAAAGAATTTGCAGAATTAATCAAAAAATCAAAACCGCTTTTTATTGAACTTAAGGGATATATGAGTGTTGGGTTTGCACGAGAGAGATTAGGATATGAGATGATGCCAACATCTGAAGAAATGTTGGAATTTGCCAAAAAACTTGAAAAAGAATTAAAAAAAGAAAAATATAGGATTTTAGATTCTCATGAATTTTCCAGGGCAATTGTATTGGGAAAGAATAAAAGTGAATTAAAAATTAATAAGACTGAGATTTAATTAAAATTGACTCTGCAAAGAATATCATCAAAATACCGAAGATAAGAAGAATCAATCCACTTACTAAGAAAATAATAAATTTAGTTATTTCTAATGAAAGAGTATATGCAACAATCGATGAGGCAATTATTGCAATTCCAAGTCCAGAATTAATTTCTCCGCATAATCTCGCCCATAGATAACTTCTTGTTAAAATGCTTACTAACATTGCAATCAGAATTACGAGCAATAGAAGATTAATTAAAATAAAATAAATCATTTTACAAGTCAATTACCCCTTCCTTTGTTAAAGCAGCAAATCTTATACCTACTGGAAGATTAATTAATGCAGATATCAAAGCCATATGCTCTTTTCCATCTCCAGAAGCAATTGATAATGCAACTTCTGTTCCATCAACTTTTCCCTTGAGCTTGTTTGTAAAATCTTCCCTTAAATCTTTTATCTTCTTATTTAAATCAACAAGGATAAATTCAAATTTTTTTTGATGAATAAAACCTTTTGAAAAATCATCTCCAAGAATGATTATTTTATCCCAATCTCCGTGAGTCATTAATCCTGCAACTTGAGCCCATGTTCCTTTCCCAGAAGACAATAAAGCAATTAATTCCATACCTTGAAACAGAAATTTCTATATTTAAGAATTGTTGTGTTATATTTAATACAATTCTGTGTTCAAATTAACACAGTCATTTGACAAAGGAGTATTATTTTATAAGATAAAGTTTAAATAGTGATATTCTGTTGAAACTTTAACCGATTGAACCATATCGCTGAAGTTCATTTTCTGAACACAAGCGCATGATATGGGAGGTACTTACATGACATTAGAACAAGAATTTCAAAAAGCATTAACTGAGTTACGAAAAGAAAAACAAAGAAAGTTTGATCAGACTGTAGATTTAATTATAAATCTGCAAAAATTTGATGTAAAAAAAACTCCAATTAATCTAATTGTGAATGTTCCTCATAAAATTAAGGAAAAAAAGATATGTGCATTTCTTGAAGCAGAAAATAAAAAATTTGATACAATTGCTCTTGAACAATTTAGAAAGTATGAAGACAAGAAAAAGATAAAGAATCTTGTGAATAAATATGATTTCTTTATTGCCCAGGCAAGTATTATGCCCAAGGTTGCTTCAACATTTGGAAGAGTTCTTGGACCGGTGGGAAAAATGCCTTCTCCACAATTAGGTATTATAATGAAGTCTGATGAAAAAACACTAAATGATATTAAAACAAAAATAGATAACAGCCTTAAAATCAGAGTAAAAGAACCAAGCCTAAAAATTGCAATTGGCAAGCAAAGCATGAGTGATAAAGACATAATTGAGAATATAATGGTTGTTTATAACTCGATGCTAAAGGCTTTAACAAGAGATTTAGAAAACATAAAAAATCTAGAAATAAAATTTACTATGACTAAACCTAAAAAGATATCAGTAAGATGAAAAATAAAAGAGAAAAACCAATTCCAGAATCAAAGATAAAATTAGTTAAAGATTTAGCAGAGCTTATAAAAAAGAAAAACACTACTTTATTTGCTTCTATAAAAAATCTCCCAGCTTCTCAATTTCAAGAAATTAGCAAAAAATTAAGAGGAAAGGCAATAATAAAAGTTCCTAGAAAAAATCTTTTTTATAGGGCAATAGATAAATCTGGGGTTGAGAATGCAGAAAAATTAAAAGAACAGTATAAAGAGAGTTATGCGCTATTATTTTCAGATTTAGATAGTTATGATCTCGCGCTAGAGTTAGTAAAAAATAAGAGCCCTGCAAAAGCAAAGGCAGGACAAGAGGCTCCAGAAGATATTGTTATACAGGCAGGACCTACTGATTTACCTCCTGGGCCAGCAATAAGTGAATTGGGTGCAGTAGGATTAAAGATTCAGATAGATAAAGGGAAAATAAGCATTAAAGAATCAAAAACAATTGTAAGAGCTGGAGAAAAAATCTCATCAGCTGCTGCAGATATTATGGCTAAGTTAGATATCAAACCATTTTCAATTGGATTTGTTCCAGTATCTTCATTGGATAATAAGGAGAAAAAAATATATTTAAATATAAAAATTGACAGAGAAGAAACTGTCAAAGAATTAACAAATGCCTTTGGAAGAGCTCTGCCTTTTGCAGTAGGAATTGGGTATGCAAATGAGCAAACGATCTCATTTATTATTGGAAAGGCTGGAATATATGAAAAAGCATTATCAGCATTAATTAATTCAAATCAAACTCCTGAAGAAAATAAATCATTGGGAGAGGAAAAATAAACATGGAATATGTGTATGCTGCACTTTTGTTGCACAAACTTGGAAAAGAAGTTAGTGAAGAGAATGTGAAAAAAGTAGTTGCGGCTGCTGGAGCAGAGATTGATGAATCAAAAATCAAATCCCTTGTTACCAGTTTGAAAGGCGTAGATATTGCAAAGGAACTAGAAAGTGCTAGTTTAGTTGCTGCTGCTCCTGCTGGAGGTAGTTCTGGTGGAGCTAAAGTAGAAGAAAAGAGCGAAGAGAAGAAAGAAGAAAAAGCGCCTGCTGCAGAAGGACTCTCGGCGTTATTTGGTTGATTAATTTAAATTTTTGATTCAAGAAATAACCCGGGGCCTTCTTAACACTTTTTAGTTGGAACTTCATTAACCTTAAGGAAATACCTAATTTTATTATGATTATTATTGGTATTGAAGGCGTCAATTTCTAAAAGTTTTTTAGCAAGATTAACATTGCACATCGCTCTTACAAATAGTCTCTTTTCTTTAATGTAAGGAGTAAATCCAAATTTCTTTAAAATTATAGAGTAATGTTTTAAATAGCCAACATCTCCATCATAAATTTTAATCCTGGACTGAATTTTTTTTCTATTCTTAGAGGTTAATTCAAATGTCCCATCCCCGCACAAGAGTTTAGATAAATATCCGTAACAAAATGGAAGAAGGTTGCCTTTCCATCTTTCAGTATCAATAACTTGCCTCATCTTAATTAGAGCAGAGTAGATTAATTCGGATACAACAACATTTCTAAAAATTATTTTAAATCCATAACCTTTTCCAGCAGTTTTAGATATAGAAAAATAATTTATCTTCATTTTGAACTGCCTCCTAAAATCATTTTTAATCTTTGAAAGTTCTTTACTAAAAGAAGGATGATAATCTAATTTAACTGAAAGGCTATCTTTAGATATTCCAAGACTAGATAAAAAACCGATAAACTCTCTTAGTTCCAAGATATTCTTGTTGCAAAACTCTATCTTATAATTATCTGATTTAGTTCCTTCAGCTTGTATTTGGCCCAATAATTTACCTAAGATATTTGGTTCTATAAACCTCTTTAATAATCTTGCTTTAGAAGAACCCCTATCATGGATAGACCCCATCAAGATCCGAGGTATACCCTTAAATATCAGTTCTTCGGCATAAATCTTACTTCCTTTTTTAGTTGCATAAGGCAAAAAATAAAGCAAATCAATTTTTCCGTTATTAAAGATTTTGTTTGGTCGATTGACTGGTTTAAACTTTTTAAAAGTAGCTTTAATCTGTTCCTCCCCTCTAAGATCTAATTGCTTAGCCACAACACTATTTATTGTTATGATATTATTATAGTTTGTGACTAAAAAAGAAGATTTTTTTTCTTTTTTTAAAATTATCTTTACTAAATCTCCTTTTGAGTAAGGGATATTCTTTCTAATATTTACAGGAATATAAAGCAAAAATTTATTTTTTGTTTTAGAAATCTTATACATACTCTCCTTAAGAAATGGAATTATATAAATTATGCTCTATTTGGATAAATATATTAAACTATAACAATTATCTTTTTAATGGCAGTAATCATTGATTATTTAAGATGTGGTCACTTTATGAGATAGATAAAACTCCTGATGGCGAGAAACACAGAGTTCTAAAACCTTTGATGTTCTCCAACGGCAAGAGCCAGGAGGATGTTGTCAAAGAGGTTCTGGATTCGCTGAAAGAGGGACATAAGATTATCTTTATCAAAGGAGTCTGTGGCACTGGAAAAAGTGCAATTGCATTGAATATAGCACGAAAACTTGGAAAAGCATCTATAATTGTTCCTGGCAAGAGCCTTCAGAATCAATATAAAAGAGATTATGAGGGGAATAAATATCTTCTTGATAAAGATAACCAAAAATTAAAGATTAGTGTTATAACTGGAAGAAAAAATCATAAATGCAAATTCTTTGAAGAAAATGAAATTTTAGTTCCAAAGGAAAAAAGAGAAATTAATTCTAATTTAAATGATATTTTTGAATTTGATGCAAAAGAAATAGAAAAAAGAAAAGAAAAAGATAAGAGTGCTGATGTCTGGGATTTGCCTTGTAAAATAGAAATAAAAGAAAAGAATTGGAAAAAGATAAGAGAGTATCTAAAACAAAACAAAACAATAAATCCTAATAATTTTCAAGACATTAAAAGTGTTACAAGGGGTTCTATAGCTAGCATATGCCCTTACTGGAGCCCAGTATTACCAGAAAAGTTTGAATTAAAAAACTTTCCAGAATCTAAAAAAAGAAGTTATACTGGATTAAATAATACGAGATTTATAATCCACCAAGCAAAACCCGGATGCAAATTCTATGAACAATTTAATTCCTATATTGATTCAGATATAATGGTGTTTAACTCTTCTAAATATATCCTTGAATCTGCCCTAGGCAGAAAACCTTTGACAGAAATTGAGGTAATTGATGAGTGTGATGAATTTCTTGATAAATTCTCCAATCAAAAGATAATAAACTTAGACAGGCTTCAGACAGCAATAATATATGCTATTGGTTTTAGTGAATCATTTGAAAAATCAATTAAAGAATTATCTGAGATACTAAAACAAATCAAAAGAGATGATAGGGTAAACGAAGCTATAAACAGCGACGAAGTAATCCCATTAAAAGAAACTGGAATTCTGGATATCTTAAAGGTTTTTATTAATTCTCCAGAATTTTTAGATGAAATAGATGAAGAAAACTATTTATTTGATGTTGAAGAGACTGCAAAAATCTTTGAGGGATTTTTAGACGAAAGCTATGTTACATTTAACAAAAAAGATAATCAATTTATTGCCAGCATAGTCACAACAAATCTTGCAAAAAGATTTAAGGAGATGGCAGACAAAAACAAGATAATTGTAATGATGTCTGGGACTCTACATTCTGAAAAAGTATTAAAAGATATTTTTGGGATTGAGAAATTTACGATAATTGAGGCTGAAACTAAAAATCAAGGCAAAATAGAGATATTTCGTACTGGTTTAGAAAATGATTGCAGATATTCTAATTTTTCAAGTGGAAAAGTTTCCAGAGAAAAGTACTTGAAAGCCTTTGCTAAATGTGTTGAGTGCTCAAAAAAACCCTCACTAATACACATTAATGCTTTTGCAGATTTGCCAACAGAAAAAGAGATTGCAGATTATAAATTAGATAATTTAATTAGCAGAGAAAAATTAATTGAGATTCAAGGAAATGATAAAGATGGAAAAGCAATTGAAAAATTCAAAAATAAAGAGATAGATGTTCTTTTTTCAACAAAAGCTTCCAGGGGAATGGATTTTCCAGGAGAACAGTGCAATAGCATAATATTCACAAAATATCCAAACCCAAATGTAAGGGATGCTTTCTGGAAAATACTTAATAAAACACGTCCGCAAGATTACTGGAATTTTTACAAAGACAAAGCACGAAGAGAATTATGGCAGAAAATATATCGTGGAGTTCGTTCAAAAGACGATCATGTATATGTTCTCTCTCCAGACACAAGAGTTCTAGATGCTTTTGAAAATTTGGTTTAAAGAGGACTACGCCCCCGCCAGGAATCGAACCTGGGAGCCCAAAGGGCCCGGTTCTCTTGTTTGACAAAAACTTGACGAGCAAGTTTAAGGCTTGCCTTAACTCAAGACCGGTGCAATACCACTATGCGACGGAGGCACAAACACTCTTTTGCTACAAATCCACTCAGTGATTTGCAGGGACTGAGGCACAAACACTCCTTTGCTACAAATCCACTCAGTGATTTGCAGGGACGGAGGCACATAACTCAATCACTAAGATAAACATAATCAAGAAGTTTTAAACCTTTTTATAATCCAAAGAGTCTTCTAAAAAAAGATTTTTTTATAATAATTGGCTTGCCATACTCATCAATTATTTCGTACTTAATTTTTGGTTTTTCTTGTAAAATTGGGGCTTTTTCTGCAAGCTCCTTATTTGCCTGTTCTAAAGCCATCTCAACAGAGATTTTTGAGTAACCTTGGTCAATTAAAGCGAATCTTAAAGAATCTGCAGTATATCCCTTAATTAAATTTCTCTTAAAGTAGTTTACTAACTTATTTTTATAATTATCCATTAAATAGAGAAAGATAGAATATTTAAAAAATTAGTTGTGTTGGCTTATAGTAATTGGTTTTATCTTTAAAAAATATTTAATTGCTTCATAGAGTCTAGAATTTGACTCAGCATAAAGAGTAATGAGTTTGTCTCCTTTAGAAACCTTAAAATTTTTATGAACATGCAAGTACAAACCAGCACGTTTATCTCCTGGAGAACCAGCCACTCTTGCAAGAGAATTAATTTTTTTATTATCAATTTCTCTTATAATTCCTGCTTTTGGGGATAAAATAGTTTTCTTGAATTCTCCAGGAATTAAATGAGTTATAGAACCTTTCTGAGCCTTGATTATTTCTTTAAATTTATCAAAAGCCTTTCCTGAATAGAGAATTTCTTTAGCTAATTGAATTCCTTTTCCTTTTTTGGCTTTTCCACACATTTCAAAAATCCTTGCAGACAAAAATAATGCCTTTTTTTCCAAATCCTGGGGACCAGTCTCATTAGGCTCGAGAATCTTAATTATATCAATCAATTCTAAAACTGGACCAATGCCGTTTCCTATTGGCTGACTTCCATCAGTAATCACTACTTCAAGTTTCTTCTTAAAATAC
This sequence comes from Candidatus Woesearchaeota archaeon, assembly GCA_964493885.1. Taxonomy (GTDB): domain Archaea; phylum Nanobdellota; class Nanobdellia; order Pacearchaeales; family GW2011-AR1; genus WJLC01. The sequence goes on from CAZBPV010000003.1 coordinate 33,548, forward strand.
TTAGCAAGGGCAAGAAATTTTTTCTTTAAATGTTCTGCTTGAGATTTTGAAACCTTTGCAGATTTTCCATAAGGAATATCAATAAGAATATAATTACTTCCCATAGCAAGTTTTTTAGACATGATAGATGCTAGTAACTGAGCTTCTGGGTCAATTTTTAATGCTTTCTCTATTTGAATAATTTTATCATCTGCAGGAACCATTCCTAATGAGCCTCCCCAAACCATACAGGCATTTGTTTTTTGAATAATTTTCTTCAAATCTTTTAAAGAAAATTCAACTTGTGCAATTGCCTCAATAACATCTGCTGTTCCTGCTGCAGTAGTTATTGCTCTTGAAGATGTTTTAGGGCAAGTGAGTCCAGTAGCAGCACAAATTGAAACTACTAATGGAGTTGTTCTGTTTCCTGCAATTCCTCCAATAGAGTGCTTATCAACAATCATCTTTTTATTTAGCTTTAATCTACCTCCGGATTTTAAAATAGAATCAATCAGGTAAATAGTTTCTTTAAAACTCATGCCATTTTTATACATTCCTGAGATAAATAAAGCAATCTCAGGGTCAGATAGAGAGTTATTCATTACATCTTCTATAATCTTCTTAATTTCTTTTTTGGAGAGGGCATTATTATTCAGCTTCTTTTTAATGAAATCTAGGCTGTCTGCTCTTGGAGCTAACTTTATTTCAACTTTTTGAGCTTTTCTTAAATTTAATATATGAGTAATTTCTGAAGAAATTGCTATCTGATCCTTATGTATAAAATTTCCTCCAATAGTATCAAGAATAGTTGTAAATTCTTTTTCCCCCTGAGTCTTTATAGAAATTCTATCATTTGCTCGAACACCTATTTTAATAGCAGTCTCTTCTCGAATCATAGCAACAGGGATGCCTGCCTTCCACTTTAGAATTTTAACTTTTAAATCCATTTTTCACCTCTAAGAAAAAATAAGAAAATATATTTTATATACTTATCTTAATCTTTTGCGCTGGCTCTTGGACCAAAATTCCAGGTATTCTTTTATTTCTATAAACTTCTAAAAGAATAAGTAGATAAGCAAGAATTAATGGACCAAGGATAAATCCTAAAACTCCAAAGAATAAAAACCCACCAACCATTCCTATTAAAACTAATGAAGAAGGCATACTTACTCTACGTGAAACAAAGATTGGCTTAAGAATATTATCAATAAATACTGCAATCAAACCAAAAATAGTTATCCCAATTGCAGCAATAGGATTGCCTATTACAAGAAGATATATTGCTACTGGAACCCATACTACTGTAGTCCCGATTATTGGCAATATTCCAGCTATGCAAGCCAAAATAGTTAATATTAATGCATTTGGAACTCCAAATATTAAAAATCCTGCACCAGTAATAAAACCTTGAATTAATCCCATAATAATTTGCCCGTATAAAACAGATATTGTAATCCCCTTGGTTTGCTCGAATATTTTTTCTTCAACATCCCTTGAAAAGGGAAGAAGACTCTTGATATAGGAAATTAAATTTTCTTTATCCCTCAATACAAAATAAAAAGTGAAAAATGCAACACCAAATTGCATCAATAAAATTGGGAAATTTAAAATAAATCCAGAGAAATAATTTACAAACGAATTTACACTTTTATTTACAAAAGAATAAATTATTGAACCAATTTCTCTTGAAAAATCTTGCGAAGCAAATATTGATGGTAAGATATTTTTAAGAGGGGTTACAAAATCCATTTGCTGAGTTGAGAAATAAATCTTAAGTGATTGATTAATTATAATAGGAGTAAGGAACCATATAGGTAAAATAAGCAAAATGATTAGTGCTACTGAAATGATGGTTGCTGAAAGGGTTCTTGATTTTAATTTTTTGCTCATCCAATCTTCAACAGGAGATAAAACAAATGCTAAAATGACTCCAAAGATTATTGCAATTAATATTGGCCTTAAAATAAAAAAAGATAAAACTATTAAGATTGCCAGAGCAATCATAGTGACTATCTTTTTAAAATACGAATCATCCATGTTAATGTTACTGAGACGAGGTAGTTTAAATTTATAAAGTTTTGTAAATTAGAGAAGTTTTATAAATTAACTAATAGATTTTATAATATGGATTTTATAAAAAAGACCATCGAGGGAAGAACAGATTTTGGTACTCATATTCAGTTTCAAAAGTTTAGCAAGGGGGAGTTTAAAAATAGGGCATTGATTAAAGCTAAAAATTCTTCTGGAAAATACTCTATAAATACTAGTGCAGAGTTTGCCAATGACTTAGTTAATGCTATGGCTAAAAAACTTGATGATAAAAAAACAAAAGTTACTGGTGCAATAGTTTCAACTGCAAATTTAAAGGGAAAAATTGATTTTGTAGAAATTAAGCAATTTCAAGGAGTAAAAAGATATTTAATTGACAAGGAAATGTCTGGGAAAGAAATTTTATCTTTATTAAATGAATTCCCAAAAAACTTTTTTGCATTAAGCTTTGAGGTAGAAGAAAACAAATTAAAAATCAAGGCAAAAGCTCCTAAATCTGCTAAGCCAGGGAGCAAGAAAGATGAAATGCCTAAAGTAGATTTTTGCTCTTTAAAAACAAATGATAAGTCAATTGCAGAAGATTTTATCTTTGAAAAACCAGATTTTAAAGAAGCTGAGATAAATCATACCTTTCTAATTGAACATATTATAATTCCAGATGAGCTTAAGAACAGCAAAGATTTTGCAAAAATACGAGAAGAATCTAAAAGAAAAGGAAAGATAATAAGGAAGTCTAAAATTAATGGGATAGAGTCAGTAAAAGAGTATGGTTTTGAAGCGTAAAAACCTTTAAAAAGCCCCTTTTTCTAAGTATTTTATTCCAGGGTAAGAAAAATGATAAGTTCCGCTTTATCTAGAAATATAACAAATGGCAAAAATAAGTGCGCCGAGAAAAGGAAGCCTGCAATACTGGCCGAGAAAGAGAGCGAGTAAAATCTTACCTAGTGTAAACTGGGGCACAATTTCTTCTAAAAAACCTCTAAAGGGTTTTATATGCTATAAATGCGGGATGGCTACTGCTATTACAAAGGATAATACTCCTGATTCAATGACTAAAGGAAAAGAGATTGCTATGCCAATAACAATTCTTGAATGCCCTACAATGAAGATTCTTTCAGTTAGATTTTATAAAAACGGGATTACAATGAAAGATATTGTCTCTGATAATTTAGATAAAGAACTTAAAAGGGTAATTAAAATTCCAAAAAAAGCAGGCAAAAAAATAGAGGATATAAAGCCAGAAGATTATGATGATGTTACTATAATTGCATATTCTCAACCTAAAAAAACAGGAGTAAAAAAAACTCCGGACATAATTGAAATTGGTTTACAAGGAAGTAAGGAAGAAAAAATTAAATTTATTAAAGAAAACTTATCTAAAGAATTATCTGTATTAGATTTTTTTGAAAAGGGGGGGTTAGTAGATTTAAGAGGAGTTACTAAGGGAAGAGGTTTTCAAGGTCCTGTAAAGAGATTTGGAATTAAATTGAGGCACCATAAGTCTGAAAAAGGAGTTAGAAAAGTTGGAAGCATTGGCCCGTGGCATCCTTCCAGAGTAACATTCAGAGTTCCGATGGCAGGACAGACTGGAATGAACACAAGAATTGTATATAATAATAAGATACTTGAAATTGGAAAATCCCAAGGGAAATTCAAGAATATCAGCAATTATGGAAATGTTCAAGCAGACTATATGCTTATTAGAGGTTCTGTTCTAGGCCCTGCAAAAAGACAATTAGTTTTAAATAGCTCTGCAAGACCTACTAAAAAACAATTAAAAAAATCTTTTGAAATTATTAAAATAATATGAAAGCAAATATAAAATTTTCATTCATCCAGATTAAACATAGAGGAAAATCAGAATGAAAGCCAAAATACTAGAGATAAATGGAAAGGAAAAAGGAACAATTGAACTTCCTAGTTGCTTTTCTAGCAATATAAGGGAAGACATTGTATCTAAGATTGTTGAAGCTAAAAAAAGAGAACAACCTTATTCTCCGTCTCCAATGGCTGGGAAACAACATGCAGCTAAAGGAAAAGTAGTCCATAGAAGACATGTTTGGAGAAGTGGTTATGGAAGAGGTATGTCAAGAGTTCCTAGAAAAATATTTTCTCAAAAAGGTTCACAATTTAATTGGGAGGCAGCAGAAGTTCCATTTGCAAGAGGTGGAAGAAGAGCTCATCCTCCAAAGATTATCGCAAGAATGAATCCTCTAAAAATAAATAAAAAAGAGATGAGAATAGGTTTACAATCTGCATTAAGTGCTACGGCAAATCAAACAGAAATGTCAAAGAGATATGAAAGATTAAAAGACAAAAAAATAGAAAAATTGCCATTTGTTGCAGAATCAAAAATAACTTCATTAAAATTTAAGGAATTACTTTCAGGATTAAAAAATATTCTTGGGGGATTATTTGAGCTAGCAATAAAAAAGAAAAAAGTAAGAAGTGGTAAGGGGAAATTAAGAGGAAGAAAATACAAAAGCAATGCTGGTTTACTTATTGTTATAGGAAATGATGAAAAAATGAATACAAGCAGATTTGATGTTAAAAAAGCAAAAGATGTTAATATTTTAGATTTAGCTAGAGGGGGATTAGGGAGATTAACACTTTATACTGAAAAAGCAATTAAAAATCTTGGAGAAAGATGCAAATGAAAAAAACAATTACATTGAGGCCATTAATAACTGAAAAAGCAGTAATGCTTATTGAAAGTAATAATGTCTTGACATTTGAGACTGAAAAAGAAAGAAACAAAGACGAAATAAAAAAAGAAGTTGAAAGTACATTGAGTGTGAAGGTGGATAAAATTCAAACTCTTATTAAAGACAATAAAAAATATGCTTATGTTAAATTAAAAAAAGAATTTCCAGCAATGGATCTTGCTACAAAATTAGGGATGATATAAAATGGGAAAAAGGATAATCCAACAAAGACGAGGAAGAGGAAGCAACACTTATAGAGTTAGAAGGCAAGCATTCAGATATAAAATTAGATATCCAAGGGAATTATCTGGAGAAGGAGTTGTTATTAAATTGTTAAATTCTCCAGCTCATACTTCTCCATTAGCAAAAATAAAATATAACAAAGGAGTATTTTACATTCCTGCATTTAAAGGAATGATAGAAGGGCAGAAAGTTAGTTTTGGGGGAAAAGAAATTAAGGAAGGAAATATTCTTCAATTAAAAGATATTCCAATGAAAACACGAATTTATAATATTGAATCACGACCAGGAGACGGAGGAATTTTTATCAGAACTGGGGGAAATTGTGCTGAAATAAGCAAGATTATAGAGAATGATGTATTTGTATTGCTTCCTTCAAAAAAAGAAAGAAAATTTAATCCTGGATGCAGAGCTACTATCGGAGAGATTGCAGGCTCTGGAAGATTAAAAAAACCAATAATCAAAGCTGGAAAAATGCACTATATGATGAGAGCTAAAAATAGATTATGGCCGAGAACATCTGCAGTTAAGATGAATGTTGTTGATCATCCGTTTGGCTCAGGTAGAGGTAAGAGAATTAAGTCAAAAATTGCTAAGAGAAATGCTCCTGCTGGAAGAAAGGTAGGACTAATAAGACCGCAAAGAACAGGTAAAAGGAAATAAAATGGCAGAAATAATAACAAAAAAACAATTTTTATATAGGGGAAAATCACTGGAAGAACTTCAGGCAATGGAGGTTAGAGAGTTTGCTAAACTCTTAAAATCTCGAAGAAAAAGAAATGTCTTAAGACAATTCCAGAAAATTGAGGATTTTATAAACAGGGCTAAGATAAAACTCTCAAAGAATAAGCCAATAAAAACTCATCAAAGGGATTTAACAATTGTTCCTCAGATGATTGGGATGAGAATAGGTACTTATAATGGCAGAGAATTTGTTCCAGTAGATGTTGTGGCTGAGATGCTGGGGCATGTATTAGGAGAATTTTCAAACACAAGAAGTAAAGTAAAACACGGTGCTGCAGGTGTTGGATCTACTAAAGGTACAAAATCTCAGTCTAAACACTAGAAACATGACAGAAAAAAACTACAATCCAGAACAAAGAACAATGAAAAAAGTAGGAATAATTGGAAAAAAGAAAAAGGAAAAGGCTCCAAAAAAGCAAAAGGCAGAGATAAAAGAAATCAAACAACCAGAGCAGGAGATAAAAAAACAATCTGAGATGAATGTTGAAACAAAAGCACTGGAAAAAACAGAACAACCTAAGGAAGAAAAGAAAAAAGAAACCCCAAAACCAGTAATTAAAAAAAGTGAAGCCACTGTAAATGCTACTTCATTACCTATTTCAACAAAAGTATCTTCAGCTATATGTAAATTTATCAAGGGAAAAACAATAGAGGATGCAATTAAAGATTTAGAGTTAGTTATAAAAAAGAAAAAAGTTCTTCCAATGACTGGGGAAATTCCTCATAGAAAAGGAAAAGGAATAATGTCTGGGGGATACCCGCAAAATGCATCTAAAGAATTTATAATTTTATTAAAAGGGCTTGCAGGTAATGCGAATGTAAATGGAATAGAAGAGCCAGTAATAGTTGAAGCAGTTCCAAACATGGCAGCCAGGCCTATGGGTTCATTTGGGAGAGTAAGAAGAAAAAGAACTCATGTAAAATTAGTAGCTAAAGAAAAAATGGAGATAAAGAAAAATGGATGAAAGAAAGATAATTGGGTTTAAAAAAGATGAATTTGCAATAAAAGAATATATTAAAGAATCACTTGGAAAAGGAAAAGTTAGTAAGGTAAACATCTCTTATACTCCAATCGGAGAAAAAATAACTGTTTCAACTCACAAACCAGGGTTAGTTATTGGGAGAAAAGGGGAGAGGATAGAAGAGCTTACTAGAGTATTAAAGACGCGGTTTAAACTTGAAAATCCACATATTGAAATTGATGAAATTAAAAAGCCTGAATTTGATGCTCAACTAATGGCAGATGAAATTGCATTAGGACTTGAAAGATTGGGACCATTAAAATTTAAAGTTTTGGCATATAGGACTCTACAAAAGATAATGAATGCCGGAGCCCTAGGAACTGAAATAAGACTTCATGGGAAACTCCCAAGTGCAAGAGCCAAGCAATGGAGATTTGCGCAAGGATACATAAAGAAAACAGGGGATGCTGCAAAAGTTGTTGACAGGGCCCAATCACGAGCAGAAACAAGGCCCGGGACTGTGGGAGTAAGGGTAGCAATCCTTTCTCCAGATGCAAAATTGATTGATAGAATAAATATAGATGAATCTATGATTAGCAAATTAAAATTAAATTCTGTTGAAGAAGAAATTGAAAAACCAAAGAAAAAAACTAGAAAAAAGACAGAAAAAAAGGTAGAAAATGATAAAGAATAAAGAAATAAAAAACATGAATAGAGAAGATAGAGAGAAAAAGTTAAAAGAACTAAAATTAGAATTAGTAAAAGCTAAAGTAACTGCTTCAAAAGCAGGAAGTTCAAAAGTAAAAGAAGTTAAAAGAACCATAGCAAAATTGCTTACATTCAACAAATCCGAAGATGAAAAATCAAAGGAGAAGTTGAACAAATAAATACCTATGGAAATAGATCCAAAGACAGGATTGCCTATACAGGCAATTGAATGGGAAGACCTCGCGAAGAGTTCGCAAAAAATAAAGGTAACAACAGACAAGAAAAGATATGGAAAGATTGTTACCATAGTGAGCGGGTTTGATAAAGGAATCGACATAAAAAAAACCGCTAAAGCTCTGAAAAATGAGCTTGCCTGTGGAGGAACCTCAAAAGATGGGGTAATAGAACTCCAAGGGGACCACAGAAAGAAAATCAAACCAACCCTGGTAAGGATTGGGTTTGATGAGAACTCAATAGAGGAATAAAACCTTTCAGAAAAAACAAAATGACAAAGAAAAAAGAAAAAACAGAGAGTAAAATCCAAGAGGAAAAAATAGCTGGGGCTATAGAAGAAAAAAGAATTGGAACTCGAGGAAGAATCTTTGAGGGAAAAGTCATTAGAAAATTCCCTAAAAGAGTAACAATAGAATTTGAAAGAATGATTTATGTAAAAAAATATGAAAGATATGCTAAATCAAGAACAAAGATTCACGCAAGACTTCCTGAAATCCTGGAAAAAGAAATTAATCTTGGAGATTTAATACAGGTTCAAGAATGCAGACCATTAAGTAAAATAATCCATTTTATAGTCACTAAAAAAATTAAAGAAGGGAGCATAAAATGAAGCAAAAAAATAAATTTTTAGCTCATTCGTCAACAGGAGTTGCCAAATGAAGGCTATAAGTGCTAGAACAACTGGCGGAGTGAATTTAGGAGCTGAATTAGTAGTTGCCGACAATAGTGGAGCAAAGATAGCCAGGCTAGTGGCAGTAAAAAAATTCAAAGCTAAAAAAAGAAAGCAAGTAAATGGGAAAGTTGCTGACTGGATAAAAGTAAGTATAAGAAAAGGCAATCCTGAAATGAAAGGAAAAGTTTTTGATGCAGTAATAATAAGATTAAAGAAACCTTATAGAAGATTAAATGGGGAGAGAGTGGGTTTTGAAGACAATGCAGTGGCTATACTTAAAGATGATAAAGGAAATCCAAAAGGAACCCAGATTAAAGGGCCAGTAGCAAGGGAGGTTATGGAGCGTTGGCCATCAGTGGCTAAAATAGCTTCAATAATATATTAAAATGAAAAAAGAATTTTCAACAACATGGAAGGCGAGCAAGCTGCCAAGGAAGCAAAGAAAATTTAGATATAATGCTCCATTACACTTAAGGAAAAAATTTGTGAGTGTTAATCTTTCAAAAGAATTAAGAGAAAAATATGGAAAAAGAAATATTCCAGTTAAAAAAGGAGATACTATAAAAATTATGAAGGGGAAATTTAAGAAAAAAACAGGAAAAATTTTAGAAGTTGATTTAAAGAAGTCAAAAGTAAAAGTTGAAGGAATCCAGGTAAAGAAACACGATGGTTCAAATGTTGGCGTCAGACTTCAACCTTCAAATTTACAAATAATAGAATTAGAGTTGGGAGATAAAAATAGAGAATCAAAATTTAAGAAAAAAATTGAAAAGGAAAAGTCAGGAGAATCAAAATGAAACATATGAAAAGACAATCAGCTCCAAAAAGCTGGCCAATAAAGAAGAAGGGAACAGCCTACATAGTTAGCCCTACTTTTGGGGGGCAGAATGGAGTCCCACTTTTAGTTGTGCTAAGGGACATGCTTAAAGTTGCTAAAAACAGAAAAGAAGTCAAAAAATCAATACATGAAAAGAAAATCCTAATAAATGGCAAGCTAGCGATAGAAGAAAGAGCAGGAATATTATTATTTGATAAAATAACAATCATCCCAACAAAAAAGAATTATAGTTTAGGATTGTCAGACAAAGGTAAATTTATGATAAATGTAATAAAAGAAAATGAAGCTGGGAAAAAAGTTGCTAAAATTACTAATAAGACAATTCTTAAGGAGAAAAAGGTTCAATTAAATTTAGGAGATGGAAGAAATTTTATTTCAGATATTAAATGCAATATTAATGATTCGGTTGTAGTAAATTTCAAAGATAAAAAAATTGAAAAGTGCCTTCCAATGAAAGATGGCTCAAGGATAATTGTTTTTGCTGGAAAACACTCTGGATATACTGGAAAAATATTAAAAATAAATCCAGAAAGAAAAATGGCATCAATTGATTCAGATGGCAAGAAAATTAATGTTTTAATTAAACAAATAATGGTAGTGGAATAAAATGATAGATAAAAAAAATAACAAAATGAGAAATATTCGAATAGAAAAAGTAGTACTAAGCGTAGGTGGAACAGGAGATATTCTTGAAAAAGGGGTAAAATTATTAAAACTTTTAACTGGAAGAACCCCTTCAAGAAGAAAGTCAAGAAAAAGAATTCCTACACTAGGAGTAAGGCCAGGACTTGAAGTTGGAGCAGTTATTACAATAAGAAAAAATCCAGAAGAAGTTATAAAGAAAATGCTTATTGCAGTAGATAATATAATAAGAAAAAGACAAATAAGCGAGAATAACTTTTCTTTTGGGATAAAAGAGTACCTTGAAATACCTGGAGTAGAGTATCAAAGAGATATCGGAATTTTAGGATTAGATGTTACAATTGTTTTTAAAAGGGCTGGAAGAAGAGTAAGCCTTAGAAAAATAAAAAAAGGAAAAGTTTCAAAAAGACAGGTAATTACAAGACAAGAAATAATCCAATTTATGGAAGATAATTTTCAAACTAAATTTGTAGGTAAGCTAAAGGAACCAAAGAAATTGGAGGAATTCAAATGAAACAAGAAATTAAAATTCCTAGCTCATTCGTCTTCCAGGAGGAATTCAAATGACTGCAAGTGATTGGAGAAAGATATTAAAACAATTAAAAAGCAAACCAGTAATAAGAGATAAATTCCTAAAACATAACAAACCAAAAGAAAGAAAAATTGGAATAGCAGTTAAAAAATGCGAGAGATGCGGAAGATTTGGCGCCCACATCAGTTCATATGGATTAAATTTATGCCGACATTGCTTCAGGGATATTGCTGAAGAGATCGGTTTTCAAAAATATAGTTAAAATGTCACAAGATATTGTATCAGATGCATTGAATGTAATGTATAATGCTAAAAGAGCTAGAAAGGAATCTGTTTATATAAAAAGGATTTCTAATTTGTTAGTTGAGATTCTAAAGATAATGAAACAAGAAGGGGCAGTAAAGAAGTACAAAATTAACAGCAAAGAAAAAAGCATTGAAATTACACTTGGGGAATTTTCTAAATGCAGGGCTGTGAAACCAAGATTTACAGTTGATGCAACTCAAATTGAAAAATACAGAAGGAGATATCTGCCTGCAAGAGACATAGGGATAATTATTATTTCTACAAATAAAGGACTTATGACTCATATTGAAGCAAAAGAAGAGAATACAGGAGGATGCTTAATAGCATATTTTTACTAAAATGAGAAAAGAAATTATAAGAGAGATAAAAATACCTGAAGGAGTTGAAGCTACTTTAAAAGGGAGTAGCTTGACTGTTAAGGGCCCTGAAGGAGAAAACAAAAGGACTTTTGATACGAGAAAATTAATTTTTGAATTAAAAGACAAAAAAATAGTGATTGGGGATAAAAAAGCAACTAAAAAAGAGAAAAAGAGAATAAACACAATTGCCTCGCATATTGAAAATATGCTTGTTGGGGTTCAAGAAAAGTTTGAATATATTCTAAAAGTAGTATATAGTCATTTTCCAATTACTGTTGAAATAAAAGGCAATGAAGCCATAATAAAAAATTTTCTTGGAGAAAAGATAGCAAGGAAAGCTAAAATTCCAGAAGGGGCAGAAGTTAAAGTGAATAAGGAAATTATTAATATTAAATCTGTAAATAAGGAAATTGCTGGACAGGCTGCTGCTAATCTTGAAAGAGCCACAATAATAAGAAAAAGGGATAGAAGAATCTTCCAAGATGGAATCTATTTAATAACTAAAACTTGGAGAAAAGCAGAATGACATTTTTAAGAAGAATCTGGTACAAATACTCAAAACTAGGAAAGAGAAACAAAAAGAAGAGAGTATGGAGATACCCTGGAGGAAGGGATAATCCTATGAGAGAAAAGAGAAGAGGATACCCTGTAATTGTGAGCAGAGGGTATATGACAAATAAGGAGACAAAAGGAAAAATAAATGGGAAAAATCCTGTCACAGTGAGAAATTTAAAAGATTTGGAAAAAGTAAAAAAGAACGAAATAATAATCCTGGCTAAAATTGGAATGAAAAATAAAATCCAAATTGTTAGTAAGGCAAAAGAAAAAGGATTAGAAATACAAAATCTAAATATAAAGAAATTTCTTAAAAAGATAAAGGAGAAAAAATGAACTTAAGAAAAAAGAAAGAACTTACATCAAGAATGACTGGAGTTGGAAAAGGAAGAATAGTTTTTGTAACCAGCAGACTAGAAGAAATTAAAGAAGCTATAACCAAACAAGATATCAGGGATTTAATAAAAGAAAAAGCAATAATTATTAAAAATATAAAAGGAAGAAGGAGCTCGAAGAAAAAGATACATCGTTCAACAGGGAATATAAGAAAAAAAGTTAAAAACAGAAAAAGGAATTATGTTTTACTTACAAGAAAATTAAGGGGAATAATTACAGAATTAAAAAAGCAAGGGAAAATAAGCAAAGAAGAGGTAGAAGAAATTAGAAAAAAGATAAGAAATAAATTATTTAAGAGTAAAGCTCATTTAAAAGAATATCTTAAGGAGATAGAAAAATGAAAGTTTCAAAAAGAAGAAGAAGAGAAGGAAAAACAGATTATTTAGTTAGAAAAAATATTTTAAAAAGTCAGAGACCAAGAATAGTGTTTAGAAAGACAAATAGATATGTTACTGCACAATATGTGGAGAGTATTGCAGCCCAAGATAAAATAATTATTGGAATAAATTCAAAAATCCTTTTAGGATATGGGTGGCCTAAGGAAAATCAAGGAAGTTTGAAGACCATTCCTGCATCATATCTTATGGGATTATTAATGGGGAAAAAGATTATAGAAAAAAAATTAGATTTGCCTGTAGTAGATTTTGGGATGTTAAAAACAATTCATAAAAACAAATTATTTGCATTCCTTAAGGGCTTAGGAGATTCTGGATTAAAAATAAAAGTTGATAAAAAAACCCTGCCCTCTGAAGATAGGATTATGGGTGAGCATTTAACAAAGAAAATTAATTTCAATGAAATTAAATCAAAGATAGAAAAATCATAATGGAAGAAAACGAAATAACTGAAAAATTAGAAGAAAATATAGAAGATTTATCTGAAAAGCCAATAGAAGCTGATAAACTAGATGAAGAAGTAGCAATAGCAGAGCAAATGATTGAAAAAGAAGTAAAAAAAGAATTTTTAAACAGAAGAAAAACAGAAGAAGAGAAAACAGAAGAAAAATTAAAAGCATGGGTTCCTAAAACTCAGCTTGGAAAAGAAGTAAAATCAGGGAAGATAAAAAATATTGATGAAATCCTCAAGCAAGGAAGAAAAATCCTAGAGTCAGAGATAGTTGATTCATTGCTAAATGTTAAAACAGATTTGATATTAATTGGGCAATCAAAAGGTAAATTTGGAGGAGGAAAAAGAAGGGCTTGGAGACAGACTCAAAGGAAGAAAAAAGAAGGAAATGTTCCAACTTTCTCTGCAATGGCAGTAGTAGGGGATGAAAAAGGGCATGTTGGTATTGGAATTGGAAAATCAAAGGAGACTCTCCCTGCAAGAGACAAGGCTATTAGAAAAGCAAAATTAAATATAAGTAAAGTAATCACAGGGGATGGAAGTTTTGATAGTGTTGGTGGAGGAGATACAAGTATTCCATTTAAGATAGAAGGAAAATCTGGAAGTGTGAAAGTGATTCTTATACCTGCAGCTCCAGGTACTGGATTAGTAGCAGGAGACCAATTAAAAAAAGTTTTGAAATTAGCTGGAATTAAGGATGTTTATAGCAAAACTTTTGGAAGTGTTAGAACTACATTTAACTTAGTTAAAGCTTGCATAAATGCTCTAAATAAAACAAATAAAGGAGAGCAAAAATGATTTGCATTATAAGAATTAGCGGACAAGTTGGAATGAATCACAAAGTAAAAGAGACTTTTAAGAGAATGGGTCTTTGGAGAAAATATACTTGCACAGTTATAAATCCTACAAAAGAAAAAATAGGGATGTTAAATAAAATAAGACATCATGTTGCATTTGGAGAGATAAATAATCAAACCTTTGAAGAAATTATTACTAATAGAGGGAAAGCAATAGATAAAAAAAAGAAAATAGATGTAAAAAAAGCTGCAGAAGGAATAGCTAAAGGTTCAAAATATGAAGAATTTAATTTAAAGCCTTTTTTTAGGTTACATTCTCCTAGAAAAGGAATAAAATCCAAGAAAAATTTCCCAAAAGGAGTTTTAGGGAACCATAAAGATAAAATAAATGAGCTTGTAATGAGGATGCTATGAAAACACACAAAAGACAAAAGAAAACAAGGTATAGAGGAAGAGGAATGGGCACTCACGGAACTGGCTCCAGAAAAAAGAAAAAGGGCTCTGGACATAGAGGTGGAAAGGGAATGGCTGGGACAGGGAAGAGAGCAGACCAAAAAAAGAATCTTATCTTAAAATTATACGGGCATGGATATTTTGGAAAACAAGGAATAACAAGCAAGAAAACTGAAAGGGATAAAAGACTAAGAATTAACCTTAAACAAATAGAACTCTACTTAGATAAATACGGAAAGAAAAAGGGAGATTCTTTTGAAATTGATTTAAGTAATTATAAAATACTTGGAGATGGGGAAGTAAAAGATAAGTTAATTATAAAAGCTAAAGAAGCTTCTGAATCAGCAATAAAAAAAGTTGAAAAAGTTGGTGGAAAGATACAGCTTCCAGTTAAAAAAATAAAAGGAGAAGTTGTTGAGGAATCTGCTGAATAAGAAGTAAAATGGACTTACGAAAAATATTCTTTTTAATTCCTGAAGTTAGAAAGCCTGAAGAAAAAAAAGTAGATTTTAAGACTAAGGCAAAGTGGACAATAATAATCCTTTCATTATTTTTTATTCTTGCAAATATTCCTTTATTTGGGCTTTCAGAAAATGCATTGTCGAGATTTGAGTATCTTGCAATAATCCTAGGTACAGATTTTGGAAGTATAATCAGCTTGGGTATTGGACCTATAGTAATGGCTTCTATTATTCTTCAACTTTTAACAGGTTCAGGAATAATTAACATTGATACAAAGACTGAAGAAGGGAAAAAATTCTTTCAAGGAGTTCAAAAGATTTTAGTAATGTTTTTCATAGTTTTTGAAGCATTTATTTATGTATATATGCAAGGACTTCAAGCAGTTCCTGGTTTTGCTTGGATGGTGATATTGCAGTTGATATTAGGAGGACTGGCAATATTTTATATGGATGAAGTAACCTCTAAATGGGGATTTGGAAGCGGAGTAAGTTTATTTATTGCTGCAGGAGTATCTTGGAGACTAATAACAGGAGCATTTCAATTTATTGATACTCAAGGAAGAAATTGTCTTTTGAACTTTTCAAGTGAATCTGGTGCAGCTTGTTCTGGGAAAGTATTAATTTTAATACAATCACTTGTTTTAGCAAATAGCACAGCATTTTTATCTGCTGCTGCAGCTATAACAACCACAATACTAATTTTCTTACTTGTTGTCTGGGCTCAATCACTTAAAGTAGAAATCCCTCTTTCATTTGGAAGAATTAGAGGATATAGTGTTAAATGGCCTCTTGCATTTTTTTATGCTTCAGTTATTCCAGTAATTTTAACTGCTGCATTGGTGGCAAATATTCAATTATTTGGAAGTTTAGTTGAGAATGCTGCTGCTCCGTGCTTAATAGAGGGAGGAGTTTGTACTGGATTTGCTAAAGTGGTTTCATACTTTAATTTCCTAGGGCATTTTGTTAATGGACAGGCAGTTTCAGGTTTTGCTTTTTGGATTGGTTCAACAAATTTGCTGGAATTAACAATTAGAGGAGGATTTAGCTGGATTCTTTTATTACAAGGAGTAACTCATACGCTTTTCTTTATGCTTTTCTCTACAATATTTGCTGTTTTCTGGGTTAAAACTTCTGGAATGGATTCTAAAACACAAGCACAAAATATTGCTTCATCAGGTTTACAAGTTGCAGGATTTAGGCAGGATATAAGGATTTTGGAAAGTATCCTTGAAAGATATATTCTTCCATTAACAATAATGGGTGGATTAGCAATAGGATTCCTAGCATCAATTACAAATCTTCTTGGAGCACTAGTTTCTGGTACAGCAATTCTTTTAGTGATAATGATAATGTTCCAGATGTATCAGAACATTGCACAGCAACATGAAGCAGATATGAATCCTGCACTAAGAAAATTCATGGGTGGTTAAGGTTTAAAAAAGATGTTTTCTTTTGTCAAGTATGGTTATTAAAGAATGGATGGTTGCTAATCCTAAATTAAGTGTGATTGTTTTAGCATTTTTAGTTACCTTAGTTATGACTCTAGTAACTAAGTTCCTTACAAATCAGCCAAAGATGAGGGAGCTTAAAGACAAGCAAAAACAATGCCAAATTAATCTAAAAAGTTTTCCTCTTGGTTCTGAAGATGCATTAAAAGTTCAGAAAGAAATGATGGCATGCACAATGGAACTTATGAAACACTCTTTTAAACCAATACTAATATCTTTTATTCCTTTGATTCTATTCTTCTGGTGGATTAGAGGAGTCTATTCTACTGTACTCTCGGGCTGGATATGGTGGTATATCCCTGCAGGAATTATCTCTAGTATAATTCTTAGAAAGATTTTAAAAGTAGTTTAAGGAAGGATAATTATGGAAGATAAAGCACAACAAGAAATTTTATTTAAATTAAGCATGTATGAACAGCAAATGAATAATATTGGACAGCAATTGCAAGCAATTGAAAAAGCAATAGTTGATGTAAGCTCTATTAATTTTGGATTGGATGAATTAAAAGGAAAAACAGGAGAAGAAATTCTAGCTTCTATTGGAAAAGGCATTTTTATTAAAGCAAAACTTGTTTCAGAGGAACTTATAGTAGATATTGGGGGGAAGAATTTAGTTGAAAAAAGCATACCCGAGACACAAAAGATAATAAAAGAACAATTAAAAAAACTTGAAGAAATTAAAAGAGAATTAGAAGGTAACCTTGAAGAGATGAATAATCAAATACAAAATATAATATTAGAGCATCAGAAAAAACAGGGAAAGTGATTAAAACTTTTTCAAAAAATTATTATAACTTAAAACTCCTAGTTCAGAAACAATTGCATGAATATAATTCTTAGGAACAAATTCAAAAGCTGGATTTTTTATCTTAATGTTTTTTGGAGCTTTGTCCCAGACTTCATTTAATCCTCTTTGCTCAATAGGAACCTTGCTTTTTGTAAATTTCCAAGAGTCTGCAATTATATATACTGGAATTTTATTTATTTTAGATATCTGAGCAATTAATTTGCTTCCAACCTTATTTATAATTCCTTTTTTTGTTAAGGCATCTGCACCTAAAAAAACCTTATCAACTTTTTTTGTTCCTTGTTCTTTTCCTAGTGCAATTCCCAAGGCAGAATCAATAAACATTGTTACTTTTATCCCTGCTTTTCTTAGTTCTTTTGCAGTTTTTCTTCCTTGGTATAATGGACGAGTTTCTGTATTATAAACTTCAAATCTTTTTCCTTTTTTCTTTGAGTAAACAAGAGCATTGGAAACATTTGTGGAGTGGCAGTGAGTAAAGATTACATCATTATTTTTTATTAATTTTAGGATATTTTTATTTATCTTATTTTGAGCATCATCAAAATGGTTTAGTATTTTTTTATAAGATTCTTTATCAGCCATTTCCAGTATATTTTTCATCATTGGTTCAGTTGGACGAGAAGAGAGAAGTCTTTGTTTTGATTTTTTAGTTGGAATTAAATGATATGCCTTTAAAGCATTTTTTGCAATACTCCTTGCACCCTGGATTTTAATTCTCTTAATATCCTGAACTATGCTCTCAAACCTCTTTTGTTTGTTCATGTAAGGATAAATAACCCAAACTTTAAAAAACCTCTGAAACTTTAATAGCAAATGCTAGAGATGTTAATTAATCCACGGGAAGGTGAAAAAGGGCCGTGGAAAATGTTTTTTGTGGGATTAGTTTATGCAACACTTTCCTTGTTGCTAGTAAACTGGTTTTTTTCAGCAGATGCTGTACTTTCAAGATTCTCTGGGTTAATTGTTGTTACTTTTTGTGTTATGTTTTCACTACCATTTATGTATTTTATAATTAATATAGAAGAAAAAGAAGATGAGGAAGTTGAGGGATTTTGGGGAGTATGGAAGGCTCACAATGATGCTATGCTTGCATTTTTATGGCTTTTTCTTGGATTTATAGTTGCTTTTGCATTTTGGTATATGGTTTTGCAAAATTCAATGTTATTTAATGCTCAGATAGAGACTTACTGTGTAATAAACAATCCAGGAGTAAATCTAGATGATTGTGTTGCTAAATACTCGTTTACCAAGCCATTTCAACCAACAGGTGCTGTAACAAAACAAATTAGATTTTTATCTATATTAGAAAATAATGTTTATGTAATGATATTTACACTTATGTTCTCTCTTATTTTTGGTGCAGGAGCTATATTTATTTTAGCATGGAATGCTAGTGTAATTGCAGGAGCAATTGGTATTTTTACTCAGTATCAGATAAAAGAGATACCCCTTGGAATCTTGAGATATATGATTCATGGATTTCCTGAAATTGCTGCGTATTTTATAACAGCTCTTGCTGGAGGAATTTTTGGAGTGGGAGCCATTAGACACGGGTTTAGAGATAAGAAATTTTTAAGAATTATAGAAAATACAATAATTCTCCTTTTTATGGCCCTAATTATCTTATTTTTAGCAGCAATTGTTGAGGTATATATTACTCCTCTTTTGTTCTAATTGAAAAATTTAAAAATACAAGAAAACAAGAGAGTATATGGAACCTTTGATATTTTCTGTAATAATAATCAGTTTCTTTTGCACTCTAATAATACTTCCATTTTGGATAAAAAGAGCTCATGCTGAGAAAATGGTTGGGAGAGATATGCATAAATTAGATAAAAGAGAAGTTGCTGAGGGTGGTGGAATAAGTGTATTGCTTGGGGTTTCTATAGGGGTTTTATTATATATTGCATTAAAAACTTTTTATTTTGGAATTGGAACTGAAATGACTGAGATATTTGCATTATTATGTGTTATACTGATTGCATCTGTTGTAGGAATGATAGATGATTTACTGGGATGGAAAAAGGGATTGAGCAAAAAATTAAGAATGTTTATTATATTTTTCGCAGCCATACCTTTAATGGTAATTAATGCTGGTAGCTCTACCATGAGTCTTCCATTTTTAGGGGCAATTAATTTTGGGATATTATATCCTTTATTAATAATTCCTATAGGAGTTTTGGGAGCAACAACTACTTTTAATTTTCTTGCAGGATATAATGGATTGGAAGCAAGTCAAGGAATATTAATTCTTTCTGCACTTGCTTATGTAACTTATATTACTGGGAATGCTTGGTTGAGTATAATTGCTCTTTGCATGGTAGCTTCATTAATAGCTTTTTATTTATTTAATAAATATCCTGCTAAAATCTTTCCTGGAGATATTTTAACTTACAGTACTGGGGCATTAATAGCTTCAATAGCAATACTGGGAAATATAGAAAAAATAGCTGTAATCTTTTTTATCCCGTATATTTTAGAGGTAATTTTAAAGGTTCGTGGAAGATTAAATAAAGAGAGTTTTGGGAAATTAAATCCAGATGGCAGTCTTGACATGCCTTATGATAAAATTTATGGATTAGAACATCTGGCAATATACTTGCTTAAGAAAATCAAGCCAAGTAAAAAAGCATATGAGGAAGAAGTTGTTTGTCTAATCAATTTATTCCAAATAGCCATAATAATCATTGGCATTCTATACTTCTTATAAAAATAAAGCTTATAAATAGAAATTTGTTCTGATTTTAGATGACAGAAGATAGCTTAATTAGCACAAAAATAAATTACAAGGAAAAATTTAAGCAAATATTTCATTTTTTCAAAAATAAAAAAGTTCAGTGGGCATTAACAATAATATTCTTTTTAATTGTATTAATAGCTAGCACTTCTATTAGAGTATCTAATTTAGATAATTTAATAGATTCAACAACTGGAAATTATAGTCTTGCAGATTTAGATGCCCAGTATTTCTATAGAATTGCTCAGACAGCTGTAGATAATAATGGACTTCCTGAAATAGATAACATGCATTATATTGGAGCAAATCCTCCTTCTGGTTGGCTTAAAGAACTTTTGCCTAAATTTATTATTTTAGTATGGGATATAGTTAAAATATTTAATTCTAGTTTTTCTTTATTAGATGCAGCTGTTTATTCTCCTGTAATCCTTTATTCAATTGGATTAATATTATTTTTTCTGCTTGCTTATTTTTTAACAAAATCAAAATTAGCTGCTTTAATTGCTACAACTCTTTTAGCATACTCTCCTCCGTACTTGCATAGGTCAGTAGCAGGATTTGCAGATCATGATATAATGGGTATGGGAGCTATATTTTTGTGTTTTTTAATTTATGCATTGGCACTAAAGAATTTTGAGAAGAATTGGAAAAATACAGTAGTTTATGGTATATTAACTGGATTTGGAATGGCTTTAGTTATAAGCTGCTGGGGAGGGGGGGCAACATTTGTTATCTCGGCTATTCCTTTTGCTTTTTTCTTGTATTATTTATTAAATTCAGAGAGTAAATTAAAATCTCTTGCTTTCTTTTCTTCATTAATACTTGCTAGTGTTGTATTTACTGGAGTATTTGGATTAGGAATGTCAAGTATGTATCATAGATTTTTCTTATCTTATGGTTTAGTGGTTCCTTTTGTTTTAGGTTTTATAATTATTGATTATTTTATTGGAAGAGTTTTACCAAAGATAAAAGAAAGCAAATATATACAAAAAAAGTATGAAAAATTATATTCATTATTAATTACTATTTTAATTGGAGTTATTTCTCTTCCATTTGTTGGGAAGAGTATTTTTGTGGTAATTAAAGAAATATGGTATAGACTTTTATTTCCGTTTGGTGTTGGAAGAATAGGATTGACAGTAGCTGAAAATGCTCAGCCTTATCTTAATGACTGGGTTGGACAGACAGGGAAGATAATATTTTATTTATTTGTATTTGGAGCAATGATTTTAGGTTTTGAATTTGTAAAAAATATAAAGAGCAAAAAATCTAAAATCTTTTTAGCATTATCTTGGATTTATCTTATTTTTGCTATATTATTTAGCAGAATCTCATCTACTAGCTTATTTAATGGAGAAAGTTTACTTAGTCAGTTATTTTATTTATCTGGGATTTTATTATTTTTTGGTGTATTTTTTTGGGAGTATCTTAAGGAGAGATTTAGTGCAGATTCAAATATAATCTTGCTTATTGCTATAATATTGTTATCTATTATGAATGGGAGAAGTGCAGTAAGAGTTTTCTTAATGATTACACCATTTGTTTGCATTTCTGTTGGTTATGCAATAAATAGACTGTATATTTACTCAAAGGAAGCTAAGGATGAGCTACTTAAAATTATTTTAATTATTATGCTTATAATATCTTTAATTGCAGTAAGTTTTTCAGGATATCAGTATTATCAATCTACTTCTCAACAAGCAATGTATGTTGGAGCTGCTGCTAATTATCAGTGGCAAAATGCAATGGACTGGGCGAGAGAGAATACAGGAGAAAGAGATATTTTTGTTCACTGGTGGGATTATGGTTATTTTGTCCAGACAATTGGAAAACGTCCAAGTGTAACAGATGGGGGGCACTATGTTGGGTATTGGGATCATTTAATTGGAAGATATCTTTTAACAACACCTTATCCAGAGACTGCAATGAGTTATATGAAAACTAATAATGTTTCTTATTTGTTAATTGACTCAACAGATATTGGGAAATATCCTGCATATAGTTCAATTGGAAGTGATGATAATCACGACAGGTATTCTGGAATTATTGCTATGGTTTCAGACATAAAACAAATACAAGAGACTTCAGAAGGAGAAATAAGAGTCTTTCAAGGAACATTTGGGGTTGAAGAAGATACTCTTTATGAGATTAATGGAACTGAAATTTTTCTTCCAGGGCCAACATATAATTTAATGAACAGGCCAGAGTATAAATCTTTTGTAATAGGAGTAATTCTTGATGTTATAAAAAATAATAATACTTCTGGATTTAAACAGCCAGAAGGAGTTTTTATGTATAATGGAAAGCAGTACAGAATTCCCTTAAAATATCTAACATATCAAGGAAGAGTAATGGAATTTGAATCAGGATTAGATGCAGGGATTAGCATAATTCCTAATATAATAGAAGGAGGAGTTAGTGGAGGCATTCAAGTAGATAATCTGGGGGCATTGATTTACTTGTCTCCTAGAACCTTTAATAGCCTTGTAGGACAGGTTTATATCTTGGGAGATGGATTTGGACATTATCCTGGGCTTGAAATTGCTCATCGTGAAAGTAGCCAGGTAGTAAAAAGCCTTAAATCTCAAGGCATGAGTAGTATTGGGGAGTTTGTTTACTTTAGAGGGATACAAGGGCCACTAGATATTTGGAAAGTAAAATATAATGAAAGTGTTATTGTAAGAGAGGAATTCTTAAGCATGGATGGTGGTTGGGCAGAGTTTGATAATCTTAGTTTTGTAAAATAAAGAAATCCAATGGAATACAAAATAGCAATAATAATCGGAACACGAGCTGAACTTATTAAGACTTTTCCAGTTATGCTTGAATTACAAAAAAAGAAGATTCCTTATTATTTTATTCATACAGGACAGCATAGTTTAGGAGATTTTTGCAAGATTTTTGGAGTAAAGAAGCCAGATACAATACTCAGTGAAGAGCCTAAAAAAAGTTCAAAGTTTAATGCTCAAAAAATAAAAGCAGGTTTTTGGAATATTGGAATAGTATTTAAGATAAAAAGAGAATTAAGGAAAATTAAAGGATTAAAATATGTGATGTATCATGGAGATACAATGACTACTGCTTCTGCTGCAATTGCTTCTTCAAAACTATTAAATCCATGGAAGAAATACAAAAATGTTCATCTTGAAGCTGGATTAAGAAGTGAAAATCTAAGAGAGCCATTTCCAGAAGAAATTGCAAGAAAAATTGCAGACAATTTTTCAGATATACTATTGACTGTTTCAGAAAGAAGCTGCAGAAATGTGAAAAAGTATGAAGGAAAGAAAAATATCTGCCTTGTTGGAAATACTATATTAGATGCTGCAGATATATCACTAAAAATAGCTAAGAAAAATAAAACAAAGCCATTATCAAAGGAAAGGTTTGCATTGATTACTGTTCACAGGCATGAGAATATAAATAATAAAAAAAGACTGGAGAGCATTGTAGAAATCCTAAAAGAAATAAGTATTCCTGCTTATTTTGCTCTTCATGATAATACAAAAAAGAAACTAATTAAGTTTAATCTTTACAATGAATTAAAAAAGAATAAAAATATTCATCTAATTGAACCATTAGACTACATTAATTTTATTTATCAGATGAGCAAATGCTCCCTTGTTATCTGCGATGGAGGAAGCATGCAAGAAGAAAGCCTTATTTTCAAGAAGCCATGCATAATCTTGAGAAAAGCTACTGAAAGACAAGAAGGATTAGACACTAATTTTCAGTTTTTATCAAACCTCGAAATTGAAAAGACAAAAGACAAAATAAAAGAGTACCTTAATCCAGATTTCAAAATAAAACCCTTCAAAAACCCGTATGGAAAAAAAGGAGTGAGCAAGAAGATTGTTGAGGTGCTGAGATGAAAAATGCTCTTGAAAAAAACAAAGAATATTCAGATAATTATGTCCAAAAAATAGAAGGATTAGAGATTCCAGAGTTAATTAAGAAGATTATAAAAGATTCTAAAAATATCCTAGATCTTGGTTGCGGATATGGACAAATTCTCCAAGCAATTAAAGAAGAGTACCCAAAAAAGAATCTTACTGGTGTTGAAATTTCACCTGTTAGAATAGACTTTCTGAATAAAAAAATTCCAAATTGTAAATTCTTATGCAAAGATGTCTGCGATACAAAACTAAAAGATAAGTCATTTGATTTAATTATTTCTACACAAGTTATAGAACATTTAGAAGATGATAAAGAATTAGTTAATGAGATGTTAAGATTATGCAAAAAAAAGGGTTATATTTATGTGACAAGTGTAATAAAAAAACCATGGGCAATCTATAAATATAGGAACAAGGGAAAATTTGTTTTGGATCCAACTCATGAGAAAGAGTATAAAAATTCCAAAGAATTTTTAGACTTATTTAAAGATAAATTTAAGCTGATTCATGGAAAAGTATTTCCTGTTAAAAGAAAATTGTTCTCATTTAAATTAAAAATACCCGGGTATTATATTATTGAGGGGTTATGGCAGAAAAAATAAAAGTCTATCTTCAATATCTATGGAGTTTTCCTGATTCTCCGTATTATAAGTATCTTATAACCAATCCTCCAAAAGACATAGAATATCTTAATGTCCAGGCTCAAAAGGGGGCTATAACCTCGTCATTTAGGTTTGGATTAATGAATAAGCTGAAGAATATGATAAGAAAGGCGCTTATGACAATAAAAATCCCAAATATTGTCAGAACAAAAAAGGGGGATTATAATTTGATTCATTGTGCTCATTGCCTTAGCTTGAATAAAAAGCCGTGGGTTGCAGATGTTGAACATTACTGGAATTTTGCATCAAGCGGAGAAATTGCATATTCTAATGCTGGCAGAGAAAGAATAAAGAAAATGCTTAAAAGTCCTTATTGCAAAAGAGTTTTACCTTGGACAAATGCAGCAAAAGAGTCAATTATCAAGAATATGAATGACAAAGAAATAGAAAAAAAGACTGAAGTAGTTTATCCTGCAATTCAATTGCCAAAGTTAAAATTAAATAAAAAGAAAAACAAAAAAATAACTTTGCTATTTGTTGGAAGATATTTCTATGGCAAAGGAGGCTTGCATGCACTTGAAGCCTTTGACAGATTAAGCAAGAAACATGACATTGAATGCATATTTGTTTCAGAAACTCCAAAGCAATTTATTGACAAGTATTCAGGGAACAAAAGAATAAAATTCCATGGTTTAATGCCACAAAACCAGCTTTTTGAATTTTATTCAAAAGCAGATATTTTTGTATACCCGGGGTATAGTGATACTTTTGGGTTTGCATTAATAGAAGTTATGAGTTTTGGGTTGCCAATAATAACTGTTGATGGTTTTGCAAGAAAAGAAATTGTTGAGGACAAAAAAACAGGGTTTGTCATAAACAAGAAAAAAGATATTGATTGCAATAAAATAGACGATGAAGGTAAAAGAATAATCAATGAAATTGTTGAAAAAACAGAAAAATTAATTAAAAATAAAAAACTGCTTCAGAAAATGAGCAAAAATGCAAGAAAAGAGATTGAATCTGGAAAATTTTCAATAAAAGAAAGAGATAAAAAACTTGAAAAAATCTATCAAGAGGCAATAAAATGAAAAACTTAGCAAATGGGGAATACGGCGAAGAGGTTTGGGAAAGAAAAATAAATGCCCAAAATGAAGTTGGAGTAATATTTGGAGTTGTTGGCTCTATGAAGGAGATACATAAAGATACCTCCAAAGTAATGAACCTTTTTGACAAAGAAATAAAGCCAATAATAAAGAAGAACGCGAAAGTAATGGATTTAGGAATTGGGCCATTAGCAAGATTTTCAATAGAATTTGCACAAAGAGGATATAAGGTTACAGGAGTAGATATTTCTGAAACAACCTTGGAATACGCAAAAAAATATATTAATAAAGCAAATGTTAAAGTAAACCTTATAAAAGGAGATATAACAGAAATAGACAAAATAAGGGAGAAATTTGATTTGGTTTTTTGCAATGCTACTTTTTATCATGTTCCTCCTCATCTTACTGGAATTTCCTTAATTAAGATAAATAATATATTAAATCCAAATGGGAGATTGTTTGTTGAATTTGGAATAGTTACTAAGATAAGTCTGAAAGATTGTATAAGACAACCTTTTTATTGGCTGGGGCATTATATTAAAAGATTATTTGGAAAAGGTTTTAGAGTTAATGTCAGCAGATTTACATCTAGGGAGATTAAAGAAATGGTGGAAAAAGCAGGATTTAAAATAGAAAGAAGATTTGGAGATGCTACTTTTCTCTTGATTAAACAAAAAGAATAAGAATTTATAAACAACAAAAAAATTAAGATAAGATGCAAAAGGCAATAGAAATAACAAAATGCAGGGCATGTGATTCTTCTAATCTAGTTCCTATAATCTCTTTGGGAAATCAGTGCGTAACAAATTTTATTGCATCTGAAGATGAAAAATGTGTAAGAGCTCCTTTAGACTTAGTTCTTTGCAATCATTGCAAATTACTTCAATTAAAGCATAATGCCCCTCCTGAATCAATGTGGGATGAACAATATTGGTATAAATCTGGAATAAGCATAACTATAAAGAATGATTTAAAAAATATTGTGGAAAATATTGAAAAAATGATTAAATTAGATAAAGGAGATAATATAATAGATATTGGCTGCAATGATGGAACTTTGCTTAGTTTTTATTCAAAACCAGTTCATCATATTGGATTTGACCCATCTAAAAATGTTGCTAGAGAAGCTACTGCAAAGGGATTTGATGTTGTCAACAATTTTTTTAATAAAGAGAATTATAAAGAGAAATTTGGAGAGAAAAAAGCAAAAGTTATCACTGCGATTTCTATGTTCTATGACTTAGAAAATCCTAATCAATTTTTAAAAGATATTGTTGATATATTAGACAAAAAAGGTCTCTTTGTAATCCAACAAAATTATTTGCTTACTATGTTAAAATACAATGCGTTTGATAATATTTGTCATGAACATAGAGAGTATTATTCTTTGCTTTCGTTAAAAAATATACTTGAAAAACATGGATTAGAGATATTTGACGTTGAATTAAATGATATAAATGGTGGAAGTATCAGGACTTATATTCGATTTAAGGGAGAAACTGCTTTAAAACCTAAAGAAGGAAGTGAGCAAAGAATAAAAGATTTGCTTGAAAAAGAAAGAGAAATGAAACTGGAAACCCTTGAACCTTATCAAGCATTTGCATCTAGAATAAAAGGGATTAAAGATAAACTGCTTTCATTTATTAAAGAAGAGAAGAAAAAAGGAAAGAAAATATGGATTTATGGGGCATCTACAAGGGGAAATGTAATATTACAATATTTTGGATTAAATGATAAATTAATTGATTATGCAGCTGATAAAAATACTGATAAATGGGGTAAAAAGACAATTGGAAGCTTAATCCCTATAACTTCTCCTGAAAATTTTAGAGAATCTAATCCTGACTATTTATTGGTGATGGTATGGCATTTCTTTGATGAAATCAAAAAACAGGAAGCAGAATGGTTTAATGCTGGAGGAAAATTTATTATTCCTCTTCCAGAATTTAAAATTGTTTCTTTATAATCTCTAATCCTTTACTAAAAGGGGTAAACCTTATTCCTAGATTTGTTATTTTATGTGTATCAAAAGTTGCATTTTTTGGTATTTTGATAGAGATTTTTTGATTTTTTTCTATAGTTATTTTAGAGTTGCTTCTCACAAGAGACTCCATGGATTTTAATAGATTAATATGATTCATTCTTTCTGGTCCAGCGAGATGAAAAATACCTCTTTGATTTTTCTTTATTAGTTCATATAATATTCTTGGGACATCTTCTACAAACAAAGGCTGTCTTACTTGCAAAGAATTTCTTAATTTAATCTCATTTCCAGATAAAATTTGGTCAAATATTCCATTTCCCTCCCCTATCCCATTATAACCATACATGATGTCTACTCTTAAAATAATTGAATTTGGATTCTTGGAAATCTCCTTCTCAGCCATAATTTTTGTTCTAGCATACTCATTTATAGGTGTTGTTTTATCTTCTTCATTATAATTTCCCTTAATACCATCAAAAACATAAGAAGACGAGATAAATGTAAATATTGCTCCTATCTCCTTACAAACCTCTGAAATATTTTTTGCAGTGAGATAATTTAATTTTTCTGCAAGTTTAGGATTATTTTCACATTCAAAGGAGCTAGTTAAAGCAATTGTATCAATAACTAGATTAGGTCTTTCTTTCTTCAGAAAATTATCAACTGCTTTTTTATCAGTAGCATCTACTTTTATAACGCCCTCTTGAGAATTTATGTCTGCTCCTATTACTTCAGCCTTATTTTGAAAAAAATCCATAAATTTTTTTCCTAAAAATCCAGTTCCAAAAATAATTATCTTCATTTTAAAGATTCATAGATTTTTTTATATTTTTTTGATAGAGGGGTTAATCCATATTCTTTCAAATATCTTTCGCATTCTTTCACCATTTTTTTATAATTTTTAGGTTTTATTGCTTCTTTAATAATCTTAGGGTACTCTTTATCATTCTTTGCTATTTTAATACATCCAAAATTATTGGATATTTCATTAAAGAATTTTATATTGCTTGCTATTACTGGCTTTTTAACAGCCATAGCGTGTGCAAAAATTCCACTTCCAATTCCGCCTCTATAAGGGAGGAGGACTAAATCTGATGCTGAAAAATATTCCCACCATAGAGGATTTTTATCAGTAATATCAAAAATATCAAATCTAACAAACTTAGAGAGATTATTTTTCTTTACATATTCTTGATTTTCAGTTAAATATTCAGTTGTTCTTTGTTTATTTCTATCATTAATTGGAGCAGGATTTGCAACAACAAGGATTGTCTTTCCTATTTTATCTGCTTGCTTAATAATTATATCATGTCCATGGTCTGGAACTATACTTCCCATGAATAAATAAACATTTCCAGTTAGTTTGAATTTTTTCTTTGCCTTTTCCTTTGAAATAGTTTTTACATCTTCTATAATTGCTTGAGGGAATATCTCTATTTTTCTTGGATTAACCCCATATTCCTTGACTAATATCGCCTTGAAAAAATTAGCATGAACAATAATTTTATCTGAAGCATAGTTTATTACTCTATTCTGGACTCTATAAAGCATTTTTCTTAAGAATATTTTTAAAAATCCATCTTTAAATTTTTCTTTTTGAGATAAAATAGTATGCATAGTTGTAATAATCTTAGCTCTGCTCAGAAATAGAATAAAATAAAGAAAAAAGAAAGGAATCCCATATCCTCCTAAAAGATTATACTCGTGTTGAATATGTATTAAATCATACTTGCATAACTTCCCTATTTTTTTAAAAATTGACCAGGGATTTCCTGCGATATAAGTCACATTATCTATATTAATTTCATTCTTTCTCATACTTTCTGTAAGAGTCGTGGAATATCCAGAAATTGCTTTTTCAGATTCCCTTGAAGGGAAAACCATTGCTGCTTTCATTTTTGTCTATTTTTCCAGTATTCTATTGTCCTTCTCAAACCTTCTTCAGGAGTAACTTTTTGCTCCCATCCAAGAATCTTTTTTGCCTTAGAAGAATCAAGAACAAGGTAGCTTTGGTCTGAAGTAATTGGTCTATTTGGATATCCTGGAGGATATTCTCCAAAATGAATCTTCTCAACAGGAAAACCAAGTACTTTAGCTATTTTTAATGTCCATTCTTTATTAGTATACCCCTTTCCTCCAGCAATATTAAAGACTTTTCCTTTTGCTTCTGGAGTTTTCATTGTAAGGAGATAAGAATTAACATGATCATCTACATACATATAATCTCTAATAGAGTCTGGAGCTCCAATATAAATTTCATTTCCTTTAAGCATCTCTGTTATAACATACTCTGTGAAAAAGCTCGGGTCATATTTTCTTCCGAAAGTGTTTGAATTTCTTAATACAACCCCGTTAAAGTCATATACTGTAAATAACATTCTCATATACATATCCATAGATGCTTTTGCAACTGCATAAGGGCTTGAGGGTTCTAATCTTAAATCTTCTACTGAAGGAACAGGTTCCTGAAAGCCATAGACTTCTGCTGTTGATGCTACAACTAATCTTACTTTTTGAGGGCCATATAAATCTCTTAATGATTCTGCTATATTTACTGTCCCTAAAAGGATAGATTTTTGATAATCAAATGGATGTTCAAAACTCAATCTTACAGGAGAAAGTGCCGCAAGATGAATAACAACACTTGGGTTTACTTTTTTTATTGAGTTTCTAACTGAAAAATAGTCAGTAATATCACAAGTTATAATCTTTATTTTTCCTTCTAAATCTTCAAGAGCCTCATTGTTTCTTCCTACAACATGTCTAATCAAACCAAAAACTTCATGGCCTTCTTTAACTAATTTATGAGCTAATTCTGCTCCAATAAAACCTGTTATTCCTGTGATAAGGACTTTCATAAACTCCAATAATAGAACAGATTTATAAATTTATTGATAGCATAAAAGAACTAAAATATAGTTATATTTTTAAATGCCTCACTATTTTAAAATTCATGAAATTAAAGACTGCAGTTATTATAGCTGGAGGGAAAGGAACTCGTTTAGGAGAAATAGCAAATGAAATTCCTAAACCAATGGTACTATTAAATAATAAACCTATTTTGGAGAGGATAATTCATTGGCTTAAAAATAATGGGGTGTCTAATATAGTTATAGGAGTTGCTTATAAAAAAGAGAAAATAAAAGAGTATTTTGGGGATGGTTCTAAATTTGGGGTTAAGATTATATATACTGAACATGATGAAAATGGCGGAACAGAAGATGCATTTAAAACAGCTATAGAAAAATCAGGCATTCAAGATGAAAATTTCTATGCAATGAATGGGGACCAAATAACTGACTTACAACTTGAAGGGCTTACAAATTCACATATTGAGAGCAAGGCAATTGCAAGTGTTGTTACAATCAGACTAAGAACAAATTTTGGAATAGTAAAAACAGATAGTGCAGGGTGGGTAACTGAATTTCAAGAGAAAAAAGTAGTTCCAGAGGTTATAATGAATTGCGGAATTTATGTATTTAATAAAAAAATAAAAGAGTATCTGACTGGAGGAAACATTGAGTTAAATGCTTTTAAAAAATTAATTACTGAAAAGAAACTTCGTTCATTTTTTTATGATGGAATGTGGACAAGCGTCAATGACCAAAAAGAACTAAAGGCTGCAGAAGAAATACTAAAAAAATATGATGGATTAATGGAATAAAGGAAATTATTCTATTTTATATTAAAATGAAAATTCTGATAATTTTGAAAAGGTGGATTGGAGGGGTTGGCGGAGGAGTAAAGAATATTTCTAAGGAATTAAGAAAACTGGGGCATGATGTGGATATTATTGCAAGAGAAGAAGACCTTGGATTGAATAGTCTTAAAGATTCCATTTTAAAGTTAAGAAAAGAAATTAAGAAAAGAATGAAAGAAAAGAACTATGACATTATCTACACTCAGGATTGGAGTATTGCATTTCCATTAATTTTCCCGTATCCAATCTATTGGAAAAAACATTTCTGCATGTTTCATGGCAAGCCCCAGGGAAAGACTAGGGCAGTTTCTTATATTATTGGAAAACTTCTTGGAAGAAAAATGTTGGTAATGACTCCTGAACTAAAAAGAATGTTCCCAAAAGCTAATCTTAATTATTGCGGGGTTAGTTTAGAACAATTTAAGCCCCTAAAGGAAAAGAGAGAGTATTTTGGATGGATAGAAAAAGGAACTGAAACAATAACCAAGGAGAAGATAGAAGAAATCAGCAAAAAATTAAAACTTCCTTTATTAATTGCAAAAGGGTTTACACATGAAGAAATGAATTCAAAGTTTTATAGCAAATGCAAGATATTCTTAAGCCTGCCTCCTTCTTGTGCAGGATTCCAGGCTTCATGGTTAGAAGCAATGGCTGCAGGAGTTCCAATAGTAATCGGGAATAATAATGGAGCCGGAGAAATCCAGCCATTTGATAAAATACCTTTAGGAAAGGAAAATGATGCTGATTTTATAGTTAATTTTATTAAAAATGCAAAAAAGAAAGATTATATTGCATGGATAAAAGAGCATGATTTTTCCTGGAACAGGCATGCAAAAAGATTAATTGAGATATTTAGAAGAAAATGATAAAAAAATTTAATCAGTATCTAAAAGAACATTTTGGGATAGGCATATTTATAGAAGATTTAACCAGACCTTCTACAAAATTCGTAAAAGAGCGATGGAGAGAGAGAGAGATGGATGTTATTGAGATAGGAACGTATAAGGGATTAAATGCAGTTAATTTATTAAAAAACCTTAGAATAAGAAATCTTTATTTAATTGACCCTTGGGAAAACTATTCAGAGTATAATGAATTTAAAGACCAATCTAAACCTGAGAATAAGCTTAACAAAATCTACCCCCAAGCTATGAAAAGAATAAAAAAGGCAACAAAAAGCTCAAAAGTTAAAATAATAAAAAAATATTCTGAAAATGCATTAAATGACGTGGGTAATGCAGATTTTATTTATATTGATGGTAATCATGATTATGAATATGTAAAAAAAGATATAGAATTATATTACTCTAAATTAAATAATCAAGGCGTATTGGGAGGGCATGATATTAATTTTATAGGTGTACTCGAGGCAGTTACAGAATTTGTAAGAAAAAATAATTTAAAACTTTTTGTAACGGCTCCTGATTGGTGGATTGTTAAGGGATTAAAAAAGAATTAAGAATTCTTATTTTCTATAACTATCGGCTGCTTTTTCAAATTCCTCAAGAGTATATTGAGTCATTGGATGAGAGACAGATTCTCCTAAAATTACTTCATTACTCTTAAAACTTCTTTTAGTTTGTTTTAAATTTAGAATGTTATCTAACCCTTTTACTATTTTTGTGGGAATTGTAATTATCTGTGGTTCTGCCTGAACAATTCTATAAATATCACTAGGTTCTCTTATACTCCCAACAATTAATTCAGAATTTGGGTTATTATCAAGTAATTGAGCAACCTTTGCTATATCTTCTAAAGTTTTTCTCCAAGCAACTTCAAGATTTGTTTTTCGTGATTCGGCGACTAACTTTTTCCAATCTGGATTTCTTTGTATCCCTGTTAATGAATGTCCCGCTAATTCTAATAAATAACTATCTAACATTCTATTAGCAAATAAACTAACATAACCAATTCCATGCTTAGAAGCCTCTAGTGCTTGATAAGGAGTCATACACGCAGTTATATTTGTCTTAATTCCTCTTTTAGCCAAATCCTCTGCTGCTAAAAGTCCTCCTTGACAAATTGGAATCTTTATTATGACATTTTTACCCCAACTGCTAAGAGTTTCTGCTTGCTGCAATAAAACATCCCTAACTTTTTCTGGTTCAACAACTCCATCAAAAGTTCTTACATCAATTCCTCTTAAATCTGTTTCAAGACTAACTGGAACATCGGGGTATTTTTCAAGAATTGTTTTGCAAGCGCCTTCAAAACCAAGAGATAAATCTCCTGTTGTTTCCATTATTTTTGGGTTAGTAGTTATTCCATCATCAACTCCTTGGGAAAAGCAATAAGCTATTTCTTCAAGATTTGCTGTATCTGCAAATAATTTTATTGCCATTGTTTTACTCCCTTATTATATTCATTGACTAATTCTCTTAGTCTATCAACTATTAAATGCTGCAAAACTCCATGAAATCCTTCTGTGTGTGGAGTTGAATCTTTAGGAACAACAATGCAAACATCTGCCCTTTCTTTCATTTTTCCTCCATCAAAACCAGCTAAACCAAGAATTTTTGCATTTCTTTTTTTTGCAAGATTCATTGCCTCAACAAGATTTCCACTCCAACCGCTTCCGCCATGAACTGAAATTAATAAAATAACATCGCCTTCTTCAAGGAAAGTGTTTAACAATCCACTATAAGCTTTGTCCCACCCAGAATCATTTATCCAGGCAGTTAAGACTGAAGGGTTGTCATTTAAGCACACAGCTTTTAATCCTCGAGTAGAACTTATTTCTTTCATTGAGCTGTCATTTGCAATGGTTTTCATTAAATCTGCTGCAAAATGTGATGCTGTTCCTGCACTTCCACCATTGCCCATTGTAATTACTTTTTTTCCTTTTTTCCAAGTTTCAAATAAAATATTTATGAATTTGTCTATGTCATTTCTATTGATGTCCCGAACAATATCGCTTGTTTCGCTCATGTATTTGTCAATATATCTTTTATTATCTTCCATGATATACCACCTTGCATCCTTCCTTGTCAAATCTAAAGGGCATTTCCTTTAATCCAAGTTTAGCCATGGCATTTCTTAATTGTGGCTTGTGGTTGTCACAATAAAACATTAAAAATCCTCCGCCTCCTGCTCCTACAATCTTCCCGCCCAAAGCTCCATTTTGAAGTCCAATTTCATAAGCCTTGTCAATATCATTAGAAGACATTTTTTTAGAGAAACTTTTTTTTGCTTCCCAATGAACATTCAGCCATTTTCCGACTTTAGCTGCTTCTCCGTTTTCAAGAGCTTTTTTAATTTCTTCTCCAATTTCCTTAATTAAATGCATTTGTTTCATTTTTTCAGAATCTGATTCTGCATTCTTTTTTTGTTCACTAAGAATTTCTCCTGTTTCACGTTTTATTCCTGTACTAAACAAAAGCAGATTATTTTCAAGCTCTTCTATTGTAGAAAAAGATGCGTCTATTGGACTTACAACTACATTCCCTTTTTTATCAATATCCAGATGAATTACATCCCCGAAAGCAGCAAGATATTGGTCTTGTTTTCCAATTGGTTCTCTAAGAACATTTATTTCTATATCTGCAGCTTCTTCAGCTAGTTTTTTAGCAGAAACATCCTCTCTTTTATAGATATGCAATGCCTTAAGCAAAGCAACAAGAAAAGTGCTTGAAGAACCTAATCCAGTTCCAGCAGGAACATCGGCTATTGAAGTTATTTCAAGAGGGTCATTAATATTAAGATATTTTAAAGCTGCCTTGATTCTTGTATGTTCAATATCATCAACTTTTTTTGCAAATTCTGTTTTAGAGTATCTGATAAAGAAATCATCATAGAAATCTCTTTTCTCAACGATTATATAAATATATTTATCAATTGCAGCTGAAACTAAGGAGCCTCCAAATTTAGAAGAATAAAAAGGCAAGTCAGTTCCTCCTCCTCCAAGAGAAATTCTTAATGGTGCTCTAACAACAATCATTTTTAATCCTCAAACTTAATAAAAAAGGTTGCTTTATAAAGTTTATTGCGAAATGTTTATAAATATTCTAAAGGATACATTAAAAGGGGGGAAATGTGTTCTTATTTGATCGTTCTTCTTTGAGTATGATAAAACTTAAAAGATATTCATTAATATTATAATCATGAAAAAAATAGGAATAGTTGGGGCAGGGATATTTGGGTTAAGTGCTGGATTAGAGCTTGTTAAAAAAGGCTATGATATTACTATTTTTGATGAAGCGGAAGAGATTCTTTCAGGAG
The DNA here is from genome assembly GCA_964493885.1 of Candidatus Woesearchaeota archaeon. Taxonomy (GTDB): domain Archaea; phylum Nanobdellota; class Nanobdellia; order Pacearchaeales; family GW2011-AR1; genus WJLC01. Next base: position 68,580 of record CAZBPV010000003.1, read on the forward strand.
CATCTACTACTAATCACTTAAGACATCATTATGGTTTTCATTATCCGCGAAGCAAAGATACTGTATTAGAAGTAACAAAAGCTCGAGAAAGTTTTGAAAGGGAATATGGTGAATCTATAAGTGAATTTTTTCCTGATTATTATGGATGTCATATGAAAAGAAGTCAAACAACTCCTAAAAACTTTATAAGGTTTTGTGAAGAAATGAAACTTCCATATGAAATAGAATGGCCAGGTATGAAATATATGGATAGAACTGACATTGGTGTCTGTGTAAGGGTTCCTGAAAGAGTTTATGATCCAGAAGAATTAAAAAAATTAATTTATAAAAAATTAAAAGAAACTACAATAAAACTTAAACTAAATTATAAGATAATTGGTGGAGAGATTTTAAGCAAGAAAAAGAAATTAAAATATGAATCTGAAGGAAGGGTTGGTGAAGAAGAATTTGATTTTATAATAAATGCTACTTATTCTAATTTTAATAGTTTCAATAAATGGTTTGGATTTCCAAGGAAAAAATTACAATATGAAAAAATGGAATTACTTGAATTAGAAATTCCAAGCCAGAATAAAATAGGTTTAACAATTATGGATGGAGAATTTAGTGCTGTTCTTCCCAGAGGCAATAAAGGAACTTTTACTCTTGGGCATGTTAAAGAATCTGTTTTAAAGACTGTAATTTCTGATGATTTAGATGTTAGTGTCATGACAGATGAACAAACAAAATCAAACAGAGAAGGAATCATGAGAGAAGGAATAAAAGATTTTCCTTTTTTGAAGAATGCAAAAGTGGTAAAATCCTTGTTTGTTACTAGAGTTATAAAGCCAGACGTAGAAGCTACTGATGAACGTCCATCTGAAATAACTGATTATGGAAATGGTATGTACTCTATCTTCGGAGGAAAGGTTATTACTTGTGTGGAAATTGCCAAAAAAGTTGCACAAATGATTGAAGAGGAATCTAAAAAATGATAAAAGCATTATTTTTAGATAGAGATGGGATAATAAATAAAATGATTAAGAAACTTGACCCTTTTACTAAAAAGATAATTGATGATTCTCCATTTAAAGTTTCTGAATTAAAGATGGTCCCAGAATCAAAAGAGCTTGTGAAAAAAGCAAAAGAAAAGGGGTACAAGGTAATTATAATCACTAATCAGCCTTCAATAGTCAAGGGACAATTTTCATTAAAAGATTATGAAGATATCACCACAGAAATATGTAAGTATCTGGAACTAAAAAGAGGGGATGTTTTTGAGTGCTTGCATAAGGAGGGGATTACATTGGAATGCAATTGCAGAAAACCAAAACCAGGACTTTTTTTAATGGCGAAAGGAATACATGACATTGACTTAACAAATTCAATTATGATTGGTGATTCTTGGAAAGACATTAAAGCTGCTAAAGATATTGGGATTGGGAAGACTATTTTTATTAAAAGAAAAGAATCAAAAGAACAGGTAGGTAATGCTGATGCTGAAAGGAAAATGAAAGAATTAAATCTTATTCCCACTCATTTTTGTGATAATCTTAAAGAGACTATAACTTTAATTTAACTTTTCCAGATTCTATCTCTTGTTTTGCTAGATTATATCTAGACAATTGCCCAACTTCTTTAAAATAACAATCACTATAATATGCAAAAAGATTTTTTCCTTTTTTTATCAGTTCTGGAAAGATATCCCTTGCAAAATCACTAAAATCTTCTGGAATAAACTCTAAAACTTCTGGATTTAATATATATATTCCTGAGTTGGTTAATTTTCTATTATCTGGTATATTCTTTAAAAATTCTATTTGTTTTTTATTAGGATTTTCAATAATATTGGTAATTCTATTTTCAGCATCAAAAACAACAGCTCCAGGGGTAGTTTTTTCATCTGCCATTTCTTGCTTATGTAAAAATAAGGTAGCAAGGGCTTTCTTTTCTTTATGGAATTTAATCATTTTGTCCAAGTTTACATCTGTGATATTGTCTCCATAGAGCACAATAAAGGGCTCAGAAGAATCAAGGAAATCTCTAAAATTATTTAATGCGCCAGCAGCCCCAAGCAGTTCTTGTTCAAAAGAGTATCTTATATCCACTCCAAATTTACTTCCATCTCCAAAATACTCTTTTATTTTTTCAGGCAGATAAGAAGTATTAATCGCAATATCCCTTATTCCATATTTTTTGCATAATAAGATTAAATATTCAAGCAAAGGTTTTCCGTTAATTGGAATCATTGGCTTAGGGATATTGCTTGTCAATGGTTTAAGCCTTTCTCCTTTTCCAGCACATAAAATAATTGCTTTCATATAATAATCTAAAAAGGGGTGTTTAAAGTTTTTTCCTATAAATCATCAAACCAAACAAATAGAAATATCTGCTGATTAGTGTTGCTATTGCTACTCCTACAACTGCCATGAAAAAACTATATTGCACAAGCCACGTGATTAAGATGTAGTTTAATATAATGTTGAGAAGTGTTGAAACTAATAATAATACTGCAATAAGTTTTGTTTTTCCTTGAGATATAAAATAAGATTCATATAACAAGGAGATTGGGATGCATAACAACAATATAGCTAAAAGTCTTAAGATGTTTGTTGCTTGCGAGTATTCAATTCCAAATACAATTCTTACTGCTAATCCTGCGAAAATCAATGTTCCTATTAATGCTAAAGCAGACATGAGAAGCATGAACTTCATTGATTTCTTGAATCCTCTTTCAAGTCTTTTTCCTTTTAATCTGCTGAATATGGGAAATAATGCAGGAGCAAAACTGATTATGGGTATTAATCCGCCAATTAAGCTAAATGCTGCCTTATAATAACCAATAAATTCAGGCAAAACATATCTACCTAACATTACTATGTCAATATAACCAAAAAATACCCCTGAAAGTGCTGTTGCTGAAAGAGGAAGAATAAACAACCATAGACTTCTTTTTTCTTGCTTGCTTAAGTCTTGGGATTTTTCATGAACAAATGGAATTTTATTTCTCATTAAAATAAGTATGTAGATTAAAGAAATAAGATAAGACAATGCAAGTGCTAAAATAATCCAAAACAAAGTATCTTGTGCAAGTGAAGAGCTTATTGTTAATAAAATTGCAAGGGGGACAAAAATCAGTCTAAGTATCTGAAATAATATTTCCTTATACATTGGATACTTGAATTTATTACTTGCAAAGAATGTGGCATCTGCAATTGAAATAAATCCAAGAGAAAGGATATACAAAGAACCTGCAACTAAAGCAAGAGAAATTGGCTTGTGATAATAATGATTAGAAATAAATCTTGCTAAGAGGATTAATAGTGTTGAAGAAATTACAATTAAAATAAGTTTTACTTTAGCTAAATAAACTAGATATGCTTTTGCTTTTTCTTGTTTTTTCTTAGCTAAAAGTTGTGAAACATATCTTGTTAATGCCTGGCTAATCCCTAAATCAGAAAAACTAGCAAATATAATTATTGTTGATAAAGCAAGAGAATACAAACCAAATAATTCTGGGAGTAATAACCTTGCAATAATTATTGTGAATATTAATGAACCAGCTTTTGCAATTCCTGTTGTAAGAAATTGATAGGTGCTGTTTTTCACAGCTAATCCAGTATATCCAACAAATTTTCTTTTTTTAAACATTCCAAGAATTCCAAAAACTTCTTTTCCCTCTTTTTTAATTAGCTCTTTAGATTTCATTTATATTCTTTAATTTTCTAAACTTTAAAAAGTCATAGGCTGAAGAGATTTTATCCCACCTTGAATAAAAATTCCACTGCTCAATATAATCCAAAAGCAAGTGAAAAGCCATTCCAATAAAAACAAAACCAAAATACTCTGAAACAAAAAAGGTTAAGATTAAGGCAATAGATAATGCTTCAAATCCATGAAAAACACACCATCCACCATGATACTGTGCTCTTTTTTCAACAGGCATAGATAAGAATTTTTTTCTATTGTTTTTAAAAAAATTAAAGGCGTTAATTAGATTTAAGTCTTGTTTTTTATAGATATAATAAATATAATGATCTCCATCAAAAAGTAATGTAGACAAAATTATCAGGAAGATTCCTATAAATCCTATAAATGGGAAGAATAAAAATAAGATTAAGGAAAATATCACCCCATATGCAAGGTGTTTATGAGGTAACATTTTATTCTTCAATTTTATTAATTATGTCTGTAAATGCTGGACGAGTTATTAAAACTCCAACACTAATTCCAATAATAGTTGTGATTGCAAAACCTTTTAACAAACCTGCTCCAGCCCACAACAAAGGCAAAAGAGATACAAGAGAAGTAAAGTATGCTCCAAGAATGATTGCAAAAGCTCTTTTTAGCTTTTGTTTTAAACTTAATAATTCTTTTTGCTTAGATTCATCAATAACAATAATCAAGCTATCAATTCCAGTACCAATAGTTGCTAAAATTCCTGCAATACTTGGCAAATCAAGATTCCATTTAATAAAAGATGCTATTCCAAGTATAATTAAAACTTCAGACAAGCTTATAAAAATAAGAGATATAGAAGTCTTGAATTGTTTATATCTTAAAAATATTATTATAGAAACTGCAAATATTGCTGCAAGTCCTGCATATAAAATTGAACTCATAAATTCCTTTCCAAGAGTTGGGGAAATGGTATCTAATTTTACAATCTCTAACTTAAAGGGTAGGCTTCCTGTTAATAGAATTGTCTGGAGTTTATGCATTTCTTGTTCTGCAGTTTCAAATGCCTCTTGCTGAGTTTGCCCAGAACCACTTCCTGAAATTGATATTTGAGTTGTTGCTCTTCCTTTTAATCCTTCACTAATTGATAAACTACTTAACAAAGTATCATCCACATACAAATCAAGTTTCTCTGATAAGTAATTTCCTTGAGAAGAGACATTTATAGTAAGGTTATCAGTAATATCTGCATGCCTTTGAGCAGCTTCTTCACTTAAATAAACAGAGAATCTAAAATTACAATAATATCCATCTGAAACCTTTGGGCAAGATTCAATTCCAGCACAAGTTGCATCATTCTTGCAAACAGAAGTAATATCTCTATTTCCCCCAATAAATACTGTTTCATTGACTATTTTAGCTTCAAACTTTCCTTGCTGAGATATCAATTGCTCTAAATCATTTGGAGTTGCTCCTGCAATTTCAATAAGAATATAATTTGCTCCAGACAAGTCTGATACTGGAAGAATCTTCAAGTCTTTAATTCCATAAACATTTAATCTAGTTGAAATTACATCAATTAAATCATTAACTTCATTTGAAGATAGTTCTTTATCTTGAGCCTTTATCAATGCTCTTGCACCTCCAGCTAAATCTAAACCAGTTTTAATATTTGTTTTAGGAATAGAAGATACTGTAATATTTGGGGTTTGATTTGAATAAATTATTGCTTCAATCTCATTAGTTACTATTGAAATCTTTATTTTTTCCTCACTAGAGTATTTATCTTTCATTATCATAGTATAATCTTCTATACTATTGATTGTGTTTCCATCTATTTCAGTAATTATCTGGCCTTGACGCAATCCTTGGTCAAAAGCAGTTGAATTAGTTTGTACACTTGTAATTAAAACTCCTTTTTGAAATATTTTTGGAGGCAATCCAAAAATAAATGCAATTGATAAAAATAAAAATATAATTAAAATCCATATTCTAAGAGTTAACTTAAAATTCATTTTCTTCTCTCCACATACCATTTAAGTATTGAAACATTTGTAATCCAAGTATTAACCAGATCAAAAATCAAACCAATTACAAGGATAGTAAATATTTGAGTTAAGACTACTGAAAAAGACATTACAATAACAAGAGCAAAAGATACTGCGAACAAAGAAGTTAGAGTCATAGTCATACCTGTTTTAAAAGCTCCAAAAAGTCTTTCGTTTACTGAACCTTCTTGCCTCTTAAGAATTCTAGTTGTAAGAAGGATATCTGTATCTACTGAATAACCAATAAGCATTAAGAAGGCAACAATACCTGCAGTTGACATTCTCATCCCAAGTAAATTTGCTACTGCAAGAGTCATTACTATATCTGCAAATGCAGAGGCAATAACAGCTGCTGATGGGGCAAGTGTTCTGAAGATAATAAAAACTACTATTGCCATAAATACAAAGGCAATTAATACTGCCACAAGCAATTGATTATAAAAACTAGCACTCAATGAACTTCCAGTAAACTCAAAGCTACTATTTTCACTTGTAAGGTTATATCCAAGATAATTCTCTAATACTTGTTTTGTAGAATCTCCATCTAATTTTGTCTCAAGGATTATTGCTTTTTGTTCTCTTGTAATAATATCATAAATTGCTCTGGTATTCAAATCAGTTAAATTACCAGAAAGGTCTTGTTTTATTTGGCTTGGAGATATTTGTTCATATAATGTAACAGAAGTACCTCCAGTAAGAGAAATATCTTTATAGATAAAGTCTCCGTTCTGAGAGTAAAAATATCCAATATATCCTAAAGATAAAATCATAAGTGCAACTGGGATTAATAATAGAACCTTATAATATTTATCATAAAGTTTTTTGTATGTTTGTTGTTCTTCCATATTATAGATGCGCCGGCCGGGATTCGAACCCGGGTCATCTGGTTTCTTCACTAAAATATTATAATTCTTGGAAGCCAGAGATTCTAACCACTGAACTACCAGCGCTTACAATTATTAGTGAAATATGTATTAATAAAGTTTATGAAACGCGCCCGATGTACTCGCAACCCCGATTTCTGATTATCTTGTATTTATTGATGAAATCAAAGTTGCTCGGGATTTGAACGCTCTCGGCAGGATTTGAACCTGCAACCTACAGCTTAGGAGGCTGTTGTGCTATCCAGATTGCACCACGAGAGCTTATTCATCTTATTTAGATGTCTTAGATTAGATGACCCAATATAATTCATCCACTGAGATATTTGTTTTCTTCCTTTTAAAGTTATTCGGCTTTGACCTCCTTTATCCTTAGAATATTCCTTATAAATTAATTTAAATCCTTGTTTTTTTAAAATATCGTGTAATTGTCTTATCAGAATGGGGGCCTTCATTTTTATAGATATGCATGGATATGGAAGTCCTGCAGGAGTTTTATCTAAATAAAAACACCCATCAGTATCAAAAATCCCTCGAATTATATATTTTAACTTATCAAAACCTAAGGCAATTAAATCTTCATGGATTTTTAATCCCACTCCTTTTTTCCCAATGGGAAAATTTAGTTGTTTACTTAAAAAATTAAATAGCCCCCCATGAGAAATCTGCAATTCAATGGAATTTGTTTTTGGTTTTTCCTTAAAATAAGCTTTTCTATTAAATAATTGTTTTATGTTCTTTTTACAATACATAAAGAAATCTCTATCTAAGGTATAATGCCCACTTATGCCAATTAATCTTATTTTTTTATTCTTGAAAGAGTATTCTCCTATCCAACCATCTCCAAGTAAAATCCCATAAAATTCCAAGAATAACGGGTGGTTTATATCTAATTCAAATTCTTCTTCTTTTTTTCTTTTTTGAAGAACTGATTTTTTTCCTCCAAGAGATTGTCTTCTTTTAATTTCATTAATCCCATATTTTTTTAAGATAACTTTATAGGTTTTCTTTCCTCCTTTAACTTTCCCCCAATTATCCTCCTGTTTGTCAACTATTTTTAATTTTTTCAAAAGTTCTGAGGGGATTATTCCTCCTGGAATATATCTTTTGGGGTTATAAAACCAATTGTCTAAAGTATTTTTTGATACTCCTAATTTTTTAGCTAAATCAAAAAGAGATTTAGAATTATTCCTATCCTTCATAGATTGAAGTAATTCTTTTTTAGATTCTTTTGACAGGAGAATTTTCATATTAAATTTACACTAAAGAAGTATTTAAATATTACTCTAAACCATCTAAGCTGGATAAGTTGCTTAAAATGATTTTATGCGAGGTACAGGGTTCGAACCTGTGCAAGCACTAAGCTATAACGTCCTTAGCGTTACCCGTTTGACCACTCCGGCAACCTCGCTTAAAAATACTCAGTATTTTGTATATAAAAAGCTTTAGAAAAAAATGAGAGACAGCTTGAAGGTTTTGCGCCTTGTCGGGCACTAGCGCCAACAACGTAGGAAGCTTAACTATCTGTGTTCGGAATGGGAACAGGTGTTTCCAACCTACTATGGCCGTCTCCAAAAATAGAGATATATTCTTATTTTTAAACGTTACTATTTTTGAATATAGGAAGAAATCATATCATCTAATCTCTTAATCTTATCTGGATGATAAAAACCAATTAAATTCCTAAATAATTCAAAATTTTTCTTTCCAGTGATTGATAAAACATAATTAACAAATTCCTTCCCATCTCTTTTTTTAATATAATTTATAATTTTATTTGACATTATATTAAATTGTTCTGCAAGAATATTTTTTATTTCCTGAAGAAATATAAGAGAATTTGAAGAGAGAGTTAAATTTCTTTTAATCTCATTGGTTTTTTTAAAAACCCTTAATGCTACACAACCCTCGTCGTCATAAATGGATTTTAAAAATTCTTTTTGTAAATCTCTTGTATTAATGAATAAAGGAAATTTGAGATAATTGCTTTTAAAATTTTTGACTAAAGAGAATAAAAATAAACGTATTTCTCTATTATAAATCATAACAAAAGAAGTTCCTGAATTTACCTTCCCGATTGTAAAATGAACCTCTCCAAAGGCATTCACCATATCTTCTTCAAATTGTTCTAAAAGGATATTATTTTTATTATAGTATGCAAAATATCTGTTAGTCACACAGCCATCTCCCATAAGATGTGCAATAATTCTAGATAAAATCTTTGCTTTTTCAGTATCTTTAAGTAAAGAATCATAGCTCATTATTTATTCAATCATTTAGAATATAAAAATAATCATTACTATTTTCCAGTATACTTTTATAGTCACATTTCTTTGTTTTGATATGAAAAATAAAATATCAAAAACTGATACTAACAAAATTGTTGAAGATTTTTTTGGAGATATAAATGACAAAACTTCTGAAGAAATAAAAAAGATAAAAAGATTAGTTATGGGACATAATATTCCATTAAAAGAAAAAAAGAAATTATTCTGCAAGAAATGTCTTAAGCCATATAAAAATCCTAAGATAAGAATTAGAAACAAAATAAAATCAATAACATGTGATAATTGTGGAAGTGTGAATAGATGGAAATTAAAATGATTTGTATTTATCCTACATCTTATTTATGATTTTTTAAATCTAGAAAGAAGCTCAATTAAATCTTCTTGTCCTAAGAATACGCTTCTACAGCAATATCTTTCTAATCCTAATTCATCGAGAACTTGTTTAGGATTTTTTCCTTCAGATACTTGTTTTTTGAATTCTTCCCATAAATGTCCTATGGGTTTTCCACATGAAAAACATCTTACTGGTATTATCATAATATTTATTCCTCTATCTTAGTTTTTAAAATTATCTATTCATACTTTAAGCTCAGATAAATCTGGCAAAAAAGAATGAATCGGTCTATTCATACTTTAAAGCATCTACAGGGTTAAATCTAGACGCCCTGTATGAGGGAGTTATCCCAGAGATACATCCAACAACAAATGAGAATAATAAAGCTCCTATTATCAATGTTGGACTCATGCTCGCCTTTAACATTTCAGTTCCTAAATACTGGGCTGCAACAAATTCCACTGATTTAGCAATTCCAATACCAATAATAACTCCTATTCCTCCTCCTATAATCCCGTAAATTCCACTTTCAATTAAAAATATTGTTAGAATGTGGGAGTTCTTAGCACCTATTGCCTTCATAACTCCAATTTCTTTAGTTCTTTCCATAACAGACATATACATAGTATTCATAATACCTATACCTCCTACTAAAAGAGAGATTGCAGCTATTCCTATAATAACTGCTTGGATAACCCCAAAAATGCTATTAAAAGTTTCTAAAATATTCTCAAAAGTCTGCACTGAAAAACTTTCAGCTCCTTCTTCTTCCTTTCTTGAATCTCTAAGATTTTCTTTTATCTCTTCTGCAACTTTATCTGGCTCATACCCTTTTTTTATCTGGGCATAAATCATAGAAATTTCATCTTCTGCATCAAAAATTTCTTTAGCTGTTTCTACTGGAATGTAAACCTGAGCATCATCTGCAGGATTTCCTATTTTATTAATTAAACCAACTACTTCAAATTCATCTCCATTTATTTGAATCTTATCTCGTAATCCTACTGATTTTTCAAAAAAATCCTTATTCCATAATCTCCATCCAACAGTTATCTTGTATCTATCTCCCTCTTTTAACTCCCTTCCTTTTTCAGCATCAAAATTTTGCATATCTGTTATTATTTTTGCCGTGTTATCTGTTGGGAGTCCAATAATATACGTGTTTTTAGATTCACCTTTAAAATTTATTTTCCCAGAGGAATAGTACATTTCAGTTGCTACATCCACTCCTTGTGTTTTTTTAACAACATCTAAATCATCTTCTGTGAGTGTTTGTGAAGAAAAGGCTCCAAATTGTGCTCCTGGAGATACCATAATTTTATCTCCACCTAATTGTGCAAACTGTTCTTCAACAGTATTAGAAAGTCCTTGCCCTAAAGAAATTAGTGAAACAACAGCAGCAATACCAATAAAAATTCCAATCATAGTAAGAAGACTTCTTAGCCTTCTTTTCTTAATTCCTTCTAATGAGAATTTTACATAATCTATAAACATGAGTATTATCTATTCTTTCTTCTTTTCCAAAATATGTAAGCAATAATCAGAATTATTATTGCAATAATCACATATAGTGTATAATTTGTTTGTTTTAATCCGTATTTAGATAATTCATCTGAAGTATACACATTAAAGCTTAAATCAATTTGTTTTTCGAAATTATTTTCATTTGTATCCTGATATTCTAATTTTATTGGTATATTGACTTTTCCATCTTTAATATCTCCTACAAAAATCTCAAAATCTTCGCTTTCAGTATCATCTGAATCAATATCTCCCATGTAAATATAATTACTTGAAGAAACTAATTGATAATCATTGCTTGGCAATAATGTAAATTGTAAGAACTTTACATCTGAAATATCAATATTTGCAAGTTCTATAGTTACTATTCCTTTTGTCATCGGTTGCAGAGCAGTATTTTGTATTATATATGCCTTAAGTTGAGGGGCACTGTATTTCTGAATATCTACCATAAATTCATTATTAGTATATGAAAATTCAATAGTTCCAACCCTCAATACTAATTCAATCTCATTATCTCCTTGTGAAGCAGATTCATCAACTTTTAACTTATAATCAACTATCACATAATCAGAACCAACTTGGCTTGATTGAAGCTTGCCAATTTTTCGTATTGATTCTCCAGTATAAAGTGAAAATGGATATTTTGGAAGAATTTCTACTACAACATCTTCTGTAGTTTTTATCCCAGAATTTTCTATTTTAAATCTTAATTCAACAACATCTCCTTGCTGTACTGGGTCTGGATCTTGGTTCAAAAGTATTGTGTTTATCGCAGGAGCTGAATCTGCTGCAGAAATAAAATGAGGCATGCTAATAAGAAGAATTGTTGCAATAATTAAAATTAATTTTTTCATTGTCAACCTCTTTTATGGTGATTATCTTTTATAATGAGACCATCCTTTAAATAAATTGTCCTGTGGGCATATTTTATTAAATTAATATCATGAGTAACTAATATAATAGTTTTTCCTTCTTCCTTATGCAATTTATTAAGTAATTCCATAATTTGCTCACCAGTTTTTGAATCCAAATTTCCAGTTGGTTCATCTGCTAAAATAACTTCAGTATCGTTTGCTAGAGCTCTAGCAATTGCAACTCTTTGTTGTTCTCCGCCTGACATTTCAGTTGGTTTGTGATTCATTCTTTTTTCAAGTCCTACAAGTGTCAATAATTCCTCTGCCCTTCTTCTCCTTACATCAGAAGGAATATTTTGAAAAAGCATTGGCAAGGCAACATTTTCTTTGGCACTTAGAATAGGCATTAAATTAAATTGCTGGAATATAAATCCAATTTTTTGCCCTCTAATTTGTGCTAAATCACTTTCATGAAAATGTAAGATATTTTTTCCATCAAGAAAAATTGATCCTTTTGTTGGAATATCTAGTGCTCCAATCATATTCATGAGTGTGCTTTTTCCAGAACCACTCTTTCCTAAAACAATCATAAAATCTCCGGGATATACTTTCAAATTAACTCCCTTAAGAGCATTAACTGGAACTTCACCAAGATGATAGGTTTTCCAGATATTATGCAATTCAATTACTGGTTCACCTCTTTCTTTTGTCATGATTAAATAAAATATCAATAGGTTATAAATTTTTCATTTGTTATTTATGGGGCAACACAAATCTTTAAAAAGAAAATAATTTTAAGAACCCTATAAAAAAGAAAAAAAGAGGAAAAATGGATAAAAAATGCATTTACTGTAAGGAAAAAATTTCTGGTGACTCAGTGGTTGATTTTTGTGAAAAATGCGGAAAGGCTGTTTGGGGTGAAAAAATGTACAGAACAATTGTGCAAAATATGGAAACAGCAAGAGAAAAAGGAGATTTATGCCACTCTCAAACTTAATTCTTAGAGAATAAAGAAAGGATAGTTTTTTAAAGAGAGTGTTTCTTGAAATATTTATGGGTAGAAAAAAACCAGTTAGAACTAGAGGAAAAATACCTTTCAGTAGATATTTCCAGAAGTTAAATGCCGGAGACAGGGTAGCAATAGTCAGAGAACCCTCTGTTGATGCTAAATTTTCAGCTAGATTGCAAGGAAATACTGGAGTAGTTAAAGGAATGAAAGGAAGTTTTTATATTATAAAAGTGAAAGAATTAAATAAGGAAAAAGAATTAATAATTCATCCAGTTCATTTAAAAAAAATAAATCTTATAGGGAAAAAATGATTTTAAATAAAGAACCACTAAGTATGGCAGAATCAACAGGATATATTGAAAAAGAAACAGGAAAAGAGACTTTAGCATTTATTAAGAAATTTGTCAAAATTAATGCAAAAGATGCAAAAGCATTGAGAGAAAAAATAAAAGATATGGATTTAATGAAAGTTAATGATGAACATATAACAAAAGTAATTGATTTATTACCACAAAATACTGAAGATTTAAATAAAATTTTTACAGATGTTGGATTAGATGAAGATGAAAATAATAAAATACTCGATGCAATTAAAGAATTCAAATAAAAAAAATGAACAAAGAAGAATATGCCTTAATACTAGAATATTTACCAAACGGATATCCTCTAGAGAAAAAAATGATGCCAATAGCACAAGCTATTGGGGAAGAAAATTTGACTCTTTTAGAATTAGTGCCTAGACGAGGAGTTACTCTAGAAATTGGGGAGAGAGTATATATTGGAGAAGGTAAGAGAGACAAAATATATTATATTCTGGGGAGATTGCACAGGGAAAAGTTAACTGAAACTGCAAAAAACCAATTGCAAGAATTTATAAAGAAAGTAGTTAAGGAAAAGGAAAAGAAATTTGTTGATTTTTTCAACAATTCAGATGCAATAAATAAGAGAGTTCATCAGATTGAACTTCTTCCTGGAATGGGAAAAAAACACATGAAAGAAATACTTGATAAGAGAAAAGAAAAACCATTTGAAAGCTTTGAAGAAATGAAATCAAGAATTCAAAATCTGCCAGACCCAGAAAAAGCAATTGAAAGAAGAATCTTTCAGGAATTGACTGAACAAGAGAGATATAATTTATTTACAAGATAAAATGGAAGAAAAAAATCCAAAATTACAACAGAAGGTAGAAGACAGATTAGTTAGAATACTTTCTCATGATATAGAGGGAAAAATAAAATTATATCCTGGATTGACTAAAATAAAAGGGATATCCTGGGGAATATCAAATGCAATTTGTGTTAAATTGGGGCTAGATAAAAATAAAACTGTTGGTGCATTAACTGACGATGAACTAAAGAAAATAACTGATTTTGTTGAAAATAATTTGGATGTTCCTCAATTTTTAATTAATAGAAGAAAAGATTTTGAAACTGGAAAAGATTTCCATCTTGTTGGAAGTAATTTAGATTTACGAAAAGAATTTGATATAAAGAGATTAAAGAAAATTAAGAGCCGTAGAGGAATTAGACATGTGGCAGGACTTCCAGTTAGAGGACAGAGAACAAAGAGTCACTTTAGAAAAAATAAATCAAAAGGGGCTGGGATTAGAAAGAAACCTAAAGAAGGAAAGATTAAATGAAACGAAAACATAAAATATACTCAAGGCCAAAAAGACCGTATGATAAAATAAGGATAGAGGAAGAAGGGGAAATAAAAAAGAAATTTGGGTTAAAAAATAAGAGGGAGATTTGGAAGGCAGAGGCCAGAATAAAAAAGATTAGGGAGAGAGCTAAAAAAATAGTTACTGCGGATGATTCTGTAAAACAAGATATGTTCAAGAGATTGCAAAAAATTGGTTTAAATGTAAGTTCTATTGCAGATATTTTATCTCTCTCAAAAGAAGATTATCTAAATAGGAGATTGCAAACAATAGTTTTGAAGAAAGGACTAGTTACCACAATCAAAACTGCTAGGCAAATGATTGTTCATAAAAAAGTTTTAGTGGATGGAAAAGCAGTAAACAGCCCTTCTTATGTTGTTCCGGTGGATCTTGAAGATAAAATAATTTTAAAAACTTCTAAAAATAAAAAAGAAGAGAAGAAAGCAGAGGAAAAAATAGGAGAAGAAAAAAATGAGTGAAGAAGATGCACCTGAAAAAGTTGAGGAAGTAAAAATGGAAAATAATGAAGAAGCAGATAATACTAAGATAAAAGAATCTGAAGCAGAGCCTAAGACTAAAGTAAAGGACTCTGAAACAGAGTCTAATACTAAAGTAAAAGACTCTGAAACAGAGTCTAAAGAAGAATTAGAAGCCTCTGAAAAATCAGATTCTAAATCAGAAAAGAAATCAAAGAGAAAGAGTGATATCGAAGCAATAGTTAATATTTATACTTCATTTAATAATACAATTGTTCATGTTACCGATATGGCTGGACAAACTATCACAAAAGTTACTGGGGGAATGGTGACTAAGCAAGATAGACTTAAAGCAAATCCAACTATTGCTATGTTTATTGCTAAAAAAATAGCAGAGGTTTTAAGAGATAGGGATGTTAATCTTTTATATGTAAGAATTAGAGCAAAGACAGGGAACCCTGCTCCAGGACCAGGAGCAAATGCAATAATAAAAAGCCTATCAAGAGATGGTTTTAAGATATTAAATATATTAGACACAACTAAAATACCACGAGGCGGCCCTAAAGTCCAGGGTGGAAGAAGGGGAAGAAGAGTTTAAATATCTCTTGGAGAATAATTTAATATGGAACTAATAGAAAAAAAAGAAAATCAAATGAAACTCAAGGTAAATATAGAAGAAAGCCTTGCAAATGCTATTAGGAGATATGTTCTTCAAATACCTACCCTTGCAATTGATGAAGTGGAAATCATTAAGAATGGTTCTGCATTATACGATGAAGTTTTAGCTCACAGACTCGGATTAGTACCAATTAAAACAGAAAAAATAAGTGAAGGAAAATTAAAGCTTATAGCTGAAAAAGAAGGTATGGTAAAATCTGGCGAACTTATAGGAAATGTTGATGTTATATATAAAAATATTCCACTAACTTTCCTTGATAAAAACCAAGAATTAGAAGTCCTTGCAGAAGTAAGATTTGGAAAAGGTGCGCAACATGTTAAATTTTCTCCTGGGTTAATCTTCTACAGGAATGTCTCAGAGATAACTACTGACAAGAGTTTATTAGAAAATATAAGAAGGGTTTGTCCTGATGCAAATATTCAGGAAAAAGCAGATAAAATAATTATTATTGATGATGGGGCAAAAGAAATAAAAGATATTTGTGAAGGAATAATCGATAGCAATAATAAAAAAGCTGATGTGGAAGTAAAAGATAGTTTAATTATTAGTATAGAAAGTTTTGGGCAGATAGATACAAAAGATATATTCAAAAAGTCTATTGATGCCTTAAAAAAAGACTTGGCAGAAGTTTCTAAGAAAATCAAATAACTTAAAAACTCAAACACTTATTAATTCTTATAGAAATTTAATATTACTTAGCATGTTTATGCGGAGTTGCCGGAGTGGTCAAAAGGTTTGCCCACTTGAATATTACTTAGCATGTTTATGCGGAGTTGCCGGAGTGGTCAAACGGGACAGACTCAAAATCTGTTAGCTTAGTGCTTACAAAGGTTCGAATCCTTTACTCCGCATTAGTGTATGTCCAAGGGACATATGTCCTAGGCAAAACCGAAAATTAGTTCTCG
>CAZBPV010000004.1:0-64276 GCA_964493885.1 Candidatus Woesearchaeota archaeon
AAACGAGAACTAATTTTCGGTTTTGCCTAGGACATATGTCCCTTGGACATACACTCGTCGTAATCCAGTAAGAATTATAATTAAAATTAATAGAAAAAGTGCATTAAAAATACCAAAAAATACTTTTATAGAATCAGTGTCCTTTACTTGTTTTTTTAAGTTTTCTTTGCATGATAATTCTGTAACTGGCTGATTGTATTTAAACTGGCAATTATTTGCATCCTCACATATTCTTTGTATCTTGCCATTAATGCATCCTCCCCAATTAGTGCATTGCCAATCAACATCGCAATAATTACTTGATTGAGGATAAAAATCAATATTTTCTTGCTGAGGTGATATAAGATGAATATCAACTGCATTAACAAAGCTAATTACTAAAATAAATAATATTGCTGTAAATATTATTTTGTTTGCCATAAAAAGCAGAGGTTCATTTTCTTTATAAAAATTATTGCATTACATTGCATAATTCTAAATCCAAATCAACACAGTTATTTGTATAAAAAAATTATTGCAGTAAATCCTTATTATCTATTAATTTCCATGTCACTATTTTGGAATCACTATCTCTTAAAAAGAAAGTATCTCCTTGAGGATTTGGGATACTCTCTTCCCAATTAAGTGGATAGTTTGCATTTTCTTCATTAAGCCTAATTACAACACTGTCTTCTATTATTGTTTCAGGAAAGATGAATTTTTTTCTTCCCTCATTTTTTAAAATCCAATTTTTAATATTGCAATCAAATGAGCACGCATTTTTTAAAATAATTGTCTTTTTCTCAAATTTTATTGAAATGCATTCAGCACACTTATCTTCTGATTTCTGGCATAAATTCTTATTTTTAATTAAACAATCTTTCCAAGAATTAGTGAATTGAATGTATTTTGAGTCTTTTCCAGAAGGAAAATAATAATTTGCAAATCCTTCCTCAATAAGCTTTACATTAATGTTTTCTTCCTTAAGAAAAATATAAGCCAGAGTTCTGTTATATTTGTCTTTTCTTTCTTTTCCATACTCTAAAAATACAGTTTTGTTTAAGATTAACTCTTCTAAGAATTTTTTTGCCTCATTATAATATTTTTCTCCTCTTTCAGGAGTATTTATCCCAAGTAGCCTGATTGAGCTCCCATTTGCTATGATAGTATCCCCATCCACTATTCTTTCAACTATTACTCTATCTTTTTCATTAAAAAAATTATTAAGAAAACTATCTAAAAATCTATAATTAATAACAAAGAGCAGCAATACAAGAATTATTAAAATCAGGATTTCTCTTTTTCTATTTTTCATTAGAGTCTTAAGGATTGTTCATTTAAAATAATTATCTCATATTAGAAATATTTAAAAGAAGTGAGAATATTAGGATTTTATGGCTTGGAAAACTTATTTAATTTTGCACTTTGGAACAAGAGGAAAGAAACCGTCTGAAATAGCCAAGGACTTGGAATCTCTTGGATTTAATGCTGAATTTGGTTCAGTTGATTTTGTCTATGCTTGGGGCGAAGAAAAACCAACAAAAGAATTAGTTTTAGCACTTGCAGATAAGATTGTTGACATCCTTAAGGATAGCGGTTCTGTCTTTAATATTGATACCAATCAAGACTAATTCCCATCCAAAGAATTTTTTTGATAATTCTAATAGATACTTCCATGCAGGAATAAAATGCGAGTGAAAGGGTTCGAACCTTCGCAGGCACTAAGCCACTGGATCTTAAGTCCAGCCCGTTTGACCACTCCGGCACACTCGCTTATTAATTAGCAAGGGAGTGGTAAACCACTCTAGTTCCTATCTTTAGGGACTAGGCTGAGCTTCACTATTTAGTGAGGCCCGGCACACTCGCTTATTGATATAGAAATATCAGATATTAACCATATAAAAATCTTTAGAATTATTCTTTTTTACTGATATAAGAATAAGCATTCTTTGCTGCAATACTTCCCTGTCCTGAAGCAACAACAACCTGTTTTAATTTTTGGTTTGTAATATCTCCTGCTGCAAAAACTCCTTTAACAGAAGTTTCCATGTCTTCATTAACTTCAATATATCCTTCTTTGTCTAATTTTAAATTAAGGTTCTTTGCAAATTTGTTAAGAGGAATTGAACCAATCTCAACAAAGATTCCATCAAGTTCTATTTTCTTTTTCTTAGACTTTTCTTCTATCTCTATTGCCTTTACTTTATTATCTCCTATTATTTTTTTTGGAATAGCATTGTAAACCATTTCCACATTACTTTTTTTCTTTAGCCTTTCGTGGTTGATGTCCTCGCATCTAAGTTTCTGCCCTCTATAAATAATATATACTTTTTTTACTAAGTCAGATAAAGCAAGTGCAGAAATTGCAGCACAGTCACTTCCACCTATAACTCCTACTGTTTTCCCTTTAAAAAAGAAAGCATCACATGTAACACAATAACTCACCCCTTTTCCAGTAAGTTCCTCTTCACCAGGAATATTTAATTTTTTTCTTTCTGTTCCAGTAGAAAGTATAACTGCTTTTGCCTCAAAATCATTTTTCTTTGTTTTAATAATAAAAGAATCACCTTGTTTTTTTACATTTTCAACATCACTCATTATAAATTCTACACTTTTATATTCTTTTAACTGCTCATAGAATTGTTTCATTAAATCTGTGCCTTTTCCATTAAATCCAGGCCAATTTTCAAGTAAGAGTATGGAATTAGTAGTGCCTCCTATGTCTTTGCTTATTACCCCCACATTTAGCCCGCTTCTTGCAGCATAAATCCCTGCAGTCAATCCAGCAGGCCCAGCACCTATTATGATTAAGTCAAATTTTCTCATCTTTGATTAAGTAAGATTTATAATATGTATTGGTTTTTATATCTTATGAAAAAACTGGTGGTTGAACTTCTAAGAAAAGCCTTAAAAGAGATGGATGTAAAACTCTCTGAAGAAGAGATTGAAAAAAGAATCGAAATCCCACAAAATCTTGAATGGGGAGATTACTCTTTTCCAACATTTTTTTTAACAGAGCAGACAAAAATGCTGCCTAATGAACTCTCAATTAAATTACGAGAGGAAATAGGAAACATTCCGCAAACAGATTTAGACGATGTTCAGAGTGTTGGAGGGTATGTAAATTTCTTTGTCGACAGAAAAAACCTTGCTAGGAAAGTTGTATGGGAGGCAATCACTCAAAAAGCAAAGTTTGGAAGAAGCAAGTTAGGAGAAAAGAAAAAAATAGTAATAGAATTTTCTTCCCCTAATATTGCAAAACCCTTTGGAATAGGGCATTTAAGATCAACTATTATTGGAAACTCTATCTCAAATATAGTTGAATTTGTTGGATACAAGCCAGTGAGAATAAATTATCTTGGGGATTGGGGTACTCAATTTGGAAAATTAATTTTTGCTTTTGAAAAATGGGGAAATGAAGACAAATTGCTTAAAGACCCCTTAAATTATCTTCAGAAATTATATGTAAAGGCAAATAAATCAAAAAAATTTGAAGAACCTTCAAGAGAGGCTTTTAAAAGACTTGAACAAAAAGAAAGAAAATGCCTTATGTTGTGGAAACTTTTTAGAAATTTAAGTCTAAAGGAATTCCAAAAAATTTACAAGACTTTTGATATTAAGTTTGATGTTTATTCTGGGGAATCAGAGTCTGTAAAATATACTGATAGAGTTTTTAAGGAATTACAAACCAAAGAATTAATTAAAAAAAGCAAGGGAGCTTGGATTGTAGATTTAAAAAAATATAACCTTGATATCTGTTTAATGCAGAAAACCGACGGCACAACTCTTTATGCAACACGAGATTTAGCAGAGGCTATACGAAGATATGAAAAATATCCTTTTGAAAAAATGATTTATGAAGTTGGCCAGGAGCAAAAACTTTACTTCCAGCAAATATTTAAAATTCTTGAGCTCATGGGCTATGAGTGGGCAAAAAATTGCATACATGTTGACCATGGTTTGTATTTGGCTAAGGATGGAAAAAAATTTTCAACAAGAAGGGGAAAGACTGTTCTTATGGAAAATATTCTAAAGAAAACAAAATTATTGGCAAAAAAAGAAATTAAAAAAAGATTCCCTAGCTTATCTAAGGACGAACTTGAAAAAAGAGGATTAAAAGTTGCAATAGCTTCAATCTTTTACGGGGATCTTAAGAATAATAGAACCAATGATATGGTATTTGACTTGGATAAGTTTACTTCTTTTGAAGGAAATACTGGCCCATATCTTTTATATAGTTATGCTAGGGCAAGTTCTATTATAAAAAAAGCAGAAAATCCTAAAAAATTTGAGATTCTAGAATTAGAACCTAAAGAACTTGAGTTAGTTAAGGGATTATCTCAGTTTCAAGAGATAATAATAGATGCATTTGAACACTTAAACCCTTCAATAATCGCAAGTTATTCGTATCAAATCTGTCAGAAATTTAATGATTTTTATCAAAACTGTCCGGTTATTGGTTCAGAAAACGAACCCTTTAGATTAGCTCTAGTAGAATCTTTCAGGCAGATTTTAAAAAATTCTCTTCATCTCTTGGGAATAAGTGTAATAGAGGAGATGTAATTCAATAAATTTATATATGATGTTTTATTTAGATAGATGAAAGGAGGTATGATGAAAAATGGTTCAATGTAAAAAGATGAATGAAGAATTCTTCGCTAAATTGCATAAAGAGATAACTACAACTGGAGAATTGATAAGAGCTAGACAAGAAGAGAAACAAGGAATTTTAGATGATTTCACATCAGAGTCAAAAAGATTCTTTTTTGGTAAAATTTCTGAAAAATCTTTAGCAGCTTCAGTTAAAAAGACTAATGTTGAATTAATGAGACTAGATGGAAGCATCAAAGCCTCAATCTCAAGGACAAAAAAACTTTGCGATGCAGTTAAGAACTTAGTCCAAAAACAATCTCCAATTCCATTTAGAGCTACAATCTCAGGAATATCTGGAGGAAGTTCTGGAAAATCTTCAAAGAAGAAATCAAGGAAGAAAAAGAAAAGGAGATAAAGTTTTATTTTTTATTTTTTATTTTTTAATTAATTTTTATTTTATTTCTATTAAGCAAAATTATTTAAACTACATTATTATTAATTATTTATTAAAAAGGAGGATAGAAATGGCAAAAAAAGAAAGCACACTCGGAAAAGTAGTTACTTTTGTTGCTTGGCTAACAGGAGTTATTGTATCATTGTCAGTAGGTTTTGCACTTGTTGATAAGGTTTTAACTCTGCCTGCTTGGATGGGAGGCGCAACAGTAATTGGTGCAGGAATAGCTCAGACTGCAGGTTGGATTGTTATCTTAACAACTCTACTTGGGGCAATACTGGTTATAGTTCACAAACTGCAATAAATATCTTTATTTTTATTTAGATTTTTAAACTTCTTATTTTTAAGTGTATCATGCTAGAAGTATACTTCGAAACTTATGGTTGCACTGCAAACCAGAACTCTTCAGAGATAATGAAGGGGATTTTAAAGCAAGCAGGATTAAACATTACTTTTAATCCTGATTTTGCAGATTTTATTATAATAAATTCTTGCATAGTTAAAGAACCAACTCAGGAAAAGATTAGAAGAAGAATTTCAGACTTGTTATCTAAAGGCAAGAAAATTATTCTAGCAGGTTGCATGCCAAGGTTAAATAAATTAAAATTAAAAAAGAAAAACCTATTTTTATTAGATTCTAGCCATGTCAAAGATATAGCCAATCTTATAAAAGATATAAAAGAAGATTCTTATGATTCCAAGAAATATCTAAAAACAAGAAATGAATTAAAATTAAATCTTCCAAAAATCCCAAATGAAAAATTTATTGGAATAACTCAGATATCAGAGGGATGTTTAGGAGAGTGTTCATATTGTATCATAAGGCTTGCTAAGGGAAAATTATTTTCTTATCCTAAAGAAGAAATTGTTGAATCAGTAAAAAGCGATATTAAATCTGGATGCAAAGAAATTTGGATTACAAGCCAGGATAATGCCTCTTATGGAAATGAGTATTCAGGTAAGTATCTTCTTCCAGAATTGTTAGAAGATATAATCAAAATTCCAGGAAGATTCTTTATTAGAGTCGGGATGATGAACCCAAATAATGTTCTGAAGATTCTGCCCGAATTAATAAAAATTTATAAAAATCCAAAAATGTTCAAATTTCTTCATCTCCCAATTCAATCTGGAAGTGATAAGATTCTAAAATCAATGAAAAGAAAATATAAGATTGAAAATGTATTAAAGATAGTAAATGAATTTAGAAAGAATATACCAGATATTACTATTGCATCAGATATTATTGTTGGTTTTCCTGGAGAGGATAATGCTGACTTTGAAAAAACTCTTGATTTAATAAAAAAAATTAAGCCAGAAATACTTCATAGAAGCAATTTTGGAATAAGAAAGGGAACTCCAGCAGAAAAAATGAAACAAGTGGATTCTCCTCAAATAAAACAAAGAGCAAACAAGTTACAGGAACTTCATCTTAAGATATGTAATGAAATCCAAGATAAATTACTTGGAAAAGAAATCAAAATATTAATTGATAAAAAGGGTTTTAAAAATACCTGGCTTGGAAGAACAGAAAACTACAAGCTTGCTGTTATTTATTCAGAAAAAAATATACTTGGAAAATTATTAAATGTGAGAGTTAAAAAAGTCCTGCCTCATTATTTAATCTGTGAATTAATATGAAGATAAGAAGATTAAACCCAAAAAGTAAAATTTTTCTTGCTCCTATGGAGGAAATAAATGATATAGCATTTAGATTGCTATGCAAAAAAGCAGGAGCTGGGCTTACCTATACATCTATGGTTCATCCAAGAACAAAACAAAAGATTTTTCTTGATGATAAACCTGCCCTCCAGTTATTCTCTACAAATGAAAAAGGGATTAAGAAATTTATTAAAAAATATGATAAAAAAGTTTCTTTGTGGGATTTTAATCTTGGATGCCCTGCAAAAACAGCAAAAAAACACGGATTTGGCTGTTTTTTAAGGGATTTGGCTGTTATTGAAAAAATCCTAAAAACCATGAGGGTTTCAACTAAAAAACCAGTAACAATAAAAATAAGAAAATCTGAAAACTCTTTTGAACTTTTGAAACTTGCAGAAAAATATTGTGATGCAGTCACGATTCATCCAAGGACTCAAAGTCAGGGGTATTCAGGAAAAGCAGACATAGAATTTGCAAAGGAGATTAAATTAAAATCAAAAATTCCAGTAATTTATTCAGGAGATGTTACTGAAAGAAATTTTAAACAATTGCTTAAGTATTTTGATTTTGTGATGGTTGGGAGAAGAGCAATAGGAAACCCTAATTTTTTTTCAATTACTAAAAAAAGGAAAACTAAAATACTTTTTAAGGATTATCTTAAACTTGCAGAGAAATATAATATTCCTTTCAAGCAAATAAAATCTCAAGCAATGAATTTTACAAAAGGAAAAAAAGGAGCAAAGAAAATTCGACTTAAACTATATAAAGTAAAAGATATTAAGTCTATCAAGGAAGTTTACAAAAATGAATAAATCTTCTACTAAAGAGTCAAATGTCTGGCTTTTAGGTTCTAGCAGTTTTTTTAATGATTTTGGAAGCGAGATGGTTGCATTAATTCTTCCTTTTTTTGTGACAGCTTTAGGTGGGGCAGGGTTGGCAATTGGAGCACTTTCAGGTTTAAGAGAAGGACTTGCAAGCATTTTCAAGTTATTAGGTGGGTGGTATTCTGACAGATTAGGAAAAAGAATGCCTTTTGTTTTCTTTGGTTATTTTGTTTCTGTAATGTTTAGATTTTTATTAGTGCTTTCTAATTCCTGGTATTTTATACTTGCAATAGTTTCTTTAGAAAGATTTGGAAAATTACGAGATGCTCCTAGGGATGCAATTATATCAGATTCAACTAAAAGAAGAGGGCATGGATTTGGTATTCAACAAATGCTTGATACTTCTGGAGCAATTTTTGGTTCAATTGCAGTTCTTTTTCTTTTCTGGAAATGGGGATTAAATTTTAAAACGATAATTATATTTGCAGGAGCAATTTCCTTTCTTTCTTTATTTCCTTTATTGTTTGTCAAGGAGCCAAAATCTAAAAAAGAGAAAAAAGGATTATTTGAGGGAATAGCAAATATATCTAAAAATCTAAAATATTTTATTTTTGTATCTGCGGTTTTTACTCTCGCTAATTTTGGATTGTATATGTTTTTATTGCTTAGAGCAAGGGAAATAACTGGAAGTATTATAATTGCATTGGCACTAGGGGTTTTATTTAATTTTATATGGGCTAGTTTTACTGTCCCATTTGGGGATTTGTCAGATAAAATAGGAAAGAAAAAAGTATTACTTCTTGGATATTTATTATTCTTTTTTGTAAGTATTGGATTTATTTATCTTGCAGGAATCACGTCCCTCATATTCTTTTTTGTGCTTTATGGTTTAGTTTATGCAATAACCAATGCAAATCAAAGAGCCCTTGTAGCAGATTTAGCTGACAGCATGAAGGGAACTGCACTTGGATTCTATCAGTTTGCTATAGGTATAGCCAGCATCTGTGGAGGAATAATTGCAGGATTGCTTTGGGATATAAGTTATCAGACAATGTTTGCATATATATCAGTTATTGCAATTATCTCATTAATACTTTTAATTTTTGTAAAAGAATAAAATTATTTTTACTTAACAGGCTTCATATCATTCCAAGCTAATTCAAATAACTGTTCAAGAGCACTTGCAAAGAACTCTGTATTAATCCAAACACCAATGTCATAGTTTGGATGGAATTTTTCATCATCTAAAAGCATGAACATTAATTGTTTTCCATCTACAATTACAAATCTTGCCTTTATTTTTTGTAAATTTCTAATTTCTGCAACTTTTTTGAATTCCTTTGCAATCTTTAAATTATTTTTGTCAATTGGAGCAGCAATCCTGATAGTAACTCCTCTCTTTTTGACTTTTGCAAGACTTGGCAGTAATGCCTCAAGCTTTCTGTTAAGTCCATCAGCAGTAGTAATTATTGTTATAGTATTCTCTGCATCTCTAATTAGCATATCTAAATGATTGTAAAGGTTTTGTCTCCCCTTTAGACTTCCAGATAAGTCACTAGGTTCTACAAATTTCACTCCTTGAGTAAATAAACCTGTAAGTTCACTAAGCACGTCATCACCTTTTAGTTTTTCAAGTCTCTTTGTTTTATCCTGAGCCTCTGCCATCATGTTCTTCTTTACTCTTTCCACCACTTCTTCAGGTTTAAGCGCAACAAACTTAATTGGCTTGCCAAGTCTCATTACAATAAATCCTTTTTTTTCTAAAGATTCAAGTATATCATAAGTTCTTGATCTAGGAACATCAGAAATACTACTTAATTCTCCTGCAGTTGAGGTGCCTCTGGATAGCAATGCAGTCCAAACCTTAACTTCATATAGATTCAAATCAAAAATCTTTCTTAACCGTCCCAAAAATTCTTCTTTGACAATCATGTTATTAATTATTTACCTCTCTTTTTAAATATTGTTATATTAAAGGAGTAAACTTGTTGAATTACCGCCCAGTAAGTAATTTTAGAGGGTAATTGCAATTTCTCCTTTTCTATCTTTAATCTTAAATGCAGTTTTGTTTTTAAATGTTTCCTTACTCCCAGTAGTAATTTCCAGAGTTTTTGAATTAGTCTTTTCTCCGACGATATTTTTCCACCCATCCAACATATTCTTTAAATCTTTATCAGCGATAATCACTGTTTTTACTTCATCTTTTTGCTTTAAGCCAAGCTGTTTTCTGAAAGCCTGGATACTTCTAATTATGTTTCTTGCATACCCTTCTGCTTCAAGCTCAGGGGTCATTTTTGTGTCAAGTTTGACATCTAATTCCTTTCCACTTTTCCAGTTAATTTTTTTTACATTTAATTGAGCCTTAAGTATCTCTTCTAATTCCTGGCTTAGTTTTTTATCAGAATATCCAACAATTGCTTTTGCAAGAGGCCACTTTAAACCAATCTGAGCTTTGTCTCTTGCAGCCAAACCTTTTTCAATTAAACTGCTAAGAATAATAAAATCTCCCTCAAGTTTTTTATTAATCTTTTTTAAATCTGCTTTTGGCCATTTGCTTAAATGAACTGATTCTTCTTTGACTATTTTTTCTTTTCTCAGCTGTTGCCAAATATGTTCGCAAAATAATGGACAAACTGTAGAAAACATTTTAAGCACACTTAAAAATGCTTCTTTTAATGCAAAATAAACAACCCCCGGATTTTCAGAAGCTTTATCACGTGTAATCTTGATATACTCTCTTGATATTATGAGATATAGTTTTTCCAATTCCGTTAGTGTTTCATCAAAATGAAATGTCTCGAAAAGTTCAGTTGTTTTTTTTATAGAGGAATTTAATTTAGAGAACAAATATTTTTCTTCAATGCCTTTTTTATTTTCTTCTTTACATTTTATTTGAATTAAATAATTAGCTATATTTGTGAATATCAAAAGATTTCTTTGCTTTTGTTTTACACCTTCCCAGTTAAAATTAATATTTTCTCCTGCTTTGGTTTCGCAGATATAATATCTTAATATTTCCGAAGAATATTTATCTATAACTTCATAAGGAGAAATTATGTTGCCGAGAGATTTTGACATCTTCATCCCTTGAAAATCAAGAATCATCCCATGTCCAAATACAGCATTATAGCATGATTTCTTGAACATTATCGTTGAACAAATCTGTAACATGCTAAACCATAATCGCGCTTGTTCGCTTGCCTCTAAAATTAAATCTGCTGGGAAAAAATCATTAAAATAATCTTTTCTTTGAGGGTAATAAAGACAATTCCAAGATACAGTTCCAGAATCTATCCAGACATCGATTACATCAGGAATTCTTTTCATTATTTTTTTGCATTTTTCGCACTTTAATAAAACCGTATCAATCCATGGCTTATGCAAATTTTTAGGAATTTCATTTATTGCTTTTTCTTTAAGTTCTTCGAGACTTCCAATAACATCTATATTTTTGCATCCTTCATCTTCACAAATCCATATTGGAGCAGGAGTTCCCCAGAATCTCTGCCTAGTTATTCCATTATCTTTAAGATTTGATATCCATGCTTCATAACTCTTCTGGACACTTTTTGGGACCCATTTTATTTTTTTATTATAATCAAGAATTTTTTTGATTAAATCTTCTGTTTTCAAAAACCATTGTTCGGTGGTTCTGAAAACAACCGGATTATGGCATCTCCAACAGTGTGCATATTCATGACTTATTTTCTCCTGCGCAACTACTGCTCCTCTATCTTTGAGTTCTTTTATAAATCTCTCATCATCTTTCTTTGCAATTAACCCATTAAACTTACCTGCATCTTCAAAAATTCCCTTTTCATCGATAGTGTTAAATGCTTCAATGCCGTATGACTTGCATGCCTCATAATCTTCTGGCCCACATCCAGGAGCACTATGAACTAATCCTGTTCCTATCTCTAGGGTAACATATGGTTTAGAAATAATTACTGTATGAATTTTTATTGACTTTTTCTTAAGCTCTTTGTAAGGCATTTCATCTTCAAATGGATGAATATATTTAATTCCTTCAAGTTTTTCCCCCTTTATTTCTTCTAAAATTTGATAGTTCTTTCCAAGAATATCTCGAATAAGATGGTCTGCTAGTTCTTTTGCAATAATCCATGTTTCATCAATTCCTTCAATTTTTGCTTTGATATAATCAAAATCTGGATGTGCCATTATCGCAAGATTAAACGGAATTGTCCAGGGAGTTGTTGTAAAAATTATTAGATATTCATTGTTTTTTGGATTTTTAGTCTTAAATTTAACATAAATGGATTTTTCGGGGATACTTTCATATTCAAGTTCATGCTTAGCAAGACTTGTTTCACAGGAAGAGCACCATTGCATAACTTTCTTTCCAAGGTAAAGTCTCTTTTGTTCAAATGCTGTTTTCAATAAAAGCCACTCTGAACTTATGAAATCATTTGTAACTGGAAGATAAGCATTCTCAAAATTCATCCATATTCCCATTCTTTCAAGATCCTTATTCATAATCATTGCATTATTCATTGAAAAATCCATACATCTTTTTGAGAATTTATCTAACCCGTAATCTATAATTGCCTTTTTATCAGAAAGTTTTAATTCTTTTTGAACTGCATTTTCTGTTGGTAACCCATGCATATCATACCCTGCCCTATCCCAGACATTATAACCTTTTAACCTAAAATATCTCATTGCAATATCCTTCATATTATTGTTCCAGGCATGACCAATATGCAACCTTCCAGAAGTATAGGGGGGTCCCTGTAAGAAATAAAATTTCTTGCCTTTTGCATTCTTATTCTGGCTCTTTTCATAAATTTTGTTCTCTTTCCAGAACTTCAGTATTTCTTCCTCTATCTTTTTAAAGTCATACATATTACTTTTTACTCTTTTTTCTATTTAAATTCTTCCAAAACTTCTGATTCAATAAAATGCAATTTCCCTGGAATAATTATACAATAAGGTTTCCTGATTCCAGTAAATTCTTTCATCCCATTCATGCTTCTATAAAATATTTTTTGATGCTTGGTTCCTAAATTCTGGCATACAAGTATCTTTTTTAAAGTCATTTTGTAATTTTCAGCAGCTTTTTCAAGTTGTATTAATGCATCTGGAAATTCTAATCCAGGGTCGATTAAGATTAAGGAATGAGCATCTATTGATAAGTTTTCTTGCACACTCTTCATAAAACTATCTGGAGTATAATTTTCTTGCCAGGTTGGCATGCTTGAAATCTTTCCAAATTTATACAACTGCAAACCTGTTTCTGCAGCAGCATCTAATACTGAAGCATTATGAATAGATTTGACTTTTATTCCTAATCTTCTAGCTTCTTGAATAAGTGCTATATGAGTCGTTGCAGCCAAAGGACTTCCATAGATTAACAAGGCAACATCCAATCTTTTTGCCTCATCAACTATTGACAATCCCTCCACAAACTTTCTATCTGCAGGAAGAATTTTTTTATCAAGAACTTGCGAGAGTTCTCCGATTGAATACGGGAAATCTACAGTATAACTCTCGAGATACACTCTTTTGCATCTTTTTACTATCTCCGTTCCATACTTTGAAATCCCATCAACATTCAATCCAAGTCCTATAAGGTATAACATAAAATATAATTAAAAACAGCGTTTATATTCTTTACTTATTTAAGCTTCTAGAAGTAACAATTGCCATAAAAAAGAATGAAAATAATAAGATATCATTTCTAATAATCAATGCAATAAACCCACAAATTAATGAGATTATTGCTATTAATTTAAACCACTTTTTTCCTTGCTTTTTTTCATCTTTTGTTAGTTTTGCAAGAACATCTCCAATTGGGATTCCTAATACTAATACAGCAATTCCTATTATAAGTTTTATTATTTCCTGCATAATAATATTTAATCCTCTGCATTTTTATACCTTCGTCTTGTAAAAAAGGTTTATATATGGCTCTTTTACCTTAATCTCTATGAAAACTTTAGATAGAATTGTTAAAATACAATCAAGATTAGATAGAGATTTATTCAATTTTGACTATTCAAAAGTCCCTGCAAAATATCATGCAGGCCCAGTTTCAAATACAAAATTAGTTCTGTACAAAGGAGCTCCAAAAGGGTATGAAAAAACAGGTTTTTTTTCAAGAACCCTCCTAAAAAGAAGATTTAAACATCTTATCAGGGTAAAGGAGATAATTGAGTCAGGAGATTTAAATGCAATTCATAAGATAATAGATAGACATACTGATTATTATTTTGCTATGCCATTTTTATCTGCAACTTTTAACCCAGAAGAAGCACAGGTTTTTGCACCTACTGATCCACTCAGATTAAAAATCATGGCTGGAAGAGGAGAGCCACAGACTACAATTTACAGATTAAAAGTATCTGCAAACAGATGCATATTAGATGCAGATGATATTGGCGGAGCAGGGGCATCAAGAGAAATATTAATTTTTGGATTGATTTCTCCAGAAGAAATCACTGCTGTTAAGATAAATAACTGTCATGAAAATAGTGAGCTAAGAGAAGCTAGGGATAATCCTATTATTAGATACTATCCAGAAAAAGATTCTACAAATACTCAAGTCAAAAATCCTAGAAATTGGTTAGAATTTTCTCCCGCACAATAATATTTAAGAACACTTCTTTGATATTTTTATTATGTACAAGAACTATCTTATCATTGCATCAAAAAAAGACAAGGCTGGAATAAACATAACTACTGCCTTAAGCCAATACGGGAATTTTAATTTTCATTTAGTTGATGGAGAATCAATTTATACAGAAAATCTTGATTTAGATAAAATAAACAGATTTGATTTTATTATATTTGCTTCACGTCATCAATCAGAAAAAAAGGAGAAAACTCTTTCTATTCATGCTCCCGGCAATTGGAAAAATGCTGATTTTGGAGGAAAGCCTGGAATGATTTGCAATACTTCTGCTTTGTTTCAAAAACAATTCTTTGAAAGGCTTCATAAAAATGTTCAAGAATATGACTTAAGAGACTATAAAATAACTCTTGAGTGCACTCATCACGGTCCTTTAATTGACAAGCCCTGTGTTTTTGTAGAAATAGGCTCAACTGAAACTGAATGGAATGACAGACGAGCTGCATTTATTATGGCTAAAACAATAAAAGAAACAATAGAATCATTTAAGGAAAATCATTACAATGAAATTGCAATTGGAATTGGAGGCCCTCATTACTGCCCTAATTTCAATAAAATACAACTTAGTTCTAATGTTGCTATCTCACATATTATCCCAGAATACGCTCTTCCACTAACAGGAGAAATGCTAAAACAAGCAATAACAAAAACACAAGAAGAAGTTGACTTTGCAATTATAGACTGGAAAGGCATTGGCAAAAAAGAACAAAGAGAGGAAATGATTAAGCTTCTTGACAAGATGTATATTCAACATAAAAGAACAAGTGAAATTTCTAAATAAAAACGCCCTCATTTAGCTTTAGACGAACGAGTAGTAAAACCCAAAGAAAGGGTTTTACGCCCACTGCAGGAATCGAACCTGCGAGCCCCGAAGGGCGCGGATTAGCAATCCGCTGCAATACCACTTTGCGAAGTGGGCATGAAAGAATAGATAGTTTTTAGCTTATAAGCTTTTTTATATTTTTTAGAAAACCTTATATATCGAGCTAAATAGCTAATACTAGCGAGGTGGAGCAGCCTGGAGTGCTCGCAGGGCCCATAACCCTGAGGTCGCGTGGTTCAAATCCCGCCCTCGCTATTAAAAAGATGGCTGAAAAAGGGGTGATTTACTCAACAGGGCAGTTGGATTGCCTGAGCTATTATTCTAAAATCTTCTCTAAAATCAAGAATTTTGTAGGAGACAGGGAAATAGCTACAAAAACATATATTCCTGAATCTATTCCTCCATTTATTGTTCATAGGGGAAGTGATGACTCTGCATTAAGAATCTCAGATTTGCTTGGAATTCCTCAATCTTTTCTCAAATTAAGATATCATAAAAAGCTTCATGAAGTTGAAAAACAATTAACTGAAAAGCAAAAATTAATTTGGAGATATTTTGTTCCAAGAAAGCTTGTAGAATTGCATTATGCTTGCAATCATGAAGGAGTTGGAAAATCCTTTGACAGAATTTTTATTGATATAGATGCAAGCAAAGGAACTTCTGAAGCAGCATATATCAAAGTTGTAAAGCAATTGCTAAAAGAGATACGAGCTGACAAAGAATTAAAAAAACTTTCATCTTATAGAATTTATTTATTATGGACAGGCATGAGTATGCATGTCTACCTAATTTTAAACAAAAAACTTCCTCATAGTGCATATGACAAATATTTTGCATTCCACAAGGATAGCTTGACAACTAAATGGGCAAATAATATTTCTGAAAAAACAAAAGTAAAGGTCAAGGCAGGGCATGAAAGAAGAGCAGGAGCAGTTATTCTTGACACTTCTGCAACACCTTCAGGAAAACTTGCACGTTGCCCGTATTCTCTGCATCTAAATCATAAAGGAAAACTCACAGGAGTTGCAGTTCCATTAAAAGAATCTCAAATCAAGTCAGGATTATTTAAGTTAAGAAATCTCACTCCAGATGAAGCACTGAGATACTAATTTTCTAATTATAATTAACTTTAAATATACATTATTTTTCAGTTTCTTATGTTAATATTAGGCATTGATGATGCAGGCAGAGGCCCTGTTATCGGCCCAATGGTTCTTGTAGGATGTTTGATTAATGAAGAAACTGAAAAGGAATTCAAAAAACTTGGAGTAAAAGATTCTAAACAACTTACTTCAAAAAGAAGAGAATTTCTTGTAGAAAAAATAAAAGAAATGGCAGAAACTTTTGAAATAGTTCTTGCTCATCCAAATGAAATTGATGGAAAAAATCATGATGGGGTTGACTTAAATAAGTTAGAGGCTATTAAGATGGCAGAAGTTATTAATAAAATTAATAAGGGTTTTGATAAAATAAAAGTTATAATTGACTGCCCTTCAGTTGGAATTGCTAAATGGACTGATTTTCTTAAAACTAAAATCCAAAATCTTTCTAATCTAGAAGTTGTTTGTGAACATAAGGCAGATAAAAATTACATTGCAGTTTCTGCAGCATCTATTATTGCAAAGAGTGTAAGAGAAAAAGAAATGTCTTTGCTTCATGAAAAATACGGCAAGGGAATAGGCTCTGGATATTGCTCAGACCCATTAACTTGCAAATTTCTTGAAAAATTTGCTAGAACTCATGAAAACGAAGGAATATTCAGAAAAACTTGGATTACTTGGAAAAGAGCATGTGCAAACCTGGGGCAGAAAAAGCTTTTTTAAAAGTGTTGAAATTAATGCTCCTATTTATTAATGTAACAAATAGAAAGTGAGGCTAATCTGTTGCAGACATTGTTCAACTTACCTGTTTAATCATACAAAAAAGAGGTGATAATTATTCTAACAATCTTTAAAAATCTCCTTTAATTCTTTAATTAGTTAAAATGCTCCATATAAAAAAACTGGTGATGCATGGATTCAAGAGTTTTGTAAGAAAAACTGAGCTTCCTTTTACTCCTGGAATAAATGTTATTCTTGGCCCTAATGGAAGTGGGAAATGCCTTGTAGGGGATTCTATTGTAACCTTGGCAGATGGCTCTTCAAAAAGAATTGAAGATATTGTAAACTCAAGATTAGCTAATGCTGTTAAAACCGAAGATGGTTATTTAATGCCTGGTGATGGAACAGAAATATTAAGCCTTAATCTAGAGAACTTAAAGATAGAAAAAACAAAGATTAAATCTTTTGTAAAAAGAACTTCTCCAGAGAAAATTCTATCAATAAAAACTCGCTCTGGAAGAGCAGTTAAAACTACTAAGTATCATCCTTTATTTATTCTAAGGGATAATAAAGTAGTTGAAGCAAGAGCAGATGAATTAAAACAAGGAATAAGAATTGCTGTCCCAAGAAAATTGAATTTTGAACCAAAATCAAGATATTTTGATGAATTAATAGATGAGATAAAAGAGGAAGATAGAATCTATGTTCCTTATAAAGAGGAATATGCTCTCATATTAAATTCAATAAAAGATAATCTTACATGGAAGAAATTATCTGATAAACTTGGCATTTCTCATTATGTAATAAAAGGGTTGTTAGATAAACAATCTATTAATTTATATTATCTAATTAAAATACTCAAGTTTGCAGAATTATCCAATTTAGAAATAATAAAACTTATTGATGAACTTATCTCTAATGGGAAAAAGATTAAGTTCAATTTTGAGAATTCTCCAGAATTTTCCAGATTTTTTGGTTATCTCTTAGCAGAGGGAAGACTAGCTGAATCAAGCCAAATCTGGTTTACAAATGGAGATTCTGAAATTGTTCAAGATTATATTTATCTTGTAAAAAAATTGTTCAATAAGGTGCCCTTAGTGAGAGAATACAAACCAAATTGCTGGGATGTTATAATCTTCTCTGAACCATTAAAAAAAATGCTCGGCAAATTGGGCATGGCATCAAAAACTTTTAATAAAAGAATATCTAACATT
Organism: Candidatus Woesearchaeota archaeon; assembly: GCA_964493885.1. Classification (GTDB taxonomy): domain Archaea; phylum Nanobdellota; class Nanobdellia; order Pacearchaeales; family GW2011-AR1; genus WJLC01. Next base: position 18,016 of record CAZBPV010000004.1, read on the forward strand.
ATTTTAAAGAATTCTTCAAATAAAGAAATATCTGAATTATTAAATGGATTATATTGTGGTGATGGGTATGTTTCAAAATCTTCAATAGAGATAACAACTAAAAGTCCTGAACTTGCTAGAGGAATTGAAAATTGCTTATTAAGATTAGGTATACTCTTTTCTACTAAACAGCAGTATAAAGACATAAAATCAACTGGGTTTATTGGAAAATATTATAATATTATAATCACTGGAGTTAATAACTTCAAGGAATTCAACAAGAATATTAAATTAGTACATATGATAAAACAGCAGAGGATATTAAATTATCTAAACAAAAAATCTAATCCTAATATAGATTTAATAAATGTTAATGGGCTGGTAAAAAATATCTCAAAAGAGTTAAATTTGAACATAAAACAATTAAGAAATGAATTTCCTATTTTAGATTCTTATTGTTATAATCAATGCACTCCCTCAAGAGAGGGACTTCAAATGCTTTGTAAAAGTTTATTCTTGCAGAAAACTTCTTTAGTTAGCGATTTAATCACTATTTCCAATTCAGATATTTTCTGGGACGAAATAATCCAAATTAATGAAATTCCTGGAGAAGAGTGGGTATATGATTTATGTATAGAAAAAAATCACAACTTCATAGCTAATAACATCTTTGTCCATAATTCGAATGTCTCTGATGCCTTGTGCTTTGTTCTTGGAAGACTAAGTATAAAATCAATGAGAGCTGCAAAAGCAGGAAATCTTATATTTTTAGGAACTAAGGAGTTAGCTGCTGCAAAAGAAGCAAGTGTTGAAATTGTATTTGATAATTCTGATAAGATTTTTTCCATAGACAAGAATGAAATAACAATAAAAAGAATTGTAAGAAAAAATGGGCAGAGTATTTATAGAATAGAAGGGGAAACAAAAACACGTCAGGAAGTTCTTTCATTGCTTGCTCAGGCTGGAATAGACCCAAATGGGTTTAATATAATTCTTCAGGGAGAAATCCAGAATTTTGTAAGAATGCATAATGAGGAAAGAAGAAAGATTATTGAGGAAGTTTCAGGAATTTCAATTTATGAGTCAAGGAAAGAAAAATCCTTGCGAGAGCTTGAAAAAACTGAAGAAAGACTAAAAGAAATACTTGCTATATTAAGAGAAAGAACTTCTTATTTAAACAATCTTGAAAGAGAAAGGCAGCAGGCATTAAAATATCAAAAACTCCAAAAAGATGTAGAAAGATACAAGGCAAGCATAATTTATCATGATTTGATGCAAAAGAAAAAGGAAAAGGAGAAGATTGATGCGGAGATTGAAAAGAAAAATTCAGAAATCTCTAAGGTAAAAAAATCAATGGCTGAACTTGAAGCAACAATCCGAGATTATGAACTTAAAATTGATTCTATAAACTCAACAATCCAAAAATCAACAGGATTAGAGCAGGAAAAACTCAACCATGAAATAGCTAATTTAAGAGCTGAACTTGAGGGGCTAAAAGTAAAGTTAGAGAACTCTGAGAAGAAATTCTTAGAAAATGAAAACCAAAAAATTGAATTAAGTAATAACATAAGGGAAAATGAGCTTGTAATTAGAGAACTTCAAAAAAATTCAGTTCCTAGTGGTTCTAAAAAACAAAAAGATATTGAATCTAAGAAAAAAGAGCTTGAAAAATTAGAAGAAGAAAGAAAAAAATTTTATATGATTAAGTCTGAACTTAAATCAATCAAAGAAAGAATCCAGGATAAAAACACTCTCTTTCATAATTATAAAACAGAATCTGAATTTTTAATTAAGGAAATTGATACCTTCTCTTCAGAATTGTTTGATAAAAATACAGGCACAAAGAGAATGTCTGAATTAAAAGTTGATTTACAGGGTAAAAAACAAGATTTAGTCTTAATTGAGAGAAAAGAAATAGAGCTTGAAAAAAATATCCATACTCACGAATACGAGATAAATAGGCAGAATAAACTTATAGAAAATATAGCAAAGATGGATATTTGTCCTTTATGCAAGAGCAAGATAACAGAGGAGCACATAAAAGGAATTCACAAGGAAATTTCTCCTAGAATAACTTCTTTTCAAAATGAAATAAATAATCTCATTAAGGAACTTAGAGAAATCCAGGAAAAAAGAAAAAAGATTTTACAAGGCATAGAATTTGAATCTGCAGAACTATCAAAAAGAGAGTCAGATTTAATTAAAATATCAAACATAGAAAGCAAGAAAAACCAGATAAAGGTACTTAATGAAAAGATTCACATGACTGAAAGCGAGATATCTGAACTTGATAAAAGAAGAAAATATCTCGAACAATCTTCTGATAAGAATTCCAATATAGAGCAAAAATACGAGACTGCAAGAGTTGAAGTGCAGGAGATTTCATTAAGAAGCGAAGAAAATGTAACATCTGAAATTTCTTTTAAGCAGCGTGAATTTGAGCGTTCAAAAATTTCTTTAAAGCAATTAGCTCGTGATGAAGAGGATTTAAAGGAAGAGATAGCAATAGTAAAAAACCACATGAAGCAGAAAGAAGAGCTTCTTGCCAAAAAGAAACTGCAGGATGAAGAATTAGGGAAAAAATTCAAGAAAATGATTTCAGATCGAGATTCACTTCAGACACTTATAAGACAAGGAGACTCTAATTTGTCTTTGAAGCAAAACCTTGTGTATAATCTTGAACAGAATTCTAATGAAAGAAAAATTGAAAAGGCAAGAATAAGCGCTGAAATTGAGAACTTTGATTCAGAGATGGTTCAATTCAAGGGAGTTGAAGTAATCAAAGCCACAAAAGAATCTCTTTTGCATAAACTTCATAGAATACAGGATTCTTTATCTGGGATTGGAACAGTTAACTTAAGATCACTGGAAGTTTATGATGAAATCAAAAAAGAGTATGATTCAATAAGCCAGAAAGTTGAAGTTATTTCAAAAGAAAAAGAAGGAATAATCAAAATAGTTCACGAGATTGATATAAAAAAGAAAAAGACTTTCTTAAAGACACTTGAAGAGCTTAATGAAATCTTTTCAAGAAACTTCTCCCAGCTTTCAACTAAAGGGCAGGTTTTCCTTGAGCTTGAAAATAAAAAAGAGCCTTTTGAAGGAGGAGTAGCTATAATTGTCAAGACAGGGCATGGAAAATACTTTGATGTTACATCTCTTTCAGGAGGAGAACAAACCCTAGTTGCTTTGTCATTGATTTTTGCTATACAAGAGCTTAATCCTTATTGTTTCTATATACTAGATGAGATTGATGCAGCTCTTGATAAAAGAAACTCAGAAAGGCTTGCAAATCTTCTAACAAAATACATGCAAAGAGGACAGTACATAATTATCACACATAATGATGAAATTATCAGCAATGCAACAAACCTTTATGGTGTTAGCATGCATGATGGGATATCTAAAATTATAAGCTTGAAGATATAATTTTAGCATTTAAAAGGAAGCTTCATAAAAGAAACCTTGGTGTCTTTTATTAAGATAATTTCATTAAAGATTTAGTTCTTAATATACTACACCTCTGGCTTGGAAATAAAAAAATAAAGTAAAAAGAAAAATTAAAAATTAAAATTAGTAGTAACTTTCCCCGAATTCTTCAACCTTTTCAGGCTTCTTTCCGAGTAAGACAATTAATACAACTAGCAATACTAAAAAGATTATTGCTAGAATAACTGTCAATACTACGATTGGGCTTGTAACTGATGTCTCTTCAACAGCTTGGAAAGTAAAAGAACCTACAAGTTCTCCATCCATAGACATCACATTAACTGTGTAGTCTTCTGAATCAGGAGTTACCTGTACTGTCTTACTTGAACCAGCTTCAATTGTAACAAAGCTTTCAGTTGTTGGGAAAACTACTCTATAAACCTTTAACTTTTCAGTTGGGTTCACAATAAGTAAGTCATTTCCAGCTTTAAGAACAGCATTTGGAAAGTCGTTCTTAACAACTATTTGCTTCATTGCACTAACTTCAAGGTCATCATTTGAAACCTCTAACTTTAGCACATATATTCCTGGTTCAGCGTCATATGGCATTTGAAGGAAGACTCTTCCACTAGCAGTTTCAGTTTCATCTTCATCATCGTCATTTTCCATAGCCACTAAGTCACCAAGATAAACAGTTCTTTCGACACCATTTATACCAGATACAGTAGCAGTTACATACAGATCATCTAAGTTATTGTAACCAACATTCTTTAATACAATATCAACTGGGAAATTTTCACCAGCTTCAACTGTGTTTGGTGTTACAATTGACATAACATCTGCATTGTATGAAGGTCTTTGAACTCTTAGCTTATACTCTCTTTCAGTTTTAAGGTTACCATTTTTCTTAATAGTAACAGTAAGAACTAAGTCATCACTAAGTTCATCCTTAAGTTCATAAGGAACTTCAAGGCTCAATGTCTTAACATATCTTTTTCCTAATTCAATATCAAAAGAACTAGATAAGTCACTTACATCTACTTTATTACCTTCAATTGCTACTTTAACAGTTACATCAGATGCATTTACTAAGGCATTGAAAGCAACTTTAAGAGTTACTGTCTCGCCTGCAATAACAGTTAAGTCATTGCTAGATACATCCTCATCGTCTACTTTAACATTAACACTTTGTGCAATGTTTGTAGCAGCACTTACAGTAGCAACTAACAAAATTAAGCAAGCCACCGCAAGGAAAGAAACCATAAGTTTCTTTGTATTCATTTTCATTTTTTATGTTATTTAATTTATGCAGAAAAGGATTGTTTTCCTGCCTTATTAGTATCTTATTTTTCTTTATAAACTTTATGGTGACAACAAATACGAGTAATTGCAAAGTTACACCACTTGTAACTGACACTCAGTATTTTTCTGATTTCTTCAAGATTTTTAATGCTAATTGAGTATCTTCTATTGGAGAAGGGCTTTCATTTATTACTGTGATGCTTTTATCTTCGGGAAGAAAGGAAATTAGTTTTTTAATCTCTTCTTCAGGAGTTTTCTTGTGATATTTTTCTCCTGTTTGTCCAAATTCGATTCCTGAAAAATGGCAATGCCAGTGCTTTTGTGGAAAGGCTTTTTTTAGTTCCTCAATTTTATACTTTCCATATCTTGCCAATACATGTGCAAAATCAATGCAAAAACTACAGCCACTTTCTTTAGTTAATCTGGAAATCTCTTCAATGCTTCCAAATACATTTTTTTTCCCTATTATTTCTGGACATAGCGTGACATCCCATTTATTTTTCTTTATTATTTCAAGCATTTTAATTATTCCTTGTTTGATATTTTCAAAAGTTTCTTCATGACTCATCTTTCCATAATAACCACAATGAAATACCACTCTCTTAACATCTAACCAATCAGCAACTTCACAGCATCTTAGTATTCTTTTCTTGCTTTCCTCAATTTTTTTATTTTCTGCTGAGTTAAGATTAATCCAGTATGGAGCATGGATTGATAATTCAATATCAAATTCCTGGCTTAATTTTTTTATTTTATTAGCATCTTCTTTGTTTTTAATCCAGACTTGATAAGTAAATGGAATTTCTGCTGCTTTTATTCCGTATTTATGATACCTTTTTAATATCTCTGGAGCATCTTTTAATCCTCCGATTCCTGCAGGTCCAAACTTAATTGCCATTTAGAAATAATCTTAAATTAGGTTATATAGCTTTCTCTAATTCTTTCCCTATCTCTCCAAGATTCTCAACTATATATGCATGAAGCTTTTGAATAATTATATTCTGCATTTCTTCTTTTAGTTCTCCATGGCATACTGCCAAATCAGACTCTGGTTCAACAATACTTCCTAAGAGAACAGAGCAATCCATAGCTTTATTCACTAATCTTTGTTTATCTAGTGTACCTTGTTTTATCTTGAGCACTTTAACATTAATTACGCATTTTCCAGAATCCTTACCCTTTACTAAATACTGCCATGTTGTTTCTACCCCATCACTTATAAACTTAGTTCTTACACAATCTCTTTGATGTGCTCTATAGCACTCCAAGTCATTGCAAGTATAATAAAAGAAAAATGTGAAATATATTGCTAGCCCAACTACAATTATTAATGCTATAATAAGAAGCGCAATCCAATCACTCTTTCTCATATATTCAATTAAGAATGTAATTATTTAAAGGTTTTTAGAACTAGTAATTCTGCCATAACCAGGGTCTTTCTTGTCTGGCTTGCATGAACATCTTAAAACTAGATTCACTTCCAGATTCTCTTGGATTAAATGTTGGATATTTTTCAGGACAAAAATCTCTTTCTAATGAAATATTATATGCAAAAAGCTCAGTTAAGTCCTCATCAACAAGAACATTTATCCCTCTTTCATACGCTCTTTTTGCTAGTCTTTCAACACAATCCCACAAATGAAATCCTGCCACTCTTAATTCCTCTGTTTTTCCAAGCTGATTTAATATAAAATCCTGATCTGGATAAGGATACTCTCCATTTGCCTGTTGAGTTGTATGTGTTTTAAAATCCAACCCAACTTGAATAATTCTATCAGAACTCTTTAAATCAACAACATCTGAAACTGGACTTCCATTAAACACAGCATAATTTATCTCAAAATCTTTTTGTCTGTATCTAAAATCAATGCAATTGTTTAGTAATGATTTATATTTTTGTCTAAATACTTCAATCCCTCCTTCTTCAGCCCATCCATGATTTTTAATTTCAAAATCAATTATTTCAGGAATTGGATACAAAAATACAAACTTTTTCATAAAAATTAATTAATATGTTGTTTTAAAAATCTTTTTAAAAAAATAAAGAAAAGGGCCGAAGCCCCTTTTAATTATAAACTTAATAATTGAATTTTTGTGTCAGTTGTTGCAAAATTACTCGCAACAATAACTTGAATACCTGAGTCTTCTGCAGCTGATATCATAGAGCTTGTCACAGTGCCGTCAATTACAATAATTGTTGGTCTGCTTCTCATTCTTCTAAGCAAATTTAAAAGTGTTTTTGTAGGAACACTTTTCATCTCATTTAATGAACTATCTAAAAGAATAGCTTTTCCGCTTCCTTTATTGCTGTCTGCAATTTCTTTTAATTTAGCTTTTTTTGCTTCATCTATCTCTACTTTTTCAGGCTCTGGCTCTGCTTCTACTTCAGAATCATAGGAAAATCTTTTGTTTCTATACAAATACTCTTGGACACTTATCTTTTTTCTAAGATTCATTAGAATCTCTTTTCCTGCAAGTTCCTCGACTTCTTTTCCATCTGGAGCTACTGCAATAGAGTCAACTTTAGCATTGTCAAGAACATTCTGAATAATTAATTTTCCTCCTCTATCTCCATCAACAAAAAGAATTATTTTTTTTGTTTTACTTAATTCTTTTATTGCCTGAGGAAGTTTTGTTCCATTCATTGCAATTACATTATTCACTCCATTTCTCAAAAGATTGAGAACATCTGCTCTTCCTTCTACTACAATTATTTCTTCACCAGATAAATCTCCACTAGGAAGATGCTCATCACCATATAGTTGAACATCGCTCATTCTTGCAGATTCTTTAATCTCTTTTGAGATTTCTCTAGAATCTGATGAGCCTTCTATTTCTTTCATGAGTTTTTTAGCTCTTTCTAAGATATAGTCTCTTTTGCTTCCTCGCACATCTTCGATTTTATCAACTTCTATCTGGGCATCGCTTGGTCCTATTCTCTCTATAGTCTCTACTGCAGCAGCGACAAGAGTAGTTTCAGACTGGTCTAGAGCAGTAGGAATTTTAATAACTCCAGTAGTTTGTTTCCCTTTTCTTTCCAAATCTACTTCTATTCTTCCTATTTTCCCTTCTTTTTGAAGTTCCCTCATCTCAAGGTCAGCTCCTAAAAGTCCTTCAGTCTGTCCAAAGATAGCTCCGATTACATCTGGCTTTTCTAAAGCCCCTTCAGCCACAAAATTCGCATGTATCATGTATTTTATTGATACAGGACTTACTTTTGCCATATTTTATTTTTATTATTTTTATTTAATTTTTAATGAAATCTTATGATTTCAATCAGAAAAATATCTAAATCAACTATTCGCTAACTCATTCGTTCACTCTAAAAAATAGCCTATTGCTAAGATTAAGCGTGATGTGATTGTGATATAATAATCTAAATTGATATCTTTCTAATACATAATAAAAACGTGTTTAGTATTTAAAGTTTTGCTTACAGCTTTTCAAACTCTCTTTTTAATACCATATACTCTTTTATTTTTCCTAGATTCTCGTATAATCCTAGAAGTTTTTTCTTAATCTCTTTTCTCTCTACCCCAGAAATATCCATTTCTAGAAGCTTTTCATAAATTTTAACTGCATTATTTTTCCTCTTTTTGATTATTGAGATTTCTGCTTCTTTTCTATAAAATTCCTTTACTGTTGCATATATCTCTGCTCTTTCAGGAGCATTTGCTTCTGTCATAGCTTTTTTCATTGCTTCATTTGCTCTCTCTAATTTTCCTTCTTTGATATAGAGTTCAGATTCTTTTAGATGATATCTTTTTTTCTCTGAAAATGCTACAGAAATTATAGCAAGATTGTGACACATTTTTGCAGCATCAGTATACATGCCTTTTTTTTCATAAATTTCTGCAATCTTTGAATAAGCAAATCTTCTCACATCATCTGATGTTCTATGGTTAAGCAGTCTGTTTAAATGATCTAACTGAACAAAATCACCTTTTCCTTCCAGATCTTTTTTTATTTCAAAAACACTCATATCTCTGTTAATCATAAAATTCTTATTTAGAATTAGTATTTAAGGATTATTGGGTTTCAGCAACTACTCTTTTTTCTGCAAATTTCTCTTCGATAGTCTTTCTTAATTTGCTTCCTGGAGTTGGTCTGAAAACTCCCATTAATTCCACATCTAAAAACTCATCTATATGAACATCATCTATATCAACTTGTTCACTCTCTATTTCCTGCCCGCAATGCTTTAAGCTCGCTTCATACACAGGAATTTGAACAAATGTGTAAGAATCCTCTCTTATTCTATTTATTTTTTTTTCTTCAGGCATTACAAATGCAATAAATGCATCTCTCCCTCTTCCAACTACATACATCTCTCCTTCTGTTAATTCTCTTATATGAGAAATTCTTTTAGCATGATTTCCAAGGTATTTAATATTCATTTTAATTTGTTAGATTAAGCACAATCTTACTTTTTCTTTACTATCTCAGTGCACATACCAGCAGCAACAGTTGCACCAGCATCTCTTACAGCAAACTTTGACATGTATGGATTATCTTTCTGAGTTTCCAAAGCTAGATTTCCCATTGGTTTAATTCTAACCTTTGCAGTGTCACCGTTTTTCAAAAAGTCTGGATTCTGTTTTATTGCTTGTCCTGTTCTAGGGTCAATTTGTTCAATCAACTCTATAAACTGGCAAGGAACTTGTGCAGTGTGAACATGGAATACAGGTGTATATCCTTTAGCTAATACTGTTGGATGATTTATTACTGTGATTGTAGCAATGAATTCCTCAACAATTGGGATTGGATTACTTGCATCGCAAATAACATCTCCTCTTGCAATGTCTTTTTTTCCTACTCCACGTATATTTACACCAACATTATCTCCAGCAGTTGCTTCAGACATAGATTCGTGATGCATCTCAATAGTTTTAAGTTCTCCTTCAATTCCAGTTCCAGTTCTTCCTGGAAGTACCTTAACTTTCATACCAGTCTTCATTATTCCAGTTTCAATCTTACCAACTGGAACAGTTCCAATACCTGTAATTTCATAAACATCTTGAACAGGCATTCTCATTGCAAGATTAGTAGGAAGTGATGGAATAGGGAATAAATCAAATTGTTCTAATACTGTTGGTCCTTTGTACCAAGGCGTATTTGTTGATTTCTTTACAACATTATCCCCTTTTAATCCTGAGCATGCAATAAAAGTAGTAGTATCTGGGTTAATACCAACACCTTTTAGTAATTTTCCAACTTCTTCTTTAGCTTGTTTATATTTTTCTTCTTTATATTCAACAGCATCCATTTTATTAAGAATTATTGCAATATTTTTAACACCCATTGTTCTTAACAGCCATAAGTGTTCAGTAGTTTGAGGCTGAACTCCATTTGGAACAGAAATAACTAAGAATGCAGCATCTGCTTGTGAAGCTCCAGTAATCATGTTCTTAACAAAGTCTCTGTGTCCAGGTGCATCAATAATTGTGATTTCAAATTTTTGAGTAATTAATTTCCTGTAAGCTAAGTCAATAGTAACTCCTCTTTCTCTTTCTTCTTTAATCTTATCCATAACATAAGCAAATTCAAAACCTGCTTTTCCATGCTTAACAGCTTCTTCTTTAAGCTTGGTCATTTCTTGTTCAGTAACAGCACCAGAATCAAACATCATTCTTCCAACTGTAGTTGATTTTCCAGCATCAACATGCCCTACAAATACAACATTCATGTTAGGTTTTGTTCTAGCCATTTTTTCCTTGTAAATGGGTCAGTGAAAATCTTTTGGATTTTCTCTTGCCATATTAAATTTTAACAAAAATTGTTAATCTTTTTTGTATGTTTATTTATGAAAAAATTAGTTTATAAATCTTTCTATCTTTTCATAAATATTTTTATAATATTTTATCGACGATAAAAATATTATCTACACTACTGATTTTCCGCAAGCCCTTTTCTATCTCTGATTTTTCTTATTACATCAGCCTGCAAACTCATTGGAATTGGTTCAAAGAGTTGGTCTTTTAATGAAGATGTTCCTCGTCCTTCAGTTGCACTTCTTAAGTCATTGCTCCAACCAATCATTTCTGCAACTGGAATCTTTGCCTCTACTGAAGCACTTGCACCTTCTTGAGTAACATCAAGCATCTGCCCTCTTTTTCCTCCAACAAGTTTAGTCATTTCGCCTAAGAATGCTTCTGGAACTTCAATCAAATGAATCTGTAATGGTTCTAATAGTGTTGCTCCACCTTGCCTCATAGCACCAGTTATTGCTTCTCTTACAGCAGGATAAACTTGAGCAGGACCTCTGTGAATAGCATCTTCATGAAGTCTTATATCCATTAATGATACTTTCATTTTTGTGCACGGCTCTCTTGCTAATGGCCCTTGGTCAATAACCATTTCAAAAGCATCCAACACCATATCAATAACTTCCCCAATATGAACTTCTCCACGAGTCTCATCCATAAAAATATTTCCTTTATAGATATCCCTTACATTTCTAACACTGTCTCCACTCCAACCTAAACCAGATAAAACATTAAATAAGTCTTGGGATTTTTTCTTTACTCTTCCTTCAGAAATCTCTCTTTTTTGTATTGCTTCATAAACAGACTTCTCTAAAGGTTCAACTTTAATAAAAAAGCTGTTATGTTTGTTTGGGGAACGTCCTTCAACAGAAGGTGATTGTTTACCCACAGTCTCTCGATAAACAACAATTGGAGGAGATGTCCTTACCTCAAGTCCTTTTTCAGTCTTGATCCTATTCTCAATAATCTCTAAGTGTAATTCTCCCATTCCAGACATTAAATTTTCTCCTGTTTGTTCATTAATCTCAATTTTTATTGATGGATCTTCTTTGCTAACTTTTCTTAATATCTCTACAAGCTTTGGCAAATCCATTGATTTTACAACTTCAATTGATTTTGTAATTACAGGCTCAAACAAGTGTTTTATCTCTTCAAAAGGAGTCTGTTCTTTTACTGTAATTGTGTCCCCAACATTAACATTGAGTCCAGATATTGCAAGAACATTCCCACAAGGAACTCTCTCCATTTGTTCTGGCTTTATTCCATTATACACAAGAACTTGTTGAATTTTTCCTTTTATTTTAGCCTCATTTGCATAAACTTCCATTCCATTGACAATTGTCCCAGAATAAAGTCTTCCAGCAGAAATTTCTTTTCCAGAACGAGGATCAATTACTATTTTGGTGATTACAAATGCTATTTCCCCCTTTTCATTGCAATTAACCAAATCCTGTCCAAATTGGCTGTCTAATTCCCCTTTCCAAATTTTTGGGATTCTGTATTTTTGAGCCTCAAGTGGATTTGGAAGATGTTTTACAGCCATATCTAAAATTACCTCATACAATGGAGCATTTTCCCATACCCATTTCATTCTTTCTTTTTCCTCTAAATTATAAATATTACATATATCCTTAAAAGAAATTCCTTTCTTTTTCATATACGGAATAGACATTGCCCAGTTATCTCTAGCTGAACCAAAAGCAACACTTCCTTCTAATACATTAACCTTCCATTTCTCCTTGAATCCAGTTTCTGCAATCTGAGAAAGAAGCATATTAAATTCCTCAATTATTTTCTTGAATCTTTCCTGCATTTGTTCAGGGGTTAATTTTAATTCCTTGATTAACCTATCAACCTTATTAATAAAAAGAACTGGCTTTACTCTTTCTCTTAGTGCCTGTTTCAAAACAGTTTCTGTCTGAGGCATAACTCCTTCAACAGCACAAACAAGAACAAAAGTTCCGTCAATAGCTCTCATAGCCCTTGTTACATTTCCTCCAAAGTCCACATGTCCTGGAGTATCAATAAGATTAATTAGATACTCTTTGTCTTGAAATTTATGAGCCATAGAAACATTCGCAGCATCCACTGTCATTAATCTCTCTTGTTCATCTGAGTGCTGCCAGGTTGTCATTCCTTCATCTAAATCTCCTGCATTTTTTGTAGCCATTAAACCAGCAGCAGCTAAGAGATTGTCAGTAAAAGCAGTTTTACCATGGTGAATATGCGCACTAGTCGCCACATTTCTAATGGTTTCTCTTTTAGTGATTAGTCTTTTAATCTTCTCTAAGCTTGATTCTTTATCTGCCATGATTATTTTATCTTTGAATATTATTCAATTGAAAAATTGGTTTATAAATTTTAGTATAACAGAAGCAACTTTATCTTGCACTATCTGCCTGTTTTTCACTCTCATTCTTTTTTCTGTATGCAAAACTTTCTCCATTCGCTTCAGAAGCTAGCATAATTTCTTCTGCTAATCCCTGAGCAATTGTTTTTTTCTTATTAAATGCCTTATCAGATGCTCCATGCACGAGATGCTTTAATGTTATATTTACTCTTCTTAATGGAGAAACATCTATTGCTTGAGGATATCTTGCACCACCATATTCAATTACAGTGATTTCATCTCTTGGAGAAGAATTTTCAATAGCGTCAACTAATACTTGAACAGGATTTTTTCCTGTTTTTTTTGCAATCATTTCAAAAGCATCTAGAACAATTCCCATGTTCTTTGAATATTTTCCAGTTGCATTTCCTTTTTCTAATTTATGTTTTTTACCTCTATGCCCGGCAGTAGCAATCTTATTCATGAGTCTCTCAACAATATTAACCTTAATCTGCCCCATTTTTGAGACGTTTCTTCCTTGGCTTTTCAAAATTAATTTAGGCTTTAGATTTATAACACTCTTTAATCCTGGATCTTTGACTTCTACTTCACTAAGGTCATATAAATCAAAAATTTTAAAATCAGGGAGTTGTATTTGTTCTGTCATTTAACGTCTACCTTTCTCAATCTGACCTTTCCATAATCTATGCAGAGGTTGATCATTTACTTGAATAACTTGATATCTTACTCCAGGAATATCTCCCTTAGTTCTTCCTTGTTTTCCACCAATTCTCTCAATTAGTACTTCATCATGCTCATCAATGAATTTTTGTGCTAGATTCCCAGGGATAAATGCAGTAACACTCTTCCCATTTTTAGTTAATTGAACTTTGCAGCATTTTCTCATCGCTGAGTTTGGTTGTTTTGCTTCTTTTTGAACTTTAGACAAAACAATTCCTTTTGCTTGGCTTGCTCCTTCTAATGGATCAGACTTTGCAAATAAATCTAGAGTTCTAGTCTTATATTTTTTATCGCTCCATCTAAATCTTTTTCTGTCTTTTTTCTTTTTTAAAGCGTTTTTTAATCCCATTTTAATCCTTGAGAATACTAATCCTTAATAAAGTTGATTTATAAAGTTTGCTTTATAGCAAATTAAATAATCTTAAACTCTTTTCCAAAGAAATCCTTAACAATTCTCTGCATTTCAATAAGCCTTCTTTTGTCTCTGCCTAATAATGCAGCCTTGCTGTTTTTTCCAGCAGTTAATATTATTTCATTATCCCTTATCTCAAGATTTCTAAATGTAACTGGACTAACAATTGCTTCAATGAAATGTCTTGCATGTTGAATGCCCTGAGGGATTGGAATCACTTTTATTTTTTTCCCAAGAATTTCACTAATCTGCCTTATGTTCCTTCCTTTTTCTCCAATTGCCATGGGGATAAGTGATCTTGGAACACAGAAAATAATTATATCATTATATTGAATAACATGCCTCGTAGAGACTCTAGTTATTCTGTTAAATAAATTAAGATGCCTTAAATCCTGCATATTTATTGTCCCAGCCATTAACATCATATTAAACTTTAATAAAGAATCCTTTTATAAATCTTCTTATTGCAAATGGAATTTTTTTACAACCCAGTCAGCTCCAACAGCATGTGCTATTGTAGATTCTATTTTTTTCCTTTTTCTTCTTTTTATTTCTTGACGTGAAATAAGCGCAAAAATAAATATTGTTGAAATTAAAATCCACCAATACCAGCAAATAAAATACCTAAACCAGCAGATTCCAAATAAACAACAACTTTTATTTACTTTTTTAGAAGGTTCAGAAGGATTAGAATCTTCTTCTAGAATCTCAAGATTACCACTTCCTCTTCCACTACCTAATTCAATAAAAGAGCATATCTGTGTTTCATTTGGTTTATCTTCACTTGTTCCACAATCATTTGCATCAACACATGTTCTTTCTTGAAGCCCATTAATACAAATATCACTCCAGTTGCCGCAACTCCAATCCTCATCGCAATTTGTTACTGAATCTCCTCCGCCCGGACTTCCCCCGTCTGGAGGTGAAGTAGAACTCTCCAATGTAATTGGGGTATCTGTCAGCAAGTTAATATCTTTGCTTTCATTTACTGAGATAGTAAAGTTCCCGCTTCTGTAATTTGTTGTATTTAGTAATAAATCAGGTTCAACATAACCTTGTGAATTTGTAGTACCCTGCCATACTAGATTGCCGTTGCTGTCTGTAATATTAACCTGCTTGTTTGGATACGGCGTTGTAGTTCCATGATAATATATGTAGACTGGGTAGTATCTTGTGACATTCCCTGAGCTAACTGAACCTGTTGGCGGCATGTCCACTTCTCCATAAATCTTCGGAGAATCATAAGTTCTTATTTCATTTGTTAGGTTTGAAATTTCGCCAGTGAAATTAATAACAGAATTATCTTGAAGATAAACAACCCCAATTATACTAGAATTTTCAATCCCAATTTTAATATTGTTTCTTATATCAAATCTATCTCCGCTAAATATAGAATTCTCTATAGATGATATAGAGTTATCAAGAGAATAAAATCTAGAAGTACTTGTAGAATTAATAATCTGACTAGTTGAATTCTCTTTTAAATAAATATAATCCTTTAATGTAGAAGTTATTATCTCATGAGTTTTGTTACCATAAATACTTAATTGAGAGTTTTCAAAAGTAGTATTGTAAATATTTCCATAACCATGAATTTCTAAATTAAGGTCATATCCGCCCACATTACTTTTTATTGTAGAATTTACTGAGGTAAAATTAGCCTCAGAACTTACATTTATTATATAATTTATTGAGGCATCTACCAAGGTTAGGTTTGTATGATTAAGAATAAATTTAGAGTTATCTTTGATATTTATATTACTTTTATTTATTGTAAGATTTTCAACAACACAGCTTGAATAAGCACTTCCAGTAAGATTCCAATCTATATTACTTCCAGGATAAGTGCAATTTTCACTTCCATTAACTACTTCAATTACCCCCTGAGTGATAAGTGACTCAAAATTAGAGTCATTGCATTGAACCTCAAAATCATATATTGCCGGTGTTGTGAAATTATGTATATGTTGGTACACCTCATTATTATATGTAGTATTATAAATTGAGCCATTTACTCTGATAAGACAGTTTCCTCCTGAGACTGAATTATTATTTGTCCTGTTAGTATAATTCCCATAAAGGGTTATGTTTCTATTTTTTATTGGGTATGGCGATGCAATATAATCTGCTTCTAATCTTGCACTTAACACTGCTTCTTCTGCATTTATTCTAGGAAAACTCAATTCATTTTCAGGGTCAGTTATGCTCTTTCCAGTTGTTTTTAATTTATCTTCTATTTGTTTTGGAGTAATGCTTTGATTTTTTAATTTATAATTTTGATACATCAGTGCAGCAGTTCCAGAAACATGCGGAGCAGCCATTGATGTTCCGTCTTTTCCTCCAAAATTACTTCCAAGAACAGTTGATTGAATATTTACTCCAGGAGCTAATAAATCTAGATTTTCTCCAGTATTGCTATCATCCCAGACATTATCATTTTTATCACTAGCTCCTACAGAAGTTGCATTTGGTGAGCATGATGGAAAAGAAATCCCATTGCTTAAATCAATATTCCCTGAAGAAACAACAATAATTATATTATTTGCAATAGCACTATTTATTTCATCATCAAAATCAGTTGGACAATTATCCTCGCTATATTCTCCATTATCTCCTAAACTCATACTAATGACACTTATATTATATAATGAGGCATTATTTATACACCAATCAATTCCTGCAAGCACAGCATCTCCATCACATCCTCCTCCAGAATTGCATGCTTTTATTGCAACAATATTTGCCTCGGGAGCAACCCCCCTATAAGTTGAATCATTTGATGCAATAATTCCTGCAACATGAGTTCCATGTGAATTGTCATCCATTGGGTCAGAATCATTGTTTACATAATCCCAACCAAGAATAACTCTTCCAGCAAGAGCAGGATGATTATAATTAACTCCTGTATCAATTACACATATGCTTTGATACTTTCCAGTTAGATTTATATTATTTAATTTTGCCTTATTGACATCATCAGCATTGATTAGTGGAGCACTTTCATCAAGATGGATTTGAAGTTTTTTATTCAGATAAATTTTTTCTACTTGTGGATTATCTGCCAAATTCTCAAGAGTTTCTTTGTCTGCTTCTCCTGCAAATGCATTAATAATTGAGTATTGGTATTTAACTTTAAACTCTGGATTTTCCATTAAAATATCTGATTGAATTTCTCTTCCTTCAGATTCTTTCAGCATAACAATAACCTCTACATTTTCAATTTCATTCAGGGCTTCTATAATTTGATATTCTATTTTTGGGTTATCTGCTAATTTATCCTCTTCAGTAATCCAGCCTGTGAATATCCCTCCAATGCAGAATAATATACCTAAGACTATCAAGACCATGATAATTTTATTAGCAATTCTGTGGTGTATCATTTTTTCTTTAATAACTTATTAAATTTATTTTTTAGAAAATCATCTAAGATGTTGTTTAATTCCTCTCCAACTGTGATGTTTTTTAGCTTACAATAAGCAATGAACTTTCTCCAGGTTTCATCATCAACATCCTTGATTAGCTTGTGTGTCATAGTTAAACAAGATAAACAAGTTAAACCTTATAAAGGTTTTGGAAGAAGGAAAGGATCTTTTTAACGATTTTAGATAATTCCCCAGTTTTTTAGATAATTTAAATATTCAGTTAAAATACTTATATATCCTTCTTGAGTTGATGGATAAATTGGTTTAACATATTCTGGTCCACTTCTGCCCTCTATCACGGCATTTAATCCATTTATTTGGTTTTCTTCCGAATTAGAACTATCCTCACTATGAACATTATTATTTGTAGTCATATATTCATCACCAACTTCCTTAGCATCATTGTATCTATCCACATTCAAAAAAACATCTGGAGATGATGCATTTATTGTTCTATTAGTATTATTTATTATATTTAGTCCAAATGATTCATAAATAGGTATTGCAAGAATCGCCGCCTCTTCTTCACTTATATAAATAATCACATTAACCTCAGTTGAATTTTCATTTTCACTTTTATCTTTTACTGTTAATTTAGCAATGTAACTTCCACTTGCATTGTAAGTAAGATTAATAAAACCAGCCCCTCCGCCATATATTTCATAGTCATTATTGTCATCATTTTCCTTATCAACTAAAACTGTAAGTGTATCATTCATTCCTTCTGAGATGCTTATTTCATTTGCTCCGACTGTTCCTGGCTGGGCATTATTCCAGGTTAAATAATCAATTGTGATATTCTCTCCTGGCAATCCACTTGCTGTGTCATCAGCATTTATACCAGGGCTTGTTGTATCTCCCACAACAAAGAAATTTCCAATTTTGTGCCATTTGCTATCATCCCATACAACATGTATATCATACTTTCCAAGATTATATCCACAAGGAATTTCAAATTCAAAATTTTTGTATACCTTTTCTTCTGCTGGAATTGTTAATGATTCATCGTCATCTAATATACTTCCATTATAAACAGAATCACCATTTGTTCCGTGATTTACAGTGTGGTCTTCAACCATGAAAGTTATTGTTTCATTTTCTTCCCCGTGATTTATTCCAAACATTACAAATTTAAGTTTATCTCCGCAAACATATTTATTTCCATTATTTTGCTCGTATTTTCCAGAAAAAAGAATATGCCCTTCTGCATTAAAATTATCACTTGCAGTATTTTCATTTAATTCAACATCGTGCTTTAGTGCTCCGTTGCTTGCATTTGCATGAATATTAAAATCTTCTTCCTTGCTTCCCTGCAAAACCATATGATATATTCCTTCTAGAATTGAAACATTATAATTTCCATTCTCATCAGTAACTGCATCTGGAATTTCCTTAGGAACTAAAGCAGAATAATTCCCAGTATCATTAAAAGTATCATAAACCTCACTATCATAAAAAGAAATATTTATTCCTTCAAGAGTATCATTAGTGTCAACATTATAGATTGTTCCATAAACATTTGCACATCCAATCTCATCTATTTCTCCATCTAAATCATTATCAATAAAATCACAAAACTCGTCAGGAATTACATTATTTGAGTTTCCTCCGCCCCCTCCTCCGCCTGAACTTTTTGTTTCATTTTCTATAATAGTAATATTTTCCTCTGTGTTATTTACTAAGTCAGTAGAATTATTACTAGAAGAATCTCCTGAACTAGGCGAACCTCCGCCAAATAACCCGCTTTTACTATAATCAAAAGCAGAATCCTGTGAATCTCCTCCAAAAATACTATGTCCAGTAATGCCCGCATTAATCGCAATTCCTACAGCAGTTACTACAGCAATCACCCCCAATATCACGAGTATATTGAGTATTTTCATAGATATCTAATAGTCAATTTTTTATTTAAATCTTTCTAATTCACTGAGTAAGGGGGGCGAAAATGGCTTTATGCCGAGAGCTAAGAGAAAAGACTAAACAGTACAAGTTAATTGAGAATTGGGTATATTATTCCCTACTGGTTGGAATATAATTGGTCTATGTTGAATTACCCTATTTCTACTTATAATCTTGAAATCTAAGACAAATCTAAGAATATTATTTTTTATTGTAGCTGTAAATTGAAAATGCTTTAAATCTTTTAGGTAATTTTTAGATATACCAAAGATGGTAGAGGCATTAAAAAATTGAATTCCCACAACATAATTTTCCTCATCAAAATCTATAACTAGATTTTCCAATTCCATGGAATAACTATAATTTCTCTCTTTCACTTTAAAGAAAAGTATGTCATTAACATAATCATAATCAAATTGCCCAGGGGCAGTAAGTGACCTATCCATTTTTTAATTGTTCTTCCTGTTTAACATTTAATATATAGAAAGTAACTATATAAAGTTTTTTGAGAGATAATCTTAAGATAATTCTAATTTTCTTATCCCTCAAATAAAAATATATTGCATTATAATTACCATTTGTTTCAATTCCAACAAGTAATGGTTTTTCATTCCAAACTATTCTTTTAAGTTCCTCTTCCGTATGAATTTTTCTTTGTTTTTGACTTAATCTAAAGAAGCAATGTTCCGTGGTCTCTATATTATCTAGCCCATATGCTTTAACCTTTTGTATAAATTTGATTATTTTAATCTCTTCAATTATTCTATGCTCTTTTTCCATCTAATATTAAGAAGTTATGCTTTTTTAAATATCGATGTTTTTGACTCCACACCAAAATAGTCCACAATCCTTTTAGAAATATCACTTATTCATCTCTTCCGATAAACGATTAAAAGGCTTTATCGCAGAAAACCTACTTGTTGGTTTCCTCAACAACTTTCTTATTTGCAGTCTTTTTTTCTGCTTCTTTCTTAACCAAAGGCCCAATAATTTTAACAAGCAATCCAGGAAGTCCAGTTCCAACAGGTATTGGCTGATTAAGTATAATATTCTCTATAACACTTGTTAGTTTGTCTCCTGTTCCTTTTATCGACGCATTTACAAATTGTTTGACTGGCGTCTCGAATGTTGCTCTAGCCAAAATCGAAGACTTCTGTGCGATTATTCCCATTCTTGTAACTCCTTTGACAGTTCCTACATTAGTCATAGCATCTGCAACAAGCTTCAAGTGCCTCATGTCAATATTTAATCCCTGAGTTGAAAGCGTCTCTGAGATTTCATTGATTATTAAATTTCTTGAAGCTTCAATTCCAAAAACTTCAGCAACTTCATATAAATCATTTGAAATTGTTTTGTCTTTGTTAACTTCTTTCATCGGCAGTATTTCTCTTAAATTAGTCCCAAGAGTCATAACAATATAGTCTCTTGCTTTCTTTACTACAAGAATCTGCTCAATTCCTTTTACTCCAGAGATTACAGTATCTTTTAATTTTTCTTTTAACTTGTATATTTCTCTGAAATTAAATTCATTAGCATTAAGATTAATTCCTCCTTGGATTTCTCTAGCTTTAAAACCAAGATCATTTAATTTGTCAACAACTTTTTTAATAGAAGTATGTGTTTGTTTCAACCCCTTTGGATCAACTTTAATTTCTATTTTCTTATCACTAAAGTTTAAGTTAATTTCAGAAGATATTTCTTTTAAAGTTACTTTTTTAATTTTTTCTGCAAACACTCTAGCATCATTTTCATTATTATATTCAGTATTAAGGTAGATTTCCATTTTAGGAGAAGAAGGTTTTTTTCTTGCATCAAATATTTCAATTAATCTAGGAAGTCCCATAGTAACCTGCATCTCTGCAACTCCAGCCATGTGGAATGTATTAAGAACCATCTGAGTTGAACTCTCACCAAAAGATTGAGCTGCAACAATTCCAATAGCTTCTCCAGCTTCTAAATCTCCACTTAGGTGAAGTTTAGTAACGTCTTTACCATCATCTCCGTATACAAACTCAATTATATTATTGTTGCTGTCTCTTATAGTTCCATCATATTCTTTTCTAATATCTTGAAGAGCATTTGCAAGTCTTCTATACAAGTAACCTGATTTTGGAGTTCTTAGTGCTGTATCCATAAGAGAATCTCTTCCAGTTATTGCCTGGAAAAAGAATTCATCAGGTCTTAATCCTTTGATAAATGGACTTTTGATAAATCCTCTTGACTTTGGAGATAAATCTCCCTTCTCAAAGAAGGATAGTGTTCTATTATTATATCCAATGTCAATTCTTCCACCCATAAATGCCTGTTGTCCAACGCAAGATGCCATCTGAGTTATATTTAAGACATTTCCTCCACCACCAGATTTAATCATATGATTTACAGGGTTATCCTTAGGGAATTTTTCTTTTACTATTGCACCAATTTTTGTTCTAACTTCATTTAATACTTGAAGAATCTTTATTTCTCTTGACTCTTCTTTTGTTTTTCCTGGAATAATTTCAAGAGTATTATTATTATATGCTTCAATCAGCTCATCTGTTCTTTTCTCAGTCTTACTTATTATTTCATCTCCCATTGCAATTGTTTCATCATCTAAATCCAAATCCTCTACTGAGATTGTTATTCCTCTATCAGTCAGATAATTAATCCCAAGCTGGAATGCTTTTCTTATTGTATCAAATGCTACAGTTCTTCCAAATTCCTTGTCAATGACTTTTACTAATTCTCCCTCTTCATCTCCAAAACTGCTCTTGTCAATCTTCCCCTTTACAACTTTTCCATCTTTTATTGAGAATGAATCATTAGAGAAAGATATTTTTGGAAGAAGCTCAGAGAAAACTTCTAAACCCAAAATATTTTTCTTTGAGGTATATTTTTGTATTCCTGACTTATGAAGCAATTGATTTGCATACTCCCCAGGAATAGTTTCTTCTAATCCAAGAAGATAGTTTCCAGTAACTGCATCTCCCACACAACCGATTAAATTAGTGTTGTTCTTAGGAGAAATTAAGTTCCTTTTTACATCAAGAAGTATTTTTGCTTCTGCCCTTGCCTCTTCATTTTGAGGAGAGTGTATATTCATTTCATCTCCATCAAAATCTGCATTGTAAGGAGCTGCTGCAGCTGGATGAAGCCTGAAAGTCCTTCCAGGAAGAACCTTAACAAAATGAGCCATAAGGCTTCCTCTATGCAAACTAGGATGTCTATTAAATAATACTATATCTCCATCTTGAAGATGCCTCTCAACTTTATATCCTACTTCAAGTTCTGTGATTATTTCTTCTTTTAAGTCTTCTGTTATTTTTTTCCTCTTGCCATCAGGCCTGATTATATAATTTGCTCCAGGATACTCTTCTCCTTTTTTTATTAAACTTTTTAGTTTTTCAATATTCAAATCATTTACTGTCTCTGAAACAGTAACTACTCTTGCAATTTCATATGGAACCCCAACTTCATTTATTGCAATTGAAGGGTCAGGAGAGACAACAGTTCTTGCAGAATAGTTTACTCTTTTACCTGCAAGATTTTTTCTTATTCTCCCTTCTTTTCCTTTTATCCTCTCAGTTATTGTTTTTAATGGCTGTCCACTTCTGTGTCTTGCAGGAGGAACTCTTGCAACAGTATTATCAAAGAAAGTTGTAATATGATATTGCAGCAAGTCCCATAAATCCTCTATAATAACTTCTGGAGCTCCTGCATTAAGGTTCTCCCAGAGTCTCTGATTAGCTCTAATAATGTCAGAAAGTTTATGAGTTAAATCATCTTCACTCCTCTCCCCTGTTTCAAGAATAATACTTGGTCTTACAGTCACTGGAGGAACAAGCAAAGAAGTAAGAACTGCCCATTCAGGCCTGCAATTTGTAGGCTCAACTCCAATCTTTTTTAATTCTTCACTAGGAATTCTACTTAAAATCTCTCTTATTTCTGTAGGGAAAATTCTTTTCTTCCCAATATAAAAACCAGTTGGCTTTTCTACTTTTATTTTTTCATGAACTGCTCCGCAATACGGACATTTTTTCTGGTCTTTTGCTTTTTTTGCTCTCTCACTTGGAGTGTACTTGGCAATTTTAGCTTCTTCAAGAAGAAGCTTTCCGCACTCATGACAGAAACTTTTCAGACCAACTTCAATTAATGGGACATATTTAAGATGAATTACTGCCCTAGCCAAATCAATGCTTCCTGGATGTCCTAAACACTCTTTTAATCTTCCTCCACATGTACGACATCTCACTCCGGGGTCAATTGCTCCAAGCCTTAAATCCATCAACCCTCCATCTACTGGATAACCATCAATATCATAAAGTTCTGGAGTTACTATTTTTGCAGATGAAAGATTTTTAATCTGTTCTGGACTAAGTAAACTGAATTTAATAAGCCCAATTTTCTTTTTAATTAAAGTTTCCATTTTATTCGTATTTGTTTTTTAATTGGAATGTTGAGTGGATATGCAATCCCTGCAACTCTTCCAATAATAATTTAAATGCATATGAAACTTCAACATGTTCAACTGCTTCAGTTCCGCAAATTGGGCACAATGTTTTATCTCGTATGTTATCATCAATTCCAATTGCTCCGCACTTAGTGCAGATTGGAAGAATAATTTTATCTGAATCATATCTCTCTTTAAGAAGCAAAGATGATCCATGAGCAACTAGTGCTTGCTGCTCCATTTCTCCTAATCTTAATGCTCCTCCTCTAGATCTACCTTCAATTGGTTGTCTTGTAAGAAGTGCAATCTTACCAGAAGCCCTTCCATGAAGTTTGTTAGCAACCATATATTTAAGTTTCAAGTAATATAAGTTTCCTACAAAAATCTTTGAGATAATTCTTTTTCCAGTAATTCCATTATACATAGTCTCTTTTCCATCATATCTAAATCCTAATTCTTCTAATTGATTCTCCAACTCTCTCTTGCTTGCTCCAGAAAAAGAAGTACCGTCAATTACTTCTCCTTTAAGGCACCCTACTTTTCCTGCAAGTAATTCAAGCAGATAACCAACAGTCATACGGCTTGGAAGTCCATGAGGATTGAATAGAACGTCTGGCTTGATTCCCTTAGAAGTAAATGGTATATCTTCTTCAGGAATAATTGCCCCGATAACTCCTTTTTGTCCATGAGCTGTGGCAAATTTATCCCCAATTTCAGGGATTCTTAAATCTCGTGTCTTAACCTGAACAATCTTATTCCCTTCTTCATCTTCTGTTACGAAAACAGCATCAACTGTTCCTTTTTCTTCCTGCCTCATTGTCACAGAAGATTCTTTCTTTGTTCTTACTGAGATTTCTCTAGCTTCAGATAAGAATTTTGGAGGAGACATTTTACCAATAATTACCTCTCCCTCATTTAGCTCTGCTTCAGGATAAATTATTCCATCACCTTCAAGATGTTTATAACTTATTTCTGTTTTGTAACCTGAACTATCTTTTTCTGGGATAGCAATCTCGTCTTTTAATCCCCCTGCATAATTCATTTCAACTGCAGAATAAGGTCTGAAATAAAAACTTCTTCCAACCCCTCTCTGAATGCTTCCCTTATTAAGGACAAGTGAATCTTCCATATTATATCCTTCATGAGTCATTATTGCTACAACTAAATTCTGTCCTGCTGGATAAGTATTAATTGTGTCATAAACAAAACTTCTTACAATTGGTTTTTGAGGATACTGAAGTATACTTACATCAGTATCAAGTCTGCAAAGATAATTAGCAGAATACAAACCAAGAGCTTGCTTCTGGGTTTTACTACCTCTATTTAATCTTGAACTTTGATCATGATTTCCATACGGAACAAGACTAGTAACTATCCCAAATAAATCTATACTGTCTATTTCTAAATGAGTATGTTTTGGAGTTATTTCTTCTTCATATAATGCCACTAAAGAATTTTCTTCTTCTGCTGCATCAAGATACTCAATAACTCCTTTTTTAATTAAATCATCCCAACTCATTTGCCCTTGTTCTATCTGTATAAGATACTCGTTCTTCATTCTTGAGACTCCATTTTCAAGTATAATAAGAGGCCTTAATGCTCTTCCAGGTTCAGTAGAGATTGTGATATTTTGAAGTTCAGTATCATTTCTTACATTCAACTGTATTGGAAGAATTCCTGCTCTTCTTTTATCTCTTATCTTAGAAACAAATTCTTCTACATTATTTACTGCTCCGATAAATCTTCCATTAAAGAAAACATCAGTTCCTGCTACTCCTTCAAGATTTAATCCATCATTTTGTAATTCTTTTAAGAATTTTTCCTCGTCTAAACCAGTTCTTGTTGAAATCTTGCAAAGAATTGCAAGATTTTTTCTAAGTCCAATTTCTGTTCCTTCAGGAGTTTCAATTGGGCAGAATCTTCCATAATGAGTAGGATGTAATGTTCTTGCAAGGAAATTTTCTTGATCTGATGGAAGCATACTCGACACTCTCTGCAATTGAGAGATTGTAGCAAGATAATTTGTTTTATCCATATTTTGAGTAACTCCACTTCTCTCACCAGTCCAGCTTCCAGTAGCAATAGCAGATTCAATTCTATGACTAAAAAGAGTTGATTTGGCAATAGTCTTTATTGAGTAAAATTTCTTTCTCTTTGATGAT
This sequence comes from Candidatus Woesearchaeota archaeon, assembly GCA_964493885.1. Classification (GTDB taxonomy): domain Archaea; phylum Nanobdellota; class Nanobdellia; order Pacearchaeales; family GW2011-AR1; genus WJLC01. Next base: position 43,885 of record CAZBPV010000004.1, read on the forward strand.
TTTTGAAGAGAATACTGAATATCTCTAAAGAGTATTCCAAGGTTTACTCTAAATAAGCTTGCAAGCAAGTCTCCTGAAAGTCTTACCCTTTTATTTGCATAGTGATCTTTATCAGTCTGTATCTTTGGATTTTCCTTAGCAATCAAAAATTGTTTTATTAATTTGCATAGTGTTATAGCTTTTTTAATCCTGTCTTCTTTTTTTCCTCCAATATGTGGAAATAAGTAAGAGTCAATTCTTTGTTTTACTCTGTCAAGAATCTCTTTTTTTGTTCCTTGAAGATTAGTCATCTCTGCTATTTTCACCATAGCATCTTCTTGACTTGCAATACTTACAAACTCATAGAGATTTACAATAACACTGTCTGTTTCTTTTCCAATATATTTTGCAATGTCTGCTTCTTTTATAAGTCCAAGAGCTTTTAGAATGATTACTGCAGGAATATCTCTAAAACGAGAAAAAGAAACCTCTAAAATTCCCTCTTTGCTTTCCTTAATTGTAGTAGGGATTCTGTATGTTCCTCTTAAGGAAAATACCCTTAAAGTAAGTATACCTTTTTTATCTTTTTCAATAAATGGCTGATTTTCTGCAAGGTCTTCTGCCATAACCATAACTCTTTCATTACCATTAATCATAAAGTATCCCCCAGGATCCATTGGGTCCAGATAGTTTTTTATCATCTCTTCTTTTGACATTTTGAATGTATTGCATATTTCACTCTTAACCATAACTGGTATCCTTCCAATTTCAACAACTTCTGAATCAACTTGGTCATCTTTTTTAACTGTCAATTCCATTGTTATTGGAGCAGAATAAGTAAGATTTCTTAATCTAGCTTCTGTTGGTGTAATCATAGAAGAACTTCCATCTGCCTCTATTACTTGTGGTCTTCCAACTTCCATCTTTCCAAGAGTAATCTCAAAATCTTCACTAATCATGCTCTCAGAAATCTCAGTTACTATTTCTTGAAGTCTTTTTTTAATGAAATTATTATAAGAAGTTATATTTGATTCAACTAATGAATGTCCTTTAAGATAATTCTTTACAACTAAATGATTTATGTCTTTAACCATTTTTAATCTCCAATTTAAAATGATTTTTACAAAATTTTCTAAATTTTAGTTTAACCATATTTAAACAACCACCCTGTAATAGACAAAAGTATTGTCTCCGTCCTTCCTTTCTATCTTTATTATATCTCCAGGGTTACATGCTTCAGGCAATGCAGCGTCAGTAATTAGTATTTTTGGAATTTGTGACTTAGAAACATTCAATTTTTTTAATAAATTATCAGATTCTTTTTCATTGAGTTTAGAATGTTTTGGCTGTAGAATGTGCATCTTTAATATTTTGGACCACTAAGAGGCTGTAACACTTAGATTCAGCTTTAGCAACTATCCAATAATAAAAGAAACTAAAATTTGCTTTAAAAACCTTTTGTTTTTTAGGGTTTTTAAACTTAAATGGTTTCACAAGGAATTAGCTATAAATTAAACAAGTTTAAATCTAAAAAAATGGCCTCGACGGGATTTGGACTCTCGCTAAAGCTCAGTCTAGTCCATATTCTATGAATCTGAACTAAACCCAAGGGTTCAAATCACTAGAAAAATGGCCTCGACGGGATTTGAACCCGCGACACCTAGATTAAAAGTCTAGTGCTCTACCAGGCTGAGCTACGAAGCCTCATTGACTAGCTTTTTAGATCAGATGGTTTAGCCAGATTTTAATCTGAGCCTACCAGGCTGAGCTACGAAGCTGTTATAATAGTTAATAGAAATGGTTTAAAAAAGCTTTCTTTATATATAGTTTCCTAGCTTTTCTTCTAAATCATCTTCAGACATCGAGCCAACAAACTGCTCCACTACTTTTCCATTCTTAAATAATACAAAATTAGGAATAGAACTTACATTATGCTTCTGGGCAAGTTCTTGACTCTCTCCAACATTCACTTTTCCGAATTTTATCTTCCCCTTGAATTTATCACTTAACTCTTCAATTATTGGAGTCATCATCATGCAGGGCATGCACCACTCTGCAAAAAAATCAATTAATACGACTCCCTTACTCACAAATTTTTCAAATTCTGCATTTGATACATCAGGAACTTTGTCATTTGCCATTTTATTCTTAAATGCTTAGAACAAATAGCATTTATAAATTTTTTTAAATTCGTATATCCACACTTTCAAAAGAATTATCTATTATCTGCTTTAAATCACAAAGATACTGTTCTTTTGTATCCTTTACTTTTTTATACTTATTGTTAATAAACTTGCCCTGATTCTTAAAGCCCTGCAAAACAAATTTTTTTGGCTTTCCAGCACATAATCTATTCAGCCACTTAGCTATATCCTCTATTTCTATTTCATTATGAATATCTTCTATTATTGTTGTTCTAAATTCATAATAATCCAGCAAAGAGGAAATAATTTTTATGCTCTTTTCAATTTTTTTCAAATCTATTTCTGAATTAGTTATTTCATTGTATTTGTCTTTTCCAGATTTTATATCCATAGCAACATAATCAATTAAACCTTTTTTAATTAATTCCTCTAAAAGTTCTGGGAAACTCCCATTTGTATCCATCTTAATGGAATAACCCAAATCTTTTATATTTTTTAAGAAGTTAACATCAATAGTTAATAATGGCTCCCCTCCTGTAATACAAACACCTTCTAACTGCCCTTTTCTTTTTTCTAAGAAATCTAAAATCTCTTTTTCAGTATAATCTTTTCCTAAAGGTGATAGAACTAGTTCAGGATTATGGCAAAATCCGCATTTAAAATTGCAGCCAAACAAAAATATTGTGCATGCAAGTTTTCCAGGATAATCTATTAGTGTGAATTCTTGTAATCCTTTTATTTTCATTTTTCCTCCTACTCTGTTGCATTTTGTCCAGCTTTGAATGTCACCCTATCATCAAATTCTGCTTGTTTTCCGTCATTCCACTGACTGACTGGACGCAAGTAACCACAAACTCTTGAATAAACCTCACATTCTGTTCTTTTCATTTTTTACCTCCTTTTATATTCTAACCGGAGAATCCGGTCTGATTTCTTTTAATTTTAATCCTTGAATAGCATCCATTGTCTGAGCTCTGTCTGCTATATCCATCTTATTTCCTTCTGCTTCTTGTTCATTTTGCTCACCATTTTCTAAATCACATTTAGGGCAAAATCTATGCTCTCCTGCAAGATACCCGTGTTTAGGGCAGATTGAGAATGTTGGAGTTATTGTAAAATACGGAAGTCTGTAATTTTCTGCAATTTTTTTAACTAATTTTTTAACTCCTTCTTTTGTGAGTTTCTCCCCGATAAATCCATGGAAAACTGTTCCCCCTGTATACTGAATCTGGACATCATCCTGCAAATCTAATGCAGCAAAGATATCACTAGTAGAATTAACTGGAAGTTGAGTTGAATTTGTATAATAAGGTTTGGCATTTCCTTCTCTAACAGCCCTTTCATTTGCAACAATTATTCTTCCAAATCTCTTTTTATCATTTCTTGCAAATCTGTAAGTAGTTCCTTCTCCAGGAGTTGCTTCAAGATTATATATATTGCCTGTTTCATTCTGGAATTCTTCAAGTTTTTCTCTCATAAATTTTAATACTTTAAGTGTGAATTCTTTTCCCTTTGGAGTTGAGATATTTTCTCCAGGCATAAAATTCATTATTGCTTCATTCATCCCAATCAAGCCAATAGTAGCAAAGTGATTCTTCCAATAATCTCCTACTTTTTGCTTTACAGCCCTGAGATAAAATTTTGAATACGGATATAACCCTCTTTCTGTAAATCTTTCAATAGCTTTTCTCTTTATTTCTAAACTTTCTTTTGCAATCTCCATTAATCTTGAGAGTCTGTTTAAAAAATCCTCTTCAGTAAGAGAAGTGAATCCAAGTCTTGGCATATTTATTGTTACAACTCCTATGCTTCCAGTTAGAGGATTGCTTCCAAATAAACCTCCCCCTCTTTTTCTCAATTCTGTATTATCTATACGCAACCTGCAGCACATGCTTCTTGCATCTTCAGGTTTCATATCTGAATTTATGAAATTTGAAAAATACGGAATCCCATATTTAGCAGTCATATCCCAAAGAGAATCATATTCTGGATTATCCCATTCAAAATCTTTGGTTATATTATATGTGGGAATAGGGAAAGTAAATACTCTTCCATCTGCATCACCTTCAATCATTGCTTCTGCAAATGCTCTGTTAATCATTTCCATTTCTGGTTTAAATTCTTTATAAGTTTCTTTTTGAGGTTTTCCGCCGATAATTACTGGTTCATCTTTCATATAATTTGGAACCTCTAAATCCATTGTTATGTTTGTAAATGGGGTTTGAAAACCGACTCGTGTAGGAACTGCAAGATTAAATAAAAATTCCTGCATTGATTGTTTTACTTCCTTATAACTCATATTATCATATCTAACAAATGGAGCAAGTAATGTATCAAAATTTGAAAATGCTTGTGCTCCTGCAGTCTCTCCTTGGAGTGTATAAAAGAAATTAACTAGTTGTCCAAGAGCAGTCCTAAGATGTTTTGGAGGTTTTGAAGCAACTTTTCCAGCAACTCCTTTAAATCCTGTTACAAGCAAATCCTTTAAATCCCAGCCGACGCAGTTTCCAGAAACTACTACTTTTCCATTCCTCATAACAATTAAAGTGCTGTTTCTAACTGAAAAGTCATAGACCCTGCCAGAATATTTTTTCTTAATAACTTTCCCACGATAAATTGGAGTTAAATGATTATTTTCAACAGACACAAGATAAATATTCATACCCTTTCTTCTTGTAATTGTTCCACAAATTCCGATTTTTAATAAACATTCAACAACATCTTCAGCTAATTTTTTTGATTTAGTGTAATACTTTAAAAATTCTCCCTTGTTGGAGAACGACCCATCTCCTTTGAATAAACTAGTTAAGAACATTTTAATCAACTTGGGATTAAGTTCTTTGATGTTGTCTGGCACATATTTCTCTCCAGAAACCCCAAATTTTTTGAGATAGTAGAATAAATCTTTTGAATGTAGATGAATATTAAACTCTGAAGAATTATTATGATTTAACTTCATTTTGTTTAACAGTTTTAATATCTCTTCTCTATAGCTCTTTTTTAATTGTGCGATGCTTATACGATAATCTCCTTTAGACGGTTCATAAACTGACCCTTCAGAAAGATACCATCCCATAAATTCTACATAGTCTTTTATATCAAAACTTCCAATATCTTTCTTGCGATTTCCTCCTTCTATTATAGGAAGGTTAAACTTTTCAGGAGATTTTCCTTCCCAAGAGACTCGCTTATCAAATTCCATCCCATATCTAAACTCTGTTGGATTCACAAATTCCCACACTTTTTTATGTTTCTTTTTAACTAAAAGACGATGTTCTGGAGTAACACATAAAGAAACTGCTCTTCCTTCAAAAGAATACATCTCTTTATTGTAATTATAAACTTGCTTAGCATAAGGAACTTGAAATTCCAATCTCCCTGTTTTTAGGTTTTTAGTTGCAACCTTTTCATGAGTTTTAACATCCTTAAATAACTTCCACCCATTTTCAGTTAATATCTTGGTTTTATTATCAAAGCAGTATGCGCCAAGAGTTCCTAAATCATGAATATGTAAATCACATGCTTCATGAGCTTTTCTTATTGCTTCTGGATAAATTCTTCTTATCCAATAGTTATTAATTATCTTTGTTGCAATATAATTATTTAATCCTTGTAAAGAAAACCCCATGTTTGAATTTTCTTTTACCATCCAGTCATTTAATCCAATATAATCATCAACTACCTCAATAGTGTCAAAGAGTCCTTTAATATTTCTTAATTCTTCATGGCTTTTTCTGTAAAGAATATATGCTTTTGCTACTTTTGCATGCCCTTCTTCTATTAAGAGCTTCTCAACCATATCCTGTACTTCTTCAACTTCTGGAATATCATTCTGCCCAAACCTCTCATCAACTTGTTTCACAAGCATATCTGAAAGTTGTTTTGACCTGTCTCTGTCTTTTCCTCCAACTGCTTTTGCAGCTTTCCAAATAGCTTCAGTAATTTTTTCTGCATCAAATAGAACTACACTTCCATCCCTCTTTCTTATTTTTTTCACCATTTTTTATTAATATTTTATTTATTTAACAATCTTTTTAGCCTGCTCATCACCACTCCACTTAATCATGCTTCCACCTCTTCTTGCATCTTCAATAGTAAAACCATTAGGGTACCTTTGCCTTAATTTTTCAATATTTTGCTCTAATATTTCTTGCATATCCCACTTAAAAAAATTGCAGATCATAGCAGCATACCAAAGCATATCCCCAAGATTCTCTTTAATGCCATCTTTCACATCATTTTTATGAGCAAAAGTTTTTTTGATGCAAGAAGCAACATCTCCTGCCTCCCCTGTTATCCCTAATCCCCAAGTAGCTATTTCAATCTCAGGGTTTTCAAATTTCTTTGCAGTTAATTTAGCAACCTCTTGATACTCTTTTAAATTCATTCTATATTTATCTCCTTTAATTCCTTTTTAAAATCTTGTATATCCTGAAAGTCACGATAGACTGATGCAAATCTTATGTAAGCAACATTGTCTATTTTCTTTATTTTTTTAATAACCATTTCTCCTATTAAGGAACTGTTAATCTCTTTTTTCCCTTTTTTTCTAAGTGCATCTTCAATATCATCTACTATTTTTTCTATTTTTTCTTTAGATATTGGACGCTTTTCAAATGCTTTTTCAATGCCTTTTTTTAGTTTTTCTCTTTCAAACTTCTCTCTTCTGCCATCTTTTTTTATTACATATAAATCTTCATGGCTTATTTTTTCATAAGTAGTGTATCTTTTTTTGCAACCCAAGCACTCTCTCCTTCTTCTTATCCCTTCTGGAGAACTTCGTTTATCAGTTACTTTTGATTCAATGCTTGAGCAAAAAGGACAGTCCATTTTTGTTTGTTTTTGTAAGGGCCCCTTACCCTTTATTATACAATATGTTGTATATGGAAACCTTTTAGGTTACCATTACTTGTAGAATAGAGAATTAAATCACAAGAAGTATTTAAAGGTTTATAACCATCAAAAAGTAACATAACAATAAGTTTTATAAACTATAGACACTATACTTATTATAGATAACATAGAGTCTATAGATACATGGAGAGAACAAGCATACAGATTTCAAGAGAGTTTAGGGACTGGCTTGAGTCAAAAGGCAAGAAAGGAGAAAGTTTTGAGGATATTATAAAAAGATTATTAGGTGTAAAATGCAAAAAATGATTTTATATTTTTCAGTAAATAACTTTACTATTAATGCAGTTTAAGAAATAGGAAATTTACCATAGGAAGCCCATTGGGATTTTTTAACCTGGGCTTTCCCAACATTTTTAAATAAGATTAATTTTATTCTTTTATGGCATATGACATGTCATCTATTGCAAATCAATTAGGAATAAGTATATGGTTAATGATTCCTATTTTATTTTGGTCTTTAGCTTGGAAACTTGCAGCATTATGGAAATCAGCTAGAAAAAGTTCTATAATTTGGTTTGTTGTATTAGGAGTAGTTAATACAATGGGAATACTAGAGATACTTTATATCTTTATTTTTTCTGAGTGGGACAGCAAACCAATGCCAAAAAAAAGTGCTAAGAAAAAGTCTAGGAAAAAATAATTATATCCTCATTAACTGGCATTTCTTGCAGATTTTGTTTCTTGATGGCTCTCCGCAAATCTCGCAGTAATTAATTCTTGTATCTTTTGTCTTTTGAATCTTATCATCAAGTTCTTCAAAATTCTTTATTATGTTCTTTTTGTCCTTGTTTGATAAGGTGTTAAGAAATTCTCTAACCTGTATTCTATAAGAATCAATTGCACACGGGCATTTTTCATAAATTACTGGGAGATTCATTTTTTTTGAGTATTTTCTAACTTCATCTTCAGGAATATAAAATAATGGCTTGATTCTTGGAGTAAATTTTTTTGACATAATGTTTTTGCTTATAGCTCCAACATTAGCACTCAAGTTCGGAGAGCCCTTGAATATATTCATTAAAAAAGTCTGTGCCTCGTCATCTAAGTTATGCCCTGTTGCAATCTTATCTGCTTTTAATTGCCTTACTTTATTGTTAATTATCCATTTTTTTATAACTCCGCAAATTGCACAATTCTTGATTACTCCCTTTGCCCTTTCTTGAATTCCGCTTCTTAAATAACACATAGAGCTACCCATTTCTTTTTGAATGTCATAAACATGCAATTTTAAATTCAACTGGCTGCATAATTCTTTCACAGCTTCAAGGCATCTGTCGCTATATCCTTTAATCTTCAAATTAATATGAAATCCTTCTATATCATATCCATTCTTTTTTAATAGATAAGCAACAACTGTAGAGTCTTTCCCTCCAGACATAGCTACAATTATCTTGTCTTTTTTTGATAATTTTATTTTCTTCAGAGTTTCAAGAACTTTTATCTCAATATCCATGTAAATAAATAGAATAAGTGTTTTTTATCTCTTTCCTATTGGCAATTTTCTGCAATGTTCATGTATTTTTATCTCTTTTAACAATGCATCATACTTTTCAAACCTAGCTTCCCAGTAAGATTTTTCTCCTAACCCTGTAAATCTCTCTTTATTATACTCACATCCACTCATTTTTCCTTTTCCAGGCAAATGTCTTGATTCAGTCCATAATTGTTTTGGATTATAAAATAATGTAAAATGATAATTTCTAAAGTTCTCTGTTTCAATTCCCCCAACAACAGGAATATTCGAAAAGTCATAAACATCTAATACAGAATCTTTTGGTTTTAATAAATTTTCAAGCATTTTTATTCTTTCAGGATTTAAATCTTGAATAAATAACTCTATTTTAGCCCCAATATTTATCCATCTCTGAAACAAATTTTTCCATCTGTCCCCAAAAATACCAAAGACAGGAGATTTAGCTAAGTCAAATTCAAGCATACTAATCCTTGAATCCTTTTTTACATCAGCTTCATCCCCAATAGATGTTGGGGTATATTTTCTAGTGCTTTCTGCAAAACCTTTAACGTCAAATATAGCATTTATCATTATTAAGAAGAAATAATTTTATTTATAAATCTTATCTTTTTGTCACTACTAAAAAGAAATAAAGAAAAAAGAAAAGTAAGCCCGAAGGTCTACTTTCCGCAGTTACAACTTCCGCCATTAATTGCTCCGCAAGTCTTCAATCTGCAATTGCTGTCAGCACTGCATGAATTCCCGCAACTTGAGCAACTAACTATTTTGGGCTCTTCTGCCATGACACTTGTTGCATTCGCAATCACAACACCAGCCACAGCCAATAAACCCAAGGCAATCAATGCTATCATCCATATATTCATATTAACCTCCATAGTTTAATTAAAAAACCTAAAGTAATCTTTATTATATCTGCTTTGGAGAAACTAGTTTCATTATCTATGGAAACTCATAGTTCCCCTGATATGCTTCTCTTTAATTACCTCTGATGATGGTTTATCTTAGAACGATTATATTATTCATTCCACGTCTTTTCCTCTCAATTAATTGCTTTGCCTCAAGCTTGTCAAGAAGTCTTGTAATTCCTACTTTTCCAACTCCAAGCTTTTCCATCATTGTCCTCTGAAAAACAGCACCATTTTCATCCTGAAGCATCTTAACAACTTCTTTTTCTTTGCTGTCCAATCCAGACAAATCAATTTTCTTTTTCTTTTCTTTGATTTTTCTGATAATTAATCTTTCCTTTGGTTTTGCCAGCATAATTATTATTCCAATAGCAAGAATAACTCCTGCAATTGCCAAACTTATCCAACTCTGCACGGCAATTGTATCATACATAGAACATGTTGGTCCGTGAGTGCAAGTTTCTCCAACGATGTTCTTTAAACCAGTATTAAATATAGATATAATAACTCCGATTATGATAGAAATTCCAATAATTATCCAACCAACTAGTTTATTTTCCATTTTTATCTTCATAATCCTTAATTGCTAATCTTAATGCATTAATTGCCATGTCAGAGCAATGCATCTTTAACGGAGGCAGTCCTTTTAGAGATTTAGCAATATCTTTCATTGTTAATTTCTCAGCTTCTGAGATTTTCTTTCCTTTTGCAAGAACAGTAAGCATAGAAGCAGTTGCAATTGCAGCAGCACACCCAAATGTCTTGAATTTTATATCTTTAATTCTTTCATTTTTATCCACATTAATATAAATCCACATAATATCCCCACAAATAGGATTCCCTATTTTTCCGATTCCATCTGGATGTTTTATCTCCCCCATATTTTTCGGATGCATAAAATGTTCCATTACTTCTTTTGAATAAATAATATTGTTTGTCATTTTATTTTTTATTTAACTCCTTGACTATTTTTTTAATTTCTTCTTCACTCATGCCATGAGCTAAACAACCCTGTTCAATTGTTTCTTGCATTGCCATAGGACATCCAATGCAGTGCATTCCAACTTCAATAAGAAGCCTTGCTGCCTCTGGCTTTTTCATAAGTATTTCACTCATCTTAGTTTTCTTTGTTATTTTCATTTTAATGCTTCTATCTTTAAACTCTCAAGTGCAATTCCAGCGTATTGGGTCTTACTAATATTTTTATCTTCATTAAGTAGGTTAATCTTAAAGCCTGCTTTTTTTATTTTATTAATATAATCTTGTTTTTGTAGTGCTCCTGCAACGCATCCATACAATAATCTTTCATCTTTTTTTTGTTTTGGGCTAAGCTCTTGTAATAAAACAATATCTGAAACATACATTCTCCCTTGTTTTTTTAAAACCCTGTATGCTTCTGAAAATACTTTATCTTTATTTGGAGCAAGATTGATCACACAATTACTTATTACAACATCTATAGAATTATCTTCTAAATGTAAATCCTCTATATCTCCTAGTTTAAATTCTACATTATTATAATTATATTTTATAGCATTTGACTTTGCTTTTTTTATCATTTCTGGAGTCATGTCAACACCAATTACTTTTCCTTTTTTTCCAACCTTCTTTGCAGCTAAAAAAGCATCAAATCCAGCACCACTCCCCAAATCCAAAACAACATATCCTGATTTAATTTTTCCAAGCGCAGTAGGATTACCACACCCAAGCCCCATATTAGCATCTTCAAACTTTTTTATGTTTTTATTTGAATAACCTATTTGTTTAGCAATTTCTTCCTTAGATGAATTACATCCACATTGACAAGAACATTTTTTAATGGCTATCTTTGAATAAGCATCTTTTATAATTTTTTTTATTTCTTGTTTTTTCATTTTAATTAAGATAATGGCGAGATTTTCCTGAGCCTTTCCACTGTTTTTTTAATTTCTTCAAGAGAATAATCAACATTTTCTTTTGTAGTATATTTGCTTATGCTTATTCTTACTGAACTGTTTGTCTTAAGAGCACTTAATCCTAATGCAATTAAAACATGGCTGGGTTCAAGAGATTTTGATGAGCATGCACTCCCTGTAGATGTATAAATCTCTTTGGCATTTAAAAAACTTCCAATTGCTTCCCCTTCTATATTATTAAAAGAGACATTTATATTATTGCACAGTCTATCTTCTCCTTCAGCCCCATTTAGTGTTGTATTTGGGATTTTCAGAAGCTCATCAATAAAATAATCTCTTAATTTTTTCATGTTTTTAATATCACTCCATGAAGATATCTTAACAGCTTTGGCAAATCCAATAATTCCAGGAACATTCTCAGTAGAGCTTCTTAATTTGAATTCTTGCCCCCCTCCATGAAGAAGAGGAGTTATTGCTATGCCTTTTCTTATATACAATGCTCCAATTCCTTTTGGCCCGTGAATTTTATGGGCATTTAGTGTCATCAAATCAATATTGTCTTTATTCACATTTATAGGAACTTTTGTAAAACTCTGACAAGCATCTGTATGAAATAAAACATTTTTTTCCCTGCAGATTTTTCCAATCTCTCTTAGGTTTTGAATTGTTCCTATCTCATTATTCCCATGAATAACTGAAACTAAAATAGTTTGATTAGTAATTGCTCTTTCAATATCTACTGGATTAACAAAACCCTTGTCATCAACATCAAGATAAGTTACTTCAGCACCTTGTGTTTCAAGCCATTTGCATGCATTTAATACACAATCATGTTCAATTTTAGTAGTAATTATATGATTCTTTTTAGGATAATTGCTGAAAAATAATCCTTTTACTGCAAGATTATTTGCTTCTGTTCCGCTTCCAGTAAATATTAGTTCATTATATCTAGCCCCAATGCTTTTTGCAATATACGCTCTGGCTTCTTCAAGATTTCTTCTTGCATCTTCACCTTTTAAATGAACTGAAGAAGCATTCCCATATTTTTGATTATAAAATGGAATCATTGCTTCTATAACCTTGTCATCTACTTTTGTTGTTGCAGCATTATCTAGATAGATTTCCATTATTTCATCCTGCATGCAGTGCACTCTCTGCAATGCACTCTTGCGTGTTTATCTATAATTTTTAAAATTGGAATTATAGTCTTTTTATTTAAAAAATAAACTCTTTGCTTTCCTTTTTGCTTAACTTCAACTATGTTGCAGCATCGCAAGGATGCTAGAGAATGAGAAATCTTACTCTGTTCTACTTTAAGTTCCTTTGAAATCTGTGTGACATTTTTTTCTTTATTTTTAAGACTTAAGATTATATTTACTCTTAAGGGATTTGCCAAATTATTAAAGAAGATATGATATGTACTATCTTTCATATGAAATATACTTCATATGTATTTATAAGCTTTATTATTTCTTAGAAGCAGTATTTAATCTTGCTGTAACTTTCTTTACTAATTTCATTTCCTTTAAGTCATCTCTTTTAAAGTAGACTATCCCTACTAATATTACAAGCATTATTGCTCCAAAGACAATCCAGAATATTATCTTCCCTGTTTTTCCCAGCTTGTTTATTAACCCAAGGATACTTGCTCCTGTTCCACTTCCTGTTTGATCTTCATTTTCATTAATTTCTGATGCAGTATCATTCCCAACAGCAGAGGTAGTTTGAATGTCTCTTGTAGGCACTGCTTCACTAATCTCTTTTAAGAATAGTTTTCCAAGAGTGCTTTTGTATTCTTCATATTTTAATTCTAAATCATACACATTGTCAGAATCCAAATCTTCTTTTTTTGTCTCCCCAATACTTAATTCTTCAGTTATAACTTTGCTTGAGATAGTTACTTTTATCTTCTGCTCAGTTAAGCTATCTACTAAAAGAGAGTGAGATTTTCCATTAATATTAAATTTTAAAATATATCCAGCTTTTACAAATTTACCTATTCCTTTTACAATATCTGCATCTGAAATCTGCAAGACTGGTTTAGTAGTTAAGTCATCTGTTGTACTCTCCTCCTCCTCATCCTCGTCAGAACTTGAAGAAACACTTAATGTTATTTCGCTAGAGGTTCCGTAATTTCCAGCAGAATCATAACATTCTATTTCCCAATCATAATCTCCTGCAGACATTGTTTTTGTTATTGTATTTGTTGCATTTACTGTTATTGTAGTGTCTGTGCTTTCTATATCTTCATCAAGTATAAGACTGCAGTTTGCTATCGAGCTTCCATCAGTAACTGTAAATTTAAATGCGACACTTCCTGTATCAACTTCATCCTCATCATCAGGTTCACTCAATGTAATTACAGGAGCAACTGTATCAAATGTAATTGTATTATTTGAATCTGCATAAAGAATATTTAATTGACTATCATAAGAATAACAATTCCATAAATATTTTCCATTGCTTGAAAGATTGTAAGTGAAATTGCTTTGATTAGATACCCCTGAAACACTTTCTGTGCTATTATAAACCAAGGTTCCTAGAGAATTCCAGATTTTTAATGTTGTATTTGTAAGATTAGCTACAGAATTCTGCACTGAACAACTAAAACTAGTTAAATTTACTTTTTTGTAAGTATTATTGCTTGGAGAAGAAAGATTAACTGAAGTTGCTCCTATTTTTAAAGTATAATTTGAATCACTTCCATAATCATTATTTCCTTTTGAATCATATGAAAGGCAGTTCCATTTGTAAGTCCCATTGCTTAAGCTCACATCTATTTCCCATTCAAGAGAATTATTTGTAGCATTTACATTAGTTTCATCTATTAAATAATTACTTGAATTCCACAAATAAAATGTTAAATTTTCTAATTGCAATGCATCTTCAGCAGAGCAGATTAATGTCTGATTTCCGCTGGCATTTAAATGATTATCACTAGGAGAAATTATAGTTACTTCAGGAGCAGATTCATCAATCTCTAATAATGTAGTGTAAATATCTATTCTTGAATAAGTAACCCCGCTTCCAGCATCATAAATTCTAAATCCTGAATCATTTAATGCATCTTCCATTTGGCTTGGAGTATATTCTGAACTGCCTTCTAATGCTCTGAACTGGCTGATTAATGCAATTGCCCCTGCTGCATGAGGTGTTGCCATTGAAGTTCCACTTAGCAACCCATATCCAGAAGGAATTGTTGAGTTTATATTCACTCCAGGAACAATTAATTGAACTAAAGAATTTCTTCTGTAATCAAAAGTTGAATCATCTTTTTGTATGCTTCCAATAGGAATTGCACTTTCAACACATGCAGGTGCAGAGATGTATGTAGTGCTTGCAGGAGTATTTCCAGAAGCAATTACAACTGCAATGCCATTACTAACCGCATTATCTATTTCATCTGCTAAAGGGTCGCTATTGCAATAATCACTATTCTCACTAGCATCTCCCAGACTCATGCTTATTACAGAGATATTATACACAGATGCATTATCAACACACCAATCAATTCCTTCCGCTATGTCATCATCCCAAAAAGTACCTGTTGAATTTGAAGCTTTTATAACAACAAGATTTGCTCCAGGAGCAACTCCTTTTATGCTTCCATTTGCAGCAGCAATTCCAGAAACATGTGTTCCATGATAATGAGCATCCATTGGATCTGAGTCAGTAGTATTGCACCAAATATTATCTGCGCAATAATCTATTCCACCAATAACCTTGCATCCTGTTCCAAAGCATCCTCCTAAACTAGGATGACTATAATTTACCCCAGTATCTATAATACAAATTGTTTGTCCTATTCCAGTCAGATTTATTCCATTTAACTGCACATTCCATGTTTCATTAGCAGAAATCATGCCAACAGAATCCTGAAGAACAATCTCTCTTGTTCCAACAATATCAATTGATTCAATATTAGAGTTGTTTTTTAATTCTTCAAGCTCTTCTTCAGAAACAATAGCAGAAACTTTATCATTAAACTCATGCCTTATATTAATAGATTCTTCAATTTCTGCCTTGACATCAGAGGCAATTCCTCTCTTACCTACAGCAGAATCCTTAAATTTAATATAAACTCTAACATTATTGCCTTTTTCTATTTCTTCTGTTACATCTTCACTAACTTGCACTCTAGCATCAGTGCCTTCTTTAATAATATACCCATTAATACTAGAATCATTATCTATTTTTTGAGCTATAAAAAAAGTCAGCAATAAAATTGCTAAAATGATAAATACACCACTTCTTTTCATGATTAAACTAAATTTCATATCTTCTTAAATATTTTTATTATACATTTATATACTAAAAATTGCCTTTTAAGGTTTATGAGAATCAAAATTAAGAACAAAGAAATTGAAATAATTGCCAAAAAGTGCAATTCTCTTCGGAAAATCACTGGATTAATGTTTAGAACAAGCAAAACAGAGCCATTATTATTTGAATTTAATAATTCCTGCCAGGCAATTCATTCTTTTTTTGTGTTTTTTCCATTTTATGCAATATGGCTGGATAAAGATAATAAACTAATTGAAATAAAAAAAGTAAAACCTTTTACATTCCATGTCAAGCCAAGCAAGCCATTTTCAAAATTATTAGAAATTCCTGTAAATGAGAAATATGCTGAGATTATTACAACCCTAAGCAACTCTTATAAGACATAATACTTTTATATTTCCACAAAGCACTTACTTTCGAGATTAAAAGGTTACTTCCAAAATCCCCTCTTCTTTTTGAATCTTGAATTATAAAGCAAAAATTATTTCCATCAAATTTTGAAAGATACTGGGAGTGCATGGCCATGCTTATATCAACATTTTCATCAAAACCTTCTTTAATATTCCCTTTTGTAATAATATAGTCTCTTTGCCATACTCTTTCCCCAGAATCACTATTATAAAATCTTAGTAATAATCTTGCATCTTTAGGAAGTTTTTGAATAATTTCATTTCTTGGTATTAAATCTATAAATCTCTGGAAATCTTCTTGTGTTGCAGGTTCATATACAATCGGTTGATATACTGCATTAGTACTACCTGAAGTAAACTGGTTTTTTGGGTGATAATTTGAATAAATAGCAATTGCTATTAAAATAACTATTGTCAACACCAAGGCAATTTTATATTCTTTATTTTTCATAAAATGGACGCGGAGTTTTAAAATAAATTCTTCAATCCACGCCTCTCTGCAAAAAATGGACGCGGAGGGAATCGAACCCTCTTCTTCTGGGCTGGAGCCAGATATTACTGCCAGTGAACTACGCATCCGTCAATGAATTCACAGATTTTGCCTAATTCTGTTTCATCAAGTATAATAATCCTGTTTTTATTAATTAAAAACTTATCTTTTCTGGGTTTATTTCTGCAAATTAACACTCCCAAACAACAACCACTATCCTCAAGATATTTGTTTAATTGTTTTATCTGAGAGTTTGAAATATCTTTACTTTGATAATCTTTGATTTCTATTACTGCTTTTTTGCCTTTTCTTTCCAGGATAATATCCGCAATCCCCCTTCTTGTTTTAACCAATCTATTTACCTTCCCATAGCTCGTTAATTTAATCGCAATTTCTGATTCAAAATCCTTTGCTCTTTTTCGAATCTCTTTTAAACCAACCCCGTATAACTTTAATCTTTCAAAAGGGAAGTTTATTCCTGCTTTTTTATAGGCTTCAAATATCCCTTTTTTAAATAAATCCTGAACATGAGTCTTACATGATAAGTTTATTTCTCTTTGAGTTGCTAAAGGATTTTGTTTAATAAAATTTAAGACATCTCTTTGTTTTTTTATTCTCCATTTTTTGCTTCCATTAATTTTTTCTATTCCAGCCCTTCTATAAATTTCATCTACATTCTTAAAAAATTTATATGGATTAACATGCAATTTTTCCATTATCTCTGGGATCGTTATAATTGGATTTTCTCTAACCAGTTTTATAATCAAATTTATTTTTTCTTTTTTTGTTCTTTTATCTATCCTTCTAGGATATTTTATTCCAGCTTTTTCATAAGCCTCCTTTATACTTTTAAAAACATTTGAAGGATTTATTTTAGTCTTTTTAGCAATTGTATGCCCTCCTGCTTTGGGATTTTTTTTAATATAATCAATAACTATTTTTCTCCTTTCATCTTTTGTTTTTCTTTCAAAATTTCTTGGACTTTTTATTCCAGCTTCTTCAAATGCTTCTTTAAGCCCTTTTTTGAAAATCCTTTCTGGGTGCAGTTTAGTCCCTTTTCTAATTTCATTATAGGTTGCTTCTGGATTTTTCCTAAGATAATTAAAAACAATACTTCTTTTATCAGAATCAGTTTTCTTCATGATAAATAGAAATAACGGGTATATTTATACTTTTCCGTTAAACAGTAAAACCAACTATTTTATTGCCTTTATCTCTCTGATTTCATCTTCAGATATAGCGCATCCCTTGAATTTTAAGGCATATAAAAGAGCATCAAGAACTGTCTTACCATCTTTAACTTCTATTAATCCCTTTTTCCATGCAACATACATTAACTCAGTTGAACGAATAAATCTGAATCCCCTAAAATACTTAAAATCCTTTTTTTCAATCTTTACTGATGTACTTAATTTTTTTGTAAGAAGGTCTTTTAAATTCTCAGGTTTTTCACCTAGCATCCTTGTAGTTCTTTCATCAATTGCAATTACATGAGGCACTTTTTTATTTAATAGTAGTCTGCTCAGTGCCAGGCAAGAAGCTTCTCCATCATGTATTATTGTTATATGTTCTCCATTGCCTTTAAACATAGTATTTGCAATGTTACTCATAGAATTCTTTTCAATACTTATCTCACTCTCTTGTATTCCCAAAGAATCTGGCATTTCCAAAACCTTCATATCAAGTAATCTCTTTATTCTTAATGCTTCAAGTTCAAACCTTTTTACAGTTAATGGCTTGTCAATTACTTCATATTTTACTTCTTTTGTTACAATAAATTTTTCATCAAAAACTTTTTTTAATTTTTCAAGTTCTTCCACAAGCCCGTTCATAGACAAACTAATTAGTGTGCTTGAATCAAATAAAATTGCGCCTTCCATTATATCCTCTTTTGAACTGATTTTAGATATTCTTTATTTTTAGTTCGCAAATATTTAAACATAAAGTCTGTTACCATCTGGCACTCTCTTTTTATTTTTTCTTGATGATTGTATTTGTCCTTGGCAAAATGTCCAGGAGAATTAAAACTTTTTTCAATACCCTCATTATATCCTCCTGAGATTATCTTAACATTCTTAGAGGCCTTGATTTCCCTGCCTTTTTCATATTTGTAATAATAAATAGTAATCAAGACAATTTTTTTATTAACTAAAACTATTTCATAATATGCTTTTTTTAATTTATCAGAATAAACCTCAATATCAATGTCAGAAAAATTCTTAAGTGGTTTAGTTGCAGTTGAACCTCTGATTAATATTACTTTTCCTTTCCCGATTTTTTTGATGTATTCTAAAACCTGCTCTTTATTTTTGAAAGTTTTCATTCAAACATCTCCATTGCCAGTTTAACTCTTGCCTTGGCGTCCATTGTCTGCGATACTGGAACATCACTAATTCCTGTCTTTCCCGCATAATCTGCTAATTCATACATTGTAATCCCAAGAAGCTTGGCAGTCTGTTCCATAGAAATACCGTGTTCATAAATTCTTGAAGCCTTGTTAATCTCTGCGCTTCTAAAAACTTCTTGAATATACTTTTTTAATTTTCCAGAAATTTTGTTTATTGCTTTCCTTACCATCTCAAAATCACTTCTAAATGATTTTTCATCATTTTTTTTAATATCTTCAATTGCTCTATCAAGCGAAGTTAAAACAAGTCTGTAAAAACTACTCCAGCCATTAAGTTCTCTGTAATCTTTTCTCTCCATTATTTTACTAAGAGAGTATACAATTACTGCAACAGTAATATTGTCTGGGTCTTGAGTAAGTGAAGCAGTATTAGTTGTCTGGTTACTCAACAATTTTATTCTAGAAGAATCGTCATTTTTTATTGCTTCCTTTGTTTCTTCAAGAATTCTTAATATGTTTTCTCTTTCCTTCATTTGGATTCCTTTAGGAAGACGAATGAGCTAAAAATCTCGCAAGAGATGTTTTTTGTCTCATCTGATTCCTATTTTTATTAAGAAAAAAGATTATTTAAAGGTTAATATTGTAATATGATAATGACAAAGAATGTTTTACTTGATACAAGTTTTATTCTAATGGCAATTAGGAGTAATATTGATTTTATAGAGGAGATAAAATTCTTAGGACTTACTATGTTAGTTCCAACTCAAGTCATTGATGAAATAAAGGGAATTGTAAAATCAAAAAAGAAACTTAAATTTAGAGATGAAGCAGCTCTTGCATTAAGGATAGTTGATATCCCAAGTTTGTCTAAAGTCCATCTTAAAAGTAAAAATGTTGATAATGGAATTGTACTTTTTGCTAAGGAGAATAAGGATGTGATTGTTGCGACTATGGATAAGGAACTTAAATCTAGGATTAAAAATCAGAAACTTATTGTCAGGGCTGGGAAAAAACTGGAGATTTTATAACAATAATCTTTATATATTTGCTAAATGAGTTTTCTTTATGGGAGATCTTGGAAATCTTTTGAAGAGGACTACAATCCCCTTCGAAAAACCTTTAACAGAAGAAGGAATAAAAAAACTGTTTAATTATCTTGCTGATAAAAATCAGGGAACTATAAGATATATAATTGAAAAAAAAGCAATAATTTCTTTTGAACCTGAACTTACTGAAAAACAAGAATATATTACTGAACTTCGTGGTTCAATTTGTTCAAACAAAAATCCTATGAGAAGTGCTTTTACAACTATTAGAGAGCCATTAAGAGAAGAACATAATTGTTTTATAGATAATTTTAATTTTTTTTATGGATTAAGATTTGATGCAGCAGGATATGATCGTGAAGAAGAAGTTCCAAGGCATGATTTAGAAATGATTAATGAAGTAAGGCAAACAACTAAAGAATTCTTTGAATTACGTGAATAATCTAAAGAATGTGCTTCCTACAGACATATGTCCTACCCCTAGAATAGCTTACTAAAATCAAA
>CAZBPV010000005.1:0-7846 GCA_964493885.1 Candidatus Woesearchaeota archaeon
AAGAATGATAATAATTATTATTGTTGCTATTATCCATGTCATTGTTGTTCCAACCTGTGCTTTTTTATTGAACATTTTGTTTTGTTTTTAAAACCCCTGTTAAAATTTCTATTGAATACTGTTTATTTTTTAAATCAATTGCAAATAAGTTTCCTGTAAGGCATTTTGGAAGAGTGGTCTCATCTTTTGTCTCTTCTTGCCCTATGCAATTAGTTTTTAGATTATCATTTCCTCCAGATTTTTGAAACTTAAGATTATTACTCATGTCATAAAAATTAATTAAAACATAATACTGCTCATGCCCTTCTTTATCATAATCTGGAGAATTAAAATTTATATTGCATAATTTTTCCATATCAAAATCCTGTTGAAAATCTCCCATTTTATTTATTATCTGCTCATTAATAACTCCATGCTGAGAAATACAATCTGCAATTTTATTCATCAAAATATTTGCTTCAACCTCTCTTACATCATAAGGATGCTTGTAAAAAGTAAATACCATTGCAGAAATGCCAACAGCTACAATTATTAAAATAGCAAACCAATAAACTGCAATTACTTGCTCAACTCCTCTTTTATTTCTCATGGTTTCTCCTCTATTAAAAATAAATACATTTTTTTATCTTCAATTGGAGTTATAACAACATTAACATCATTAAAAAAAGAATAAGAATAACCTTTTCTGTTATCAACATCTTTTAATTTAACAGTAATAAGGTTGCTATCTTTGCTTATTATCTTACTAAAATCAACACCCTCTTTTTTTGCAACATCGTATGCTTTCTCCATATTTAAGTAAAAAAACTCCCCAGGCTGAGCAGAATCAATTAATAATGCTATTTGCTTAGCAGAAACTTCTTCTAATAAGATAACCCCACTTCCTTGATTATACAAAAAAAGAACAAGTATTGAAAGATAAATAACATTTAAGATGATAAATATTACATTTCCTGTTAAAATATCCCCTTTTTTATCCATAAAACAAATACTCAAAGAGAATTAATAAATCTTTAGAAATTAAGCTAAGGTTTTTATTTCTTCGCAGCTTAAAGAATCAAACTCATTAGAAGGAAAAGGAATGATTGTTGGTGAAATATAATTATTTCCAGACTGCCCCTTTACTGTGGCTGCTAAAAATGTATAGGTGCCGATTCCTCCAGCTGTTCCAGCTCCGGCAACTAAAATAGCTCCTGCAACTAGCCCAAGTCCTCCAGTGGCAATAGTTACAACTGCTAAACCAACACCAGTAGCAATTCCTAAGGCAACCCATTTGATAGTTGATATTTCATTTGTAATTCCCATAATAACAATATAATCAGTATTAGAATTTAAATCAATACTACCAAAACTTCCGCTTACTTGTTGATTAGATTTTTCATCTGCTCCAGATAAAAGTTTATTTACATCATTACTTCCATACAAGTATTGTGCATAAGTAATATCTCTTCCAGGCATTTTTTCTGTTGCAAGATACTTTCTATAAAAATCATCTTTATCTATAATTCCATTTGGAAAAAGTTTATCTTTAATACTATTATCAAATCTTAGCTGAGAACAAATAGAACAATAATTATTTTCAAAAAGCTCATCTCCAACATAATTTACCTTGCCTTCTCCAAACATCCACCAACAACTTGCCATTTCTTCAGCCAAAGCAGAGTGAAGCTCTTTTTCATTTTTAACAACTATCCTATAATCATAAGAAGACATTTTCTGCCACTGATTGCTAGCAGCATTATAAGTATCACAGGTTCCATCTGCAGTAACACAAACATAAGACTGCCTGCAATTTAATGGGATTGTAGTAGTTGAACCAGGCAGAGCTGCATTTCCTCGCAAGGCAACTGAATTATGGCAGACATCTCTAATACTCTCTGACTGAAAATTAAGCCTAAAAATAAAAAATAATATAACTGCAAAACTAACAACAAGAATAATTATCATAACAATTTGTTGTGTTGTTAATTCAGCTCTTTTATTATATAAAATACTTCTCATTATAATATCCCCATTTTTGACAATGTAAAATACATTCCTGCTAATACAAAAATAAAGAATGCTATCCATATTATATACTTTATTAAATAATCAAAATTCATTTTTCAGAGTGTATATTTAATTTAATTATTCCAGACTCATAAGATATAACAATCTCTACATTTTTAAGAAGTTCTTTCTCTATTTTATTATCCTCAAGATTTTGAATAATTAGGCAAGCCCCATCTTCATCACAATACTTTGTCTGCCTTTCAAAAAAATCCCATACATTTTCACAAATACAAAGGCAATTTTGCCCAGCACAAGAATTTGGCTTTTTTTCACTTCCTGTAAAACTAAAAAAATACCATCCCTCAGGATTTGTAAGAGTATATTTTTGAACAGGGGAGTTTTTTTGCGCATCTAAGATAGATTTTTCTATGCTTAGTTTTCCGCTCTTTAGTGTTGCTTCTGCTTGCCTGCCTTTTTCTTCAGTAATCTTAGAAAAATACAAAGAAGTCAAAAAATAAACCAAGAAAACAATGCAAATAACAGCAATAACTATTTTCACAGTCTCTGATGCAAGTAAAAAAGCTTTCTTATTCATTTTAAGCCTAAAATCATTTTTGTTCCAGGAAGATTCTTAAAAAAACCTATTACACTATTCTTAAAAAAGAAAAACAAACCAATCGCAACAACAGTTATAACAAACACAGCAATTATTATTTTAATTAATTGATTTATAGTTAATTCTGCCATTATCCTCTAAATAATCCTTTTAACTTATCTATCAAAGAAAATCCTTGATCCTTCATAACAAAAATTGAAATCATAATCAAAGTCAAGACAATTACTGCTATAATCACCCAAGGCAAATAATCTGCAATAACCCCTTTCTTTTTCATATCCTTAATTAGAAATATAATTTAATAAATCTTGTGATAATGAAATTATCTTAATTATCACCTCTTTTTAAGGAAGTAAGGAGTAATATTACAAGTAGTTTTTCAAGGATGTAACTGACTTGCCCTTAATTTGATATCTTAATAGGTTATTATCAATGGTTTGCAAGGCTAAATTATATCAAATTCCCTAAAACAATGCTTCCAAGTAAGAATAAAGCCAAAGTTGCTATAGCTGCAGTAATAAAATAAAGTATCATTCCAGTTAATAAATTTTTTCCAGTTTTATTTGTTTTTTCTAGTTTATCTTCTCCAGAATCAATAGTTACTAATGCTCCAGTTAAAATAAAAATAATCTCAATAATATATATTCCAACTGCAATCTGCAAGAAATACGGAGGAATCATATTTGAAAGTTCAAAGATTTTTAAAATTCCTCCTAAATCTCCGAACTGAGCTGCTCCTTCTTGAGTTAATTGAGCTAGATTTAATTTATTTAAAATAGAAGTAATCATTGCAGCTAATCCAACAACAACTCCAGAAAGTAATGGAGCCAAAAAAGTCATATTACTCTTCATATCTGAAATTATTTCAGCAAGCAAATCTCTTAATCTATCTGTAATCTTGTGAATATTCTTGATATATTCTGAAATACTCATAAGGCTTACTGCAGCAATATTTAATCCTTTTTTAGCACTTTCAACAAGTATCCTCATGCTTGTTGCAATCAAATCAGAAGGATAGTAACTTATTGCTCCTCTTCTTGGATTAAATATAGCATCTTCAATTCCCATGCCCATTTGCTGTATATTATAATTAACTCTCTTGAAAAAATCCTCTGTTCTTAATCCTTTAGAAGATTCAGCAACCTTGGCAAAAACAAGTTCAGCAGGCATGCCATTTCCTAATCTATTTCCCATCTGAAATAAGGAATTATTAAATTCATTTTCAAGCTCATTAGTATTCTCTCTCTCAACAATTAATTGTTTTGTTTTAGCTGCGTAAGACATTGAGAAAAACAAGGCTATCCCTAAAGGAACAAATAAACTTAGTAATAAAGCTCCAGTCCCAAAAGGCCCGACAACCCCGCTTCCTGAAGATTTAAAATCAAAAATTAAATCTTCCCCTCCTAAAAATCCTAATCCTAATTGGCTAAAAGTATAATCATTTTGCAATCCTAATAAACCAGGGATAGGTGTATACTGAAATATCAAAGGCAAAAATCCAAGAATAAAAAGAGGAAGGCAAATTAAAAATGCTTTATAATAAGGTTTTTTGCTTTTGTAAGTTGGATATAATGGATTTCGTTCTAATAAAGTAGAATCCCCATGCCCCCCAGGTCTTAAAAATAAGATTTTTTCAGTAAGATAAAACACTAAGAAAGGCACTATCAAATTAAAAAGAATAAAAACATGAGTCCAATTTATTATTCCCCCAACCATTGCACTTGCAAGAGGCAATAATGCCAAACCAAGAGTTGGAAGTACAACCCCCAGCATATAAACATTAGTTAATGGACTTCTGACATCATGAGTAAATCTTAGCATTTTATCATAAACTCCATCTAAAACAACTTGCAAAGACTTTTCCAATATCATAATCCTCCTTGCATTATCTGGTTCAAACAAGCTACTTTCAATAAGATGGAAACTCTCAATAAATTCAGGCGAGTAATCTCTCCAAGTTTCTAAGTAATTATCTAAACTCTCTTTAATTGTAGAAAATTTTCCAACCTGGACATTATAAAATACTTTTTTCAAATCCAGTGCTAAAGGAGGCTGCAAATGTTCAGAAGCAAATGCTATTGCTTTTTCCAGGTTAGATGTATGCCTCATATAAACGACTATATAGAGTATTGCGGGAACCATCTGTGAAGATGCCTTTAATCTCCACTGATTAGCCAATCTCTGAGGATAATCATTTGTAAATTTAAATAAGAACAAAGAAAGTAAAATCATTAAAAAGAAAAATAAAAAAGGGAAACTATCAAAACTCCCTCCAATTAATGCAACTGCAACAGAAATAAATAATCCAAGCATAAACACAGAAACAAATACCATAACACTCAGAGTTAATGCTTGCCAGGGTTCAACTTCAAGATGTGCTATATCAATATATTTTTTTACTCGTGTTTCATCCTTTGCAGAAACCTTTAATTTGATAATACTCCCAAGACTCTGGCACCATCTTTCATATCTGGTAAGATTAACCGCCATTTCTTCTTTAAATTTTGCATATGCTTTGCTGTAGTTTACATTTTCAAAATTAGTAGTCCTTATTTGACTCTCAATCCTGCTTGCATGTTTCTGAAGAATATCTTTGATATCTACCATCTTTTAATCAATATAAAGTAATGAAAATTAATTAATAAATGTTTGGAGAATTAATCACTTCTCTTTAAGTAAAAATAATAGCCAAGTAATGATAATATGAATAGTGTTATTCCTATAGTATTGGCAGTCTGTCTCTCTAAATCACTTATTACCTGCCCTGTTATTCCTAATGAAACAAAAAAAGCAGAAACAACTAACAAAATCGTTGAGATAATTATAAGTATTTTCTTAAATTTCATACTTTCTTTCCCCTTATTCTATTATTCAACCACTTCTGCCACTCTGGAAATACTCTCTCAGATAATGGAAGTCCAATTTCTTGGATTACTTTACTAGAAATTTCATGAAAAGCATGATTTGCCAAAACATTAAATGGAGCTTCTAAAATTGAAGGATCATTAGTTTTATTAGCTGTTTCAAATACCTCTTTCTTGATTTTAGCTCTAAGCAAGATATTATCATATACTGCATCCCAATTACCAGACCATCCTTTTACATTAGCTGCAATTTGTTTTATTACTTGGCTGTCTCCATTAATCAAATCATCTGTTGCTTCAAGTTCATCTTTTTCAACATTATACTTAACTAAATCTACAAATCCTTGTTCTGCAAGAGGGTCATTTTTCCAGTGTTTTCTAACTTCTGAAATCTGCAGCAATCTTCTCCAAGAACTCAAGCCATCTGGTGACTTTATGGGATTGCATACTGCAATTATATCAGTTGCCTTAAAACTCGTTGCTGGAACATCTAAATCATTAACAACCCTATCAAAAACAGCATACGGGCTTCCACCATGAATTGTTCCAGCTACAACATTTGCCAATGCTCCTATTCTCATTGCTTCATATAATGCCTTAGCCTCAGTACTTCTTACTTCTCCAATAATTAAACTAGAATCCCCTAATCTTAAACTAGTCCTAATTCCATCCTCTGCAGAAACTTCTGTTCCTGTTTTAAGAAGAGCACTTCTAACTTTCATTCTCAAGATATCATAATTCAATTTTCTTAGTGATTCCACGGGCAACTCAAGAGAATCCTCAATCACAATAATTCTATACTTAGGTATTATCTCTAACATTAAACTTCCAAGCATAGAAGTCTTTCCTGAGCTCCTTGTTCCTGCAACTAAAAGTGTTCTGCTTCCATCAATTATAAAACTTAATAACCCAGCTGCAAAAGGATTAATCATCTTGTTCTTAATAAAAAGAGGAAGAGTCCAAGGACTCTCTCTATGCCTTCTTACTGCATAAGCAAGTCCATCTGGTGATAATGGTTGTTGAATAATTGCGATTCTCGCTCTTATCTTTCCTATTTCAAGTTGAGTATCTAAAATTGGGTTAGCTTCGTCTAAAGGTCTTCCAGAAATCATCCTAAACTTAGCAGCCCAGGAATTAACATCTTCATTGCTAGGAAGAATATTAGTCACACACTCTGCATAATCCTGATGCTTTAAAAAAATTGGAGTCTGAGCGATTGGAGCATTTAAAACAATATCCTGAAGCCTATTATCTTGAAGCAAAACCTCTAATAAACCAAAACCAATAGTATGCCTCACAAGAATTGTTGACAATCGATTTAAATCATTGTAACTTAAAGTTATTCCCTTGCTGCTTGCTAAATCTTGTAGCAAATCCTTTGAAATATTAAAGAATACTTGTCGAGTTCTTTCAGTGTCTGTAAACTCCTCTGCTTTTGGCTGATGTTCAATCAAAACTCCTCTAGCTAAATTTAAAAGTAAATTGTGTTCTTCACTTAAAGAATTCTCAGGAGGAACTATATGATAAATAAATTTAGCTTCATCTTTTTTAGAAAGAATTGTTACCAAAGATTCGTCATATGTCCCTTCTCCAATCTTATACTGATCAACAATCTCTCCTTCATCAGGCAAATCCATAACTAATCTTGTAAATGTAAAGTTAGGAATTACATCTGGCTTGAAAATCCTGTGATAAACCTCTCTCTTACCTTTTTGATACTCCTCCCAATAAGGAGCCATTTTTTTTATTAATTCTGTTTTATCAAACACTGAGAGAATTTTTTCTAAAAAAGAAAGGTAATTTCTTTGATCCATTCTACAAGAAGCTTCAACTTTATCAAGGAATATCTTAGCTTCAATTATAAGTCTTTTAATCTCGCTATATGATGAAAGAGGATCTTGTTTCAAAAGAATGAGAAAAGTGAATAAATCATTGTATCTCTGAGAGAAAAATTGTTCACAATTAGTTACAAGCTTGGTATAAGAAAGAATCTTTTCCTGTTTTAAAAAATAAACATAAAGCCTTGCAATTTCTAATAAGATGTTTGTTTCAACAAAATCATAATTATAGTTTTTCTGTTGGACAAAAACAATTCTTGAAACATTTGGATTCTCTATTAAAGAATCAATTGTTTTTTCCATTACCTCTGGGTAATCAGCTAGACTCGGAACATATGATGCCCCAAGATAATTAATATATAATACATCTTCCCCCCCCTCTCTTTGGATTTCATAGGAATACAGCGGTGTTCCGTCTTTAAATTGCATAGTGTGATTTTATACCAAAATTTAGTTTTGTGATTTTGAGTTTAAATTGCATAGTGTGATTTTATACCAAAATTTAGTTCTGTGTTAATTTTGAGTTTAAATTGCAT
>CAZBPV010000005.1:7946-45572 GCA_964493885.1 Candidatus Woesearchaeota archaeon
AGTGTGATTTTATACCAAAATTTAGTTCTGTGTTAATTTTGAGTTTAAATTGCATTGTAAAATATACCTCATTTTAATCTTCTAAATTAAAAGTTACAATGGTTTAATAATTTTTATGTAATAATCACAACAAATTTAAACTGCATTCTCTTCTAACTTCCATGACTGAAGAAGGGGTTGATTATGCAGGGCAGGTTTTCTCAGAGATAAATACCAAAGTAAGGGACATAGAAGAAAAACAAAGAATACTAAAAGATAGGATTTTATTAACAAGCCAGAATTTAATAGAAATGAAAGATAAAACTGAGAGTAAAATAATAGAGATAAAAAAAGATGTTGAAATTTTAAAGCAAAAAATAGATAGAATGTTGTCTTTTATTGAAACTATCTCTAGTGAGTTTTCAAAATTTGCAAGGAAAGATGACCTTGAAATACTTGCAAAACAAGCAAGAATGTTCCAGCCCTTTTCACAGAAAGGTTAAAAAACAAAAAATAACTAACAATTATAGGTGATTTACAAATGGGCGTATTAGATCAAGTAATGCAATTAAAAAGCCAGGGATTCAATGATTCTGAGATTGTGAATGCCTTGCAACAGCAAGGAGTCTCTCCTAAAGAGATAACTGATGCTATAAATCAGGCTCAGATAAAAAATGCTGTATCTGCAGAATATCCTGAAGAAGCTCCTGGAGCAGAGCCAATTTCAACTGCTGCAGTAGAAGGTGGTTATACTCCTCAAACTCAAGAAATAGGGGGATATGCTCCTCAAGGACAAGAATACTATCAAGAGCAAGGCTATGCCCAACAACCAACAGGAATAGATTCAGATACAATAATAGAAATCGCAAATCAAGTTTTCTCTGAAAAAAACAAAAAAACTGAAAAAACTCTTAGTGAACTAAGTGAACTAAAAACTCTTGCACAAGTAAAAATTGAAAACATTGATGAAAGACTTAAAAAAATTGAAAAAATAATAGACACTATTCAGATAAAAATTCTTGAAAAAATAGGCTCATACGGAGAAGAGCTTCAAACCACTAAAAAAGAAATGGCTATGATGCAGGATTCTTTTAGAAAAGTAGGTATTAAAAAGCATAAACTTAAGTCTAAATCTAAAAAATAATTAACCAATAATTTTTTTATTGGTCACCAAAAATCTTCTTAAGAATAGGGGAAGCCATTTGATCAAAAGAGGTAGTAGGTTTAGTTGAACCTGCCCCGACTACTACTGCTATAATTACAATTATAAAGATTAACCCTGCTAAAAGCGGCCAATTATTTGAAAACCACCATCCCACAGAGCTTCCTGAAAAATCTGCAGCTCCAAGCAGTATAACCACAACAATCAAGGCACTAATTCCAAATAGAACATATATAATCCAGTTAGCTTTAGGCAAGAATAATCCTAAAAAAATCATAATAATAAGCAAAATTGTTAATCCAATTGCTACTCGTGGGAATACTTGTGCAAAGAAATTAGAAACCATATCTAATTGCAACGCCATTAATCCAACTGCAAGAGCAATAATACTATTAATTACTTTATTATCTTTAAATAAATCCAATCTAGATAAAATTCCATAAACTAAAGCAAATACTAATAAAAAAGGGAGAAGATAACTAAAAAATCCTGCTTGCCCAAGACTATCTAAAAAACTTCCAATCTCTCCACCACCATAGTAACTATACGTAGCTAATGACACCACTTTTCCTAACATATTAAAATAAATTAATCATGATTTAAATATGTTTCTAAACTTTCTATTCTTTAGAACTAGAACCAGAACTCTTTAATACTAATGCGAGAGCAATTGCAATAACAACAATAAAGAATATACTAGTCCAAAAAGTTCCACTCCAATTTTGCTTAAATAACCAAGAAGTCAGGGGATCGTAATAACCAGTAGCCCAGATAATAGCAATAACAACTGCCAAAGTCACAACAATTCCAGCAACAACCTTAACCCATCCTTTATCTATTTTAGTATCTCCTGAGACAAATCCCCATAGCAAAAGAGAAATAAAAAGCACAACTAATGTTACTGTAAAGAATAAAATTAAATTATTAACTACATCAACAGGGTACGCAAATGTCACAAAAATAAGTCCAATTATAAAAGAAATAAGTGCATTTAATTGCTTCTTTCCTTCGCCTAGAATCTTAGTTTTTTCAAGAATAGCAAAAACAATAAAAAAAGCTAGTAAAAATGGAAATGCAAATCTAGTAAACAGCCAGTGCTGTAAAATTGTCTCTGTTGCCATTTATTTAAACTAAATCCTCTGTCAAATCCTCTATATCACTCTCAGAAGGACTAGGCAAGGCAGATTTATTTATTATAAATATATCACTTATTGCCTTTACAAACTGATGGGGTATGATAACCCCTCTTGCACCACCAATCAAAGAAACAATGTTTCCTCCAACTTTAATCCTCCAACTATCAATTTTATTTTCAACTAAATTTGCTTCTTCAATTTCTCCAAAATAATCTCCTGAATCAGTATAGACTTTGACCCCAATTACTTCACTAACCTTTTTTATTCGCATAATTAGAATTATTTAAACTTATTTAAATACTTTTCCGTTATATAATTGATAGGTCAAAGGCGTATAATCCTTAAGGACAAGATTTATAAAAAAACATATTCTTAGGTGAATATGTTTACAAAAAAAGAACTTATCTGGATTTTGATAATTTTGGCTGTTTTGTCAATTTCAATAGGGATAGTTAATACCTGGAAAGGTTTTTTTCTCACCTCTCTTGCAATATTCATCCTTGTACTAGCAAATATTTTGTGCAAAAAAGCTATGTCTTATTATCTTGATTCTGAAATTGAAGTAAAACCCTGGGAAATAAAAAGATATGGGTTTAAAACTGGACAGGAATTCAAGCGTCCATTTCCAGCAGGAATTTTTCTTCCGATAATAGTTTCTGCTTTAAGCTTTGGAAATTTAATATGGATGGCTTCACTGATTTTTGATGTAAAACCAAAAGTATACAGAGCAGCTAAAAGACACGGACTATACACTTTTTCAGAAATTACAGAAGGCCAAATAGGAATGATTGCTGCTGCAGGAATTCTAGCAAATCTAGTTCTGGCTTTGCTGGGCTATTTTATTGGCTGGACTATGCTCACAGAATTAAGTATATGGTACGCATTTTTTAATATTCTTCCAATTTCAGATTTAGATGGAAATAAGATTTTCTTTGGAAACTTGGTTTTGTGGAGTTTCCTAGTATCAATAATTGTTGTAGCTGTTGGTTATGCTATTTTAATAATTTAAAAGAGATTATAAATAAAATGGATTTTTTGCAAGGAATTGAACCTCGTGAGTATCAACAAAAGGTTTTTGAAACATGCGTAAATAAAAATTGTCTAGTTGTGCTCCCAACAGGTTTGGGAAAAACACTAATTGCTCTTATGCTCGCAATCCAGAGAATGAAGAAATTCCCAGGGCAAAAGGTTGTTTTTCTTGCCCCTACAAAACCTCTTGCAGAACAGCATAGGGATTATTATAAAAAATATCTCCCAGAATTATTTGCAGAGATTGAATTATTCACTGGCTCGATAAATTCAGAAAAAAGAAAAAAGCTCTGGCAGAATTCAGATATAATCTTTTCAACTCCCCAATGCGTTGCAAATGACTTAAGAAAAAATCTCTATAATCTTGAAGAGGTTTGCCTTTTAGTAGAAGATGAAGCACACAGATGTGTTAAAAATTATGATTACACTTATATTGCTCAGAAATATAATAATCAATCAAAAAACCCGAGGATTCTTGGATTAACTGCCTCTCCTGGAAGCGAAACTCACAAAATTAGGGAAATATGCAAAAATCTTTTTATTGAAGCAGTTGAACTCAAAACCAGAGACTCCATCGATGTAAAAAAATATTTACAAGAATTAGAATTTGAAAAAGTGATGGTAGACCTCCCCCCAGAATTTCAGGAAATTAAACATGTTCTTCTTAAACTATTTGACAGATATGTTGAGGAATTAAGAAGCCGGCATGTTCTTTATGGCCCATCTAATAAAAGCGAACTTATAAAACTCCAAAAAAAGATAATGGGAACAATTTCAAGGGGAAATAGGAACTATAATTATCTTCTGGGGGCAAGTGCTTGTGCACAAGCAATAAAGCTCCAGCATGCGCTTGAACTTCTAGAGACTCAAACATTATTGAGTTTTAACAAATATTTAAAAAAATTATTTGACGAAGCATCTAAACAAAAAAGCAAAGGAGTTTGCAGACTGGTTTCCACACCTGAATTTAATTTTATTTTTATGTCTTCTAACGAGCTTCTTGCAAAAAATAAAGAACACCCAAAAGTATCAAAAGTAATTGAAATAATCAAAAAAGAAAAAGCTGAGAAAGAAGACATTAAAATAATCGTATTCACTCAATTTAGAGATACAGCAGTAAGTCTTTGTAAAAAAATAAATGAAATTCCTGGGACTCGTTCTAAGGTATTTGTAGGGCAGGCTAAAAAAGCTGAATCTGGATTAAGCCAAAAAGAACAAAAAAAGATTATTGAGGAATTTTCCGAGGGGAAAATAAATATTTTATGTGCAACTTGCATAGCAGAAGAAGGTTTAGATATTCCTGAAGTAAATGCTGTTGTTTTTTATGAGCCAATTCCCAGTGCAATAAGAACAATTCAAAGAACAGGTAGAACTGCAAGGTTATCAAAGGGAAAATTGATTATATTAATAACAAGAAAAACCCGTGATGAAACATTTTTCTATGTTTCTAAAAGAAAAGAAAAGAAAATGCACTCTGCAATTAGCCAGATAAAGGACGATTTGGAAAATGGAAAAGAATTTAAATCTACTCAAAAACAATTATTTTAAATGACACCTTTATTAGATACCTTCTCGAAACCAAAAAAGCAAATAATCATGCCAAAGATTATTATAGACTATAGAGAGAAAAATTGTCTTGTGGCATCTGAATTAATGGCCCTAGGATTTGAAATAGAATTCAAGGAATTAAAAGTTGCAGATTACCTAGTTAAAGACATTGCAATAGAAAGAAAGACAGTTTCTGATTTCATCAGTTCAATGATAAACAGAAGATTATTAAAACAACTTGAAGAACTTCAGCAGTATGAAAACAAGCTTCTTATTATTGAAGGCATAGAAGAGCAAAATCTTTATTCAGATTCAGAATCAAAGGAAATTGGAATAAATCCTAATGCTATTAGAGGTTTCTTGCTATCAATTCTCTTAAAATATAAAATCCCAATAATATTCTCAAAAAATCCATCTGACACTGCAAAATTCATAGCAGTACTTTCAAAGAAAAAAGAAAAAGAAATGCCATTAAATGTTTCAAAAAAATCTCTAAGCAAAAAAGAGAGATTGCAGTTTATCGTCGAGGGTTTTCCTGGAATTGGGCCAAAAACTGCAAAGAAACTTCTGCAAAAATTCAAAACATTAAAAGATATATTTAATGCATCTGAAGAAGAACTCAAGGAAGTGCTTGGAAAAAAAGCAAGGGTTCTTTATGATTTGATTAACTCTTTTTATTAAAATGCATTAAATTACTTCTAAATTAAATCTTTTTATCCTTGCTCTGAAATACACAGAGTAATCTCCTAAGATTTCATCTGAAATGACTTTAACACCTAAAGGATTTTTTCCTGCTCTTGCCCTTATATGATAACTTCCATTTTCAGGAACATTTTCAATAAATATCTCAAATGGAGATTTTTCTCCTGACAAAAGCTTCCAATGAAATGGGTTATATAAATTTCTTACAAATTCCTTGCTTTTTCCAGTCTGAGAAGACACCCTACTAATTAATTCTTGGGCAAAATCATCTGCATTCATCTCTATCCTTTCCTTCATTAGTTCAAAAGCATTAGAAACATAACAATTAACAAATCTATCAAGAGAGGCACAATCTTCAGTATTTAATGAGTTATTCATTAAAATAAAAATAATGAGTTTTCTTTTTTAAATAAAATTGCAAATTAAAGTATATATTAAAAAACAAAAATTATATAAAAGATAGAACTCTTTTTTATTTATATTCTCAATTATTCTAAGGGAAACTCTTCTAAAATTTTATATATCGGACCCTGTTGAATCAGTTCAGATTTAATCAAAGAGATTTTTTCAACAAAAAACTTTTTTTTCCTTAAGTGTAACTTTTTAATTTCCTCTAAAAACTTCTCATTATCCTTGATTTTTTTTATTCTTGCAATTGTAACATGGGAACTAAATTCTCTTTCTTCTTTAGTTATTCCAAGTTCAAAGAGAGATGTTTCTATTTCATCTTTAAGTTTTTTTATATTATCTGAATCTAAGCTTATCCAAATAACCTTAACATATTTATCTGAAGGAAAAAAACCAATTTCACCTGTTTTAATTTCAAACTTCTCAAATTTAATCTTTGAAAGTTTTTCTTTCACTTTATTAATCTCTTCTTCAGAAATATCTCCTAAAAACTTAAGAGTTAAATGCAAATTATTCTTTTCAACAAAATTTCCAACCACAAATCCGTAATTGCTTATTTTTTTATATTCATCAAAGATTTCTTTTTTAATATCTTCTGGAAGTTCAATTGAAATAAATGTTCTCATATTAGTTCAGATAAAATTTTGGCTCCAAGTTTTATTGTAAGATTATTATTTTTTCTATCTTTAATCTCATTTATCTCCACTATATCTATAGCTCTTAGATTTTTAATCTTATTGATTCTCTGAATCAAGTAAATTAATTGTCTGCTGGTTAAGCCTCCAAGTTCTTGAGAACTAGTAGATGGAGCAAATACAGGATCTACCACCCCCATATCTACAGAGACATAAA
This sequence comes from Candidatus Woesearchaeota archaeon, assembly GCA_964493885.1. GTDB lineage: Archaea > Nanobdellota > Nanobdellia > Pacearchaeales > GW2011-AR1 > WJLC01. The sequence goes on from CAZBPV010000005.1 coordinate 14,763, forward strand.
GTTCCTTTCCACTTGAAAATTCCATAATAGTATCACAGGCATCAATTAAATTTTCATTTAAAGCATTTATTGAAATCATTTTAATATTTTTTTCCTTAAGATACTTTTGCTCTTCTAAATTTATATTTCTTATTCCAACTAAAAGGATATTCTTAGAAGGAAATCCCTCATCAATCAATTTTCTAAGCCATTGTTTATTTGTAGGTAATTCTTTAGCTGGCAAAGGCATTAAATTAGGATTAGAATCAAATATAATCAGGCAGGGTTTTTTTCCACTATCCTCGCAAAAATCAAAAAAAGCTCTAGTTGTAGAGTAACTAATTGACTGATCTCCTCCAAGAAATATTGTTTTAGGTTTCTCCTGAAAGATTTCAAAAGAATTTTTATAAATAAGTTTATTAGTTTCCTGAAGATTAGAATTATCTAAATGTATTTCTTCTAAATCTAACTTATTAACATCAATTAATTCTCCTTGTTCATTAGAAAAAATCTCCTCTTTAAGTGTTTTAAGAATAGCATTCCCAGCTCTTTCACATCCATGAGTATTTCCATTTATTCCGGGAATTTTAACTATAAACATTTTATTATCCGCTTCTAGAATCTAAAAACTTAGTTGCAGAACTTACAAAGAATCTTCTATATAAAACAAATCCTAATACAGCTATTGAAGAAGCAGCAACTCCAATTGCTACAGGAGTATAATCTTTCCTTTCTAACGCAACACAATCTTCTGGGCAGATAAAGGAACTCTCTTCATCATCACAAATGCCATTCCCACAATTATCTTCAGGTTCTACAATAGGACAGCCGCTGCAATCAAAAATACAAGTATCACAAGTTTCTTCATTACTACAGATTCCATCACCACAATATCCTAATTTAAAAGGTTCTGGAAGAACAACATTAAAATTTGTAACTAAAGAACTTTCTCTAGAAGTAGAAGAAAACTTTCTAGCATAAACAATTAATTGATTCTGTCCTTCTTGCGCAAAAAAGGTTGTATTTGGAATGAAATTTACTTTTTTGCCACCATTTAAAGAATATTTCCAAAATTTAGCTTCATTTCTTTTATCTCCAACTTTTAATGGGATAAGTGTCCCTCCATAAGTTACTTCATTTATTGGAGAGTACATAATAATATAAATTCCTCTGGTACCTCCGCCTCCTCCACTAGTGTAAAGTGGAACTCCGCATTTTCCAGGAACTTCTCCAAGATTTTCCCAAACATAAGTGCTATTACATAATAATGTAAAAGTTCCTTCGCATGTTTCATTATTAAGTGGAAGGCACTCTACCCCACACTCTCCAACAGTAAGATTTATTGGCACCCACATATAACTGTCATTACATAAACTAATATAATACCCAACACAAGATATATTTCCTACTTCTCCAGGGGTGCAAGTCTCTGCAACACACTCATCAGTGCAGCCATCTCCAATAACACCATTTGCTCCATCATCACACTGTTCCACTCCAGAATAAATTACATTATCCCCACAAATATTAATTGTACAATCATTTTTGCAAGAATCATCATTAATTAAATTACTATCATCACATTCTTCATAAGGAGGTTCTATCACTCCATTTCCGCAAGTAAAAAATGGAACTCCACACTCTCCAGGAACTTCTCCTTTTGGTTCCCAAACTGCATTAATTCCGCATAAAAAAGCTTCAGTTCCCTCACAATAATATGTCTGATTTCTTGGATCACACTCAATTCCTTGAATCATATCAAGTATCTCTCCAATTAACCCTGTTCTAAGTGTTAAATTAAGACTTATATTAACAAATTTACTCTGGCATAACCCATCAATGCAAGACTGATTAAAACACTCAAATCCATTTGCACAAGCCTCTCCATTTGATTTTAATGCTTTATACTCTCCATCAATATCACAATAATTAGTTCCACTGATTTGCCCTATATCAAAACAATTCTGAGCAATAGCAAAACTAATTAAAAATAAAAAAAATAAAGGTATAAGAAAAGTTCTTATCTTCATAATTAACCTCCAATCGACTCACTTAAACACTCATCATAATCTTGAACTCCTATAAAACTTCTTAACCAGCACCTAATCTCTTGAAGTAATGATGTTTGTTCTTCAAGTATAGCTCTCTGAGAAGCCAGTTCAGTCCTTACAGAATAACACTCTCCTTCAACACAAACATTATTCTCGCATTCATAATCATTTATACAAGTATCTCCTGCTGCTTTAACAGGAAGGTAATTTAATGTAAATGGGTCACAGTAACTTAAACTTCCAACCACAACTAATCTAATTCCTGGATTTATGTAAGGTCCTCCAATTGAAATTGGAAGGCACGTTGCATTAGGTCTATCTTCAGGAATATTACAAGCCCCATCAGCACATCCTTCTGGGCATAAATACTGTTGCCAAACTATCTCATCATTTCTTCCGCAATAACTCTCCCAAAGATTATTTCCATCTACACAACTCTCATTCTCTCCAATAACACAATCTTCCCCAACACAAGAAACTGAAATTCCTTTAACAAAATAATTTAATCCTAAATCACTATCATTACATGATGATTCCCCAAGGCATCTTCCATCAGAACATCCAAACTCGCAAGTTCTATAATCTTTACTTACTCCCCCCCCAACACATACTGCTTCTTGTAAAGTATTTGTATTAGAACAAACATCCTCTAAAACAACCCCAAGACTACTAGTAGCATTTGATTTAGTTACATTCTCATAGTCTCCTAAATCATAATCAATACAAGTTGGAACTTCACAAACTCCGGCACTGCATCCAAGCTCACACTCACTTACATTATATAATTCAAATTCATACTTGCTTCCATTTGCAATAGTACAGAAAAGGGTTCCATCAACATTATAAGCGCTTGTTCCACACTCAGCAGTACTATCTTCAAATTCAACTCTGCATTCAATACCTTCGCAGAATCCATTCTTACATCCATTAGGACAATCAAAGAAAGTTGAATCTGCAAATCCATTAGTGCAGATTCTTTCAACTAAAGTATCTCCAATGCATCTATCACTTGCATTAGTAAATAATTCTCCAGAAACATCTCTTCCTTGAACATCCCCAGCAGTAGAATAATCTTTTCCACCATCTGAATCAATGCATTCAATGCATGCTCCATTGCTGCATCCTAAATCACAAGGAAGGATATTTCCATCAACAAGATTATTTATGCAAGAGAATTCATAAACTCCACAATTATCGCCAGTGCAACTTTCTAAAGGTTCAGGACTTCCAGATAAAGCAACACAATATTCTTCATGCTCCATATAACCTATAGAACATTCTACATCATCACATCCCCAAGTATCCCCAACAATATATGGATTAATACCACCATCATCACTATCTTCACACTGCTGTATAACCCCACACTCTCCAACAACCTCTCCATTATTAACAAAACTACAACCATCATCACAACTCAAATAATCACTTCCATCACACCTCTCGTCCCCAAGACTACACTCACAAGCCAATACTCCAACTGAAAATACTGCTCTTGAATTTTGATTCTGAGTTTTATATCTAAAATGCATCTTTCCTAAGAAGTCCACATAAATATAAGCACCATTTGCATAAGTATAATCTACCAAATCATCTTTCCAAAATCCTATATCAAATTCTGGAGTCTTTTGTATATTAATCGAATCTTCCATTCTACTTGAATGAATTACTCCAGGTCCGTGATACTGGTCTACTGAAGCATCTCCAAACAAATAAACATTAGTATCTGTTTCATCAGATAAATCCCAAACATTTTCATTTTCTAAAGAAGTAAGGTTTAATATTTTTCCTTCAAATACTGTTTCTGGAACTCTATCTGGAGAAGAATAAGATTCATAATTATCTCTTTGTATTAAATTTATCTCTGCAAAATTATCAATATTATAATTTTTACTAATCATTGCATCAGTATATCCTGAATTAGAAGTTATTGCAGACAATCTTCTTTCATCAACAACAATCTTAAATCTAGTATTTTTAAAATCAACACTAGATAACTCATGATTCTCTCCAATAATATCATTTAAAGTCTTATCAAAATCTCCTTGCTGAGTATAAACAAAATAAGCATCATTTTTTTCTTCTCTTGGAGTACAATAATCTCCTTTAGTACCTTCAAAAAATCCATAAGGACAAGGAATTTGTGTTGAAACACAATCAAAATTTTCATCACAATTAAATTCAGTTAAAACCCAAGTAGATATATTTACTACATCAGTATTTAGGTGACCTTCTGCATCTATACAAACTCCTCCAACATAAGCATTTATTCCTCCATCATCATCAATACAACTTGGAACTTCTTCTATATCACATGAAACTTTAAAATCAAAATCATCATCAGCATTAACATCTCCAACAAAATCAGTAAGTAAAGGTGTTCCATTAAAATAAACACACTCCCACTCTGCAGCTGCTCTCCCATTATAATCAGCATATCTTCTACATAACTGGCATTTATTCCTTATTGTCTCATCATCGCAATTTATACTTATATCAAAATCATCATCAGCATTAACATCTCCAACAAAGTCAGTTGCTAATCTAATTCCATTAAAATAAACAGATTTCCAGCTAACAGTATTCCTTCCATTATTATCAGCATATCTTCTGGCTAATGAGCAGCTATCTATTAAAGCAGTATCTCCACATCCAACTCTTAAACTAAATGAATCACCAGCATTAATATCTGAATTAAAATCAGTGAGTAGGGGGGTATCGTCAAATCCAACACAATCCCATCCAGAAGTATAAGAATTTGTTAATCCAAATAATCTTCCAATAAAATTTCCTAAGGTAAAAATAGTGGTATTAAATTCTCTACATAACTGACAACTTCCAACACCAACAGCTTGCTCTGGGGTAATTCTTCCATCTCTAACACAAATAACTTCATTATTTTTTGTTAATAGTAAAATCTCTTCTCCAGGAAAACTTCCATTCCATTTAATAGTGTAAGCATAATCCATAATCTCCCCTACTAAATGAGTTAAAGTTCCGGGAGCATAACTTTTATTTGAACTCCAGTAATTTCTTCCAGATTTAATTTCTAAAAATTGTTCAACAGGAAATAATGCAACACCAGCAGGATAAAGAACTTTTAATTCCTTTAATGTAGGAAGTCTCCAATCAATATATCCTCCAAGATTTAATGCCTCGCAATAATTTCTTGCATCACTCCAAGTCTTGTCAGAAACACTTGTTCTTTGCCAGAATAAATTAGTTTCATAATCTATAGCATATCCTTTAGAATTACCATAGTCAACCACTGGTTTTCTAGGAAGACAGACTCCATTTTGACACCCTCCAGGACAATCAACTACTTTTCTTTCCCATGAATCATTATTAATGCAATAAAACTCCATTAGTTTCATCCCAGAACCAACAATTTGATTATTACTATCTACACAAGCATCTAAATTACCTCCTTCTACAGGAGGACTGCAATCATTACAAATACCATAAATACGTCCTCTTTCAAAGTAATTTAATCCATTATCACTATCCTGACATAAATTTGGAATACAGGCTCCATCACTACAACCATTTGGACAAGAATATTGAGTTATGTAAGCTATATCATCTTGGCACCATCTTTCCACTAAATTAGGCCCTGTAAGGTTTGGCCCTCTTAAACAATTTGTGCAACAAAAGTCTTCGAAATCTATTGCAGTCTCACTAGTAATCACGCCATGATCTAATCCCCTGTAGGATTTTGCAGAAGTAATTCCTTTAACCTCATAATTTATTCCACCATCACTATCATTACATAAATTTGGTTCTCCATCTTCAGGATAAATCAAATCAGAAGGATATTTTTCAAGATATCTCTGCAAAGGCAGATTAAAAATATCATCATCAATTAAAGAAGTATTCCAATTAGAAATAGCAAATCCAATCACATTATTTCCGCTAACCCATAAAACAAATAAATTTCTTATCTCTCCTGAATATTTGGAAAGTATATAAACGGCTTGGGTATTATTAGTAGGGTCTCTATCTATATCTAAGATCATACCTTCATTAGCAACAACATTATCACTTATTGCCTGGGCAGTAGCTTCTTTATCTATAATATCATCATCTCTCATTTCTACTAATACCTCTACCATTGCTGATCCTCCTTCAGAAATATTATATATTGCTCTATAAGTATCACAAGTTCCAGCATCAACTCCAGTTTCACCTTCCATTAATTCACAATTCCTTTCAAGAACACTGCTTGAAATAAAAGTTAAATTACCCCACTGTGAAATAAAATCCTCCTCAATCAACGCCTCTGAAGAATCAATTACATTCCCAGTTTTAAAAAAATTAGAAAACCATGAAGCTGAAATAAATGATAATGATATAATAATAGCTAGTAATAAAACAAAAAACAGTCGTGAATTACCTCTATCCATGTTTTTAAGTATGTAATGGTGTTTTATAAATATTTTTATTCTTGAGGGACTAAAGCAAAAAAACTATAGTTTTTAATTTTAGCTAAATCCTTTACTTGTTTAAGATTTACCTCTAAAATTTTCTTTTCAAAATCATAAAAATCTTTCGCATTTCCATCTGCCTCATATAATAATAACGCAACCATCTGTTCCTGTGAATCTTCACTGGAAATTTTATAATTTCCTATAATCTGCTCTTTAACTTGTTTTAATTCTTTTTCACTAAAATTTTTTGAAACCTTTTCAAATTCTTTTAAAATTAATTGTTTTACCTCTTCTACATTTTCCTTTGGAGTTCCTATATAAATTAATGTGTGTGAAAAATCTCTACCTATAAAACTCTCTGCTTTAATGGCATAAGCAAGATTTCTTTTAGTCCTGATTTCATCAAAAAGCCGGGATGACATACCCTCAGCCATTAAAGTGGCAAGAACTTTCGCAGCATAAGCATTTTTATTTTTAGAAGTAGGTGTATGATACGCAAAAATCAGATTCGCCTGGTCAATATCTTTTCTTTTTTCTATTTTAATTAGATTTTTAGTTTTAATTTTAAACTTAGATACAACCCCTTTTTCTTTTCCAAAATTTTTCTTTGCAAATTCTACAATATCCTCAAAATTTGCATCACCAACAACTGCTAAAATAAAATTATCTGGAGTGTAAACTTCTTTAAATTTTTTTATAATCTTATCTACAGTAATCGAACCAACAGACTCGTATGTTCCTATCAAAGGTATACCAAATGGAGGCTCATATAGTGAAGTATGAATTCCCTCAAAAACATATGTTCTAGGATTATCGCGATACATCTTTATCTCTTCAAAAATTACATGCCTTTCCTTCTCAAAATCCTTTTTATCAAACTTAGGATTCTTAATCATATCTGAAAGCACTTCCAAAGCAGTATTAAGCTGATTGCTTGGCATTTTGCACCAAAAAGCAGTTAGAACCTCTGAAGTAAACCCATTAAGTTCTCCACCTTTTTTCTCAATCTCCTCTGCAATTTTTTTAGTGTCACGTTTTTTTGTTCCTTTGTAAATCATATGCTCAATAAAATGAGATATCCCCTTTTCTTCTGCATTTTCATTTACTCCTCCATCTCTCAATGCAAAAGCAACACTAACTATAGGTAGATTTCTTTTTTCAAAAATAACTGTCATTCCATTCTCTAGGACTATTCTCTTAAAATTCTCTTTCATAAGTATTAAATAAAAATCCAAAAATATAAACCAGCACAAATAATCAAAATTGCCAATAGAATCAAAACCCACTTCATTACCTTTCCTTTCTTTGGTTCTGATTCTTCTACAGCACTGATATAAGATGTTGATTGATTTGGATTACCTGAATTAGGCATCTGTATTTGATCCATTTTATATCCTTTTTTATTTATAAGAATATTAAATCTTTACTATTTATAAAATTAATGACTAAAAACTAAATACCTCTCTCCTCCAATTTCAAAATCATCTAATAAATTAAAATTTTCAGAAATAAAATTAAAAATCCAATTTCTATTCACCTTAAATCTTGTTCTTTTAATTAAACTCTGGGTTGCGAAGCTTACAACAACCTTATCTACTAAAGGAGTAATCTCAGAAAGTAGTTTTTTTGAATAATCTCTTTCAAGCATCTCTAAAGAATCAAGAGTCTTAAACAAAAAAGCAATCTTAGCTCCTTTAACTTGATTTAAATATTTTTTTATCTTTTCTAAATTAAAAAGGCTCTCATGAACAGCCATTGCCTCAAAACCCCTTGTCTTAAAATAATAATTCATCAAATCAACTAACTGCCCCATAGCCTCAATTGCAATGTAATAAGTATTTTTTGGGAAATAATTATAACTAAATCCATTAATCCCTGCCCCAAAATCAAAAATGGTTATTTTACTGCTAAAATTCTTTAAAATTCTTTCATAAAGTTCCTTGTAGTAAGGCAGCCGCTCTCTCGTGGAAATATGTTTCCTTAAAATCCATTCAGGATTCTTATCTTTCAAAGACAGAATTTTTTTACTTGCAAAAGCAGAAAAAACTTTTCTCAATAAATCTCTAGTTAATCTTATTTTTTCTATATTACTTACTTGACGTTTTTCAAAATGCCCAAATGCTTTTTCAACATCTTCCTTAGGTAATTGCGAAAAATCCTTTTTTTCTATAATTTTGTTATAAATATCTATATCCATAATTTTTATAATACCCCTAGCCTTAAAAAAAGTATGCCAATTAATGCACATCCAGAATATCTGGCTGCTGAAAAAGAATATCTTGCTGCATATGCCTTAGAAGATAAAATTGAAAAATTGAAGAAAATGATTTCTGTATCCCCAAGCCATAAGGGAGCTGAAAATCTTAGGGCGCAATTAAGAAATAGATTAAAAAGATTAATTGAAAAACAAGAAAAAGGGAGAAAAACTGGAAAGGGAACCTATACTGGAATAAAAAAAGAAGACTTGCAAGCAGTTATAATAGGTTTTTCTAATTCTGGAAAGTCTGCGCTTATTTCAGAACTAACAAATGCTAAACCAGTAATAAGTAATGTCAGATTTTCTACCACCACTCCTATAGTTGGAATGATGTCTCATCAAGGAGTAAGTATACAATTAATAGAAATTCCTGCAATAGAATCTGAATATTATGATAAGGGGTTGGTAAATACAGCAGATACAATAATAATTTTAGTTACAGATTTAAGTGAAATAGAAGAAATAAAAAAGAGAATTGAAAAAGCAAAAGGAAAAGAAATAATTGTGTTTAATAAAAAATACCTGGAATCACTAAATTACAGAAAAATATCTGCAAGTCTTGCATCAAAAAAATATAATTTTGTGATAGTTTCAATAGAAAAAAAAGAAGGATTGGAAGAATTAAAAGAAAAGATATTTCAAAGTTTTGATAAAATACGAATTTTCACCAAGGAGCCAGGAAAAGAACCTTCAAAAAAACCAATTATTCTTGAGCCAGACTCTTCAGTAAAAGATGTTGCAGAAAAGATATTAAAGGGGTTTGCAAAGAAAGTAGTTGAAACAAAAATCTGGGGACCATCAAGTAAATTTCCAGGACAAAAAATAGGTTTAAAACATAAATTAAAAGATAAGGATGTTGTTGAATTCAAAACAAGATGAAAAATAAAACTAAAAATGGGGTAATTGAACTTTTAATATTAATATTATTTATAATTATTTTTATTTTAAGTATTATATATCAACAAACACTAAAATCTCTTATAACAAAAGAAATTTTTATTTATGGAGTAATTGCTCTTTTCTCGATTTCTTTTTTGCTGGAATTTATTCCTCAATACATAACTCCTCATTTATTGCTAATTGAAGCAAAAATACTAGAATTTCCTATCTTACTAACATTTAGTCTAATCATTTTAGGTTCAATTTTAGGTTCACTAACTGGTTTTGAGATTGGAAAAAAATACGGAATAAAAATTATCAAAAAAGTTTACAAAGATGGAGATTATGAAAAACTTCAAATGAAAATAAAAAAATATGGTAAATGGTTTATGGCTTTGGCTGCAATTACCCCTCTCCCATATATCCCTATATTTTTTGGTTCTTTTGGGGTAACAAAAAAAGATTTTCTAAACTATGGAGTTTTGATTAGAACTATAGGATTAATACTTTTTGCCTTATTTGTAAGCTTCTTCTGAAAGTTTCTCCAGCTTCTTCTTATTCTTCTGCATTATCTTCAATAAATTTGAAATTTCCATGGCAACTGCACTCTTTAAATCAAGTGGATGCAATTTTTTATTAACAAAATCTTCTTCAATTTTATTGTAATCTAAATATTCCAAATTTCCGCCATATTTTTTATCTCTTTTAATAATAAATTTTTCTTTTTTATCTTTTTTAATTGTCATAATAACATATTTTAAAAAAGCCATAACTCCATTATCAGGATTCCCTGCAATCATCTCAGCATTTTTCAGTTTTTCCATAACTGTTTTTTCATCATCTAATAAATCTATTTTAGTTTTTTCATTGCTTGAAGACATTTTCTTTCCAATTAATCCAGGAATTATAGGGTTCATTATTTCAATTCTTTGTTTATATCCAAGCTTAGGAAGATTTTCTCTTGCCAATACCATAATTTTCCTTTGATCAGCTCCTCCAAGCTGTGCATCTACTTCTAAATGCTCTTCATCAACTGCTTGCATTACTGGATAAATTAAACCAGACAATTTTGGATTATCTCCCATCTTTACAACATCTGATGCAGCTTTTGTAGAATCATGAACAGAAACAAAACTACTCATCTTTAATACATCAAAAACATAATCCATTTTTAATTGAAAATTTCTTCCTCTAACAAATTCTAAATCCTTAGTATCTACCCCCAGTGCCTGAACCATTAATGGAATAATAGCTGCATAATAATTATATCTTTTATCTAAAACAGCCCAAGGGGTATTATCAAGAGCAGCATGCAAATCAGCAAGCAAAATTTTAACCTTAAACCCTGCTTTCAACAAATCAGCTATTTTAAGCATAGGTAAAAAATACGCGACATGCGGTCTTCCTGTAGGAGCTGTCCCCCAATAAACAACAGGTTTCTTTTTTTCCTTAAGAAGTTTTTTTAATTCATCCTCTCCTATAATTTCCTGAATATTTCTCTTAATTAATTCAAATCTATCCATAAGTAATCTATATAATCTATAACTTATAAATTTATTTAATGTTAATTGAATTAATCTTGTTTCTCTTAATAGGTATTTTTGCGGGCACAATAACAGGCTTGACTCCAGGAATTCATATAAATTTAATTGGTGCTTTTTTAGTTTCTTTTTCTACAGCAATTTTTTATGTAATTAATCCAATATACCTAGTTGTTTTTATTTCATCAATGGCAATAACCCACACCTTTCTGGATTTTATTCCATCTATTTTCTTAGGCTGTCCGGATACAGACACTGAATTATCAATTCTTCCAGGACATGAATTATTAAAACAAGGTTTAGGTTATGAAGCTATAATTCTAACTGCTTATGGAAGCCTGGCTGCAATAATAATCCTTTTTTTAATTTCATTTCCTTCAATATTCTTAATAAAAAAGACATACCCTCTGATAAAAAATCTAATCCCTTACCTTCTTATCTTAGCAGGAATTTTTTTAATTTATACTGGAAAAGAAAAAATTAAATCATTATTTGTTTTATTTCTAACTGGTTTCTTAGGTTTTTTAGTTTTTAATTCTGGGCTAAAAGAACCTCTTCTCCCATTATTATCAGGTTTATTTGGAAGTTCTATGTTAATTTTAAGTATAAAAAATAAAATAAAAATTCCAGAACAAAAAATTTCTAATCCAAAATTTACATTAGTACCTTTAATTGGGGCATTAATTGCTTCACCTTTATGCAGTTTTCTTCCAGGATTAGGAAGCAGCCAAGCAGCAATTATTGGAAATCAGATCTCAAAAACAACTAAAAGGGGTTTTCTTATTTTACTTGGAGCAACTAATACTTTAGTAATGGGTTTTTCTTTTATTTCACTATATGTTATTTCAAAAACAAGGACAGGTGCTGCAGCAGCAATACAGGGGGTAATAGGAATAATTTCATGGAAAATAATTGTTTTAATTTTAATAATAACTCTAATTAGTGGAATAATCTCTTTTTTTATTACAATAATTTTAGCTAAAGTTTTTTCTAAGAATATTAATAAAATAAACTACTCAATTCTATCATTAATAACTCTCTCAATTCTTTATTTAGTAGTCTTTCTTGTGTCAGGATTAGCAGGATTATTAATTCTGATTATATCTACTCTTATTGGAATCTATTGTATATCACTAAAAGTGAGAAGAACAAATATGATGGGGTGTTTGTTAATACCAACAATTATTCTCTATCTTTTCTAGAACCATTTATCAATTGATTCCTGTCTTTCAAGTTCCTTCCCAAAAACAGAATCAATATATTCTTTAGTTAATTGAAGACTTTGTTTAATATATGGAGAGAGGTTATATTTTTCTGCAAGCCCAAGTGCAGGTTCTAGATATTTTTTTATCCCTCCTTCATGGATTGTAAAGATTATTTTTCCACTGCATTTAGGACAAACTCCCTTTAAAGGCGGCCTTCTCATAATCTCATTGCAAGCAACACACCGAAATCCCTGCATTGAAAATTTTCTAAGATTACCTCTTATATCCCTTATAAAATGTCTTTCAATTATTAATCTTGCAATATCAGATGTATCTACAGGCCTAAGTTTTTCTACAAGTTCCATCTGATGCTGAACTTTATCCTGCATAGTAGCTAAAAGTTTGTAATTAGAACAGACAACTCCCTCATTAAAATTTTTAGTGTCATGAGTAAACCCTAATCCAATAAAAGGATCTTTTCCTTCTTTAAGCACGGTCCTGCAGGTCCTTACATTTTTAACCTCTGAAGAATGCTTGCCTTGCTCAGCAAGTCTGTAAAGTTCAATAGGATACTCTCTCACAAATTCAAAATCAAGAATCTGGTCATCAACTTCTCCTGCATCAATTTTTGAATTCAAAACAAGAGGAGCATCTTGAGTTCCTCCTCTATGACTTGGTAAAAATTCTCTAGAAAAATTTAATAAAACATCCCCAAGCAGCATAATCGCAGCCTCGTCTCCATCACAATCTCTTCTAACTGCAGCATGCATATATGGGCTAGCCATTAATCCTTGAGTATTAGAAAAGCCAATAATTCTGCAAACAACCCCTGCACAATTATGAGGAGCCATAAAAACTCCGAGATGCCCGATTAAATCATCTCTAGTTTTAACATTATAAAAACTCTCTAGTCCATAAAAACTTTCTAACTCATCATCTACAAATTGAGTAATTTTAACAAAAACATCATCAGCTCTTTCATCAGGAGAATCTGGAGAACTTGGAAGAAGAATATCATGAGGCATAATCTCAATAATTTGCTCGTCATTAATTAAGTCATTTCCATCAATATCCTTATCATATCCTAATTCTTTTAATTTTTCTATACCAACCCCAATCTCTTTAGGCTTAAAGGCTATTAATGGAAGCTCAATTCCATCAAACCTTATTGTTCCGTCTTTGTTTACCTGCAAATCATAATTAGCTCTTAAAATTCCCTTGCATAAATGCTCCATTTGTTTTTTATCTGAAGACAACCCCCTCACCCCCTTAATTAATAAAGGGACTTCATGCCCCTCCATCCCTAATTTATCTATAGCTTTACCAAAATAATAATTAATATCTAAGTCAGTTCTGCAATATGAACTGCCTTCTTTTTCTGAACCAGGATAATATTTAGTAAAACTCTTTTCCTTAGTATCATAAAAAAAGAATTTCTTTTTTGTTTTTTTCCCACAAACTTCACAAATATTATAAATAGTTTCTTTATTACAAGTCTCGCAATGAAAAATAGGAAAATCTCCTCTTACTTTCCCCACCTCACAGGCTGCTTGCAAGCTCCTTAATCTCCCTCCTTCAATCCCAACAGGGAATAATACATTCGGGCTTCCTTGAAGTTTCCTTAGCTTTGCTTTTTCTGGCCTTCCCATCCTAGTTCCAATAAATTCACCGGCCTTATCTTTTATAATAAACTCAGAAGATTCATTCACTATCTCTAAAACATCTTTTTCTAGAAAATATTTTTTTCCATCAATAATATCATTAAGAAAAGACTCTTTAGAATCCAATAGATTCAAATCTATTCCTAGATTAATAAAAAAAGCCTGGCTATTTCTCTTATTTAAAACAACATTTTCAATAGTTACTGTATGTTCTACTCCTAAAAGTTCTAAAGCTCTTTTTCCTAATTCAAATTTTTCTTGCTCTGTTTTATTATACGGAAAAATTAGTTTTCCATCACGGATGATGGAACTCGATAACCACTTGATTAGTCCTTGAAATTGTTCTTTTGAAATTTGTGTCCAATAAAAAATATAACTTGGGTGAAGAGGAATACCAAATTTATTACTTAACAAAACAGCTTCTTCAAAAGAAACATCAAAACAATTTAATTTTCTTTCTTCGTCAGGACTTTTTTCTCTTAAATCAAGCTTCCACCACTCTTCAACATAGCCTGGTTTGAGTAAAGAATAGTTTCTATTTACTACATCACTAAAGGGGAATAAAATATCTCCAAGATAAATTATTTCTTCAACATCAGGATATAATTTTTTTGCTTCTTCCATAGTTTTCACTCTAACAACGTTTCCATTAACCAATTTTACTATTGGCCCATCAATAGAATCACAACAAGCAACAGCACATCCTTTTGTTGGTTTTTCAATCTTTAACTGAGTTCCAATAGCTATAAAATTATCAGTTATAGCCATTGTTGCTGGATGCAGAGATACTGCAGAAAAACCATCAACTCTACTTCTCCCGTATCTAAATCTAAATCCTCCAGACCTAGAAGGATGCCCAAACACAGGCCTTCCTGCAACTAAATCCCTCATATAAGTAGCAGTTGCATCTTCTTTTTTTCCAATATTCAGACTCTCATGTAATTCAATATATTCTTTTAAAAAATCAAAGCCAGTAGATTTTATTCCATTTGCCTTAGCTTTATTAAGCAATCTAAATCCTTTTGCTGCTTTTTGGGCTAATCCTTCTGAAAAAATTAAACACATTCCTCCACGAATGTAATTAGTTTCAATTCTTGGAAGATTTTTGTAATTAGAAACTTCTAATTTCTCAGTTGGTTCTCCTGCAATTTGTATTGGAAGATTTTTAGCTAAAAAAAGCATCTCTTCATCTAAAGGAAAATACTGCAAATTTGTAACCCTCTCATGATAATCATGATTCTCTGTAACATATCTCTTGATTTCTTCTTCTGTGGGGTCATACTTAGCAAATCCAAACAACTCTCGAAGATAATCAATTAAAATTAATACCATACAACTAGCGGTGGTTCCTGCACTTCTTATTGGCCCAGAAAAATATACTTTAAAATAATCTTTTCCATCACGAGTTTTCTCAATTTTTAATTCAGTATACCCCTCTAATGGAGAAGCAACAACCGCAATAGTAATATATGCAAATCCTACTCTTATTCCAGCATCTATTGCCTCTCGCAAACTAGCAAATTTACAAAATTTTTGCTTTGCGACCTCTTCTGCAATCTTAAAAGAAATGATAGAATCTAATTTACCATACTGTTCTTCTAACTCAAGTATTCTTTTATCAATTCCAGAATCAACAACTTGAGGATAAATAGTAGAAATCAAACCAACAACTTTTTCAGCCATAGTCATTGCAAGAGGAATTTCAATCTTGCTAACAGGATCTAATCCAGTAGCTTTTGCTCTCGCAGCTATCTCATAAACTTTATCTACATCTTTCCTAAGCTTCTTAAAATACTGTTGTGTTTTTTCTGTGTAAGTCATTTTATTCGAAATCTAAAACTTTTACTGATCTTGTTTTAAGATTAAACATTGGAACCTTACAAAAATCTGGTTCATTTCCCATTTTTTCCTGGAATGCTGTCTTACTTTCCCAACTTGAACTAGAAATAACAAGGATGTTATTATAATAAGAAATTGCACTCTTATGTGAATGTCCTAATAAAAAGATATCTGGGATCTTTTCAATTATAAAATGATCTTTTTCAGATGGAAAATAAAGAGTTGACGAATGAGTAGGAGCTAAATGTCTATTCTTTAAAAGATAATGTGCAATTTTATCAGGGTTATGAACTGCTTTTTCTTTCATTAGTCTTGTGATATTATTTGAGTAATAATGAATGGAATATCCATGATACATTAAAACATCAAATCCAGAAAAATTTTCATTTGTTCCAATATTTATAGTTACAGGGTTACCTACAAGAATCACATTCTTTAAGTTATAAAGAGGCCAGGCATATTTCTCATCTAAAACTGGCTGTGGCTCCATTATTCTTACTGAATCATGATTCCCTGGACAGATTATAATCTTAATATCACTACGAATCTTGCTTAAAAGTTCTGCGGCCTTTGCATACTGCTCTTCTATATCTGGTATAACTAATTCATTTTCTTGCCCAGGATAAATTCCAACTCCAGCAATTAAATCCCCAACCACAAATAAATACTTTATTTTTCCTGTTTCAAGAGCATACGGAACCTTTCCATTTAAATAATCTATAAATTTAATAAAATTACTTTCCATAAAAAGTTTGCTTCCTATATGCAAATCTCCAATAAATAAAGCGTACTCATCCTTATTTCCTTTTTTCCTTTCTGGGAGTGATGAATCTGGAAAAATAACGTCGTTTGCAAATAAAATTTCTCTACTTCCAGTTCCCTTTACACCAATAACCGAATCAAGTGAGATCTCTTCTGCTTTCTCATAAAGTTCTGGCTTATTTTGATTAATTAAAACCTTTATTTTTCCAGTTAAATCTTCAAGCTCTAAAATCATATTTTTGTTTTTTGTTATCCTCTTATCAGAAACAATTCCAATAATAGAAAATCCCTGCCTAGTTCCTGAAATTTTATTTATTGAAACAACATTTCCTAATTCTGCCCGCTCTTGTAAAAAATAACTCATTTTAGAAATTCTTCCCTTAAAATATTTTACAAAATCTGCTACTTCTAATTTCTTACTCACAGAAGGAGCCATTGAAACTATTCTAACATCTGATGGCTTATTTTTTTCTATATCAATTGCGCTTTCAGAAGAAACTTCCTTAGAAATCTCTATACTTAATCCAAGCTTTATCTTTAAACTTTCTAAATTTTTTTGGTTTTCTTCAGGCAAATCAGAAAAAATCTTTTTAATTTCATCCCTATTATTAATAATAACATTTCTAGTTATTATTTTTTGATTTGTTTGGCTTTTTAATCTATTAATAATGAGCTTAATAGAATCTGTATCATTAGTTTCACTAAAAAGATTTAAGAGTTCTTTATCTACTAAAAGTCCATTCTTCAGACAAAATCTTAAAATTTCTTGTGAATTCATGAATATTAAACATAATCTAAACTTTCTTCTACGATCTCTTTAGCCTTTTTGATTACTCCTGGCCCAATTGCTAATTTTATTTCTCTCATTCTTCCTCCTCTTCCTTTTGAAATTACTCTTACATTAATTATCCCAAGCATGTCAAATTCTTGGATAATATCGCTTACCCTTCTTTGAGTTAGCTTCTCACATTTATTTCTGGAACAAGTATCAAGATATAAATTATAAACATCGCCTGTAAAAATGGGCTCGTCTTTTTTCTGTTCTGCAAGCGTAATAATAGAATATAAAACAAACTGAAATTGCTTTGGTTCAGATTTTATAACATCTAAAATTTTATCTCTCTCAATTTTATTATTAGCCTCATCTATATGTTTCTGTAAGATTTTGTTAGAACTATCTCTTTCAGATAATTCCCCTGCAACCCTTAATAAATCTAATGCTCTCCTTGCATCTCCGTGTTCTCTAGCAGCAAAAGCCGCACATTTAGCAATAACTCCATCATCAATAACTCCTGGTTTAAATGCAATATCAGATCTTTTTTTTAAGATTGCCTGTAACTGAAGAGCATTATATGGGGGGAAAACAATTTCCTCTTCTGAAAGAGAACTTCTTACTCTAGGGTCAAGCTCTTCTAAAAAAGTAAGATTATTGCTTATCCCTATAATAGATATTTGGGTTTTAGAAAGTTCAGAATTCAATCGAGTTAAATTATATAAAAAATCACTAGAAATTTTTTTAACAGTTTGGTCAATCTCATCAAGAATTAGAACAATCAATTGTTTCTCATCATCAATTAATTCAATAAATTTACTATACACAGCTTCTGTTGGAAGCCCCGTAGTGGGGACCTTTCCCCCTAATTTTCTAATTAATTCTGCAAGAATCCTATATTCAGTATCTGCAACCTTTTTTAATTTACAATTTAGATACTCTATTCTTAATTTAAAATCACTATTTTTTTCAGACCTTTTTAATAATTCTTCCTTAACATAATTAATAGAAAGAGTTTTTCCAGTTCCTGTCTTTCCATATAAAAACAAATTGCTTGTTTTTTCCCCTCTTAAAATAGGAGCTAATATAGAAGCAATTTGTTTTATTTGTTCGTCTCTATGTAAAATCTCATAAGGTTTATGGCTATGTTGAAGAACAGACTTATCTTCAAAGATATTATTTTTATCAAAAGTGTCAAAAATTTTTCCTATTTCTACCATCTTTTTTTAATTTTAAAAAGCTTTTTTATTTTGAGTTTTGGTTTTTATTTAAATCTTTATGTGATTCAAAATATCTTTTCCCCCACACGTCTATTTCTTGTGGAAAAAATTAAACCTGTAATTAAGTTATTCGAGAAAAAATTAAATCATTATATAAACACTTATAACTACTCTATAAGAAATACGCCTAAATTTCTTGTGGAGAATTAAAGCTTATTAAAATTATAAATAAATTATTGATTATTATAGTATAATATATATTCTGTAAAATAATTATTAGATTAAATAGTATATAACCTATATTCTGTAAAATAATAATTAGATTAAATAGTATATAACCTATATTCTGTAAAATAATAATTAGATTAAATAGTATATAACCTATATTCTGTAAAATAATTATTAGATTAGTTATATTATAATATAATATATATAATATATAATATATAATTTTATAATTATAATAATAATAATAATAAATCAAAAAACCATTTATAAATATTTCTATAGGAAATCAGGGGGTGAGGGTGTTATTTTCAACAAACCCTTCAAATATATACTCATAAATTCATATTTTTTTACAGATAAATTTATAAACATTATCTCTTTCTTGATTACATGCAAACAGAAAAGCATTCTTTTAATGTAATCTTAGGTAAAATGATAGTTACTAAAGAAGGAAAAAGACTCGGTTTTGTTAAAGATATTCTTTTTGAGACGCGTTCTGGAGAATTAATTAACCTTATTGTTAAAGATTCAACACCTCATACTAAAAACCTAAATCTTGAAAGAAGTTCTTTAAAGGAGCTCTTAATACCCTACTCAGCGATTATAGCACTGGGTGATTTTATAATTGTTTCAGAAGAGGACCTTGTTTAATTACTCTATACCTTACAACATAAATCTTTAAAAATAGTTTTTTCAATAAATAGATATGAAACTAATAAATTTTAATTTTAGAAGGATAACTATAGAGAAATTTGAAGAGTCATTAGATAAGCTCAAGATTAATACCAAAATAGAAATAGATGGAATTGAAAAAATTGAAGAAAACCCTTTTTTAGAGGAAAACACCGATCTTGTAAGGATAAAATTCACCTATATTATTGATTATAACCCAAATATAGCTAAAATAGAATTATCAGGTAATATCATCCTTTCTATAGATAATAAGATTTCAAAGGGAATTATTGAAGGGTGGGCTGAGAAAAAAATAAGTGAGGATTTTAGAATATTAATATTTAACCTTATCTTAAAAAAAGCAAATATAAAGGCTCTTGAATTAGAGGATCAAATGAACCTTCCAACTCATGTGCCAATGCCAACTCTAAAAAAACCAGTTAAAAAAGAGTAAAATGACTAGGTTTACTGTTGAAGAATTCTGCAAATAATGTGATAATTGCCCTTTAGGTTTTAATAACTGTTCTCATCAGGTAAAAACCTATACCCCTTATACAGACCAAGAGAGATACGCCAGAAGGGGTTTTTGTGGTTGGGCTTGTCTAGAAGGTCTGCATGTATCAATTATCAATGAAGACCCAAATTATCAAGGAGTAAAAGATTTACATATTAAAATAACCACAACCCTTAGGGGGGACTCTAAAAAAATTCCTATTTCAAACCTGGAACTCCTTAAAAAAGTAGTTGAAGGGGCTAAAAGAAAGGGAGTCCGAGTAAATAGAAATCTTCCTTCCCAAAGTATTTTAGATAGACTAACCCAATAAATCAATTCTCAATAAATATACTAAAAGTATATAAATTCTAATACCGAATAACTTCTTATGAGAATTTCTAAGGAAAAAAAAGATAAGATTGGAGAACAAATACTTGCTCATCTTTATTCAACAAACCCCAAACCAGTATTTACTTCTCATATTGCTAAGGAGCTAGCAAGAGATGAAGAATTTATTAAAATACTACTTTTAGACCTCCAAAAAAAGAAACTAGTTACAGAAATTAAAAAAAATCCTAAAGGCATAGATTACATAAGGAGGTCTCGTTGGAAACTTTCTAACTCTGCTTATGAAATATACAAAAAAAATCAATAATCTTAATATACTCTGCAATAGATAATATTTAATGGATAATCTAAAAAACGCTTTCTCCAAGGTAAAACAAGATATAAATATCCTTAAGGAAGAGGTAAAATACTTAGCACAAGCTATTAGGGAAACAAGAGTCCAGTTAGTTGATATTTGTCAAATTCTTCAAAATCTTCATAAAAAAAACGAAAACCTTGAAAAAGAGCAAAAAAGCCTACTTTTATCTCAAAAAGAGTCCATTCCAACACAAAAACCTTTAGATTCAACACATAACGAGCTTATTCCAGCACATAATAGTATTTTTAAGCCTTTAAATGCCCAAAATTTAAGTATTTCCACTGGAAATGGGGGGGTTCCAACAGACAGACAGACACACCAACAGACAGACAATCCAACACAAAATAACTTAAGAATCCAGCAAAATCCTGTTGAGAATGTTACTAAAATACTTAATTCACTAGATAATCTAAAAAAAGAAGTTCGTCTTAAATTTAGGCGTCTTACTGATCAGGAGATGCTTATCTTCTCTACAATCTATCAATTAGAAGAAGAAAGGGGGTTTTCTGACTATAAGACTGTTGCAGAAAAGCTGAAATTAACTGAGAGCTCTATTCGAGATTATGTTGGGAGACTCTTAAAAAAAGGAATCCCTCTAGATAAAGATAAAATTAACAACAAAACAATCCATTTAAAAGTATCTGAAAATTTGAAAAAAATAGCTCCTTTATCGACGATAATTCAATTAAGAGACTTATAAGTGGTAAAGATATCCTCTATACCGAATAAGTAAATACTATCTCTTCTCTTTTTTATTTTTCTTCTTTATTCCCCAAAATCTTCCTTTTTAAGCTCCACAAGCCCAAAATTTTACTCTTCTCACTTTTAGTGTATTTTTTAATACTTTCTTTTTCTCATTTTCAGGAAGTTTTGAGTATATTCCTTATGATTCTTTCCATAATTCTCACTTCTGGGATTATTACTACTCATTTTCTATGTTTTTTTCAGTTTTTTTAGTACTTCTAACTCTCACTTTTTGCTTTTTTAGTAGCTTTTCTCTTATATATTCTGGTATAAACACTCTTTTTTTGCCGTTTTTCTCTATTGTCTCCTCAATCAGCTCCTCACTTTTCTGTTTTATACTATTTATTTGTCCTCTTATTGTTGATCTCTCCTTTCCAAGCATAGCTGCAAGATCATCATAACTTAGCTTCATATCTGTGTTTAATAATACCCATAAAATTGCTCTTTCAGTTACTGAAAATTGGTCTAAATTTGGTGTTTGAACAGCTGTTTGAACAGCTGTTTGGACAGGTAAAACAGCTGTTTGTTTATCCAACAACCGCCTGGATGTTTTAAACACCCTGTTTGTTTTTAAATCTCCCATGATTGAGATAATATTTTTCAAACCTTCCAACTCTTCAGTTAATGACGATAAACTCTCTTTTAACTCTTCCAACTCTTTCTTCTGTAATTTTTTTTCAGAATCTAGGTGTTTAATCCAACCACTAACAGAGCCTATGTCTTTTTTAACATCATCAAAACCCTTTTTTGTAGTCTCTTTTATCTCTTCTATCTCTTTTTTTCTACCAAAAAACCACCTAAAAATCATAATATATATTATAAAATATACTTTAAAAACCTTTTGTTCGTCGATAACTCCTATTATTTCCCTCGTCGATATATCTTTAGATAAGTGTGTTGGAAATTTAAAAATGTGCTGGAAAAACCCCTAAAAAACACCTGTTTTTTTAAAAAAGTTGGACAAACAGGCTGTTTAAACAGCCTTAAACACCTGTTAAACAGCACAAACAGCTAATTAAAAACCTTATAAACACCTGTTTTCTGTTATTACTTTCTCGTCGATAAATCAAGAAAACATATGTTTGTTCCAGCATATCCAGCACATAAACAACAATAACTAAGTTAACCTAAGTGCACAACATCCACAAAAAGTTAAATTAATAGAAAAAATTCTCGGCAAAAATCATTTTTTGGCTCTTAAATCTTTTAAGGTAAATTCAGTGCCAAAATCCCTGCACCAAATTCTTTGGCATGCCAGTCTGCAGTATGCTTCAGCTTCCAATAGGGCATCCTCTAAAGCATTAAAAGGTCCTTCAGCTCTAGATAAATCTACTGACTCTAAAACTTCTTCAAATGTTAATTTATATAGGGAATCTTTTAATTCAGGGGAAAAACCAGCTTCATGATAGGTATTTATGGCAGTAGTCTGCAGATCTATATAAATATCTCCAAAAGGCCAAATTTTCTTTCCTCTTTCTAACATTTTTGCTAGCTCTTCGCTTGAAGTCTCTCTAGGAACAACTAAACTAGCCTCTTCCATAGCAGTTCTTAAGAAATCTATATTCTGCTTGCAATACTCTACAAGATTCCTTTTATGGATTCTCTCTACCCAATCAAGAAACTCTTTTAAAACTCTTCCAAGACTCTTCTTAGATGGATCCTTTAATTCATACTCTTTAAAGCCTGTATCCTCAAGAGCACGAAATTCAATTTTTTTATCTTTTTCTAATCTTGGGGTTTCATAGAAAAAATTACATGGATTTTCATACTCCACAGCTCCAATACCTATTATTCCGTGAATTTTACTGTCTGGGCCAGTTGTTTTTAAATTTAAAAAAATCATTTTAAAACTTAAATTTGTTTTTAATATAAATCTATCTATAATTAAGGAACAATAACTAAGTTAACCTAAGTGCACAACATCCACAAAAAGCTAAATTAATAGAAAAATTTGCCAGCTTTTTTTAAAATTTAGAAATAATTAAATACTCTAAGCCTTTATAATTAATATGGTTGCAATAAATTTTACAATTTCAGCAATTCTAGCAATTGTTGTAGGAATCTTTGTTTTAGCTTTCCCAAAATTTCTTAGATGGGCTGTAGGACTTTATTTAATTATCGCTGGGATCTTACAGTTATTTTAAAAGATTTAACAAAGCTAACCTAAGTGAACAGAAAATTGAGAGATATTAACTTAAAGCCATTTTATGAGTAAATACTTCGTACAACTTATATTGTCACTACTATGCAATTTTGAGGCAGATTTTTAAAGAAGTTCGCACAATTTAAGTAGGCAAAATAATATGACACGAATGTGGATGGTAAATTCTAAGAAACTTTGCAGACAGCATATTCTTGGAGAGCATAAGGAACTGCATCAATTAATTGGGAGTCTAAACAAAGGCAAGAGTGTTAAAGGACATATTGAAAAGGGCCAGGTAGAAATTCATAATATAAAAAAAAGACATAAGGAATTAGTTAAAGAAATGTTAAGGCGTGGCTATAAACACGCATCTAAGTTACCTAAGTTCAAAGATTACAAGGCAGGCAAGATAAATATCTATGAAAATGAAAAAGAGCTCATAAAAAGATGCAAGGCTTGCAGGAGTTTAGCAAAATGAACTCTGAAGAATTCTTGCAAAAAATTCAAGTAGAATTAAAGATTTCAAAAAATTCAGAATATACTATTAGAAATTACCTTAGAGCAGTCCAGGAGCTATTAGGATTTACAAAAAAACTTCCAGAGCAGATTACAATAGACGATGTTAAACTCTATATGGCTGAAAAATTATCTAATCAATCTTCTTCATCAATAATTGTGTTTTTATCTGCACTAAGGTTTGCATTTGGTAATCTTTTAGAAAAAGATATAACTCTTGGCATAAAACGTCCAAAAAGAGAAAAGAGAATCCCAGATGTTTTAACTAAAGATGAAGTAAATAGGCTTATTGAAGCAATCCCAACAAAAAAGAGCAAACTAATGGTTCAGATGGCATATGCCTGTGGATTCCGAGTTTCAGAGTTAATTAATCTTAAAGTAGATGATTTAAATTTTGAAGAAAGGATAGGATATGTAAGGCAAGGTAAGGGAAGAAAAGATAGAGTATTTAATATTCCTCAGAAATTAGCAAACAAACTTCAAAAACAAGTCCAGCAACAAAAAGAACTTAATCAAGTATATCTTTTTTCTGGAAGAAATGGGGCATTAACAGATAGAAACCTGCAAAAAATAGTAAGAAATTCAGCAAAAAAAGCAGAGATAAATAAAGATGTTCATCCTCATACTTTAAGACACAGCTTTGCAACACATCTTTTAGAAGCTGGAACAGATATTAGAATGATTCAGGAGTTATTAGGGCATGCAGATTTATCTACAACTCAGATTTATACTCATGTTTCAACAGAAGAATTAAAAAAAATTAAATCACCTTTTGATAATTTATAATAATCTATTTAATATCTATTTTTCACTAAATTAATCTTTAAAAAACACTTTTTATTATCTTATTTATGAATGAAAAAGGGGCTGAAGTAAATACATTATATTTTGGATTTGATGAATCAAATCACGCTGGTCCAGATAAAAAAGGAGAAATAATTTCCACTGTTTTTTCTATTGGTCATGAAGATAGTGTTGTAAGAAGGTGGCCAAATGTTAGAAGGAATCCAGATCTTGAAAAATGGCTTGCTGAATCAGGGCATGATTATCGTTTTACTATTCTTACAGGAGAGGAATATAGATATCAAAGCTCTGCTAAAAATCTGACTGAAGCAGCCCCAAACTTAGTAACTAGTATTCTCACTGAACCTTATTCCCCCTTTTCCCAAAAAGACATTAAAATGCATATTGATTGCATAAAACTTTATTTTGATGGAGGGGGATTTAGAAAAGATCAAAAAGATACTTTAAGAGATTATTTTAGGAGTTTAGGATTAAAAGATGTAGTTGTTGATAATTTCATTAAAAAGAGCAAAAATTCTAGAGGAAAAACCTGCAAAGGGCCGAGATGCCCAAAATTAGTTTATCTTTCTGATGTTTTATCTAATGTTTTGTTTCATCTTTCAGCTGGGGAGCTATTATTTCATCCCAAATTTGTTCCGCATTATAATGTAGTGACTAAATAAACCCAAATAACCTTTAAAAAGGGAAATGCCCTTATATTGTAGTGTACAAACTTCTATTTATCGTCGGTATTTAAAAGGCTTTCTCAATAATTATAAACCCCTGATTTTTCCTTTTTTAAGGAGGATCATTAAAATGGCAAAAGGAAGAAAGAAAAAGTGCGATGTTGAGGCTGTAGAGCCACAACCAGTTGACTCTGCTGAAGAAAGTGCTGAGTAATTACTTTATAATATTTTTTAGTCATTTTTTTAATTTTTGACTTTTTATATTTAAATATTATAACATTAAATAACTATTTTTTATTAATCATAGAATATAAAAAGAAGTATTTCTATAAGATTACATGAAAGAATTTAAAAAAACCACTATCGCTCTCACTGTTTTAGCTGCAGTAGTTTTAATTGCTTCAATGGTAGTTTTAAGAAATGATTTGCATGTTATAGAGGTAAATGATTTTGAAACTTGTGTTTCAGCTGGAAATCCAATAATGGAAAGTTATCCAAGACAATGCAGGGACAAAATAAGCGAAATAACTTATACAGAACTAATTATTGGCGGAGAAAGAGACAAGCATGGATGTTTAGGTCCTGCAGGATATTCTTGGAATGAAACCTTACAAGTATGCTTAAGAGAGTGGGAAGTTACTGGATTTGACAGACAGATTCTTGAATCTGCTATGAATTATACAAGAAAAGAATATTCCTTAACATTCATAAACATCACAAAAGCTGATTGCAATGGTTGTTTTGTTATTTGGTTTAATACTATTAATTCAACAAAATCAGTTGATGTTATTGGAGTGAAATTTTACTGTTCTGAAGAACAACGAGGTCCTGGAGTTTATTGCATTCAAGTCTATGAACCTGTTTGCGGTTCAGATAATAAAACCTATTCAAATAGCTGCATTGCTTGTTTAAACAACAGCGTGGAATTTTACCTAGAGGGAGAATGTCAATAAAACCAAGAGTTATTATTTATTCTATTATAGCTCTTATTTGTTTGTATCTTACATTTACTGTTGATTGGTTTTTTATAATTCCTGCAGTTATTTTAATGTTTTTAAATCAAAGAGAATTATTTAAAAAATAATTAACTGTCAAAAGGAGCCAGATAAGTTTTAGAGCCATCCCTTCTTGTTGCATGTCTTTCCCCAATACTAAAGAATCTTCTAGTCTCATGTTCAGATTTTTTTGTAAAATCTCTAAAAACAGCCATATCATCTTTTGTTGCAACTTTAATCTCCCCCCTCTCAGTTTCTGCCACTATTTTTGTTCCTGTTTCTCCTGGCTTAAAATTATGAGCCTGATGTTCCCCTGCTACATGATTAATAAAAATATCATAAGATTTTTCAGGACATTCAACATCTTTTGCACTTCCTGTAATTATCCCATTTATCCTCATTTCATTTCCAATATTTTCTCTTTTAAGCATTTCATCATATTCAAATTGTAAGAATTCTCCTACTCTTTGAGATTCGTCTTCATCAACAAATCCAGTACTAATAGAAGCTTGCCTTAATTGTTCTTGGACCATATCATGACCATATTCATTAACCAAATCTCCATAAGTTTTAACTAATTTTTTACTAGAATGTCCATTACCTGGATTGTCTTTCATATCCTTAAGTGTGAGAACTAAGCCACTTGTTTTTTCAAAGCACTCAAATTCTCTTTTGCTTATTGTATATGTACTTTCTACCATTTTAATTACTACTCTATAGTAACATCTAACTATATATAAATCTTCCTTTTTATATATATTAATCTTATTTTTAATAAGAAATTGAACTATTTAATTAATACGTGAAACAAGATGAAATTAAATTTATTACCTTCAAAATGAAAATTTCAATTAGAAAAGGCTTAGGATTTGGATTAACTTCTGGAGTTATTACAACTTTAGGATTGATTGTAGGTTTAAGTGCTGGAACTAATTCTAAAAAAATTGTTTTAGGAGGAATAGTTTTAATTGCAATTGCTGATTCACTTTCAGATGCTCTCGGGATACATATCTCTGAAGAATCAGGCAGTAAACAAACAACTGAAAAAGAAGTTTGGGAATCAACACTCTCTACTGTTTTCTTTAAATTTTTATTTGCTTTAACATTTGCAATCCCTGTATTATTCTTTGCTCTTCAGACAGCAGTAATTATTGGAGTTATTTGGGGGTTATTCTTATTAGTAGTTTTTAGCTTTTACATAGCAAAAAATAGAAAAGAAAAACCAATACATGTAATTCTAGAACACCTAATAATTGCAACCCTAGTGGTTATAGCCACTTATTTTATTGGAAATTGGATTGCCACGTGGGCAGTATAATAAAAACCAATGCTTGCCGACACAGTCGCTTCGCATAGGGAAATATAATAAAAAACAAAAAAATAAAAAATTGATTACTTAGAACTCTTCGTTTTCTGCAGATTCACTTCCCTGATCACTTCCAAGGTCTCTTCTGAATCTTCCACGGTCATTAAAACTCTTTCTCGGCTTATCTGGATCAAACGGAACAGCTTCTTTGACATTCAATTGTCTTCCTTCAACTTCTTTCTTATTCATCTCAGCAACTGCTTTTTCTGCAGAGCCTTCTTCTTTAAAAGAAACAAAACCAAAACCTTTTGATCTTCCTGAGAACTTATTTATTACTACCGTAGCTTCTTCAATTTCTCCATACAGAGAAAAAAGTTCCTTTAGCTTTTCCTGGGTAACACTAAAAGGCAAATTACCCACATAAATTCTATTTCCCATCACATATCCTCCTTACACTTAAGTAATCATGCTAAAATATCACTATTTTTAAGCTTTTGTATTAGGAATTTATATAAACAATAAAAAACTTTAAACCTTATGGATAGGTGTATTAAATGCAATTATGAATGTATTGGGAATACTAAATTTGGATTAGTTTTTTGTGATGTTTGCTTAAAATTTTGTCCAAATAATCCAGAAGATGTTGATGAATATATTAAAGAAAAAGTAGACGGAGAAGCTCTGGAACCTTTGAGAAAGTTCTCAAGGACAAGGGGGCAAGAACAAAAAACAGGTATGATAAAAAAAGCATCTAAAGGAAAAGTTATGTCTAGATCTGCTTTTGGTTATACTCTACAAAATGGAGAGCTTATTCCAGCTCAAAATTTCAGAGAAATTGAAGAAATTTTTGAAGAATTCCTTCAAGAAGGAATGACTTTAAATAAATTAGCAAAAAAACATAATCTTTCAGTTAATGGATTAAAAAAAATCCTTACAAATTTTACTTATATAGGCAAGATAAAATTTAACAATCAAATTTTTGAAGGAAATCACAAACCAATTGTTTCATCAATTCTTTTTAATAGAGTTCAGGACAAGCTTGAAAAAATAAAGAAAAAATTTAAAAACTATAGTTTCTTTGTTTAAATCATGGGAGAAGTACTTGGGACAAATTTATTAACCTCAATTGTTAAATGGATAGGCATAATCTTTATCCTATGCGCCTTATTTTTTGGGGCTTGGAATTATTTTTTAAGGGATAGTTTGAATCTACCTTGGTTATCTGGATTTAATTCAGTAATCATTTGGATTATTGTAGGAGTATTATTTATATTAGCAATTCTTTTGATTAAATCTGCTAAAAAAAGAAGTTTTTAATTAAGTATTGTTTTATGATATCCAAAGATAAATAATTGCAAGAACATACAAGCAAAAAAATAAGAAAAAACCATTTCTTAGTGATGTGTTCTTTTTCATGTCTAGAAAATAATAACTATATCTTATAAAAAATAAATAGAAAACTACAAAGAAAATCCTAGAGTATGTTAAAACCTCTATTTGAAAGTAAAATTCAATTAGTGTTCTTAAAACATTTATCATCAAGGAACTTCCAAATGCTAACCCAATTGAAGCTAAAAATCCTAAATAAAACAAATTAAATGGCTTTATGAATCGATCTATGGGCCCCTCTTTCTTTGCCATTTTATCTATATGATGTCTGCCTCTTAGCCCTAGCTTTAGAATCTCCAGGCTTACAAGCTTCTTTTCTCCTCACATCTGCGATTAATAAATTTCTATCATACATTGCATAAGCCCTTGCTAAATCTTTTGATTTTGAAAAGCTAACTATTGCTTTTGCAAGAGCAATTCTTGAAGCATCTATCTGCCCTTGTTCTCCTCCGCCCTTTACTGTTATTATTACATCAAAATTTTTCTTTCCAAGAATACTTTCTGCGATTCTAAGTGGTTCTTCTATTCTCAATCTCTCAAATAAATTTAGTGATTTGTGATCTTTTTTATTTATTTTTACATTACCTGTTCCTTCTGTAATAGCAGCCTTAGCAATTGCCCTCTTTCTTTTTCCAGATGTAACTATTTTCATTTTGTAACTTCTCCTATTTTAGATGTTTTAAGTGGATTTCTTTGCTCCAATATAATTTTTTCTGATTTCTCAAATTCTAAAGGAGTATCATTATAGCATTTTATTCTTTTCATAGCCACTCTTCCTCTCCCACTCTGATGATGTGGAAGCATCCCCCTTATTGTTCTTTTTACAATCATATATTCTGTTCTTGGGAATTTAGGACCTCTAAACCCAGTTCCTGTTCTTCTTCTTTTTTGTCTGTATCCTTCTAAAATTGTTTTTTTATTCCCAGATATCAAAATATCCTTGCAATTTATAACTGCTATATCTTCTCCTTTTAGAGCTTCTTTAGCAGCGTAACTTGCAACCCTTCCGAGTATTGCTCCTTTTGCTTCAATAACCTTCATTTTATTATTTTAACTCCCTTTGCTTCAGGATTTAATTTAATTTCTTCTAATATACTTAAAACTTTACTTCCTGACTTTATTATTTTTTCTTTGGCTTTTTCAGAAAATTTAAATGCCACTACTTTTATTTTTTTATTTAATTCTCCCTGAGATAAAACTTTTCCAGGAATTACAATAGTATCATTATCTTTTGATTGTTTTTCTATTTCTTGTAGATTAATGTTTGAGTGTTTCTTTCTTGGTCCAGATAAAATATGTGCTATTTCCAACCAATTTTTTTTCTTTTTAGCAGCAATTATAGTTTCTACTATTTCTGGATTTGATTTTTTCTTCAGTTGTTTTTCAATAAGTGTTTTACTTTTCATATTTTTTACAGAGAAAAATCTTCTCTGCTAACGCGTTAACTCGCAGATAAAAAATCAAGTTTTAATGCATTTATAAAGATTACTAATGCGGAGTAAATGTGCTTCCTACAGACATATGTCCTACCCCTAGAATAGCTTACTAAAATCAAA
>CAZBPV010000006.1:0-40054 GCA_964493885.1 Candidatus Woesearchaeota archaeon
AACGAGAACTAATTTTCGGTTTTGCCTAGGACATATGTCCCTTGGACATACACTATTGCTTTTTGAGCCCCTTTAATGTACCAGAGACTCTCACTATTTCTATTTTCTCAGGATAGACTGCAAGGCTGGCTCTTACTGAATTAAGACACTCTCTATTAATTGAAACAATAGCAGAATTATTCCCAGATTTAATAAATTTTACTCCAGTCTTGGACATTCCTAAAACACCTATAAAATCAAGAATTGCCATTTCTATGCTTTCTTCTAGGTTTTTTCCCTGGACTAACAAGTATCTTTTCTTCTCTCTCATTGAAGGACTAAGTGATTTCATAATATATCTAGCAAAACTGCCAATAAAAATCTTACTAAAAGCATTTTTAAATGTTAAAGACATATTATCTTTGAAAACAAAAAAGAGGTAAAAATTAGAAAAATGGAAATTTGTACTATTGGGGGATATGAGGAAGTTGGAAAAAATATGACTGCAGTTAAAACAGGTGACGACGTTATAATATTTGATGCTGGAGTTTATCTTCCTCCTTTAGTTGAAAAAGGAGATCCTGAGCTTGAAGAAAAACAACTTACTTCTGAAAAAATGAGGAAATTTGGAATTCTTCCAGATGATTTTGTTTTAGATAAACTTGGGTGGACAAATAAGGTAAGAGCAATAATAATAGGACACGCTCATCTTGATCATCTCGGAGCTGTACCTTATATTGCAAATAGATACCCAAATGCTCCAATTTACGCAACCCCATTTACAATGGCTGTTTTGGAGGCTATTCTCGAGGATGAAAAAATAAGAATAAAAAACCCTAGAAAGATTATTCACCCTAATTCAACTCATTTTATAAAAGGAAGGAATAGAAATTATCAAGTTGATTTTGTCCATACAACCCATTCAACACTTCAGTGTGTTTTTCCAGCACTTCATACTCCTGAAGGAATTGTTCTTTATGCTCTTGATTTTAAATTAGATGATTTTCCTGTTATGGGAGACCCCCCAAATTACGTAAAACTCAAACAGCTGGGGAAAAAAGGAGTTAAAATTCTTATTCTTGATTCTTTATACTCTGGAACTGATAGAAAAACCCCTAGTGAGAGAATTGCAAAAAATCTTGTTGAAGAAGCAATCTCTTCTGCAAGAGAAAAAGGCTCTGCAATGTTTATTACAACTTTTTCTTCACATATTGCTAGATTAAAAAGTATTGTAGATTTTGCAGTTGGAACTGGAAGGCAGATAATTTTTCTTGGAAGAAGTTTGAATAAGTATGTTAATGCTGCAATAAAAGTGAACAAATGCCCCTTCAGAAAAAGAATTAGACTTATTAAATATAGAAACCAGATAAATTCTATGCTGCATAAAATAGAAAAAAACAGGGGAAAATTTTTAGTTGTATGCACAGGACATCAATCTGAACCAGGTTCAATAATGGATAGAGTTGTAAAAGAAGAAACACCTTTCAAATTTCGTTCAGGAGATAATGTAATTTTTTCTTCAAGTGTTATTCCCACTCCAATTAACATTCTTGCAAGAGAGAGAATGGATAAAAAATTAAGATCAAAAGGAGTAAAAGTCCAGACAGATGTTCATGTTTCTGGACACGGAAGCAGAGAAGATATGAGGGAATTAATTAAGTTAGTTAAACCACAACATTTAATACCAGCTCACGGTTCTTTGCAGCAAGAAGCTCCTATGATTGAGCTTTCATCAGAATTAGGATATAAATTCGGAGAGACTTCACATCTGTCTTCAAACGGAAAAGTATTGGAATTTTAAAAATGGTAAATCACGAATTAATTGAGGGGATTAGAATTGCTTTATCACGAGGATATACTCTTGAGCAGGCAATGATGAGTTTTTATAATGCAGGATATCCTAAGCAAGAGATAGAAGAAGCTGCACGAGTTCTTATGTATCATCCTTCTCAACCATTATCTCATCCTGAAAAAACTATTCCTGAAGAAATGAAAAGGCCTGTAAAAGTTCTTCCAAGTGCAAAACCTCAAATTATTGAAAGACTTGCTGAAAAACCAGTAGAAAAACAAAAAATCTCAACATATGAAGAAAAAACAGAAGCCAAAGGAAAATTTGTGACTGTATTGCTTATAGTAATTCTTTTTATTATACTTGCAATGTTGGCAGGAATATTTATCTTTAAAAAAGAACTTATTGATTTCTTTACTAATTTATTTGCTTAAAATGTCTGAGATTTATGAACCAGCAGAAGATTCATTTTTATTATCAGAAGTACTTAAAGACAGACTGCCTAGTTTATTAAATCAAAATAAAGAATTAATTTTTTTAGAAATTGGTGCAGGTTCAGGAATTCATTTAGAGACTGCATTAAAAATAGGAGTTAAAAAGCAAAATATTTTCTCTTCAGATATTAATCCTCTTGTAGTAAACCATTGTAAGATTTTGGGATTTAATTGTATTAAATCTGATTTATTTAAAAAGATAAAAGGTAAATTTGATATTATTATTTTTAACCCCCCATATCTTCCAAGGAATAAAGAAGAACCAAAAGAATCCCAGCTGGCAACTACTGGAGGAAAAAAAGGTTCAGAGATAATTAATAAATTCTTAAAACAAGCAAAAAAATATCTAAAAAAAGATGGGAAAATTTTATTAGTCACAAGTTCATTAACAAAAGATATTGATTTTGGGGATTACAAAAAAATACAGATAGGAAATGAAAAATTATTCTTTGAAGAATTGTTTGTTTGGGAGCTAATTTGTAAGGATAAGTAATTCTTCTAGTTTCTCAACATCAATTGGTTTTCCATCTACTAAAAAAGTCTTGTCTATTCCATCATAAGTTAATCTTCCACAGCCATAATTATCTCTTGTAAGTGGAATTGCAATATTTCTGCCCTCTAATTTAGTTAGAAACTCTCTTCTTTCATCTAAATCTTTTGGGATTTTGACTGGTGAATAAATCATAAATTTCGATATAGAAATCTGTTTATTAATCTATCTATCAATATCTTTCCAACTCTTTTTTTGTTTTCTTAATTCTACAAGCTGAGGCCATTTTTCTTCAAAGCTTTCTTTTTCTACTTGATAGAAAATCCCAAGAGGAATTTTTTTAACTGTATTATAATCAAATTCTTCTGCCTTTTTCATTGCTTGCTGCAGATTTGTTTTATCATGTCCTTTTTCTTCTAGCATATATGTTTTTTCCTTATAACCAATATCTGGATGAAATATAATACATGGCTGAAGAATTTCTATAAAAGCAAATCCTTTGTGTTTTAGTGCTTCTTTTAAAATCCATTTAATTTGTTTGCTATCTGCAAAAACCCTGGCAACAAAACTAGCTCCTGAAGCAAGCATGAGCTTAATAGGATTTAGAGGAGGAAGTTTAACTCCAAGAGGATTTGTTTTATCTTTAAACCCAATTTCAGTTGTTGGTGTTGGTTGCCCCACAGTTAATGCAAATACCTGATTATTATGAACAATATATTTTAAATCTGAATTGTATCTTGTAGCATGAACTAAGTGTGAAATTCCTTCTGAATAAGCATCACCATCTCCTGCAACCCCAATTACACTTAAGTTTGGGTTTCCAACTTTAATACCTAGACAAGTTGGCAAGACTCTTCCATGCAGGGTATTAATTCCATTTAAATTAAGATAATCAAATATCTTTGCATGACAGCCTATTCCAGTTACAATCGCAAAATCATCTTTATTTTTTCCTGATTGCATTTCAGACTCCAACAATTTCTTTACTCCATCTAGAATCTGGAAATTAAAACATCCTGGACACCATGTTTTTTCTGATGTTGTTTCTATACCCTTATTTTTAAATATCATTTCCTCAACCTCTTTTTTATTTCTAGTTCAAGTTCATCTCTGAAAAAAGGCCTGCCATCATATCTTAAAATTAAATTTTTATCATAAGTATTAAATCCAATTTTTTCCTTTAAAAGAGAATTAAGCTGAGAAGTTGAATTGTTTTCAACAACAATTATATTTTTTCCAATTAATTCCTTCCATATCTCTTTTGGGAATGGTTCAATATAAAGAATCTGAACAAACTTAGCATCCATTCCTTCATATTCAATAGCATCAATTATTGCTCCTTTTGGACTTCCCCAAGAAACAACAACATTCTCTGAATCTGTCTTGCCAAAAACCTTGTATCTTTCAAATACTTCTGATTCCTGTTCTATGTGAATTGCTTTTTTGTTTCTTTCATCAGTGTTTTTAATTATAATTCTTTTATCTTCAGTAGCACTTCCTTCAGAATCTTTTTCATAACTATTATATCTCTGAAGATTAGTCCATTTTTTTGATAGAGTAATGCTCGGAATCCCATCTAGTGTATAAAAACTCTCTCCAATATGCTTGTCACTGACTACTATTGATGGAGTTTTGTATTTTTGCGAGAAATAAAATGCCTGGCTTGTAAGTTCTTCGCACTCTTTTGGGTCTCCAGGAGCAAGAACAATTCTAGCAAATTCCCCGTGTCCAGCATGCCTTGCAATATTTAAATCTGATTGAGAATTATACGTGGCTGCTCCTGTAGCAGGCCCAGGTCTTTGAGCAAGATAAAATACTAATGGTACTCCTGCCATGCCTGTCAAGCTAAGAGTTTCTGACATTAAATCAAATCCTCCTCCAGAAGTTCCAACCATTGTTTTAGCTCCAGTAATTGCACTTCCAACCCCTGCATTTGCCACTGCTATTTCATTTTCCAATTCCAAAACAATAAAATTTCCATTAATCTGCTTTCCTGCAAGTTCACCCATAACTGTTGTTGCAGGAGTCATAGGATATGCATAATAAACATCTAACCCTGATTTAATTGCCCCATCTGCAACACTTTCACTACCATTTCTAAAAAATCTTTTAGTTTCCATGCATAAACCACACGCATTTTTTTCTATATCAAAAATTTCTTTTTCTTTTTCATAGCCTTCTTTTGCATCTTTTAAGTTTTCTTCAAATTTCTTTCCTATTTCCTTTAATTCAGATTCTAGAAGTTCAAAATCAAGCCCCAACACCTTAAATAATCTTCCTGCAAAATTCATATTTTTTTCATTTCCAGATAAAACTATTGATTCTTTTTTTAGGGTTTCTTTATGTATTCTTAAGGTATTTTCATCAAGAGCAACTAAAATTTCTATCTTAGAATCATTGCTATTAACAGGTTCATTAGAAAATGTAAGAACATTAAAATTATGCCCCCCTCTTATAAGAGATTGATAGTCCCTTGAGTAAAAAACATAGTATCCTTTTCTTACAAGGGCTCTTGCAAGCGTATGAGTAAGAATATTTGGCCCCTGGCCTGCTTTTCCACCAATTAATATATTAAATCTCATTTTTATAATACTAAACCACACTCATTTTTATATACACTTAAGATATTGGAGTATTATAAAGTTTTTTGATTTAAAGGGCAATTAAAATGGTAAGATTTGCACATATATCTGATGTTCATCTTGGAGGGTGGAAACAACAGCCATTGCAGGATTTAAACCTGTTATCTTTTAAAAAAGCAATTGATAATTGCATTGAAGCTCAGGTGGATTTTATCCTTATTGTAGGAGATTTATTTGATTCTGCTTATCCTTCAATAGAAATTTTAAAAGAAACTTTTGCAGAGTTTCGTAGGCTTAAAGAAGCAAAAATTCCATGTTTTATTATAGCAGGAAGTCATGATTACTCTGTTTCTGGAAAAACTTTTCTAGATGTTTTAGAAAGAGCAGGTTTTTGTAGAAATGTTACTAATTTTGAAGAAAAAGATGGAAAACTGCTTCTAAATCCTATAATTTATCAGGGAGTAGCAATTTATGGGTATCCTGGAAAAAAATCTGGTTTAGAGATTGAAGATTTAAGAAGAATTAAACTTCATGATGCTCCAGGAATGTTCAAGATTTTTATGCTCCACACAACAATAGACAAGGCTAAAGGAACTCTGCCAATTGATGCTATTGAAACATCTAAACTTCCTCCAGCAGATTACTATGCTTTAGGACATTTGCATATTGATTTTCAGTATGAAAATTTTGTTTATCCTGGTCCAATTTTTCCTAATAATTTTAAAGAGCTTGAGGATTTAGGATGTGGAAGTTTTTATTTGATTGATACAGATTCAATGGATAATTTTAGAAAAGTTAAATTAAAAATCAAAGAAGTAGAGCCAATTGAAGTTGAGATAACTAATGCTCTTACAGCTACTGAAAAAATAATTTCTGAATTAAACTCAAGAGATATCCAAGATAAAATTGTTTTATTGAGAATTAAAGGTGAACTTGAAAATGGAAAGAATTCAGATATTAAATTTTCTAAAATAGAAGAGTATGCAAAAAATAAGGGGGCTTATTTTCTACTTAGAAACACACATGATTTAAATATGAAAGAAGTGGAGCTTGAGATTGAGGTAAAAAATAATGAGAATATAGAAGGGGAGATTATTAAATTATATTCTGAGAAGAATGATTCAGATTTTAATGTTCTAATACCCGAACTTATGAACTGCACATCTATCGAAAAACAAGAAGATGAAAAAAATGATACTTTTGAGAGAAGATTGCTTGAAGGAGCAAAAAAAATTCTAAAATTCTAAAATGAAACTAAGAAAAATACAATTAAAAAATATAAGAAGCTATAAGGAGCACGAGATAACCTTCCCAGATGGTTCTTTGCTTCTTTCAGGGGATATTGGTTCTGGTAAAACTTCTATACTTCTTGCAATAGAATTTGCATTATTTGGATTACAACCTGGGCAAAGAGGAAATTCTCTTCTTAGAAATGGAGAAGATGAGGGGGGAGTAAAAATCGAATTTGAAGTAGATGACAAAACTATAATTATAGAAAGAACTCTTAAAAGAGGAAAAACTATCTCCCAGGATTATTGTTCTATAAGTATTGATGGAGAAAAAAAAGAGTTTTCAGTAACTGAATTAAAAAGTAAAGTATTAGAGATTCTTAATTATCCCAGGGAATTCTCAAAAAAACAAAATCTCTTGTATAAATTTACTGTCTATACTCCTCAAGAAGAAATGAAGCAAATAATAATCCAGGATCCTGCAACAAGAATAAATACATTGCGTCATGTTTTTGGAATTGATAAGTATAAAAGAATCCTGGAAAATACCTCAATTATTATTACTAAGCTTAGGGAAGAGAGAAGATTCAAGGAAGCTTTAATTTCTAATTTAGAGCAAGATAGGGAAATCCTTATTTCAAAAGAAAATGAACTTGAAAGCAAAAGATATAATCTGATTTCTATAGAAAAAGAACTTTTCCTAAAAACTGAAATTCGTAAGAGAATTGAAGAAGAAAAAGAAGAAATTTCTAAAAAAATAGAGGAAAAAAATAAACTTCAATCAGAGATTGAAAAGACAAACATAATGATTTCAACTAAAAGAGATACAATCACAAATAATTCTCGTCTTATTGAAAGAATAAAAGAGCAATTAATTGAACTTGAAGGATTAAAATACGATGAATTAGACATCTCTCACCTAGAAAAACAGATAATTTCCATTAAAAAAGACAGAACTGAATTAAATGAGAGAAATCTAATGATAAGTTCTCAAATTGCTTCTTTAAATTTACAGAATCAGAATAACAACAATCTAAAAGACCAAATATATGGATTAAAAATGTGCCCTACTTGCCTCCAGGATGTAAACCCAGTGCATAAGGGAAATGTTGTGTATAGAATTGAAAAGGACATAACTGAAAATGTAAAAAAAATTAACTCTTTTGCTTTTGAGAAAAAAGCAATCTCTGAAAAACTTTTCAATATAGAAAATGAAATATCCAAATTTCACGAGCAAATAAATAATTATAAAGTTATTAAAATCAAAATTGAGGGTGCAAATGAAAAAAGAAATAGAATTGAAGAGTTTAAAACATCAAATCTCTCCTTTCAAAAAGATATAGATTTGTTAGATGAGCATATAAGTTTATTGAAGGCATCTATATTTGAATTAAAAAAATATGAAAATATATTTGAGAGCAAAAAACCTGAATTTGACTTGGCTTTTAAGGAAGAAAGAGCAGCAGAGATAAAGGTTGCTGAACTAAAAAAAGAGATTGATGTATCTA
This sequence comes from Candidatus Woesearchaeota archaeon, assembly GCA_964493885.1. Classification (GTDB taxonomy): domain Archaea; phylum Nanobdellota; class Nanobdellia; order Pacearchaeales; family GW2011-AR1; genus WJLC01. The sequence continues at coordinate 8,072 of CAZBPV010000006.1, forward strand.
TAGAGCACATAGAAGAATTAAATAATAAAATAAGTAAAACTGAGGAGATACGAACTCAACTTATCTATATTTCAAATCTTGAAGATTGGCTTAATAAGGAATTTATTCCAATCATCTCTCATATTGAAAAAAATGTCATGGTTAAACTTAAAACTGATTTTTCAAAGTTTTTTTCAGAATGGTTTGCCCTGCTTGTTCCAGATGTTTTTAATGTAAAGTTAGATGATGAATTCACCCCAATAATTGAACAGCAAGATTATGAATTAGATTATTCTTATCTTTCAGGTGGAGAAAGGACTGCCATAGCTCTTGCTTATCGTTTAGCATTAAACCAAGTGATAAATTCTGTTCTTAGCAAGATAAAAACAAAGGATTTAGTTATTTTAGATGAGCCAACAGATGGTTTTAGTGAACAGCAGTTAGATAAAATGAGGAGTATATTAGACGAACTAACTGTATCTCAATTAATTATCGTAAGCCACGAGCAAAAAATTGAGGGATTTGTTGAAAATGTCATAAGAATAAACAAAAAAGACTTTTCAAGTGAAGTTAGCTAATTAATCCGAAAGACTTATAAATACTCATTTATCTAGAATATTATAAATTCTAGGAAAAAATTATTTTCTTAAAATGGATGACGACTTAAAAAAATCAATTCTCAAAACAGGAACAACAGTACTTGGGATTGTCTGCAAAGACGGAGTTGTAATGGCTGCAGACAGGCAGGTAACAGCCGGGAACCTAATTATGAGCAAAACAGCTAAAAAAGTTGTTCAGGTGAATGATTATCTTGTTGTTTCTTGGACAGGAGGGGCAGCAGATGCTCAAAGATTAGGAAAATTAGTTGCAGCTGAACTTAAGCTTAAAGAGCTTAAATCGAGAAGCAGGCCAACTATTAAACAAGCAGCTAATCTTACAGGCAGCATTTCTTACTCAAATATAAGACAACCTTCAATGATCCCAAATATTGTTGGAACTCTTGTTGCAGGAGTAAATGAAGATGGTTCAACTGAACTTTATACTATTGAACCTGCAGGCGGTGTTTACAAAGTCGAAGATTATGATGCTAATTTTGGAAGCGGTATGCCTTATGTTTTAGGTTTATTGGAAAGACAATACAAGCCAGGATTAAGCGTTGAAGAAGGCGCTAAGTTAGCTGTTGAAGCATTAAAATCTTCAACGCAAAGAGATACAGGAAGCGGCTTTGGAATTGATGTTTTTGCAATAACAAAAGATGGAATTAAAAAAGTGGTGGAGCAAAAAATAGAGCCTCAGTATAAGGATAGCAAATAAGACTCATTTAAAATGGATATTCTGAAAAAAATAAAAGATAAGTTATCTAAAGATATAACTGATGCAGGATTTGAAGGAGCAAACATAGTTCTTTACACAGACAATGAAAAATTCTTCAAAGAAGGAGAGTCTCAGATTAAAGAGATTGTAAATGAAATAAAAAAGAGAATTGAATTAAGAGCAGACCAAAAAATTCTGCCTCCTAAAGAAAAAGTTGAACAGGAGATTAAGAGACTTGTTCCTCCAGAAGCTGAAATAACCAACCTTCTTTTTGATTTTCATAGAAGCATTGTAGTTATTGAAGCTAAAAAACCTGGATTAGTAATTGGAAAGCAAGGTTTGATAATAGAAGAGATTAGAAGAACCACTCTATGGACTCCTCAAATTCAAAGAAGTGCTTCAATTAAAAGTAAGATTACTGAGAATATAAGGGAAGTTCTTTATGATAATAATAATTATAGAAGAAAATTCTTAAACCAAATAGGAGAAAAAATATACAAAGAATGGTCCCCTGAAAAAGTTGATGAATGGGTTAGAATAACTGTTCTTGGTTCTGGAAGGCAAGTTGGAAGAAGTTGTTTTCTTCTTCAGACTCCTAATTCAAAAATATTATTAGATTGTGGAATAGATGTAGCTTCTTCTGGAAAAGATAAATTCCCGTATTTTAATGTACCTGAATTTGATATTTCGCAATTAAATGCAGTAATAATAAGCCACGCTCATCTTGATCATGTAGGTCTTCTTCCCTATCTTTATAAAATGGGTTATAAAGGGCCAGTATATATGACTCCTCCAACACGAGATATAGCTGCTCTTCTTTCTCTTGATTTTATTGGAGTTGCATATAAACAAGCTTCAAAACCTTTGTTTAGTTCAACAGATATAAAAGAAATGGTGAAGCATAGTATCTGCCTCAATTACAATGAAGTTACTGATGTGACCCCAGATATAAGACTTACTTTTTATAATTCAGGACACTGTCTTGGAAGTTCAATTGTTCATCTGAATATTGGAAATGGATTGCATAATTTAGTTTATACAGGAGATCATAAATACGGAAAATCCAGGCTTTTAGACCCTGCAGTTGCAAGCTACCCAAGAGTTGAAACAGTAATAACCGAGGCAACCTATGGTTCTAAAGATGATATTCTCCCGCCAAGAATTCAAGCAGAAGAAGAACTTTTAAGTTTTGTAAATAAAACTCTTGAAAGAGGGGGGAAAGTTTTAATCCCAGAGCTTGGACTTGGAAGAGCTCAGGAAACTATGCTTATTTTAGAAGATGCAATGAACAGCAACAAAATAAAAAAAGTTCCTATTTATATTGATGGTATGATTTGGGATATTAATGCTATTCATACTGCTTACCCTGATTTTTTAAGCACTAGAGTTAGAAGTCAGATATTTCAAGATAAAAATCCTTTTGTTTCTGATGTATTCTCAAGAGTAGCATCTCCTCAAGAAAGAAAACAGGTTATTGAAGGTGGCCCGTGCATTGTCTTGGCAACTTCAGGTATGCTTGTAGGTGGAGCTTCAGTAGAGTATTTTAGAGAGTATGCTGGAAATGAAAAAAACTCAATAATCTTTGTGTGTTATCAGGGGGTAGGAAGTCTTGGAAGAAATGTTCAAGATGGATTAAAAGAGACTAGAATGATTGTTGAAGGAAAAGAGGAAAATGTTAAAATTAATTTAGAGATATATACTATCAATGGTTTAACAGCTCACTCAGGAAGAAATGAAATCATGGGATTCTTTAATAATATGCGTCCAAAACCTAAGAGAGTTATTGTAAATCACGGAGAGGTTTCAAAATGTCTTGATTTAGCTTCAGCAATTTACAAACTGAATAGAGTGGAGACAAATGTCCCAAGAAATCTTGAAACTCTTAGATTAAGATAAAACATTTAAAAATGATTTTCTCTTTAATATAACATGAAACATAGTCTTAAGATTGTATCAATTCTTCTTTTAATGTTTATAATAACTCAATTTATTGGAATCTATGTTGTAAATCATTATTCCTCTATAAAAGTTGTGCAAGGAAATGTTTCTAATGTTTCAGCTCCAGAATTACCTTTTGGATTAGAAACACCTGAAGTTGAACAACCACGAGAATTTAATGAAATTTTTATTGCAATAATAATAGCCTTTGTTTTTGCAATTTCTTTATTATTCTTTTTAATGAGATTCAGGGCTGCATTTTTATTAAGACTCTGGTTTTTTGTTGTTGTAACTATCGCTCTTGGAATTTCTTTTAATAGTTTCTTATCTGGAATTCAGTATGCCTCTATTATTGCAATTGTTCTTGCTCTTCCCTTAAGTTTAATAAAAATCTATGGAAGAAATTTTATAATTCATAATGTCACAGAATTATTTATTTACCCTGGAATTGCTGCAGTTTTTGCCCCAATTCTTAATTTTTATACATTAGTAATCTTATTGATTCTTATCTCGGTTTATGATCTCTGGGCTGTCTGGCGTTCAGGAATAATGCAAAAAATGGCAAAATACCAAATCAATCAATTAAAGCTTTTTTCTGGATTTTTTGTTCCGTACTTAAGCGAAAAAGCAAAAGCAATAGTAAGAAAGATTAAGAAGCCCGAAGAACTAAAAACTAAGAAGATTAATGTGAATGTAGCTATTCTTGGAGGAGGAGATATAATCTTCCCAATAATTACTGCCGGGGTAATGCTAAAGGTATTTGGGTTTGTAAAATTCTTTGATTATAATATCCCTCTTGCATCGCTTTTAGTAATTCTTGGAGCAGTTTTTGGTTTAACTTATTTATTCTTCTTTTCAGAGAAAAAGAAGTTTTACCCTGCAATGCCCTTTATTACTTCAGGAATGTTCCTTGGGATAGCTCTAAGCTGGCTAATTTACTCAAAAATACTTGGATTACCTATCAACTTCGGGTTTTGGTTTTAGTTTCTCTTTTTTATCAGAAGCCCTTTGGTTTTCAGTCTTACAATAATTCTCTAGATTCCTTTTTGTTGTAGGTTCAATACTAACTCCTGGAAGAAATACCAATGCTCTTTTGTCTATTAATTTATTTACAGCACCCTTTTTAGTGTAATCTACTCCTTGAAATGGGATTAGAACAGCATAATCACTGTCTTTTTTAATCTCTACCATTTTTCCACCAAATACTCTAGTTCCATTTGCAGGAAAAATTATAACATACTCCCCTAAATAATCTTCAAATAGGCTTTTCCTCTCTCTCAGCCCAAAACCATTTCTTGTCATATTTAACCTTGCTTAATACCATTTATAAATATTGCCGTTTGTTCTCACTTCTCAAAGGTAACAGAAACATAAGATTTATAAAGAGATGTTACTACTCTTTTTGAACATAAAATGATAGTAAAACAAGAACTTGTAAACAAAATTAAGGACTACTTTGACCTTAATATCTATGAAACAAAGGTTTGGCTAGCTTTGTTAGGAAAGGGGATTGCTTCAGCTGGAGAAGTATCAACTATCTCTGGAGTCCCAAGATCAAGAACTTATGATGTCTTAGAAAGTCTTGAAAAAAAGGGTTTTGCAATAGAAAAGCTTGGAAAACCTGTAAAATATATTGGTATTAAGCCAAATATGATTTTAGAAAAATTAAAAAATAATGTAAGAAAAGATTCTGAAGATAGAATCCAAGATTTACTAAAGATAAGAGAAACTAAGGAATATACAGAGCTTGAAAGTCTTTACAGAGAAGGTGTTAATCCTGTGAAAAGAGAGGATATTTCAGCTTCATTAAAAGGAAAGTCAAACATTTCAAATTATCTAAGGGAAATAATTTCAAATGCTGAAAAAGAAGTAATAATTTGCACTAATGCAAAAGAATTTGCTTCTAAATTAAAATTATTCCAGCAAACAATTATAAATCTTAAGAAATCTAATATCAAGATTAATATTGCCCTTTCTGGAGAACAAAATTTAATCAAGCAAATTTCTGAAAAGTTAAAGGTTAAGATTAGAAAATCCGACATTACTGCTAAATTCTTTATTGTTGATAGAAAAGAAATTCTTTTCTATGTTTCAAATGAACCCGGACAAGAAGATTTAGCAATCTGGCTTAATTCTGAATTCTTTTCAGAAGCATTTGCATCTCTATTTGAGATGGCTTTAAAATAGGAAATAAAATGAAAAGAGCAATACTTGAAGATATTCCGGCAAAGCAAAAACACAATCTAGGGGAGTTAATTAGAATGGAAGGAAAAGTAACTCTTGGAAGAGAGAATGAATATTCTAGGAATACAATTAATCTTGGAGTTGATTCAGGACATGAAAAAGTAAACCGTATTTCTAGGAGACATGCTGAGATAAGATATGATTTAAAAACTGATACTTATCTCTTGGAAGATGCTTTGTCAAAGAATGGAACAGAAATAGAAAGAGAAAAAACAAAGATTACAATGTCTCTAGCCCCCATGCCTCTTCAGGATGGAGATAATTTATATTTCGGAAGTTATGGTCCAGTTATTTTCACTCAAAAAGAACAGGAAAAAAGAAAAGATGATAGAACAAGAGTAAGTGTTTTTGAGTGAACATATCTTTTTAAAGTAATATTTTTTCTTTAATTGATGGATACTGAAAAAAGAAGCTTAAGAAAAACACTTTCCACAATCTTACTTCCAGGTTCATTACTCTTGCCTGCAATTGATGATTTAAGCTGTTATAACCCGCATTCTAATCAAGGGATATGGAATGATTATTACTCTCCTTTTATTCATGCAACTTTAGCAGTAAAAACAATGTTTATAGGAGGGTTAGAATTAGCAAGGATAGGAGTCTATGCCACAGCAATAGGCTTTATTCTTCAATCTTTAAATTAAAATGGAAAGAATACAAGAAAATCAAAGCAAGCTTCTAAAGGCAATAGATATAGCATTTGTCCCGACTTCTTTATTGAGATTATGGGATAATCAATATAAAAAAGATGATAAAGACTTTAAAGATAGAGATTATGTGAGCATTGGAGAGATGATTTATTCTGCTGAAAAAATAGTAAGTTTTGTTGGAGCTGCTGTTCTTGAACTAGGAAGAGCAGCTGCTTATTGTGAATTAGTTTATTTACTTCTCAATAATACTTAAATTTTTAATATACATTTGCTTAATCTTTTTATTATTTTTTCTCTTCCAAGAATCTAAAAATTCTTTTATTGTAAAATTAACTTTTTCTTTGGAATAAATCCTTTTATCTTTTTCAAAAACATTTTTATGTTCTTTTTTAAAAGATTCTACATTTTTCTTATCTTCTAATTTAGGCCCGTTTAATAAAATTTCTTTCTTTTTTTTAACAGCATAGTAAAATACTGATTTTTTCCCGCTTTCATATTCAAAACTGCTTTCTTTGATAATAAAGTATTTTCCAATCTCTTTTTCAAGATGCTTATAAAACTTAAGCAGCTTGCTTCCAGCAATATCTCCTTCTTGTTTTTCAGTCTCAGCACTTAAGAATATAACTTCTGCTTTCTTGCCAAATTTTCCTTTGATTTTATCTTTATCTATTCTTTTGCTCTCAAAGGCATTAATAGTTGGATTAGATAAAAATCTCTTTGCTGCTTCTTGGAATTTTTTAAAAGTTTCTTTTGAGAGTGCAGCAAGGGCATTTCTTTGCTTGAATGTAGGGTCAATGAGGATTATAGGAGAGTCAAGTTTAGATGAATTTAAATCAAGCATGACTTGTTTTTTATTCTTATAGTACTTCTCAATGTCAATTACTTGTTGTTCTTTAACTTTTAACATTTGTTCTAAAAAATTAATAAATCCTTTGTAATTAAAGACTAATAGTTCAAGAGCATACCCAGAAAACCCTTTGATATAAGACTCTGCTCCATAACATTGATTTGCATGACAAAATGCCTTTGCAATTCTTATATCATTAACTAGCTTGTCTGATTTTATTTTATCTCTTATATACTTTACATGACTATATGATAAATCAGTAATATTCTCTGAATCTTTTGGATTTGAAACTTTTATTACTGGGATAACTTCAACATTAATTTCTGGGGAGATTTTTATTTTAAAGTAATCCCTAGAACCATGAATAATTGAAATATCTCCTGCCTCTTTTATAATCTCTCCTGTTATCTTAGAAATATCTTTGCCTTTGTATTTTTTATCAAATCTAATAAAAACATCCACATCATACTTATCTTTTTTTATTACTGTATTCTTGGCAAAACTTCCTCCAATAAATACTTCAGCTTTTATTTTTTGTTTTTTTAATCCCTCTTTTATTCTTTTTAAAATTTCTCTTAAAGAGTCATCTATTAATTTCAAGTCCTCTTTTGAAGGTTCTATTTTTTCTAAAACCTCTTTTAGTATAGAATTAACTTTTTTCAACTGCATCCTTTATTTCCTTTGACATACTCTGATTTAATGTAGAAGCTAAGTCAATTATGTATTTTCCTTCTTCTAATTTGTAGATTAATGGCCTGCCTTTTCTAAATAAATTAACTAAATCAATTTCAAATTTTCCGCTTCCAATAGCTCTTACTGATTCTATATCTAGAATTACTGGGGCACTCTCATCAGTTATGCCCGCCATCTCCCTTATATCTTGCTCAATTGCTTTTTTGTCTTCTTGAGCTATTTGAATTGGATTATCTTTAATTTTTTGTAGGTATTCGTCTTTTATGTAGAAAAAGAAATGGCTCTTACAATCACTGCATCCTTCTAATAATTCCTTGCTTCCAGCAGCATAGATTTTCCCACAATGTACACATTGGTGTGGCATTTTTTAATTTACTATTTTTAGTTTACCAATAACATATTAAGAGATGCCATTGGCATAAAATATAAAAGAACTTTTGCTTAATAAAATTATCTGTAATTTGAGATAAAAGATTGAGGATAGGAAATTCTGCCTGTATACTGTTATAACCTAATTTTTAAAAAGCCTGGTTATTTGATGGAATAATGTCTAATATTGAATTAGGTCCCGGGCAATCAATTGAGTATTATGAAGATGAGAATCTTGTAGTTCGAATAGACCAGGATAACATAGAAGATCTTAGTATTATTACAAGAGAATATGTTGCTTTTGTTCACCCATATGATACTAAAGGAGTATTTACAATCCCAGTAGTTAATGCCAGATGTACAGATGATTTCAGAGTAATTGGAACAATTAAGAACAGGGAAAGAAAGGGCAACAGCCTGATATTTACCCTAGAAAAAATCAGTATAGAAGAAGGAAAAGAAAAGATTATTGAAAAAACTGTAAGGATAGATTACAACGGGATAAGCCTTGATGAGATGTTTAAACAAGAAGGAACAAGTAATGTGACTGAAACTGGATGGAGACACATGCTAAAAAAGAACTTCAGTTTTCCTGGAATAAAAATTTGATTTGTTTTTTGAAGTTTATAGATGCTTAGGAATTTTAAAATTTACATATTTTTTTAAACAGACTTTTGCTGAAGATTAATAAAAAGTTCTGCCTCAAGTCTTGCTTACTCTAATGTATTTGAAGGAGAAATTATTTTATTTATACCAGTATAATTCAAATTTCTTTCAAGTCTGATTCTTTTAAGGATATCAAAATTAGTCTTTTGCCCACTCTTTTTTTGCAATAGGCTCTATTCTTTCTTCCAAGTTAATCATGTGATCTGTAATTACAAATTTTATATGGAATTCCTTTTTTGCTTTTTACTTCACTCCCTTGATAATCACATTTTTTGGAGATTGATTTGGAACAACAAACTCTGTGAGAATATCCATTTTCATCAGATATGTGTATTAAAGCAGAGCAAGTTCCATTTCTTTCTCTTGCTTCATTAATCAAAATCCAGGTATCTTCAACACTCTTTTCAAGAGGAATTTTTTCCATCTTTGTTATATTACTATAAGAATTAAGAATATTTATATTTATTTATTTAATAACAACTCAATTTTCTTAGGATTTCTCTTAATTTCCTTTACTATTGTAGCAGGCCCTATTATAGTTATTGCACCTAAATCCCCTCCAGAAAGAGCATTCACAATTCCACTTCTCATTTTTCCAAGAAATCCATCTTCTCCACCATTCCCAATAACTGCTAATTCTATACCTTTAAAGTTTTTAACATGTCCAATCATAGCCATAGTATCCTCAATTAGTCTTGTCTCTTCTTCAGGCTTTAGCTTTCCTTGCAAAATTAAGATATTGCTTCCAAGGATTATATCTAGTATTTTTTTAATCCTCTCAGTACTGCTAGAACTTCTTATCTCTGAGTAAGGCATAAACTGGATTGAAAATCCCTTTATCTTGCCAATTTTTCTTTTTTTCACCATCTTTTTTTGTTTATAAAAAAGTGTAACAGGGATTTATTCCTGCTCTTTTTACTATTATATGATGTAATATATATTTTTAATTGTTACTAAAGCTTTTTTGAGAGCCTAAAAACTGCTTCATAAAACTCTTCTAAGTTTTTTCCGTATTTTGCACTTATTCCTATTGTTTCATATTCAGGAAAAGCAGCCTCTATCTTTTTTATGTCAGCTTTTCTCAAATCAATTTTATTTGCTAATATTAATACTGGAATCTTTCTTGCAACTAGATTTCCAATAATAGTTATATTAACTTGATTGTAAGGGTTTTCAGTTGCATCTAATACAATAACAACTATATCCATATCATCAAGCCATTTAATTGCCTCTACAACTCCTTGAGTTGCCTCTTTTGCTCTTTTCTTAGATTCTTGCTTCTTCATTTTAAACTTTAAGAAATCTTCATAATCAATCCTTGTAGCAATTCCAGGGGTGTCAATTAGCTTAAAAATCATCTTTTTTCCCTTGTACTCTATCTCAACCTTTTCTTTAAATTGAACTGTCCTTGTTTCATGAGGAATCTTACTTACACTTCCAATTTCTTCACCTGTAAAGTCCTTGCAGATTCTATTTGCCAGACTGGTTTTTCCAGCATTTGGAGGACCGTAAAATCCTAGCTTTATCTCCTTTTTCCCTTTGAAAAAGCTTGAAAATATCCTTTTAAAAAAGTTTGTAAAGAGTTTTATCACCATACTATTAATCTTAATTTACAGGTTTATTAAGGTTTGTGTGTTCTATTCAATATTTTTGAAAAAAACTTTTATTGTTCGGTTGTTTTGGTTGTTGCCCAGTTGTTGCAGTATTTTTTTGAGGTTGAAACATTATTCTTCTAGGAACAATTGGACGATTTAATGCAGGAGCCACAGCTCTGGGAGTGATTATTGCAGGGCTTTGCTGCAAGGGTGTTATAACCTTATTTTTTCTAAACCTGTCAAGAAGTTTATCAACAGGTATCTCCCACATTCCAGTTCTTTCTCCAGCATATTTTTTCATTACATAATTTATCTGCTCTGAATTCCATCCTGATTTTTTGAGTTTTTTAATCATCTCATTATCACTCATGCCACCCTTCTTTGAGTTCTGAATATAGTGAATTAAATTATACAGATAATTTCTATTTTTGAATAAGTAAGTCTCGTATTTTGTTTTATACCACTGCTGCAATACAATATAAACTATAACTCCAACAATAATAAGAAAGAACAAGATAAGGATAAATAATGCCCATTTTATTCCTTGCTCTTCTAAGGGGCTAATATCCCCAATAATTACTAGGTTGCTTAATGCAGGTGAAAGAAATATTGGAAGGTTTAAGAAATTAAGCTCTTCTGTTGTAGAAAATTTTATTATTTTTTCCTGGCTATCTATTGGAATTTGAATATATCCAGAATTAGAAGTATTATTATAATTAGTCTGGAATCTTAAATCATCTAATTCTCTTATATAGAAAAATGCACTATAATTTAATGAATTAACTATTATTGCCTTTAATTCAACAACATTGATTATATTCTCTCTCTCATTATTATCATAAACTGAATCAAATTGAGAGTATTTTATTTTAGTGTTAATATTACTAATATGCCAGCTTATAATAGAATCCATATATGCTGATTCTTCACTTGCTTGATATGTTCCTCCTTGAAATGCCTTTACAACATCAACATCTACATTACTTTTAGTTGGATAAAATGACACCAAATCTGTGCTAATTCCCTTTTCTATTGATTTAGGGATATTTAATGAAATCAAAGCATCAGCTGCTTCTTCATATTTGCTTTGGATATATAATGATTGAACACTCTGAAGCCCTGAGTTTAATTTACTAGTATTTATCACCTGGCTGATTGCTTGCTTTTCAAAATCTGAAAGATTTGCTATTTGTCTCTGAATATTATCAATATTTGTTCTGGATTCATTTATTCTTGAACTTAAAACACTAATATATGAATCTACATTCACTAAGAATGTTCTTGAGGAACTTCTTCCAATAGTATCAGTTATTGTTAATTTTATAGGATAAATCCTAACATCATTAAATGTATAGGTTAATCTATTACTCTGTGTTGGGTACTCTACTCCATTAATCTCCCAGACATACTCGACAATGCTGCTATTATTCCCAACACTCGAGATAAATGCAATGAAATTAGTAGGAAATTTTGTGACTGTTGACATAGGTGTTAGTGCTGTTACTTGAGGAACTGCCTGAACTGAAATACTTTTTTTAAATATTTCTCTTCCTTCAAGTTTAAGACTGTAAAGAAATCCACTATGTTGAGATGGAACAGTTAAATTTGAATTATCTAAAGCAATCCTAATAGAACCATTAGAATTTACAACTGCAGATGAAATATTAACATCATAAACTTTATTCTCTGAAGTGCTTCCTCCACTATATTCATATTTTATACTAATATCCTTAATTGTTATATCTTGATTAATTCCAGATATTATTCTTATTGGAATTATGCAGCTATTTGATGATGTGCAGTTATTAGTATTTCCTGTAATATTTGCTATTTTATCTTCAAATTTATCTGATATTTTATTATCATCATTTGGAAGATTATCCCTAATTTGGAATGTTCCAACAGAACCAAACTCCTTACCTATTGCAAAAATATTATATGCAAAAGTCTCTGAACTTACTCCTCCTCCATTATCATAAAAACCACATCCAGTTGTAGGTCCGTATCCTCTTATTTTAGAATTTTCATCTTGTTTATCTGAATAAATACAAATATAATACTCTTTTGAATCTGTTATAAGAAAATTAACTGGACATGAAAATTCTTTTGCCCCACTTTCAGTTTTTGGAACTTCACAACTTGCAAGTTCTTCATCTAACCCACTATTTTCAACATCATAAATTGCAAAAGTTATATCTCCTGAATCTGCAGTAAGATTCATCCATGCTCCTAATTCAAATCCTGGAGATTCTGTAAGAGTTATTCTCTGGCAGTGTTTTTTATCTGGCCCCTTAGCAATATATGGAAAACTATTGCTTGCAATTGAACTATTGTAACAGCCATTTTCTCTAAGATAATCACAATTTCCTGTACCTGATTTATTATTTCCTAAATCAATTGTTCCATCTGCAAAAAAATCAATTTTTATTTGATTTGTGCATGAATCTCCAGCATTACTCTCTATGTCAAAATTAACCCATTCAAAATCTCCTAATTCCCCTAAAAATTTAAATCCAAGGATTTTTGATTTTCCAGCTGGTAAATTAAATGTCTTTGAAGTCTGTCCATTACTTGCAGTATATCCTATTCCACAATCTACTGGATTGCAAGAGTAATCCCTTGGTTTTAATAATTGAAAATCACTTTTTAATAAATCTATTAGTGTTACTGAGTTTCCCCTTGAATCTTCAAATAAAGAACTAGCAGGTTCATTTACAAGGCTTAGATTTATCCACCCTTTTATGTTCTCGCTTGGCCCGTAAACAGTGCTAATTTCATTAGATTTATTCCCAATACTAAAGCTAGCTGAAACATTCCCAATTAAGATAAATATAACAAAGAATAACACCCACTTTTTCATGTTTATAGAATATGAAATCTCTTTTATAAACTTTCTTGATACCTTTTCTTATATATTAAGAAAGCATAAATTATAGAGATTATTGAAATGCTTGCAATTATGTTAAAGAATCCAAAAAAAGGAAGTTTTAATTGAGCTGGGCAAGCTATAAAACCAGTAGTCCATGGTTCACATCCAGAAGTAGGTGAAGAATAAGTAACTGTAAAAAAATCTCCAGAAATGCAATCCCCGTTTTTAACTTCAGTAGGATAAGAACAACTTCCTCGTGCTTGGTCACACCCTGCAACACTTGAAGTTTCATTAATAGTTCTCATGCAATTTGTCCCATTCCAAGAGCAATACCCTATTCTAGTGTAAATACACGAGCCATCCACTCTATCTATAACCCCATCATCTCCAACATTTAGATTATCTGCAATGCAGGTAGTATTTGAGTTATAATTACTACAGAGAGTGATTTGTGATTCATAAGATACAGTAATATTCAAGCCTCCTGAACTCTGCCCCCCAACTATAAAATAAATTTTATTATTAACATAATCTATATCTTCTAATCCACTCGAGGTTATTGTCCAGTTTGCAATAGCATTTCCATTTGAGACAGTTGCAGTTATGTTTTTAAAATAATTATTAAAAACTAATCTTGGTTCATATATATCAAAGGTAGTCGCTCCGTCAGACAAGCCTGAATTTTTAAGGTTTAAGTAAACTTTTTTCCCTCCAGTAACAGTTCCATCAACAACAACCTTGTCTTTAGCTGTTGTTCCTCCGTAAGTCAAACTCCAAAAAGCCTGAGGTGTTTGAGCACAATCAAGATCACTTATTCCTTTGCAATCAGCTCCATAATCCTCTGGGCAAACCCCATCTTCATACTCATCACTGCAATCATAACAATTTCCATCAATATACACTCCCTGAATACTATCATTATCATCTGGGTCACACGGATACTGTTGTGCAGAGATGAAACTAGTCAGTGCAATCATTAAAATTAATAAGATCACCAATCTTTTCATTATGATTTAAGTAATTATTATTTTATAAATCTTGTCTTATAGAAACTTTTATAAAAAAAATTAACTATATTTATTCATGAAAATACTAAGAAAAATAGCTAAAAAAGGACTTGAGGTTTTATTAGCAGGAAGTTTAATTTTTGGTTCTGGATGTAGCTTGTTTGCAAAAGGAGAAGATAATCCTAATGATGAATTTATTAATCATGCTCCAGAAATTACCTCCACAGCTCCAACTGCCTCAATTAATGAGGGAGATGAATTTATTTATGATGTAGATGCAACAGATGCAGACACTGAAGACACATTAACTTACTCTCTTACTCAAAATCCAATTGGAATGATTATTAATCCTATAACTGGGCTTATATCTTGGATTCCTTCAGATTCAGATTCTGATAAAACTCATCAAGTAACTGTTAAAGTTGAAGATGATGGATATTCTCCAGAAAGTGTTGAACAAGACTTTACAATTCAAGTAATTAATACTGAACATATTGGGGGAAGGATTTTTTCATTTACTGGAGATTACCATTTAGATAATATTCAAGTAACTTTTGATGGGGGAGTTAATGGGGTTTATACTGCTATTTCTTCTACAGGTATGTGGGCAATTCAAAAAATCCCAATTGGAGAGTATAATGTTACAGTAAAAGATTTAAATGGAATTTATGAAACTTACAAACCTGGAAAAGCTGAGATATTTAAGAGCATGCAGGGAACATTTAGAGAGTATGTGGAATGCAAATTGCTTCAAAGAGAACATAGAAGCTTTTTAGAGGAAACTTTAAGAGCAAATGGAGAAGTAAGAAGATTTGAACAAAAACCAGGAATTAGGATTTATACTAAGGTTATAGAAACAGGAGAAGATATTGATGTAATGAGTCTTGATAGCCTTGTTTATAAAATTGGGGATTTTGATTCAATTTTTTTTAGACAGGAATTTAATGAACCAGGAGATATAGAGTATATCCCAGAAATCCTTCCAGCCTCACAACCTGAAGAGGGATATATTTATTTTGGATTTACTACTTCTTCAACTACTGGAACAATTCAATCTTATTTTAATGGAAATACCATAGTTTCTTCTTCAGCAGAACTTCCATATCCAGTGTATTCTGCTGTTGATAATAGTTGTACTTATGCTCAAAAAGTTGTCCAGTCTTTTGCAGGTGGCGGGGAGACAAGTGATTCTACATATTCAGATAGTATTTTTTATAACCCTCCCTCAAACCTCTCGTTAAATGAAGTTGATGAGTATGAAGTTTCTTCAGCAATGTACAGCCCAAGCTTCAAAAGACCATTAGGAAATCAGAGTTTAGGAACACCAGATAATTATGATGTTAATCCTGATGAAACAATATTTAATGAAGATAGGGAATATTTTCCAGATTAATTTATAATTCACTAGAAGAAGAAAGATTTATATACTACTTAATAGTGATTAATATATAGAAAAATGACACTCTTTAACAAAATCAGAGGCGCAAAAAAGACTCTTGGAAACTTACTTTTAGCTGGAACTTTAGCCATTGCTGGTTGCTCTGGCGGATGTGGCACTCCTGCACCAGAACCCTCAAATCACAATCCAGTATTCACTTCTACTCCATTAACTTCTGCAACAGAGGATACCCCTTATTCATATGATGCAGATGCAACAGACCCAGATACAGCTGACATATTAACATATTCTTTAACACAAGCACCAACAGGAATGACAATTGATTCTAATACAGGTTTAATACAATGGACACCAAATGATTCTCAGACAGCACAAAACCATAATATAACTGTAAAAGTAGAAGATGATAAAGGAGGATTTACAAATCAAAATTACTCAATAAATGCTATAAATACAGAGACAATTTCAGGCTATGTAAGTGATGTGATGGACAATGCACCTTTAGAGAATATTTTAGTTCATGTTGGAACAAGAACAGATTCAACTGATTCAGGAGGATACTGGGAGATAAATGCTGTTCCAGATGGAGACCATACTGCAATGGTAGAAGACACAAGTCCTAATTATGACGCATTTAAACCAGGATTTTTTAGAGTAAGCAAGACATCAAAGCTTGAACAGGATTGTGTGTTATTTGAAGATAAATACCTACAATTTATAGATGAATGTATAAGAGATAATGGTGAAGTTAGAAAGTGGAAAACAAAACCAATGTTTAGAATCTTTACAAAAGAAGCTCAAGGAGGTTTAGATGTTGATGTAGCTAAGATTACTGCTGTTAAAGATGTAATTAAAAATGAATGCACTCAATTTGCAAACTCTTCTTATGATTTTACAGATACTGACATAGAGGAGATAAATACAACTCCCACATTTGGATTTGACAGTGGCTATGTAAAAATTAGATTTGACAATTCAGTATCTTATGGAATTAATAGTTCTCAATTCAATGGAAATGAGATTACAGGTGTTTATGTTGGGTTTAATCCTAGTGTTAGTAAAAATGTTCACTTACAAGAATTAACAGAATCTTTAATTGGAGGAGGAGAAACTCATGATAATAATTATATTACTAGTGTTTTACATGACCCAGGAAGTGGTGCTACTAGTTATTCTAATCATGATTTAATGCTTTCAGAATTAGTTTATGGAAATTTACAAAGAGCAGCTGGAAATGCAGATTATGGAACACCAAATAATCACGATAGAAACCCAGATACTCATCAATGGAATCAGGATTTTACATCTCCTCTTTCTTATACTGCTCCTAAACAAGAAGAAGTTTTAGAAGTTTTTTAATTTTTAGAATTAATATCTTTTAATGTCATACCATAAACCATAATTCACACCACTTGTTACTTGAGCACAATACTCGTATGTTGCTTCAGATGTTGGATTTGTTTTTGCTCTTATTGGCCCATTTGGACTAACTGATAAACCTGATTCTTGTATAAGTGTCTGTGTTACAGGAATAGTGCAAATATTTCCTTCAAAAGTTTTCCCACATTGTCCAGAATAATTATCCCATTTATAATCCTTCGGACAGCACCCCCCACCCTGGGCATTTGTTAAAATTTCCCCCCCTGATGCATTATAAAGAGGTGTCCAAGTGCAGTTAACACTTGCAGCAAAGCAAGTTGATTTTGTTGTATAATCAGAACAATTAACAGCTACTCCACCACTAACAAACACCAAAGGCAAATAATCCCCCTTAACAATTATATTTCCACCTGAATTATAAGGAAGCAGTGTATCTCCAATTTTATCTTCGCCTATATTATCTATACCTGCATAATTACTCCAATAATTACCTCCAGTACAATTTCCTCCAACTATATTAGTATGGGTAGTTCCACAAATTTTTGTTGTGTTCCAAGAATTCCCAACAGAATTATCAAATGCATTTACTGTGTTATCAAAAAAGTTGTTATAGATATTGTTATTTGAGGCCAAATCTAAAATAATTCCATATAAGGTGTTGTTAACTATAATATTATTATAGATTTTCTCATTAGAACTTTTATAAATATAAATTCCACGTTGATTATTATTTCTTAGGGTATTTGAACTTATAATAGAATTATTTGAATTAGATGTAAGAAGTATTCCTGAATATAAATTATTGTTTGCTATATTATTTGTAAAGTTATTATATAGTTCTCCAAAACCTTCAGTTCTGATTCCAAATCCCTTGTTAAAGCTTGCGTTGTTATTTGTTACTATATTATAATCCCCCCCAGAAATTGAGAGACCATCTCTATTGTAGTTTACTGTGTTAAATCCTAGATAGCTATGATGAGAATAAGAAGAAAATGCAATCCCTGTTCCAGAATTGTTATTTGCTGTATTCTTAGTTATATTTATATTTGAACTACCCAACACTATCATTCCTATTGTATTATTTTTTAATATGTTGTTATACAGGGTGGAGTTTGAAGCATAAGAAAGATATATACCATCAGTGAAATTACTGATAATGCAATTTTTAATAGTCAAATTATTCTTATATGCAGAATATATCCCATAACTGGTTTTATTTCCTATTATGCTATGCCCATTACAATCCAAAATAACATTATTTGCTGTAATGTTTAAACCAACTCCCTCGCAATCATTTAAATCTTTGTTTAAAGTCATGCTATTTGTTATAACTGAACCACACTCCAATCCAATAAGAGGAAAGTAATCTCTGTTTAACCATGGCCTGTCACTATTTCCTATTCCATCACCATCGTCATCAGTTCCTGGATAGTCGCTCCAAAAATTTCCTCCCCAACAGTTTCCACCCATTATGTTTACTCCTCGGCCGCATTCAACAGAATCTAAATTCCATTTTGTGCTGCTGCTTTGGTCATTATAGATATTCTGAGGGTTGTTGAAAAGATTGTTGTAAAACAAGTTGCTTGTAGGGCTCCTACCATCCCATGACTTTAGCATATCTAAACCATAAGTGTTGTATCTTATAATGTTTGAATAAATCTCATTTTGCTTTGAGAGGCCTTGTATTTTAATCCCTCTTATATTCTTAATTATCTTATTTTCCTTTATGATATTATTATTAGAAGATTGATAAAGATAAATCCCTTCTGAGTTATTTATTATTGTATTTTTAGTTATATTATTGTAAGTCTTGCCAGGAGCATCTCCAAAGTAAATTCCTGCCCCCTTATTATTTTTTATGACATTAGAATCAATAACATTATATTGTAAGTTGTCAGTCCCACTCCTTAACTCGATTCCATAGTAATTGTTATTGTTGATTATGTTCTTTGAAATAACGCTACTATCAGTGCTATCAAGAACTATCCCATAACTGTTATTTTCAATAGTACTAAAAGAAATATTTATACCATTGCCCCAGACAACATATACTCCTCTTGTAAATCCAGTTATATTACAATTTTTAATTGTTATGTTTGATTGCCCATTTATATATACTCCATTTCCACTTCCAGTTCCTCCAATTTTATATCCTTGGCAGTCTAAAATTATATTGTTCCCAGTAAACTCAAAATTATAGTCAATATAATTTCTAGTCAGCAGTTGAGTACTATCTACATAATATACAGCACCTATCACATTGCCCGCGAGCATAATAACACTTAAGAAAACAATTCCAACCAAAATATTCTTTTTAATTCCCAGTCCTCTCTTCATAGAATTATTTGGTATTAGGAGTTTAAAAATATTCTCATATATTTAGTTGTCTTTTAATTGACTACACTTGTTTATATATCATTTAGGCTATTCTTTTTGTTATGGGAAACTATGAACAAACCCTCCAAAGGAGATTAACTTGGGCAGGTTTAGCAAGTTTAGTATCTATTCCTTTTACTGGTCCAGTTGGAGCTCTCGGAGCAATAGCAATTTTTTCTGGGAAAGGTTTAAGATTTCTTAAAAAAGACGCTAGAAAAGAGTATTTTTCAGGAGGGGATAATCAAGAAGGTTTAACTCCAAACTCTCTTATAGATAAAGGCCCAGAAACAGCAATTGCAATGCAGATTCCTGAATCTGCAAGAGATCTTTTAGAAAATTTTTCCAGAGAAAGAGTTTATCAATCTTCTTTAGACAGAGGATATGCTCTTGCTCAACATTTAGTTAGTCTGCTTCCTGACGGAGCATTGGACAATTCTAATGGAGTAAGAGTTACCTTGGAAAGAAAAACTCCTGGATTATTTAGTTCTGAAGAAGGATATCAATTAAAAATTAGGATTAAACGATGATGTTTAAAAATTTAATTCAATTTTTTAGAAATATTTTTTATAGACCGAGGCATGTTGCTCCAGAAAAAATTAGTTATTGGAGCAGAAAAAGACTTTCAGAAGGTGTTTTTAAGTTTTTTACCCCCCATTATATCCCTAACGGTGTTTGTTTAGAATTGTCTGATAGAAAAGGATTATCTAATTATCTAACTCAAGAAAATAAAAATCTTGAAACAAAAATTCAACAAAATACAGAGCAAGAATCTTCACAATCTCCATTAGATAGATATTGCTGGTTTAAATCCTTGGAATCAAAAGAAACTGAATCAACAATAAAGTATATTCTAGATGGGTTTAGAGTAATAGACAATTATCTAAGCAAATTAACTAAAGATGTTCTTGCAAGATATGAAGAAATTAAAATAGATTTTTCCTCAAGGTATAAAAGACAAAATATTTGTTCAGAAAAATCTCAATTAAATTTTAAATTTGCAATTTAAAATGCCAAACTATCCTATTGTCCAAGTTCCTGAAAGAGTAGTTACTTACCCAGGCATATTTGACAGTCCTGCTTTTTTAAGTCTTCCAACTCCAGAATCTGCTGAGACAGCAATTGCTCGTCAACAGCCAATGACCGCAGTAAATCTATTGCAAGGAGTGGCGAGAGATAAAACTCTTGAATTAGCTAATTGCAGAGGCTATGAAGTTGCAGCATCTTGTTTAAATAAATATTCTAAACCGAAATTATCAAAAATATCTTCTGTTCAGGTAAGCACTTTTAGAGAAAGAAAAAGCATATTCTCTTCTTTATTTGGTTCAAGCGAAAGAATTTCATTGGACATAAGTATAACTTAATTTATCCAATAACAACAACCAATGGCTTCAATCTAGCAACTTTTGTGCTTATTCCTAGTCTGTGAACAACATCAACAACTTCTTCAATATCTTTGTAAGCATACGGCCCTTCTTGGCTTAAGGATTTCCAGCTTCCAGCAACAACTTCAATTCCCTGCTTTTTCATTTCCTTTTTAACATCTTCTCCTCTCATCTGCTTCATTGATGCATGCCTGCTTTTGGTTCTTCCTGCTCCATGAACAGTACTTCCCCATGTCAATTCTTCTGCTTTTTTGCTTCCAACTAAAACATAAGAAGCAGTTCCCATGCTTCCAGGAATTAATACAGGCTGCCCGACTTTTCTATAAGCAGATGGGATTTCTTTTCTTCCAGCACCAAAACTTCTTGTTGCACCTTTTCTATGAATGCAAATAGTTTTTTTCTTTCCATCAACTTCAAATTCTTCAAACTTAGCAATATTATGGCAAACATCATAAACAACATCAATTTTAATCTTAGGAAAAAGATGCTTCATTTCTTCTCTAATCCAATGAGTAATAATCTGCTTATTAACAAAAGCAAAATTAGCAGCACAAGCCATTGCAGCATAATAATCTTTTCCTAATTTGCTGTTAATTGGTGCATTAATTAATTCTCTATCTGGCAAATTCTTAAATCCATATTCATCTTCCATTAACTTAATATAATCAGAAGCAACTTGATGCCCTAATCCTCTGCTTCCGCAATGAATCATTATTGTTACATCGCCTTTTTCCAATCCAAATGCCTTTGCTGTTTTTTCATCAAAGATCTCATCAACATAATGAATATCTAAAAAATGATTTCCAGCTCCAAGTGTTCCTAATTGTCCAATCCCTCTTTTTACTGCCCTGTCTGAAACCTTAGATGCATCTGCACCTTTCAAACATCCTTCTTCCTCCATATGCAGATAATCTTCCTTGACTCCATAACCCTTGGAAACAATATACGGAACTCCTTGCTCAAGAACTTTAGTTAATTCCTGTCTTGTTATCTGGAAACTACTTCCTCTTCCAACACCAGAAGGAATTTTTCTTTGAATAGCTTTTGCAATTTCTTCTTGTCTTCCAAGAATATCTTTTTTCTTTAAATTAGTCTTTAATAATCTGACTGAGCAATTAATGTCATATCCAACTCCTCCAGGAGAAATAACCCCTTTGTCCATGTCAAATCCAGCAACTCCTCCAATAGGAAAACCATATCCTTGATGAGCATCTGGAACAGCAATAGCTGCCTTTAGAATCCCAGGAAGCATTGCAACATTCCTTATTTGTTCAAGAGTAATATCCTTTTTCATGTCTTCAAGAAGCTTCTCATTTGCATAAACTACTGCAGGCACATTCATCTTGTCTTCTTTTGGAATCTCATAAATATTTTCTTTAACTTTTCTTATTTTTACCATACCTTAATCAACTTTTGCAACTATAAAAAGTTTTAGAAAAAGTTTAAAAAGAGTTTTTTAATATATTATTTATGGTTCCCAAAAAAGTTTTTTTCACCAAAGGAGTTGGAGTTCACAAAGACAAGCTTGCAAGTTTTGAGCTTGCACTAAGAAATGCAGGAATCGAGAAATGCAATTTAGTTTATGTTTCAAGTATTCTTCCGCCAGGATGCAAAATGATCTCTAAAGAAGAAGGAATAAAGATTCTAAAACCAGGACAGATAACTTTTTGTGTTATGGCACGAAACGAGACTAATGAACCAAATAGATTAATTTCAAGTGCAATTGGATTAGCAGTTCCAATGGAAAAACACGAGCAATACGGGTATCTTTCAGAGCATCATGCTTTTGGAGAGACTGCAAAAAAATCAGGGGAATATGCAGAGGATTTAGCAGCAACAATGCTTGCAACAACTCTTGGAATAGGATTTGATTCAGACCAAGCATGGCAGGAAAGAGAGCAAGTTTATAAAACAAGTGGAAAAATTTTCAAGACAAATAATGTCTGCCAATCTGCAGAAGGAAATAAAGATGGAATATGGACTACTGTTCTTGCAGCTGCTGTTTTTATTGTAGAACCACTAAATCAAACATCTAACACTGCTTGAATAACCCATTTATTCTTTTCATTTTATCACTTTTTGTATATTTTTTTCCTATGTCCAATTTGTAAAATAAGTATTAATAATCTATCTCTTTTCATATCAAATATGACCCTATAATCTCCAACCCTAAATCTATAACCTTCCATTCCCACTAACTTTTTGATGTCACAGGAATCAGGGCGAATTCTTAATCGTTCTAATGAATTAAGGATTCTTTCCTTAATAGTATTCTCCAGTTTCTCTAATTGTTTTATAGCTATTGGAGAATAAATAAGTTCATACATTTAAAGCCCTAACTTCTTTTTTACCTGCTCATGAGTATAGAATTTTCCTGCCTTGATGTCTGCCCTTGCTTGTTCTATCCCTTTTTTTGTCTCTTCATTTAATTCTTTAGTCCCTTCTACGAGATTCCAAATCACTTCTTCATAGCTCTCTTTATCATACTGCTTGTTTTTTTTCAAGGTTTCAAGCAACTCTCCGCTTATTTGTATTGTTGTTACCATATCAACTATATAATTGGCTATAGTATATAAATATTTTGGTTTTAATCAGCCTTGAGCCTATCTTAATAGGAAATATCATAAGAAGAACCTTGGTTCTTTCTATACATCCAAAACAACTTGAATAACCCACTTATCCCTTTCTTTTTTAATAAACATCTCATTGTATGTAATTGCTTTTACTTGATTTGAAAAATCATATTTTGATGCCTTGTCCCCAATAAATTCAGCCCCTAATGCATTACCTTTAATTTTAATGCTTTTTATTTTTGATAAAATAAAATCTTCAGAATCCAGCAAAACCAATAGTTCCTCAAGAAATTCATACAGCAATCTTTCATTATCTTTTCCATTAACTTTTATTTTTTTTGAAATTTTCTCCTTGACTTTTCCTTTGAACATAGCATTAGTCATTGCAAGAGCTGAATTTTTAAAAGCTTCCTCTAATGTTTTTCCAAACGCCTGGAATTTTATATCTGCAGTATGTTCTAAAAACTTAAACTTCATTTTAAGCAGAAGTCCAACAAAATAATTTTAATTGTTTAGGATCAAAGTTTTCTTGATCTGCTGTGATTGCAACAGGCTGGGCATAAATATTTTTATTTAAAGGAGTTTCAGTCTCGCAAATCTCATTTAATTTGCAGATTTTTGATGTGCACTGCAAATAATCTGGAATCCTCTGATTAATTCTTTCAACTACTGATGGGGGAACAGAAGAACCTGTTTCTGCTGCAAGTATATCTTTCCTTAAATTAGCATCCAATTCAATCTCTCTAAGAACTGCAATTTGAGCTTGATAAACTTGTTCAGAAATATCTCTCTTCCCAATATATCCTTTATTTATCACAAATAACAAAACCCCTGCTATTAATAAAATTGCAATAAATGCTTCAACTATTTTTATCCACCCTTTCTTTCCTTTCATTTTATCACCACACCTTTATTATTAGGAAGCCTGGTTTTATATTGGCTTGCTCATCAACATATCTTATAGAGATTTCTTCACTATAAATATTTGTTTGAACTTCTTTTTCTTGAGTCTTAGCCAGTGAGATTCTATTTCCATCCTCAAATATAAACCCAAAGTTATCTCCTAATGGAATTTTTAATTTATCCTTTACTTTCTCATAATTCTCTACACTGCTCATGAATTCACTAAGGTTAATTATTTTGGAAGAGAAAATTTGGCTTTCTGTTCTTGTTAACCCAGTTACATAATCATTATTTCCAATTTCAATGCAGTCAGGTAAGTTGTTCCCGATTTCAAATTGTGAAGAGTAAGAAACCTTAAGTGATTTGCTTCCATCTATTTTTATTTCTAATTTTTTATTTTTTATTGAAGAATTAAGGAGTTTTTCATTCTCTGTATCTTTTACAATAACTCCTAGATTTTCAGTTCCTTCAACTACATCAATTTTAATGCATCCTCCTCCAGAATAATCTATACTTAATGTAGAGATTGTTAAATCATCTATGAATTCTTTTACAAGCTCTGTTTTTAAGTATTTCACCAAATCCTGTTTTCCAGTCTCAACATTAGTGACTGGCTGGATTATTGAGAATAAAAAAATCAAAAAAGTAACAAATATAACAAAAGATAAAACTATTCCAACATGAGATGCTTTTTTTCCAAACATTTTAAGCCCCTAAAAATAAATTTGCTCCGGCTGAAATTAAAAAAGACAAAAGCATCAAGGCAAATGAGTGTTTTATTCCTGATTTAATATTATTTTCTGATAATTTACCAATAGTTAATCCAGTAAAAAATCCTTGTACTAAAAGGAGATACAAAAAAGCATTAGAAACTTCTTCAGAGTTTATTCCTTGCCCTTCTCCTAACCCAATAGCTCCACCAACATTTGCAATCCCTGAAATCATGGGGATAATTTTAAACTGCATCACTAGTATAATTATTATAAATACAATAAAAATAATATACCCTTGGACAACAAGAGTTGAGATTGCTGCTTTTCTTTCTTTTTTTAATTTTTCAGAAAGATTTACAGCCTCTGCAACTGATTCAAGAATAACTCCAATATCCCCTCCAGCTCTCTCTGCCTGTCCAATAAGAGTCAGTGCCCTGGCAATTGTTTTATTACCAACATCTTTTGCAAAAGTCTGCAGAGCTTTATTTAGTGGAATTCCCATCTGTATCTGATTCGCAAGTTTTTTTACATGCTCACTTAAAACACCATAAGGTCTGTTTTTAACATTCAAAATACTCTTGCTTATTGGAGTGCCTGTCTTTACACTTTCTACAAGATTTCTTGCAAATTCAAGGAACATTTCCTCTTTTTCATTTTCAACTGCAGTGCTTTTTATCACAGTAAATACAAATGGAGAAGTGCCAATCAATACCCCTATTCCAGCGAGGAAAAAGAAAATTGTCTGTCCAAAAAATAAAAAAGATATTCCAAATACAATTAAACCAAAGATAATTCCTGTCCAGTGCATTCTATTTATTTCCATTTTATTGATCTTGTTGTTTTAATTGAAGGAATACCAAAAAAACAATGTTTATAACTGAAACTCCTAAAACCATTATTAATGATATCATTGTTGTGCTTAATGAAATTCCTAATCCACTAACTCTCATCATTATAAGCAGAAGCATTAAAATCATTGGTGCAGCAATAACCACGCTAATATAAATGTCCATAAATGTCTCTGCAGATTTGGATTGTTTTTCTCTTTCAAGCCTGTAATCTAAAAGAAGTGTCTGAGCTCTTTTTTCAAAAAAATCTGACAAATCCCCCCCAGTTGTTATTGTAGTTGCCATTCCATCAAGAAGTTCTGATAATTTTTTACTTGGACTATTTAGTGCAACATTTCTTAATGCAGTAACTAAATCTCTACCAAAAATATTTATTTCATTTAGTAATTTAGTAAACTCTTTTTCAAGTGCTGGATATTCCTTTGTTGTTATAATTATTTTAAATATATTGCTAGGCTCAACAAGAGATTCAGAAATTGCAGCCATGTGAATTGCTGCAAATGGAATTTCTTGGTTTATCTTTGATTCAATTGATTTTTTTTCAAGCAGAGGATAAACATAAGTGATAAGATATACTCCTAAGGGAATAACTAAAATAAGCCAGATTATACTTAAGAATCTGTTAATAATATTTCCACTAACCAGAGTTATAAAAGGAAATGCAACCCCTAAATTAAAAAACAGAAAAAATCCAATTAAAAATATAGAAGCTATGAATGAAACAAGAGTGTTCATAAACATTACAGAAATATAACTTTTTGTAAGATAAGGCATATTTCCTCTTATCAAATTTCTCTTCATATTTTTGAAATATCCTTTTTCCAAAAGAGAATTAGAAACCTTAGAAAAAAAGATATTTGCTATTCTTATGTAATTGCTTGGTTTTTTCTCTTTTTTTTCAATTATTTCTTTTCCCTTTTTTCGAATCCTTTTTATTGTTTCTCTTTCCAATCCAGAGATTTCTTGATTAACTGCTTTAATTTCTTTTGTTAAAACTGGCTTTTGAGGGACATATCTCTGCAGAGTTACTGGTTTGAGAGTACTCGGCATTTGCATAGGCTTTTTTTCAAACTCTAACTTTCTTGGAACAAAAATCTCTTCTAAATTCTTTTTAACTTCATCATTTGTTTTGTTGATTATATTTTTAAGAGATTTTATCTGTGTTTTAATCATCTCTTTTTCAGAGTTATCTTTTGTTTTTTCTATTTCTCTGTAAAGCATTGCCATCTCTCTCCCTGCCTTTGATCCTTTTACAATTATCTTTTTTAAATCAGTGCCAAATTCAATTTGTTTTATCATTTTAGTAGTTTTGATATCTGCATCTGTAAGTCTAGCATGAACTTTTTAATTTTATTAAAATCATCAAAATTATTTTTATTATAAGCTTCTTCTAGCTTTTTTTCTGAATCTTCCAGAGATTCAATCAACTGATTTAAAAACACTACCTCTTCTTTTTTCATTATTAAATTAAAGAAAAAGATGTTATTAAAGATTTTGCTATCGTATTCCAAATCTATTCAGAAGTTCTTGTGGTTTCTTGTAATACTCATTAATTAAATCCTGAACTTGTTTGAATTTGAATATCTTTTGCTGCTGCATTTTCCTTAGCAATTCTGCCCTTCTCCTAAATTCTCTTTCAATCTCTTCCATCTTTAAACCATTCCTTATTGCAATTTTTTCAAATATTTTATTTGATTCTTTGTAATAAAACTGGTCATCCATTGGATTCCACATAAATGGTTTGTTAGTTAAGGCAATTCCAGTATTGTCAACATCAATTATCTCTACAATCTCTCTTAGCTTTCTTGTTTCTTGCCCTTTTACATTTGCATGAGTCATTATGCAGACACAATCAAGTATATTTAGAAGAGTAGGTGAAAGGTCAATTGGAGGACTTTCAAGTCTTTTAATTACTGTATCCACTGAGTCTGCATGTATAGTTCCAATAGAAGCATGTCCTGAAGCCATTCCCTGAAATAATACATATGCTTCTTTTCCTCTAACCTCCCCAACAATTACATAATCTGGGCTCTGTCTAAAAGAGCTTCTTAAAAGAGTGAATAAATCAATTTCTCCTGCCCCGCCAACTCCTGTGGCGCTCCTTACCACACTTGGGAGCCAGTTTTCTCTTGGAAGATTTAATTCACGAGTATCTTCAATACTTACTACTCTATCTTCTGGGCTAATAAAAAAAGCAATTGCATTTAACATACTTGTTTTACCTGAAGCAGTTCCTCCTGCAATAAGAATATTCATTCCATACTGTATCAAGAGCCATAAATAAGCCATCATTTCTGGGCTTAGTGTATTAAACTCCAAAAGCTGTGTTGGAGTCCACGGAGTTTTAGTAAACTTTCTTATAGTAAATGTTGGCCCCCTGCTTGTTATGTCCTTAGTGTATGTAGCATTTACTCTGCTTCCATCTGGAAGACTTGAATCTAGTATGGGATTTGAATATGAAATATACTTTCCACTTCTCTGGGCAAGTTTCTCAACAAAACTTTCTAATTTGTCTGAATCTCTGAATATAAGACTTGTTTTCATATTCCTATAAATCCTATGAATAATATAAACTGGAGAGTCTACTCCATTGCATTCTATATCCTCTACAAAATAATCTCTCAATAAAGGTTCTATTTCATTAAACCCAATAAAATCTCTTACAATATAATAAAAAATCTTTTTGTAGCTTTCATAATTCATTTTCATGCCAAGTTCAATTGCAAGAATTTTAAATGTTCTGTCAAGGTAATCTAATAAAGCCTCTTTTTCTTTTTCAATAATCTGTTCAAAATTAATTATCTCACTCATAGCAGAAATCACCTCTCCCTTGTATTTTATTTCCTGTTCATTTAAGATTGGTTCTTCTATGTCATAAATAACCTCTAAAATCTTAGGATCCCAATAAATATGTGCAAAAGCAAATGGAGAAAGAAGGCCGTATCTAACATCTATCTTTGATTTATCTGGAGCTTTTTTTAATAATGGAATTTTTGGATTAAATTCTATTTCAACTTTTGGAAATTTTTTTATATCTGTTAATTCTTCCATTTTAGCTTAATTCAAAATTAATCACCCATTTTTCATTTTCTTTTCCTTTATTGGTTATAAAAATATTATACGGAACTGCAGATTTTGTAAGCGCCTTTAATTCATCATTTCCATTAAATGTTATATTATAATCAGCATATACTCTTTTTATTGAAACAAAATTTAAATCGCCTTGTTCATCTGTTCTTATAATCAAATTTCCTTGTGAGATATCTTTTCCTGGTTCACTATATAAAAAATTACTTTCCATCTCAAATACTAAGCTGTCTCCTGAACCATCAATTTTTAATTCCCCTTTTTTAATCCCAACTTCAACTTTTCTTTTATTCCCACTTCCTCCCTGAATAATTTCCATTATTGTAGAATCAATACTATTAACCATGCTGATAGACTGTTCAATAATCGCATTATCTTGAATTTCATCTATTTTTGGTTTTACAAATGCAAGCACTGTCGCAATTAAGACAAAAGCAATTAAAGTATAGATAACTGTTTCAATCCAAATTTGTGCTTGTTTATTAGCATTTTTCCCTCTTTTTAACATAATTTACCCCTCTATTCTAGTTAATTGAATTGCATTTATAATACTTTTCTTTGATATTATCAAATACAGCTTTGTATATTAGATATAGAATCAACTACATCGCACTGATTTCCTCCAATTACTGGAGATATTCTAATTGAATCTGGCCTAGAAGTAAAATCCTTTGATATGTATGTTAATCCGCCATTTTTATCTGGTAATTTAACATTTGCATCTCTTTGAGGATATCTCAATAAACCTAATCCAGTATTAATATCTGTAGTGATAGTATAACTTTTTGTTGTTCCTTCTCCAGAAATCATAATAACTACTCCTCCAACATCAATATCTGCAATATTTATCCCAAATAATATTTCATTTCCAGTTCCATTAAAACAAGTATACCTATCTTCAAGGGATACTTTTTCAAGAATATTAAAACAACTGCCTGCTTCTTCAAGTTGCTTTGAAATCAAGTTCTGAACTACTCCCCAAACAATCGCAACAACTGCCAAGACTAAAGCAATCATCATTATTGTAGCAATCACTGTAGAAATTCCTTTTTTATTATATTTTTTGGCCATGTAATTTTTCATTGCAAGTGTATGTTTTTTGATTTGATGTTTCAGAGACTCCTAAAAGAACTGGTATAAGGGTTATTTCATCTGCATTAGATAACTCAGTACTTGTCCCTGAAAAAACTCCTCCTGGATTTAACCCTGAAGGAGGCCAAGAGTCAATAAATAAAACATCCCTTGAGCTTTTTGTGTCATATGCCCCAGAATAAAATAATTTTAATTTCATATCAAAAATAGGAACATTTCCTGTATTCTGAATTGTTAATTGATTCCCTGATGTGCTTGCAATAAATTCCACATTATTACAAGCAAGTTCAATGTTCTCTCCTTCAAATTTAGTAATAGTTTCTTGTGCAAGCGACCTCATCCATAAGAAAATTATTAATCCAAGAACAATCACCATACCAATTAGCAAAACAGTTGCAATTACTGGTGAAACCCCTCTTTTATTCTTCATTATAATAAATATTATGCTTACTATTTAAAATTAACTGCAATTCAATGGCTCACTGACTTTTGCATTTCCACAAACTGCCAATCTATTTCTATTATTAATCATCTGATATTTTATTGGAGTTATTTCAATTAAGTATGATTCATAAGGTGTTCTAAGTTTAACAAGATTTGAACTCGTAGGCTCAAGAGATTCAAAAGGGAAAGATATTACCCCTGATGCTGAGCTTCCTCCTTCAAGAACTTTATCAACTTGCCGAGTACCTATTTTTATATCCTGCTTGTCAGAAATTTTAGCATAATAGCCATTTATTGAAAATAATCCATTATTAACTAAGTCTACACTTATATTGTAAGTCCCATCACTATTAATTAAACATTCACTATTTCTAATAAACACTGAAACTCCATCAGGGCACTCTACTGTGTCAGTAGGAACATAAGATTTCATCCAAGTATAAACTATCCCTCCCATTATTATTGCAAATGTAATTAATAAAACATACCCAATCATAATGCTTATTCCTTTTTTATGACGTAACAACATGCTGTTCACCTCCAATTTCTTGGGAAATCACAAAATAAAAATTTTCTCCTGGTTTTAAATTAAATTCATAGTTAATAACTGGTTCTCCTATTGGAACAATTACCTTTTGAGTATTACTCTCTCCAGGAATTATGTCCAACTTTGTGACATTAATCTTGTGTGCAATTATATCCATACTTGATGCGGTTCCTTCAAAAACTTGGCTAATTTGTCCTCTAGAAACTTCGTCATACGTAACTAAATAAACATCCTCCTTATTTCCAAATATTAAATAAATATTCTTTCCTTCTCCTGCATAAGCAATATAATCCTCAGAAAAATTCTGGGTAATTTCTTTTCTTGCCTGAGCATTATTTACATTAAAAGTACCATAATCTAAAACAAAAGCACTCTCAATTCCTAATTCTTCTCTTAAGTCATAGAGTTTTACTGAACTTTGTTTTTGAGTATAATTAGATACTGTTGCAAATCCTATGATAGCCGCTATGATTACAATTGCAGCCAGAAGATAAAACTGTCCTGATTTATTCCACCTCTTCATAAATTCAATAGCAAATAGCAATTTATTAATTTATTGTAAGAAAAGATTTTAGTGTAAATAAGTAATTTTAGATTACTTATTACTTCGCTTACAATATCTGAAGAAGTAATCAAAGTAGACAAGTGGTTTAAGTTAATGTTTGGTTCAAGGTATAAGAAAACGATTAATTTTTACCAAAATTCAGTGTAGACAAGTGGTTTGCTACTAAACACCTTAGAAAGCTCCCTTCATTCTTCCTCGGCCCTGTAACCCACTAAGCACTTTAATAAATGTTTAGGGCTGCTCCGATCAAGGCCTGACCCGGTTTGCATCTACAAAGTCAAAGCGGACAAAGCGTCAACGTAGGAATAAAGACTCCCTAACGTGCTTATCACGCCCCACTCGTAGTCTGCCTAAAGCCCGCTTGCATATAGCGGAGGGCTAACCCGCTGACTTAGTCTACAAAAATACTGAATATCAAGACTTTATAAGTTTAACTATCGTCGTAATCCTGTGCTTCCTACAGACATATGTCCTACCCCTAGAATAGCTTACTAAAATCAAAA
>CAZBPV010000007.1:0-35622 GCA_964493885.1 Candidatus Woesearchaeota archaeon
TTTTGATTTTAGTAAGCTATTCTAGGGGTAGGACATATGTCTGTAGGAAGCACATATGGTATATAAAAATAAGGCATTTAAACTAAACTTTAAATAACTAAAAATCATTGAAAAAGTATGAAATTAGACTTCATCCCAATAGATTATGATTACTTTGATTTTAATGGAAGGAACTATGCCAAAATCATAGGCAGAGACAGCTCAGGCAAGAGAGTCTGCATTCTAGATTCCTGTGATGTATTTTTATGGGCAATTCTTGAACAGAACTTTCCTTCTGAAAAAATAAAAAAACTCATGAACGAAATAGGAAAAATACAATTAAATATTAAAGGAAGACAAACCAAGGTAGAAAAAGTTGAGTTAAAAGAAAAGAACTTTCTTGGACAGCCAGTAAAAGCCCTTAAAATACATGCAACAAATTACAAGGATTTGCATGACATTGCAGACAGATTAGCTCTTCCAGGAATAGAAAAAAGAAGAGGCTATGACTTGGGTTATACAACTCATTATATTATTGAGAAAAAAATGATTCCATTGACATGGTATGAAGTTGAAGGTGAAATGCTTCATAATTCTGACGAGTTTGGAGGAATTGACTCTTCATTAAATGTTGATTTTTGCATTAAAGCAGAATCATTCAAGCCAATTGAAGACAAACCATTTAAGCCAAAAACCCTTGTTTATGATATTGAATGCGATGAAATCAAATTAGGAGAAGGAGAGATACTTATGATTTCCTTGGTATCAGAAAACTTCAAAAAAGTTCTTACATGGAAAAAATCAGACTCTGCTCCTGATTTTGTAGAATGTTTTAAAAATGAAGAAGAAATGCTTGAAAAATTTGTAGAATATGTTAAAAAAATTTCTCCTGATTTCTTAGTTGGATATTACTCTGATGGATTTGATATGCCGTATATAAAAGCAAGAGCAGAATTGCACAAAGTAAAGCTGGCTCTTGGATTAGACGGTTCACAGCCAAGACTCACAACAGGATTTGATTCTTCTGCAAAAATCAAAGGAATAACTCATATTGATTTATTAAAATTCATAAGAACTGCCTTTTCCCAGTATATGGAATCAGAAACCCTGAGTTTAGACGAAGTGTCAAGGGAATTTCTTGGAGACCAGAAAAAAGATTTTGAATTCAGGCATTCTTCAAAAATTAAAGACCACTCTGAATGGGATTCCTATTTTAAATACTGCCTTCATGATTCTGTTCTTACTCTGAAACTTTTTGAAAAATTCTGGCAAGATTTAAAGGAATTCTCAAAAATAACAAGAGAACCTCCTTACACTCTTTCAAGAAATGGCATGTCCAGCAATGTAGAGGCATTTATACTAAACAACCTTGAAAGATTTAATGAAATTCCAGAAAAAAGAGCAACCTATGATGAGATAAGTGAAAGAAAAAGGTTAAGGGCATATGAGGGAGCTTTTGTTCTTGAGCCTGTTCCTGGATTATATGAGGATATAGCAATGTTTGATTTCACAAGCAGTTATGGGAGCACAATTGTGACTTATAATCTTTCCAAATCCACTCTTCTTGAATCTCCTGAAAAAAATGCATATCATATTAAAGTAGATGGAAAAGAAGTCTACTTCTCCAAAAAACAGGGATTTTTCCCTGAAATGTTTAAGGAAATAATTGAAAAAAGGAAAAAATACAAGCAAGAGCTCAAAGCCAAGCCAGACAATGTAAAAAAAGCAAGAAGCAACTCATATAAGCTTCTGGCAAACGCAGCTTATGGATACCAGGGATTTTTCGGAGCAAGATATTATTGCAGGGAAGCTGCAGCAGCAACAGCAGCGTTTGCAAGAAAAACAATCCAAGACGTAATAGAAAAAATAAACAAAAGCGATTACAAAGTTATCTATAGTGACACAGATTCAATTGCTTTTTCAAAAAAAGGAAAATCAGAATTAGAAGTTTTTTCTCTGCTAAAGAAACTAAATTCAGAGCTCCCAGGAATAATGGAACTCGAGTTAGAAGATTTTTTCACAAGAGGATTATGGGTTACAACAAGGGCAGGAACAATTGGAGCAAAGAAAAAATATGCAATGATCAGCAAGGATGACAAAATAAAAATAAGAGGATTTGAAACAGTAAGAAGAGATTGGTGCCAGCTAGCAAGAAAAGTCCAGGATCATGTATTAAGGCAAATATTAAAAGACGGAAATGAGAAAAAAGCACTTGAATATGTAAAGGAAATAATAAAAAAAGTAAAGAAAAGAGAAATACAAAAAAACGAGATTGTTATAAGAACCCAGCTGAAAAAACCTATTTCAGAATATAAGGCAATCTCTCCTCATGTAATTGCAGCAAAGAAAATGGAAGAGAAAAAAATACCTGTTACAATGGGAAGTTTGATTGAATATTACATCGCAGAAGTTCAAAAAGGAAAAAAGACAAAATTAGTAAGGGAAAAGGTAAAGCTTCTAAGTGAAAAAGGCGAGTATAATATTGAATATTACCTGGACAGGCAGATAATCCCTGCAGTTGAAAATATCTTCCAGGTATTTGGTATAAATATTAAGGAATTAGTGTCAGGAAAAAAGCAAAAGACATTGGGAGAATTCTAAAATGCAAGAACTCAAGCAATTATTCAAAGAAAGAATGAAAAATCTTCTTGATGAAGAAGATTACAAAACATACTTGGAGTTCTTGAAAAAGCCGACTCTTAATTTTATCAGATGCAATACTCTTAAAATCTCACCAGAAAAATTAAAAGAGCGTCTTGAAAAAAATAACTGGAAAATCAAACAGCCATTCAAAAACTTTCCAGAAATTATGATAATAGAAAATGAATTACTACCAGGTGAATTAGGAAGAAGCCTTGAACACCTTCTTGGATTTTATTATGTGCAGGAAATTGCAAGCATGCTTCCTGTTCTTGCTCTCGAACCTAAAGAAAATGAAATTGTTCTTGATTTATGCGCTGCTCCTGGAAGCAAAACCACTCAAATCGCAGCAAAAATGAAAAATACTGGAACAATAATTGCAAATGAAGTAAGCATATCAAGACTAAAGATTTTAGCTTCAAACACAGAAAGATGCGGTTTAACAAATCTCATAATAACTAAAAAAGAAGGAGCTGCACTTTGCAGAAGAATGAAAAAAGCAAATATCCTATTCGATAAAATACTATTAGATGCTCCGTGCTCTGGAGAAGGAACTCTTCGTTCAAGTCCAAGAACATACTCTATGTGGAATATAAACACAGTAAAAATAATGTCTGGTATTCAAAAAGAATTATTTGAATCTGCATTTGAAATACTAAAACCAAATGGGATTCTTGTTTATAGCACATGCACTCATGCCCCAGAAGAAAATGAAGAAATAGTTGATTTTGCTCTTGAAACTTTCAAAAACCAAATACAAATTGAAAAAATCTCTCTTCCAATAAAAACTCGTCCAGGAATTAAAAAATGGCAGGATAAAGAATATCTCAAAGAAGTTCAGCTTGCATGCAGAGTCTATCCTCAAGACAACAACACAGAGGGATTTTTCATTGCTAAATTCAGGAGGGTGAAATGAAATCCCTGCGTTTTCCTCATGAATTCAAAAAAGAGGGATTTTTCCTCGCTAAATTCAGGAGGGTGAAATGACACTAATTATAATTAAAGGAAAAGAAAGAGAATTAATTGAAAATAAATTAAAAGAACAATTTGGAATAAAAGAAATTCCAGGGATGTTAATTAAGATTGGTGCAGAAAGAATTTTCTTGTTTCAAGGAAGTTTTAATGAGTATCAGATAAGAAAAATAGAAGAAACTGTTCCTGTTGAAAGAGCAGGAGTTTATTTTGCAAAGATGTTTATAGACAAGCAGGGTGAAGAACAAATAAGATTAAGCATAGAAGGGAGCCAGATTCTTGGAAGTCAAATCACAAAAAATATCTTTGAATTAGATGACAAACAAGTTCAGGAATGGATGCAAGGGCAGGAATTATATATAAAAACAGGAAAAAAAGGTTTTCTTGCAATGAAGCATAAAAATGATTTTCTTGGTACAGGAAAAGCATCTCTTGAAAAAATAGGAAACTTTATTCCTAAATCAAGACGATTAAAAAGTAAGAGCATTATAAATTAATTATCATCTCTTTTTAAATAGATTAAATTAATCAGTTATTGCAGTAAGTTTCTCAATGCTACAAGAAAGGTGGATATCTTAATTAAGTATTATCAGAAAATCTTGGCGAAGCCTGATTTAGAGTATCTATATCTGATATACATTTAAAAACCAAACTCAATTAAAAATTAAATGGAAAAAGCAAAAATAATTCAAGCAGGAAAAATTGCAAAAGAAGTAAAAGAATTTGCAAAAGACTTTATTGAAAAAGACCAGCCTCTTCTCGAGATAGCCGAGAAAATAGAAAATAAAATTCTTGAATTAAGAGGATTTCCAGCATTTCCAGTAAACTTAAGCATTGATGAAATAGCAGCACACTACACTCCAAGCCACGACGATACTAATGTTGCTCATGGCTTATTAAAAATAGATATAGGAGTTCATATTGATGGCTGGATTGCAGACACTGCTTTCTCACTTGACTTAGAAAATAGTTTTGAAAATAAAAAATTAATAAAAACTGCCCAGGATGCTCTGGAAAATGCAAAAAGAATAATAAAAACAGGAATCTCAACTGATGACATTGGAAGAGAGATTCATAGAACAATTTTATCTCAAAATCTAAATCCAATTGTAAATCTTTCAGGGCATCAAATTGACCAGTATGATTTGCATGCTGGAATCACTATTCCAAATATTAATGATAATAAAAACCAGATTCTTGAATCTGGAATCTATGCAGTTGAACCTTTCACAACAGCAGGAAATGGAAGTGTGTACAATGGAAAACCTTCTGGAATATATTTGCTTGTTGATTCAAAAAATGTCAGAAGCCCAATAGCACGGGAAATCTTAACTCATATTATTGATGAGTATGGAAATCTTCCATTTTGTTCTAGATGGCTTGTAAAAGAATTTGGAACAAAAGCACTGATTGCCCTCAAGCAACTTGAAGAGCAAGGCAATTTACATCAATTTCCCCAGTTAGTGGAATCTTCAAAAAGAAAAGTTGCTCAAGCAGAAGATACATTTCTCTTAGACAAAGATAAAGTGATTATTACAACTGAGTAATTTTAGCCACATTTAATAAGAGCATCTTCAATTATTCTAGATATTGGCTTTTTTGTTCTAGCACTCTCTTCCTTTAACCTCTTAATCAATCTATTATCTAAGGTAATATCTATCCTAGCTCTTCCTATAGGCCACTCTCGCGTCTTATCATATTGTTCTAAAGTTTCAAATACATCCTTGTATTTCTTTCTTATTCTATTGATTGTTTTATTATTTAATTGCATTTTTAAGTCTCCACTCTATCTGTCGAATATTAGTTAGATTCTTGCTTGCTATTGAAAGTGTATGATGCAATAACAAGTCTCTCTCGGGGTCCTTGCCATGTTCTTCAGCAAAAGCAAATGCCAAAAATATTGCAGTTCTTTTATTCCCATCTGTAAAAGGATGATCTACTAAAATGGCCCTCCAAAGATAAGCTAATTTTTTATAATCTCCTAGTTTCTTATTATCCTGCATCTGAATTGCAAAATCTATACTTGCATCACTTCTCAATCCTCCTCCAAATCCTTTATTAATCCTAAGCAAGTCTTCCTTACTAATATTCATACACATAAAATATTGTTAGAAGTATATAAATGTTTCTACCCCAAATAAGAACTTTCCAGAGGTAATGCAGCTTTTGCAGACTTAAGATAATTTTCCTCTACTTTTTTATAAACTTCAATTGTAGATTTATTAACACTTGGTCTTACTTTTTTCATGGCTTCTTCAAAATGTTTTTTCTTTACTTCATTTGTAGTTATATCTTCCCTTAATGCAAGCATTCCTGCTTCTCTTACAACAGATTCCAAGTCAGCTCCAGTATAACCATCTGTCTGAAGTGCTAAATCTTTTAAATTAACATCTTTTGCAATAGGCATTTTTTTAGTATGAATCTTAAATACAATTTCTCTTCCTTTTTCATCAGGAGCACCAACCAAAAGAATCTTATCAAATCTTCCAGGCCTTAGTAATGCAGCATCAAGCATATCTGGACGATTAGTTGCTCCAATAACAAGAACATCATTTAAATCTTCTAATCCATCCATCTCAGCAAGCAACTGATTTAAAACTCTTTCAGCTACTTTTGTTCCAACTTCCTGTCCCCTTTTTCCAGCAAGAGAATCAATCTCATCAAAAAACACAACACACGGAGCTACTTGTCTTGCTCTTTCAAAGACTTTTCTAACTCCTTGTTCTGATTCCCCAACCCACTTGCTTAAAAGCTCTGGTCCTTTAATCTGAATAAAATTAGCCTCTGATTCTTTTGCAACTGCCTTGGCAAGAAGTGTCTTACCAGTTCCAGGAGGCCCGTAAAGAAGTATTCCTCGTGAAGGCCTGATTCCAATTCTTTTAAATGATTCTGGATGTTTAAGAGGCCACTCAACTGCTTCTTTTAA
Organism: Candidatus Woesearchaeota archaeon; assembly: GCA_964493885.1. GTDB lineage: Archaea > Nanobdellota > Nanobdellia > Pacearchaeales > GW2011-AR1 > WJLC01. The sequence goes on from CAZBPV010000007.1 coordinate 6,518, forward strand.
TTCCATTTTTATCTTATCTAATCCTCCAACATCATCCCAACTAATATTTGGAGCTTCAACAAATACTTCTCTCATTGCACTTGGACGAACAACTTTCAATGCATCCATAAAATCACTATGATGAATTACTAATTTCTCCAGAACTTCCTGAGGAATCTGCTCTTCTTCATCTAGTTTCATTTGAGGAAGATATTTTCTTAAAACATTCATTGCTGCTTCTTTAGCTAAAGCCTCTAAGTCAGCTCCAACAAATCCGTGAGTAAGAGCAGCAAGTTCTTCAAGCTTGACATTCTTAAAAGGCATCCCTCTCGTATGAATCTTAAGAATTTGTAATCTTCCTTGCTTATCAGGAACTCCAACTTCAATCTCTCTATCAAATCTTCCAGGACGTCTTAAAGCAGGGTCAATTGCATTAATTCTATTAGTTGCTCCAATAACAATAACTTTCCCTCTAGATTTTAGTCCATCCATCACAGTTAATATTTGTGAAACAACTCTTCTCTCAACTTCTCCGTGAACATCTTCTCTTTTTGGAGCAATTGCATCAAGTTCATCAATAAAAATAATTGTAGGTGCTGTTTTTTCAGCATCTTCAAAAATATCTCGTATTTTTTTCTCTGATTCACCATAGAATTTTGACATTATTTCTGGGCCATTAAGCAAGATAAAATTAGCATCAGACTCATTTGCAACTGCTTTGGCTAAAAGTGTCTTACCTGTTCCAGGAGGTCCATGCAATAAAACTCCCTTAGGAGCATCAACCCCAAGTCTCTGAAATATCTCAGGATGTTTTAAAGGAATCTCCACCATCTCTCTAATCTTTTTTATTTCATCATTCAACCCTCCAATATCTTCATAAGTTATCTCAGGAATTTTTTCATCAGTTATTTCAACTGCTTTTGAACTCAATGTAACCTCAGTATTCTCAGTAATTATAACTGGCTGATTAGGATTTGTGCTAACAACAACAAACTTAATCTGAGAAATTCCTCCTCCAAGATTTCCAAGCATGCTGTTAAATTCTTCTCCAAATAAATTACCCATCTCTTCTCCTAATCCCATTTCAGAAAATAAATCTCTTCTCCTCTGAACTCCTCCAAGAACAACTACATCTCCCTTAATAATAGCTCTTCCTAATAAACCTCTTCTAAGATTTTCAGGTTCTCCTTGAACCATAATTCCCTTTTGAGCAGGAGCAATCATTATTTTTTTAGCCTCCTTAATATTTGCCTTTGTAATTATTACAATGTCTCCTATTCCAGATCTTGCATTTCTTCTTAGAATTCCATCAATTCTTATGATTCCCTCCCCAACATCAGCAGGATAAGCTCTATCAGCAATAGCAATAGTCTCCCTGTTTCCTTTTATTAATATAACATCTCCTCTTCTAATTCCTAACTGCCTCATTACCTCTCCGTCTATTCTTGCAATTCCTTTATACGCATCATCTTGCAATGCTTCTACAACATGTAATTTTACTGCTTTTTCTTCCATTCTAATAAAATTCCTCCATTATTGGAATGCATGAAAACCTATTCATTTTATTTACTGCTTTTTCTTCTGCCATAATTTTTCATCTCCAAAATTTAAACTTAATCTTCCAAAATCTTCAAAACATAACTTAACCATCTCATCCATTATTTTTCTTTGTTCAGTCATAAAAGATACTATTTCTTTAGGTATTGAAACAGCATAACTATTTCCAACAAGTCTCATTTTGACTTTAAATTGTTTATTCTTTAAATTCATATATTTTACATACTCTTGTTCATCTACTGGGTGTATTAATTGAGAATTGCATTTTGGACAAGCTAAAACTCTAATTATAAATCCATTTTTTACAATCTTTGCTTTATCCATTTTATGCTCACACTTCTTGCAAAGAATGGTGTTATCAAAAATATCCATTTTGGTTTGTTTTTGTTTTAAGATTTTTTCTTTCTTTTTCGTGACTATATTCAGCCACATCCTCCGAAGAGGCTATGTGGCTGGGGTTGAAAAGAGGTGCTCTAAAATCAGAGAAAAACTCTGACTAAAGAGTATGCAAAGGGTATTGGTATACACCTTTACGTATACACAAGAGATATACACTATTTAAATATTTCGGTGATTAAAGATTATCATAATTATCTGGCTGACTAATAATATCATCTCCACCACCCATTGGAACCATATTCCCTCGTGGTTTAGAATTTTTCCGAATAGCAGCTGTGAAATCTTTAAAACTATCTACAGAAAAATAAACTCTCCTTGCATCTATTGAATCTGAAAATCTTTCAGGATGATAGAACACATCTCTAGGTTTAATCATTGCAGGCCTTTCAGTTTTTGAAAGGAATAATCTAAATATTAAAGTTCTAGTACCGTGTCTTTCTCTGATGAGGTTAAGATACTTAAATTCTGGTCTTTCATCTCCAGGAGTTATTTTCTTAGAATCCTCATATTTAACAGATGACATTCTCATTTCTTTATTTTAAGTATATATAAATATTATTACATCAAAACACATAAAAACTAACAATCCCATAATTATTCCATGAGTTTCAAAAAAAAGGTAAAAGAATACCTAAGCAAATTCTGGTTTTTGCTCTGGAAAGATGACTCACTAAAAGGCTGGATATTCTCAGTAATCTTCTTATTCCTATTTATTAAAATTATCTTTTTTCCTGTATTAAATCTTGTAACTGGAACAAGCCTTCCACTGGCAATTGTAGAATCATGCTCAATGTATCACGATGGGAATTTACTTTCTAGTTTTGATTCATGGTATGAAAGGCACGATTCAAAATACGCAGACTTAACAATAAATAAACTAGATTTTGAAGACTTTTCTTTTAAAAAAGGGTTTAACAAGGGAGATATTTTATTTATAGTCGGAACTTCCCCTAATAAACTCAAGGTTGGTGATGTAATAATCTTTGAAGGCAACCAAAAAAATCCAATAATACACAGAATAATAGACATTCAAGAAAAAGATGGCAAAAGGATTTTTTCAACAATTGGAGACAATAACAACGGACAATTAAGTGTTGAAAAATCAATAACAGAAGAACAAATAGTAGGAAGGGCAGTTTTCAGGTTAGCTCCATATCTTGGATGGGGAAAACTGATTTTCTTTGAATTTATGAGAGATCCTTCTGAAAGAGGCTTTTGCTCTGAAAACTAAAAATTTAAAAACTAATAAACCTAAAAACAGAAAATAAGAAGATGGAATTTTGTCCTAAATGCGGTGCTGTTCTTGTCCAAAAGACAAAAAATCTTGGATGCCCTAGATGTAATTATGCTTCAAAACAAAAAGCTCCTAAATTAAAAACTTCTGAAAAAATACAAGAAAGAAAAGAAGTTGCAGTATTCTCTGGAAAAGATGAATCCACTCTTCCAATAGTAACTGAAAAATGCAAAAAATGCGGAAATGAAAAAGCTTATTTCTGGACAGTTCAGACACGAGCTAGTGATGAAGCAGAAACAAAATTCTTTAAGTGTACTAAATGCGGATATACAACACGAGACTACAGATGAAATTCTTTGAAAATATTCAAGACTCACTAAATACAATTCTTCCAATCCTGATATTCTTATCATTATTATCTATGTTATTTATTCCAATGGATAATATTCAATTAATAAAGTTTCCAATTATTTTTGCAGTTATATTTGCAATCTTATACTGGCTTGTAAGAAAAAAATAAAAAAGAAAAAGAAAAAAAATAAGTTTAGCTTCTTCCACTGCCTCTGCCTTGAGATTCATCTTCAACTTCAAGCTCTTCTTCAGACTCAGTTTCATTTTCCAGTTCTACTTCAGTTTCTTCTTCCTCATCTTCAGTCTCATTAGTTACCTTTAGCTTAGTCTTTACTTTTTCCCTAGCTTGTTCTTCAAAATCATCTAAATCATCTTCAGTTTGGTTTGATAAAACCTTAAGCTTAGTTCTTACATTCTCTCTTTTCTGTTCCATCTTAAGTTCCATTTCCTGAGATTTGTTAATGATTTTATTAAACACAGCTGTCAGATGAGCTAATTGCTCTTCACTCATATTTCTAGCAGCCATTCTCTCCAAGATTGCATTCTTTACTCGTGCTACTTTTTCACTATGAGTCTCTATTTGAGCCTTAAGTTCCACAACATCTTCTAAGGCATCTTCAGCAGTATCCTCATCTCCATTAGTTTCAATTTCATCAACTAATTCTTGAGCCTCATCAACTAATGCATCATGTTCTTCTTGAGATTCATCAAGAGCTTCAAGGTTTCCTTCATCAGCCATTACCTGGGCTTCAGCAAGTCTTTCCTCAGCATATGCTAAAGTTTTCTTTGCCTTTTCTGCCTTGTTAAAAGTAAAAGCTAGATTTAGTCTTTCCATTGCTTTTTCTAATCCATGAAGAGGTGAATCTGGAGTTATTCCAGCATCAACAAGTTCAACTTCTCCTGAATCAGTTAAATCTTCAGCTGCTACTAATGAAACCATCATTCCAAGGGCTAACAATGCTGTTATTAAAATTGCTATTGTTTTCATTTTTTGTTTGTGTTATGCTTTATTTAACCTCCCGCGTTGTTTACTTTCTCCTTAAGTATAAAATGAAGAATAAAAAATAAAATAAAAAGTAATTTTATTCTTCAGGTTCTGTAGCAAGGAATGCCCACCAAGGCTTTCCTGTGCTTATGACTTCTCCAGTTTCAGCATCTACCTGAGCTTTTACCTGCATCTTAGCCAGGAACAATCCAAGTATTCTTGAGTGCCTTTCAGCCTGCACTTCATAAGCTAATCTTGCTTGTTCTCCAGTTCCAACTTGCTTCAATTCAATTGTACAATTTCTTTCTTCAGTACAAACTTTTAATCTAAGTCTTGTCAATGCTCTTTCTGAAGCAGTGTCAGGCATTATTTTTATCTCAGCATTTCTTCCATTAGATAACTTAGTCATGAGCTTCTGCCCTTCTGAAGTTATTTCTAATCCAGTTTGAGCTTCAGCATCTCCGACTCTCAATCTTAACTGATTTCCCTCGCCTTGCACTTGAATTGTCTCTCCATTCTGAGCCATGTAAGTCTCTCCAGCCATGATTTTCTTTTCCTGTCCTGCATTAGTTACTGCAGTTCCAGTTCCATTCTGTCCACCAGCCGCCACGATTTCATCATGGTATGGGCCAGTTCCATCTTGTGCCTGAGCACTTACAATTCCAAGTCCAAGTAAAAGGACTGATGCCAAAACAAATGCTATTATAGCTTTGTTCATTTTTATGTCTCCAAATTTAATTAAAAAAGTAAGGCTAAAATACTATATAATTAATACGTGAAACTAAGTGAAACAAGTTTTTTAATGTTTTAAGAAGTTTTAATCAACCTTATTCTGTTTTCATTTCCATAAGGTTCCTTATAAATTAATTCTTTTTGTTCTAAATTTCTTAATTTCCGACTTAATCTTACTTTAGAAATATTCAAATCTCTTGCAATTTCTTTAGTCCAGCATTCATTTCCTTTTTTCTCAATTAAATACTCTATAATTTGTTTTTCTTCACCAAACAAGTTTCTAGTAATATTTTCCTTCTTCTTTTTCTTACTAGATTCTTTAGAGACTTTAACTCTTTTTTTAAGATTCTTAACTTTTTCCTTTAAATCTCTTGAATTTTTCCAATAAAACAAAATAAATCCTGCTATTATTAAAAGAAAAAGATAAAAATAAATATTATTTGTTTCACTAACTATTTCATACCCAACAACTATTTCATCATTACTAAAATTTTTCCATTCCAAGAATACTCTTCTTCCATCAGTATCAATATGAGCATCTTCAGGAAAAATCAAAGAAAAATCTTCCATTAATACCCCTGCTTCAGGGAGATATAATCTAACATTCAATGGCTTGTTATAATAATTTTTCATAATAAAAAAGTTTTTTCTTGAAGATTTCTCAACCATTATCTCTGTGATATAACTAAAAGAGAAATTTTTTGAAGAATTTACTTTTAAAATCTTATAGTTATTATAGTCAATTACTTCAAAATCAGACTTGGATTCTATTGTTTCTGCATCATAAGGTAGCCTGAACTCAAAATCACTTACTTCTCCAAAGTCTGCTTCCACTAAAACTCTATTGCCAAAAATTTGATAATCTACACTTGCAGCACTTGCAAAACTCATTATCAAAATTACCCCTGCTAAAACTGCTAGTTTTTTCATTTTGTTTTAAATGGCCTCGAGGGGATTTGAACCCCCGACACCCAGATATCTCTGAACTAAAGTTCATCGAAACTCCAAACAGATTGTTTGTCGTAAGAGTCTGGTGCTCTAACCAGGCTGAGCTACGAAGCCGTTGTTGCTCATAATCTCAGAATGGTTTTTGCTTTAGCATTAACCAGGCTGAGCTACGAAGCCGTTGTTGCTCATAATCTCAGAATGGTTTTTGGTTTAGCATTAACCAGGCTGAGCTACGAAGCCGTTGTTGCTCATAATCTCAGAATGGTTTTTGCTTTAGCATTAACCAGGCTGAGCTACGAAGCCGTTGTTGCTCATAATCTCAGAATGGTTTTTGGTTTAGCATTAACCAGGCTGAGCTACGAAGCCGTTGTTGCTCATAATCTCAGAATGGTTTTTGGTTTAGCATTAACCAGGCTGAGCTACGAAGCCCTACTCTATAATTATGCCTTAAATTGTTTAAAAAACTTGACTTTTTACTATTCAAACTAAATAAAACATTTTTAAAGGACTTTTTCTATATATAATTAGGTTAAAAAGGAGGATATATAATGAAAAATAACAATTTGGAGATGGCTGGAAAGGTATCTTTTATTGTTGGGTTGCTTCTTGCAATACTTGCTGGTGTAATACCTGCTGTTGCTGGATTTGCATACACTGCTTTAATCTTGGTACTACTAGGTTTAGTTGTTGGATTCTTGAATATTACTGAAAAGAATGTTCTAACACTACTAGTAGCTATTATTGCATTAGTTACTGTAGGAAATGCAACACTAAATGTGATTCCAGGCGTAAGCACATACCTAACTGCGATGCTTCAGTACTTCCTAGCTTTCGTAGGAGCTGCAGGACTTGTAGTTGCAGTAAAAGCTATAATAACAGTTAGTAAAAAATAAATCTTCTTTATTTTTTTATTTTTATTTAATTCTTCTCTTTTTTTTATTTTAAAAATAGTGTAGAAGAATTTGGATTCTTCTCTTTTTTTTATTTTAAAAAATCAGTGTCTGTGCTTAAAGAACTCTATTTGCCTGAATCTTTTCAGAACTTTGGCATAAGGCCCAGGAGTAACAAGTACCTTAGTCATAGCTTCATTTAGCAATCTAAATTCATATTTAGAAACTCCTTCCTTTAATTTATCTTTCCCAAGATACTTTTTCCATCTCTCACTGCTCTTTTTATGCCTATACTGCATCACCATACCTCTAAGTAATAAAAAGAATTATAAAAAACTTTCTTTCTTTTCAACTTGCAAAGAACTTCTCGGGGCGGTAGTTATCTTATGAGCTTTTGGATATTTTCAATCGCATCAGCTACATCTCTTCCTTTCTTAGTCAGTTTTATCAATTTAATTCGCCCCTTTTTTTCAAACTCAACTAAACTAAGAGCCTCCAAAGTCTGCAAAATCTTTACAGCATGGCTGTAAGTGCAGTCAACTTCTTTAGCCAAAATACTACCATACCTAATTCGATTGTTCTTCTTCAAAGATACCAGCATCAAAGCCGGCTTTCTCCTAAAAAAGATATCAAAATTGTCTTTCATCTTGGTATGTTATATTTTAATGTATATATTCAGAAAGTACCTTCCTTATAAATGTTTTGGAAAGAATATATTCACTCCTAAATTATAATGAAAAAATAAATTTTGAAAATGTTTATTAAATAGAAATTCATTAAAATTAAATGGAAAAGAAAACTAAGATACTTGCTGCAGGAGATATTCATGGAGACACTGGCTTGGCAAAAAAATTAGCTGAAAAAGCTAAAAAAGAAAATGTTGACCTAGTTATTCTTGCAGGGGACTTGACAATGTTTGATACTAACACAAAAAATCTTGTAGGCCCATTTGTTAAATTAAAAAAACCAGTATTACTTTTGCATGGAAATCATGAATCACTTGCAACAATTGATTTTCTTACTGAACTCTACTCTCCAAATGCAAAAAATCTGCACGGATACTCTATTATAAAAAATGATGTGGGGATATTCGGAGCAGGAGGAGCAGATTTTGGAATGTCACCCATGTCAGAATCAGAATTCTTTAAAACACTTAACAAAGCTCACAAAGGGATAAGAGACTTAAAGAAAAAGATAATGGTGACACACATGCATCCTTTTAAATCAAAAGCAGAATTTTCAGGATTCAAAGGAAGCACAGGAATACGAAAAGCAATAAAAGAATTTCATCCAGATATTCTTATTTCAGGGCATATTCACGAAGCAGAAGGCATAGAAGAAAAAATAGGAAACACTAAAGTAATAAACATTGGCAAAAAAGGAAAAATAATTGAGATCTAATTTTATTTATCCTTATAGTATTTTACTGCCATTCCTTGAGTTAATTTATTAATTTCCTGGAAATTTCTTAATTCCTCTTGAGTCCAATAAGATTCCATGCTTTCTCTTACTTTTTCTCTTTCATCTTCCCTAAACCTAAATAAATCCCCATAACCTAAAAACCACTGCCAATCAAGTTTACCCTGGCCAAAAAGAGGCATAAAATAATCTTCAAAACAATTTGTACTTTGTTCAGGGCCTGCAACTCCTCGCCTAGTTACACTCTCCCATCCTTCATCTACACGTTCCTGCAAATTTACACCTCTAATTGCTTTTTGAACAAAATCTTGAATCATATGCGGACTTGGGATTACATAAGTCTTATCAAAAGGATAAAGAGGCTCATTAAACCCCAAAAGTATAGCTTCAGTTGTTCTATCCTCTAATTCACACATCTCTTCAAAAGTTAATCTTTGTCTTTCTGGCATAATAATTAATTGTTCCAATCATTTAAATGGATTTATATTCTAAATAAGAATTATCTAACGCCTTCTCTTTCCTAATAATCTCAAAAGCATTAAAAACAGATTAATAAAGTCTAAATATAATTTCAAAGCTCCAAATATTGCAAGTTTTGAAAGTGCTTCTTTGTTTTTTTCCTCAAGTGCAAAAAATCTCTTGATTGCCTGAGTATCATAGATAATCAATCCTGTAAAGATTATAACCCCTAAGATTGAGATTATCATTGAAAACTGCGAACTTTTCAAGAAAATATTAACAACAGCTGCAATGATTATTCCAATTAAACCTATAAATAAAATTGGTCCAAGAGCAGATAAGTCCCTTTTTGTAAAATATCCATATAAACTAAGCAAGAGAAACATTATTGCAACAATAAAGAATACCATAAATATAGATTCCAATGTATAAGCTAGGAAAACAACTGAAAGAGTTAATCCTGTTAAAAAGCTATATAATATAAATAAGACTTTAGCAGTTGTTGCAGATATTTTTTTCAGCAACATGCTTAAAAGAATTACAATTCCAAGCTCTCCAATAATTAAAACCCAAAAAATTGGGGTTAGTATAATATAATTAAATATTTCAGGAGACAAGAGTATTAGATAAGAAGCTACTGCTGAAATCAGCAGTCCAGCAAACATCCATAAATAAACTTTCTGGAAAAAAGAGTTTAAAGTTTCTCCTTGCATAAACTCTAAAAATACTGCCTATTTATATATATTATTGCTCAGATGAAGCAAAATTATAAATACCTGTTTCCTTCAAAATAACAATGCCAAAAAAAGATTTAAAGACACGGGAAGAAAAGGCATCTGAAGAATACTTCCCTGTAGAAGAGAATTTTAAGAGATTTACTGAGAAACCTATAAAGGAAAGTATTCCTGAAAACAAAATGATAACTGAAAAACAAGTTAAATCTCTAGTAACAGACATTCATTCAATTGAAAAAGAATTCCGCAAGCCTGAAAAAAAAGATATTGAAAAAGTTGAAATAGTAAGCAAAAGAAGAACTCGTAAAAAAAGAAAAACAAAATCCTCAAGAACAACAACAAAAGAGGTAAAATACACTGCTCCAAAAATTAATTTGCAAGACAAAGGCTATGAACTTATAATAACAGAAAAACCTCAGGCAGCTGCTAAAATTGCTTCTGCCTTAGGAAGAGCAACAAAAAGCAATTATCAAAAAATCCCGTATTATGAAGTAGATAGGCAAGGTAAAAAAATAGTAGTAACTTCAGCTGTTGGACACTTATTCACACTAAGCCAGACTTCTGCTGGAAGAAATATTCCAGAATTTGGAATTTCATGGGTTCCAAACTTTAAAGTAAGAAAAGGAGACTTCTCAAGAAAATACTATGAAACAATTTTAAAATTATGCAAAAATGCTGGAAGTTTGACAGTGGCAACAGATTATGATGTTGAGGGAGAGGTTATAGGATTAAATATTGTAAGATTTTTATGTGGGCAAAAAGATGCATCAAGAATGAAATTCTCAACTTTAACATCCAAGGAACTTAATGATGCGTATGAAAATAAAAAATCAACTCTTAACTGGAATCAAGGAATTGCAGGTGAAACCAGGCACTATCTTGATTGGTTTTATGGAATTAATCTATCACGAGCCTTAATGAGAGCAATAAAAGCTGTTGGAAAATTTAAAATAATGTCAATTGGAAGAGTCCAGGGCCCGTCTCTTAATCTTATTGTTCAGAGAGAAAGAGAGATACAAAACTTTAAACCCGAGCAATTTTTCCAGGCATTTATTACAGTAGATGATGGAAAGAATAAATTAGAATTAAAATATATAAAAGATATTTTTGATAAAAAAGATTTGAAAAGATTTGAAAAACTCACAGGAAAAAAAGCACTGGCAGTTACAAACAAAACTCAGCAGACACTTCCCCCAAACCCACCTTTTAACCTGACAACATTGCAGACAGAAGCATATAAATTATACAGCATAACGCCTTCTCAAACTCTTAAAATTGCCCAGGGATTATATCTTGCTGGTTTAATATCATACCCAAGAACCTCTTCTCAAAAACTTCCTGCTGCAATTGGTTACAAAGATATTCTTGATAAGATTGCAAAAAGATTCAAAGCAGAATCACTAATTAAAAGAAGCAAACCAGTTGAAGGAGAAAAATCAGACCCTGCTCACCCATCTATTTATCCAACAGGAGAATTCCAAGTATTAACAGGGCAAGATGAAAAAATCTATAATTTAATTGCAAGAAGATTCTTAGCTTTATTTTGCGAAAATGCAATAATAGATAGAAAGACTGTTAAAGCAAATCCTGTAGATGATAAAGAATTAGTATTTTCTACAAGCGGGGCTCAGATAGTAAAAAAAGCCTGGCTATCAATTTATCCTAGAAAAACAAAAGAACTCGAGATTCCAGACATGAATGGTGAAGTAGATATAATTGATTCAAGAACAGAAGAAAAAGAAACACAGCCTCCAAAACGTTACTCTCCTGCTTCGATTCTTTCAGAACTTGAAAAAAGAAATCTAGGAACAAAAGCAACGCGAGCTTCAATTCTTGAAACACTTTATGATAGAGGGTATATCCAAGATCAAAGTATAAAAGCAACTCCATTAGGAATGTCTCTTATTGCAACTCTTGAAAAACACTCCCCTATTATTATAGATGAAGACTTGACACGAGACTTTGAAAATGACATGACAGGTATTGAAGAAGCAAAAAAATCAAATATCTCTGAAGAGGAAGAAAAAATCCTGGATAAAGCTAAGAAAACAATCACAAAAATAACAACTGACTTTGGAAAAGAAGAAAAAGAAATTGGAAATGAATTAGTTGATGCAAATGTGGCTTACAGAGAACAGCAAAAAATAGAAAACAGATTGTCTTTATGCCCTAAATGCAAGAAAGGATACTTAACAATAACTTACTCAAAGAAAAACAAGAAGTTTTTTGTTGCATGCGATGCATATCCTGAATGCAAGAATACTTTCTCTCTTCCTCCTCGTGGAACAATAAAAAAAACAGAAAAAACTTGTGAAGAATGCGGATTTCCTATAATGATGTCTTTAATGAAAGGAAAAAAGCCCTGGTTTTTCTGCTTTAATCCAGAGTGCCCTTCAAACAAAAAAAGAATAGAAGAGTATAGAAAAAAGCAAGAAGAATCACAATAATTTTATTTACAACACTTTTTATTAATAATACTATTAACAGTGATTATTAGTCTAAAAATAATAGCAGTTATAAAACTAAAAATTAGAACATAAACTCCATCAACCCAAATAAACCAGATAAAAAGTCCTATAACCCAAAAAATAGAGAACATAATTAATTCTCTAACCCAAGTTTCATCCATAAAAATATAGAATTCCTATTTATTTAAAGATTATTATACTTAAGCAATTCTTTCAAGTCCTTTAATATCACATTCACTAACAGTTGTTCCTAAAGGCTCAATTCTTCCATCTCTATGCACTTTTCTATAAAGTCCTAATTCAGGTCCTTCAATATCAATAAGCTCTCCTGTTGATGTATTTTGATATCTTCCAGCTCTTTCTTTATTAGGATCTCCTAATTCATCTATTCCCATAAAAATTCAATCTCTAATTAATATTTAAATATAATTATTCTCCAGTTAATTATATAAATCTCTTTTATTAACAAAATTCATGCTAGTTAAAATTCTCGGAGCACTCGACATTCTTGCAGGAATTATCTTTTGGCTTAGTTTTCCATTTCCAATCCCAGCAATAATTTTAGGAATTTTTGGAATCTATGTTTTAGCTAAAGGATTAATCTTTGTTGGATTTGGCTTGGATGTTTTAAGTGCAATAGATATAATTGCAGGGATTCTAATAATAGCTTCAGTTTCAATAAGCATGCCAGTAATACTAATTTCAGTGATTTCAATTTATTTAATTGGAAAAGGACTTTTCAGCTTGGCTTAGTTAATTATTTAAAGTATTTTTCCATTAATCAATTATGAAATACTGGGTGACATCAGGATTAATTGGAGGTTTTGTTGGAGTAATTTTGCTTGCACTTTATTCTTTAATAACAAGTGTCTCAGAGTGTTTTACAATTTTTGTTATGGGGTTTATTATTGGTTCAGTTGTTGGAATTGCAATCAGAGAATTTTACATACTTCCAAAACAATTAAATCTAATTAATACAAAAAAGAAAAGGAGATAATGGAACCAATAGTTTTTGCTGGATTATTAGGTGGTGTTGGAGGATTAACCCGTGGAGTTGTCGGACTTCTCAAAGCTCTCTCAATAAAACGAAGGATTCTCTGGAATTATTACGCAATCACTGTTATAATAGCTATTATTATAGGTGTCTTTGTAGGGATTATATTTGACTTTGACCCAAGATTATCTTTGCTTGCAGGTTATGCAGGAACAGATATTCTTGAGGGAATATACAAAAGCTTCTCAGTTTCAAAAGTATATGTGAGGAAGAAATGAAAATAAAATTTATTATTTTAACTCTATGTATTTTGCTTAGTCTTAATTTTATAAGTGCAATGGGAAATCCTGCTGCAGCTTATTGTAAACATATGGGCTATGAATTAAGAGAAGGAATTTGTATTTTTAATAATGAAACTAGCTGTAATGACTGGAATTTTTACGAGGGAACTTGCGGACAAGAATATGTTAAAGAAATTCCATGTAGAAAAATAGGAGAGGCTGTATTTACAGGATTTGAAGAATGCTGTGCAGGAGGATATGTTTATGCACCTGGATGGACAGTAGGACAATCAACTTGTCAATCCTTATCAAAGGTAATTATTGATGAATTTAGATATAATCCATTTTACTGGTTAGGAACACTTGTAGTAATAGGATTAATAATATATTTAATCAAAAAGAAGAGGAAGAAATGAAAATAAAATTTATTATCTTACCTTTGGTAACAGTAGTATTAATGACATTAATTATGGCTCAAGAAGTAACTCCAGTTCCTAAAGAAAGTATTACAGTAAGTAAATTCCCTCCCCTTCTCAAAGTAATAGGATTAATACTTATACCAATTGTTGCATTAATTGCCTCTGCAATTCTCCTAAAAAATAAACTAAAAGATAAATTATGGTTAAAATGGGGGTTGTTATTAGAGATATTTCTTATCGGACAGACAATTTCACTTTTAATATGTAATTATACATTAACTTGTCAAGGACAGGAGTGGTGTGGAATAGAATGTACTTTCCCAGTATTTCCACAATTTTATCTTGCGATGGCATTAAAACTCAATTTAATAATTGTATCTATTCTTAGTATAATTTCATATTTCTTAATAGGTTCATTAATAGGTTTAATAATTCAAAAAATAAAAAACAACAATAAAAATGCCAAGAATAACAGTTGACATAACAGAAGATGAACAAAAAATTCTAAAGAAAAGAGCAAACAAAAATTTCCTTTCACTTGCAGAGCAAGCAGAGGACATAATCAGGCGTTCATGCATTTCTCAAAAAAACAAATCATCAGCAAAAGAAATCCCATGCGATGACAAGCTTGTTTCAATATTCTCAAGAGCAAAAAGAGGAAGTCAGATTAAAAGATAGAAAATTTTATATACTTGCTATAGTTACTATATAACATGGAAAAGACTACTATCCAAATTAATATAGAAACTCTTGAAAGATTAAAGATGCTTAAGAATTTTAAAAGGCAATCTTATGACGATGTTCTTAATAATTTAATTAATAATTCAGATGAAGACACTTTAAGTGAAGAAGAAATAAGGGAAATTAAAATAGGACTAGATAATATTAAAAAAGGGGAAGTAAAGTCTATTGAGCAGGTAGCAAGAGAACTTGGAATAAAACTCCAATAAAATGTATTCTATACAAATTGAAAAGAATGCAGAAAATTTCCTTAAAAAACTTGGAAAAAAAGATTCGGAATTAATCTTAAAAAAGTTGTACTCCATAAGAGATAATCCTTTTAGATTTCTCAAAAGATTGCAGGGAGAAAAATTATGGAGATTAAGGATAGCAGACTACAGGGCAATAATTGACGTGATTATATCAGCAAATAAGATGATTGTAGTAAGAATCGGGCATAGAAAAAATGTTTATGATTGAAAGATAACTAACCAAAAATCCCCTTAAAAAAATTAATTATTATTGAAAGCAAAGACACATGGCTTTCAGCATCTGCAATAACATCTCCAGTTATATTTGATGAATAGTTTGAATTTTCTTCTGAACATGTATTTGAGTTGCATCCAACAACAGTAAGTGTTGCCTGTCCTGTCTGAGTTGCTCCAGCACTAACAAAATAACTGCTAATAATTAAAAGAAACAGGAAGATTAATAATAACTTACTTTTCATAATAAGAAAGTGCCATTTTATTATATATAGATTTCGGTTAGAGGCCAAACAGAGAGGCAATCAATAGGAAGAAGGAGGAACTAAAAAAAAGTAGTTTACCTAAAAAAATTAAAAATATTTTTTATAAAATCAAGCGAGAAAATATTTAAATAAAGCCCCCAGAAAATAAACAAAGATAAAATACAGATTGTCAAAAACCAAAAAAAGATTTTTTTCTTTGTTCTCGCACACTCTTTTCTTTTTTTAAGAAGATGACTATACTCCCCAAGGACCTTAAATATCCTGATAATTCTTGGAATACCCTTAAATTTCTTTTGTCCAACAAATATGCTTGGTATTTCTGCTTTATTCATTGCAAAATAAACAGCATCTGTGAAATAAATGTCATCTATCTGAGCAATCTTCTCTAGTCTTGAAGCAATATTCACTACATCCCCAAAAACATCCCCTTTTCTTATATGAACTTCCCCCAAATCTATTGCAATCTTCACCCTTAACATATCAGATCCATCAACTTCCTTGTTATGCTTAAATATAGTATTCTGTACTTCTATTCCACATAAAACTGCATTTGTAGGACTCTCAAAAACAACCATAAAAGAATCCCCTATTTTTTTCACAATTTTTCCTCCAAACTCTGGGAATATTGACTCAATTAAATTATCATAAGTATCTAAAAGTTTTAGTAATTTCTCTCTAGGAATTTTATAACTCCTGCCAGTATAGTCTTCTAAATCTATAAATGCAACTGCTAAAATTTTTGTCTCCATAATCCATTTCATAAGAAAGACTTAATAAATGTTACACTAAAGTTTTTGGATGGGGTATGAGGAGAGGGGGAAGGATTAAAATCAACATAATCATCTAATTAACATGCCAAAAGTAGACTTTGATTATGCTATTTTAACATTAAAAATCTACTGAAAAGATTTAAGCGATGAATTGGGATTATTTTATACTTGGTAAAGAATTTACTTTTATTGTCTTAACATCATGGGCAAAACATCCAAATGGATCAGTTAATTTTAAATCAAATGTCCTATCCAGGTGGATTTTACCATTTTCTAATCTACCCAATTTATATTCCTTTTGAGTCATAAATGAACAAGGATAAACACAATTATCTAATCCAATAGCAAGTAACCTCGTTCCAGCTGGACAATAAAAACCAGTCTTCTCTCTATTAGGCCTATAAGTTGAACCCATTTCTCCACTAACTTCAAAATATTTGCCAGTTTTGTCCAATGGAAATTTTCTTTTTAACTCTGTAACTTGCTCATAAACTTTTTTTGTATCTTCTGTTTCTAACAAATTATGCATCCCATTAGCAGGCAGGATTCTTGAAAAAATAAAATAGTCTACACCAAGGTCCATATATTGTTGAGTCATCTCTTCCAAATCTTGATAATTATTTTTATTTAACAGCACATTGACTGAAGTAACAAGTCCCCTATCTCTACTCATCTCTATTGCCTTCTTCACAACTTTTTCTTCGGGGAGATTTAATCCTCCATGGTATCTCCCTGCATTTGCAGTAAAAGTAACCTTTGTTATACCCATCTGAACTATTGTATCTACTAAACTTGGATTATTTACAAAAGGATATCCATTTGTCCTAATGCTTTTATACCCAGCGATTCTAAAGATTTCTTGCCATTTATCAAATAAAAATAATTCAGTCGTGCAAAAAAATACTTTATAGCCGGCCCTAGCAAGAGAGCCAATGTCTTCAAGTATCTTCTCTTCACTTCTTTCAACTCTATCGGTTTGAGAATGTAGTAGGTAACAATGATTACAACTACAATAACATTTTTTTCCCTTTGCTGGAACTGCTAGATATTCTATTAATTTTGCTTCTTGAAAGCTTCTTCGATTTTTCTTAGTTTCCTTAGCCATTTTTTGCAAATCCTTCCAGATTTAATGTCACATCAGTGGGGATCATATTTTCTGGCAAGTTCTCTATATCATACCAAGAAATTGCTTGTATTTCATCTGGTAAATTAATCATGGGAAAATCTGAACTTTTTTTATTTACACAATAATGATGCAATATATCAAGGCTCTTAACCTTTGTATTTATAGTCCAATCGAGATGAGAAGGAAATAATTCTAACAAAAATCTCTCAATATTAGCTTCTTCCTTAAATTCTCTCACAGCAGTTCTAATAAATTCTTCATTTTCTTCACTTGTTCCAGCTATAACTCCCCACCTATCTTCTTTTGTTCTTTTTACCAAAAAAATTTTTTTAAAATCTTCATCAAAGAAGTGAATTAATATTCCTCTCCTTAAATTTTTTAATGAGTTATATCTTATTTTATCTTTTATTTCTTTTTTTCTCTCCTGAATTTTATTGTATTCAACTTTTCCTTTATCTGTATAAAATTTTGCTCCTAACAAAAACCATTCTTTTTCCCACTCATCACACTCTTTTATTGACTGGGCAATATCCTTTCCTTTAACAATCTTAGAATCAATAACACTCAACCAAGTATCAATATTTATTACATCTATTCTATCACAATCAGAAAGAATTTTTCCTTCTACACTTGATGGTTCTTTATCACAATTTAAACTATGGGTTTTTATACACTCAGAAATATTTCCAATTTCCTCCTGACTGAAGTCTTTACTTATTAGAATTTCCTTAACTATATTAGCACCATTTATTGCATGTTTCCCTTCTTGGACATGCCCTATATCATGTAATAATGCGGCAGCCAGCAAAATCTTACTATTTGCCATTGGATATTCTTTAAGAAAGATTTTACAAAGATAGTAAACTCTTGAAACATGAGCCAACCTATCATTCCATCCTCGAGATATTTTATTATATAATTCTTCTATTTCTTTTTGTGAAAATTGTTCAAATTTCATTTTAATTTAGATAACCTAATACAGATTCGTTTATTAATGAATTTCTAAATGATTTTTCTGATCCAGCAGGTCTATTTCTATTTTTTGGAATTAAATCATTTTCTTTATATATTTTATAGATATCTCTAAATAATTTAAGCAAATCTTCTTTGTTAGTTGTACCCATCCAAGAATAATCTGCTCCTTTTCCTGGGTGGAATACTACTGGAATAGGTAAAATTCCTTTCTCTGCTAATTGTCTGCTTCCTTCAGAAATAATATTAACAGATTCCCAAGGTCCGACAGTAAAAATTATTCCGACATGGCCCCTCCCAAGAATATCTATTGTTGCCTGCGCAGATTCAATATATCTTTCCCTCCCCCCTAATTCATGTTTTCCAGGGCAAACTTCCTTAAGTATTTCCCGGTCCCATACTTCAAGATTATATGTAACAAGGTCAAAATTAGCATCTATTAAATTTTGGCGGTATTTATCTAAAAGAGCTCTATTTGGAGGGTTTATTGAGCTCACTCCAGGCAGTCTAGACAAACCCATAATCTCTCTCATTTTTTTTGCAACTGCCAGATACATCACTAATTCATATTCAGGGTTTCTAAATGTCCCCCCAGTCAAATTAACAAGTGAGAAATCACCAAGTCTATGTGCTTCACTTGCAGTTTCTACAATGTCTTCTATTTTCCTTACACTATCATGAGACTGATTGGTGGTTGAATTGATGTTGCAGAACTTACAATGCTTTTTTTCCCGAGCCCTAGAACAATAAGAATTAAGTATAATTCCGAGACAGTCCAGCCCCAATAATTGCCCAACATGATTCATCGGAATTCCTGATGTGGTGTTTTTACCATAATAACTAGGTCTCTGGGGGAACTTTACATCAGCCACATATTTATCTGGTTTAAAAAATAGTTTAGCAACTCCATCACATTCTTTTATGACATAACTGGAATTAGGCCGGTATATTGTCTTTGCAACAATATCCCCCTCTAAGACTATTTCGGGCGGAAGAGATAAATCTCTCTTATTTGAAAGACGGGCATCAAAAAGAGCACGATACTCTTCTTTTACGCTGGTTCCAATTCCCTCTGGAGATTTCTCAAAGTCTACCCCGCTAGACAAAAGATCCAATTTGAGTAGAGCAGATTTACTTTTATTCATATGTTAAGTATTATCTATGACTCGTTTCGCAAGTAAAACTAGTGCCTCCTTTTCTTTTGTGTCCTCTAAATTATTCAAAGCAGTTATAGCAAGATCTGATTTAATTTTAATATAGTTCCTTACTTTGTCAGAGACATTATTTTCCTCAATAAACTTTTTTAAACTCTTCTCATTTTTCTGACAAGATTTTTTGCTAAAATTTGCTACTAAACAAGAAAGGATTGTAAATGATCCATTCTTTAAATCACCTGCTTCCTTTTTCCCATAAACTCCCAAAAGTGAATCTTCCGCTGCACCAGCAAGTGCGCAATTTCTTTCATAATCAGATATAGCCACCAATACATCTTCTTTTGCTTTATTAAGAATTGCAATTCCCTGAAGTGCAGAAATTACATACCCTCCTGAGTGCCTTAGCACCATCTGTTCCCAGACTTCCAGAGAGTTATTGAAATTCCACCGATAATATAAATCGCTGTACTGCCCGATGTGCTCAATTAACAATGAATCTGAAAAGTTAGAGATTATTTTTGTCTTAACTTCGGCCTCACACTGAATCTTATTTAATTCACAAATGGCTAAAGAATGTAGTATATTCCCTAATAATAATGCTTTTTCATAACCTAATAGTGAATTCAAAGTTTCTTTTCCTTTTCTTCTCAAATCATGATCAATTATATCATCATGAATAAATATTGCAGAATTTGCAAATTCCAAAGCAGTCATAACTCTTAAAATATTCTTAGTTATGCCCCCAGTTATCCTTGCTATTAAAATCATTTTTAGGAGCCTTATCCTTTTGCTCGTAATTCTTAAATTGTAAGAAATTAGATCTTTTATTTCGGAGGGGATATCTATTTGACTCACAGAATTATCACAGATCTTTATGATTTTACTAATAATCTTCTCGGCTCCATACAAATTGCTTATATTTTCAGTATCTTGATTAGATGGCATGATATACCTCCACCAACTCTTTTCCTACTTCCTCAATAGAATTTGATGAGGTATCTATTGTGGTTGAGAATACCTCTGGACTAAGTGCATCTTCAAAGTAATTAAAATATTTAGAAGATTCTAAGGTTTCCTGTACTATCTGTTCAGGGGATGATATTTCTGGATATGCCCTAAATTTTTTTGTGTTGCCACTCCTTCTCTTAAGCACTATTCCAGTATCAGCAATGAGGTGAACAAGTCCTTTTCTTACATGGCTACGGGAGAATAAGTCCTTCAGATTATGGGCATGGAACCCAGGGTAAACTTGACCATTGATATTTATACAAAAATGAGCATCAAGCACAATACCTGATTTGTTTATCTTGCTCACTAACTGATCTGTGACATAAGATTCTATTTCTAAGAGTTTATTTGGGTCTGTCAATTCTGCCCAACTCATATTAAGTTCGTTGACTCTTTCATAGAACAGTCTGCCGAGATAGACACATTCAATGGCAGGGTCAAGAGAACATACATGTTTCAAACTACTTGATTTACCCACTCCATGAATCCCCCCTACCCAAAGTACTTTATTATTCATTCAAACACAAACCATAACTTAATTAAAAAGATTGTTTTTTAAATTAAGTATACTTTAAAGTTAAGTTTAGAAACATTTAAATTTGCTAGAAACAGTGTATATAAGATGATATCTAATATTAATTTACTAAAAAACTTAGAAGTAGATGCAAATTTATTTAGTCAAATAGTGGATCAAAAAAAGAATAAAGGGCAAAGACCATCTATTCTCACATTTATAACCCCTCATCTGAAATTTTTTGATATCTCCAGATTAATCAAACTTTCCCAGTTTAATAAGTGTGGTTTTGAGATAGTTATAATTTTAGAAAAGTCACTGGACCCTTCCCTAGATAGAAAGTTCAATGGAATTATAGATAAATTTATACCATCAAATAAATGTGTGTTTTATTATGAAAACATCATGGAGGAAATGATTAAGGATTATGATTATAATTCACTTCTATTAAGCTATCAGTCAAAAAATCTACTTTCAATGTTTCAAAAAGAAAATAGAATGCGTACTGTCTCATTATTGGATATTAACCGATTTATATCTCAATATTTTTTAATAATGTTCCAAAAGAAATATCTGCACAGAGAATGTGATTTCTTTTTAACAACCCCCTATAAAAATTGTTTTTTTAAGACGATTCCGGATGCGGAGAAGAATTTTGTTTCTGTAAGTATACTCCTAAAAGATTACCAAATTGATTGGGGGTTTAATTCTTCGATACATAAACTAAAAAAAATAATAGAAAAAATGGGATTAAATTCAAACAACCCCAAAAATATTTGGAATTTGATAGCTTTTTTTACAGAATTAATGGGGGAAAAATCTCAAGAATTTTCTTCTAAGAAAGATTTTATTGCTTTAATATTGGAAATAAAAAAATTCATAGAAGAGAAAAAAAAGATGTCCGAATACTTAGTTGGCAGGGAAAATTTTCAGAATGTAATCTTTACATTAGATAATAAATTAAGAAGGCAAATAATTTCAATCCTAATCTTAAATGATAAAATGAAAGCAGAAGAAATAAAAAAATTAATAAACAAAAGTGCTAAAAGGAAATATTCTCTTGCAAATATAATGAAGCATCTTAACATACTTGTAAGGTCTAAAATATTGATCAAGAATAAAAGGGAATATAAAAGGAATACTGAAAGGATTATTATTGATATCCCTCTTTCATGGTTCAAGGAAGAGAGATTTCAAAATCAGGATGACAGAGGTCTTAAATAAAAATGGTTTGGAAAGGTATTATTCTTAAAGAAAGCCTGGAAGATAAATCTCTGCTAAAAATGGCAAAGATTGAATCAACAGACATAGAAAAACTTGAAAACGAAAACAGAATTATGACATTTCATAAGATAGAAGTTAATGATAATAATAAAGATAAATTTATTGAAAAAGCAATTAAAACAATTAAGCAAGGGTTTTATATTCATCTTGTAAAAGACAAAGTAATGTATGTTATATTTAAAGGACATATGTTCAAGTTCAGCAAAGGTTATCCTGAGTTGGAAACTGCAAGAGAATATGGAAAGAGTATAGGAATTCTAGAAGAGCAGATGCCTTTTGAACATTTGATGGATAATCCTTGGGATTAAGGGCAAGAAAGCAGCTTATTTAGTTTTATAGTTTAGAGTGGAGTGAGTAAGTGCGAGGCTGAAGTTAAAGAGGTTTTTTAGGAGGGGGAGTAAGTGCGGGGGACGAGATAAGAAGTAAATCACTCCACTCCAACAACATTCTTATTATTAATGCAATAAGCTTTTTCTAGCTTTAAGTTATTGAATTTAAGAAGAGTTATATTACAATTCTTATAGTCTATTTCCCTTATCTTATCCATAGATAAATTTTGCTTGTTTCTTAATATGCCTTTGATAACATTTCCATGAGCTACAATTAATATTATTTTCCCCTTGTTCTGCAAAAGAATCTCATTAAATCTTTTTATTATTCCTCTATATTTTATAAAAGTCTTCCAATATTTCAGCTTATAATACTGTCTTGTCCAGAGGATTTTGCTAAATTCCCATAACTTATCACATTGAATTGGAAATTTTCCAATTGTTTCTGAAATTGCTTCAGCTGTTTCTCTTGCTCTTCCCAAACTACTGCAGATAAAAACATCCACCTTATCCTTTAGAGGAAGAATTCTTTTTGACAAAGCCCTTGCCTGAATTTTACCAAGCTTGCTTAAAGGAATATTTGGATTAAACTCATGCGGCGTCTTCAAGCTTTTTGGAAGAGCCCAGTGAGCATGTCTGATAAGATAAACATAGGTTTTGCCACTCTCTCGCTTGATAGTTTTAGTCTTAGGCATACCCAAAATAAACAAGGAATGTTTATAGAATTATTGATTAGTATGAGTAAGTGCGAGGCTGAAGTTAAAGAGGTTTTTTAGGAAGAATCATAGCTATTAATAATACTGGTTCTCGAATTGATGTTAGAGGTTGAGATTTTATTGAGAGAGGCGGAAGGATTAAAAATAATACCCATCTTCTAAATAGATGGGGATGGATTACCATTCCAGTATCATACACATTTGGAGCAGAGATAAATAAGGTTAAAATAGATAATACACAAAATTGGAAAAATAAACATCTTGAATACCTTAGGGAAAACTATTCCAATTCTAAATTTTACAATAAGTATATAGAGAAAATAAAAGAGATTTACAAACAAGAATGGGTTTACTTGTCAGACTTAAACATAGAATTAATTAAGTGGATATTAAATGAATTGGGTATAAAAACTAAAGTTTTTCTCTCCAACGGATTAAATATTAAAACAAAATCTTCACAGGCGTTATTAGATATTTGCATGAAATTTAATGCAACAGAATACATATCTGGAACAGAAGGGAAAAAATATCTTGAGAAGAATCTATTTGATAGTGCTGATTTAAAATATTCCAATATTTCTCTCCAAGGAGTATCTTTTTTAGCACTTCCTCTATGACACTCATCAACTATTACTAAATCAAAAAAGTCTGGAGAAAATTGTTTATAGATATTTTTAATATCTTCATCTCCAGAAACTGCTTGGTACAATGAAAGATAAACCTCATAAGAAGGGTCTGCTTTTCTCTTAGAGATCTTTGTAATAACCTTAGAAAGAGGTTTTAAGTCATTATTTTTAGGTTGATCTACAAGAATATTCCTATCTGCAAGATACAAGACTCTTTTAGCTAAACCCGCTTGTTTTAACCTCCAAATCGTCTGGAAAGCGACATAAGTCTTACCAGTTCCAGTAGCCATAACTAATAAAATTCGTTTATTACCCTTTGCAACTTCTTCAATTGTTCTATTCACAGCAATTCTTTGGTAATATCTAGGTTGTTTAAACCCAGGTTCATAAAAATAATCGGAAGTTATAGTATCTTCAGCTTTCTCTGTAATTCCATTATGTTTTTTATACTTTTCCCACAATTCTTTTGGAGAAGGGAAGTCATTTAATGAAATTTCTGTTTCTTTTCCAGTTGTGTTATCATGGAATATAAAACCATCACCATTAGAACTAAAAGTAAAAAGTATATCTAATTTTTCTGAATATTCTAAAGCCTGTTGCATTCCATCTCCAATAGAACAATTATTATCTTTTGCTTCAATGACTGCTAAAGGAACATTTGGTTTATATTCCAGTATGTAATCTGCAAAGTTTCTCCTACCCCTCTTAATTGTTTTTCCTGCTACAATTATTCTTCCATCTGTGAAGTAAACATTCATCCTTATTTGTTTCTTATCCCACTTCTTTTCAAGAGCAGGAGTAATAAAATGTAATTTTATCTCTTCTTCACTCATCTGTTTCTTGTTTACCATGTTAAAGTAAATAAAAAGAAATATTTAAAGGCTTTTGTCTAAACCCGCTCACACCACACACAACTCTTCTTAGGGCAATCCCCGTCCAGCAAATCCAAAGCTTTTTTCCACACTTTCTCAGCCTCATCAATATCCACTTTCATCTTAACAAGCTCTGTGTCAAAGATTACCTCTCCTGTTGGCATGACTTCTTTAGGCACATAAAACAGCAAGAAAGAATAATCCTCTGTTTCATAGCCATTCTTTCTTAACAAATAATTATATACATTTAACTGAAATCTATAATGCTCTGCTGTGTCTTCTTTAATTGCATATCCTCTAGTCTTATAATCCAAAACAATCAGCTTCTTTCCCTTGGTTTGGCTTTCAGACGAACCAGACCGAGCTTGCGAGAGTCTAACAAGAATATTATCAACAGCCCCATGCAACTCATTTCCTTCACTATCTTTTAAAGAAATCCCTTTAAAATTATTCTGCCATAGCTTTAATTTTTCATCATTATCAAACAACTTTAATAAAGCACATTCCTGCCTTTCACATAATTCAGGGGGCATCTTTCCCTGTTTCATGAATTTATCAAAATGAGCTTTTAGAATTTTATCCATTCCAGCTGGCAATGATGGAAAAGGGCCTGAAGGCCTAGTCCATACCTTATGCTGTGCCAACCAAAAACATCTCGGACACTCTCTGAATAAGTTCAATGAGCTTGGCGATAGTTTGAATGTTTGGGATCGTTTTGCTAGCATAAAACATATAGGGATAATAATTATATAAAAGTATGTAAAAAGGATTAAAAAGTATGCATAAGCAGTATAAAGATAGTATAAAAGTATGCATAAAGTATATATAAAATAGTAAGTTTTTTATATAGTAGAAACTACTTAATATTGCGGTAATCGCTTTAGCGTTTCATACCCTGCGTATGAGACAAAGATGGTTACGGTCTTTGACCCCTTACCGCACTTTTTTTATTATTTTAATCAATTCTTCGATAGATAATTTGGGTAAAGTATAAGTAGATATTTCCTTATTCCCTTCTCTTATATTTTTAGCGGCTATATTTACCAAAGAATTCTTAGGAAAAATAGCCCGAGTTATATGCTCTTTCATGTCTAAGGAAGGTACATCATATTTCAAATGAGAATATAACATAGACCGAATATCATCAAAATGCCCATCAATATCATTGCAAATATTAATAACAAGATTTTCAAAACCTCCAAAATCCTTGATGATTTCTTTAATAATTAAAATTATACAGGCTGAATGGGCTCTTACTTTGATCCTAACCCTTTGTTTACTCTTATTAAATTTACTAGTGTCGATACCTAATTCATTATTTTTGAATAAATGAAGAAGCCTATCAGTAAGTTCTTGAGAAACTTTATATCCATAAACTTCTGTTTTATCTTTAACTACAGCTATAGAATACCCTTTCTCAAAAAAGTCACTCCCGGATTTATCTATTTCAATTAAAACTATCATGAGATATAATTAGAAGTAAGGGTATATAAAGAAACGGTATCAAAAGTGATGTCAAAATTTTAAAAACCTATCTTCTCTTCTTACTTGGGAGTGAAATGACTACTTTTCATACTAATCCCCTTCTAACTCCTTCATTATCTCTAAAGCACCTTTCAACTGAATTTCTCCATTCTTTCCCCAAGGGCAATACTTTAAAAATTCCTTAGGAGAGACAAATTTTCTTTCATTAATTGCCTCTGTGCAAGGATCAATTGTCTGAGGGAGTATATTCTTTACTTTTGCTATTGCTCTCAACATAATCCCTTCTTTTGCTCCAGAATCATTTTTGCTCAAACATTTAGAAATAATAAACATAAAGGGTTTAATTTCTTTAATTTCAACATCAGCCTCTTCTATTACTTCTCTTTTCAGGCTCTCTTTCCAATCAGCATCAAATTTTTCAGGACCTCCTCCAGGCAGACACCATTCCTTTTTTCCAGGAAGTCTTATAATTAAAATCTTTCCCTTATTATTAAAAACAAATCCATAAACCTGCTTTACCCTCTTTAGTTTAGAAAAATCATCACAATCAAATAATTCCAAATTAAATCTATCTCCTCTCCATTCAAGGATTTCTGAGAATAATTTTTTATCCATACTATAATATTCTATGAGAATTATAAAAACCTATCCCCTTTAACCCAAACAATAAACCTATTTAATTATCCTTTCATTTAATAACAGCCTTATCTTTTCTCTGCCTTTTTCGGTTTCTCCAAGTTTTTTATAAAATCTTCTTGCAATAATGATTTGATTGTCTATAAATGGCTTTACTTTTGCCTTCCACTTTTCAGGATTATTCCTAACATACTCTGCCCATCTTATTATTTGCTCATCATGACTTTTGTCCCTCATTTTCTTAATCTCCTTATCTCCTCTTTTATATCCTCTACTTTTTTTTCATCAAATTCTCCCTGATAAACAATTCTCAAATGTTTTGCATCTTCCATATCTTTTTCTGTCCCAAGATACTCTTCCTTAAATGCAATATTTGATTCTATTGAAGAAAAATAAATATCCAACTGAGTCAAGGGAAGTTTTACTCTTTCATTTATCTGCTTAATATCAAGTTCATCTTTAGGAAATTTAATCTCCATTTCAGGGGGAGCATAAGAATCACTCTTTCGAACATATCTCACACTATTCCCCTTATCCAGATAAAGATCGTAAATTATTTCTCCAGAATCTGATTGCATGCATTTAAACCCAGAGTTAATCAAGTTATCATGAAGTTTCAAAAAATCTTCTTTGGAAAGTTTTTCAAGAATCATATCTATGTCTTCTGTTCCTCTTGTTCTTCCATGAGCAATTGCAACAAAACCAGAGCAGATTATGTATTTGCAATGTTTCTCTATTATGCTACAAAAATCCTCTACAAATTTATCTAAAATAGTCCGATTATCAACTTTTCTTTCCATTTTATAAAAACCTCTTTATTCTATTTAATGTTTTCTATACTTGCCCTTATCTTTATTATCTAATTTTCCTGCAATTTCAAAAATATAGAAACAATTAACTTCTCTTCTGTTTTAGAGTCCAATTCTCCAAACTGCTCAAAATAATAAGAAGTATTAACAATTTTATCAAGCAAATAAGCTTTTTCTTTGTCAGTCAGCCCCTTTTTTTGAAGTATATTAACTTCCATAACAAACCAAAACAAAAAGAATATTTAAGCATGAGTAACTACTAAAAAATTTAGTAGGATTACTAAGAAGTGAAAGAAAATAAAAAATTACTTGGCTCTTGTCCTTGTTGTTCTTGTTACTGAAGTGCCTCCAACCAGATTAAAAATATTTATATACTTATTTTTAATTAAGACATTATGGAAAAAAAGAAGTTGATAACTATTTTAGTTGCTATCTTGATAATTCTTTTAGTTTGGGGTTTAATTGGAGGAAGTCAAGCTCAAGAAATTGGAAATACTTGTGATATAGGTGTTGGAGATGGACATACCTTCTGCTGGACATGGCACACAAATGTAGTCGGACAAATACAAGAAAACATTAATGATTTCTTAAATAATCCTTAAGATAATCCATAGCAATTTTTATAAATCTTGGACTCATTAAGCATTTATTAAAGGGGGTTGAAAATGAATCTACTTCAAAATGTTTTATCTGTAGTAGCAGTATTGTGTGCAATCTGGGTTATTTATGATGTTCTTGCTCACAACAAGAAATTAAAAACTGAAATAAAAGTTCTTTGGATTGTTTGTGCAATATTATTCAGCATAATAACTGCAATAGTTTATTACTTCGTTTACAAGAAGTAATAAAAAATCTTTTTCTTTTTATTTTTTTATAAAATTATTTAGAAATATTCTTATGACACAACAACTCGTCCTTTCATTGAAGGATGTATATCGCAATGATAATCATAAATTCCAACTTCATTAAAGATATAAGAAAAGGTTTCTCCTGCTTCCAAATCAACATCAAATAATCCATTATCAATTGTTACATCATGAGTTACATTGCCTTCATTTCTCCAAGTGACTGTTTCATTAATTCTTATATTTACAGTTGCAGGAGTGAATTTGTACTCAGTTATCACAATTGCAGCTCCAATGCCTTCTGCACTTCCTTGTTCTTTTGGAACTGGTGCAGGCCCTCTGAATACAAAGAACAAAACTATTGCTACAACAACAAGCAATGCAATGACTCCAATCAAGCTCTTTTTCATAATAAATAAAGTAAAGTGGATTTTAAAAAGCTATTTATTTTTTCTTCCAGAATTTAAATCCTATCACAACAGCAATAACTGCGAATATTGCAATACCTATTTACAGAAGAACTCTCCCACCACCTCCACTGCCACCGCCTCCGCACCCCCGCGGCTTCGTCCCGCCGCCGCTCGCTCTTTCTCCCGGGCGGCTTTCACCTTCACCCCAACCTGCCACCCCAGCGCCCCC
>CAZBPV010000008.1:0-31200 GCA_964493885.1 Candidatus Woesearchaeota archaeon
TTTTGATTTTAGTAAGCTATTCTAGGGGTAGGACATATGTCTGTAGGAAGCACACAGAGATAGCCAGAAGATAAGTTTATAAACTAATTTTATTGTTGAATAATACGCTAAATGGCAAAAGCCAATCTAACTCCGCAAGGAGTGGCAAAACAAATGACAAATCCAGTATATGAATTAAACTCTCACGTATATAATCTAAAACTAGCTGAAGCACTTAAGCAAATCCCAGAAATTGAACAGCCAGAATGGGCAAAATTTGTTAAATCTGGACCTAGTAAAGAGAGACCTATAGATGATCCTGATTTTTGGTGTAAAAGAACTGCCAGCATCCTTAGGCAAATCTACAAAAAAGAAATTGTAGGGGTAAGCAGATTAAGAACAAGATATGGAAGCAAAAAAAATAGAGGAGTTAAGCCTGAAAAATTTAAAAAGTCTTCTGGAAAAATAATTAGAGTAATTCTTCAGCAATGCGATAAAGCAGGATTGACAGAAATTGCAAAAGAAATAAAAGGCGTGAGGGGGAAGAAGCCAGGAAGAAAACTTACTGATAAAGGAAAAACATTTTTGGAGGGTATTAAATCTGGGGGTAAAGACTCAGAATAAATTCTGGTCAATGACGATTTCGTCCTCTTGACATTGAGCCAAACAAATCATCATGGGAATCAAAAATCCTCAAAAAAAGGCAAGACTTGCGAAAAAAGGAAGACAAACTAAGTGGGCTCCAGTATGGGCGGTTCTTAAAAAATTTGGAGTAGGAAAGAAAATTCATCCTTCTGCTATAACTAAATACAGAAGAAGCTGGAAAAGAACAAAACTCAGACTTAAACCAAGAAGAATAAGAAAGACTTATTATGGATAAAATGGCAAAAGAAGAAACTAAAAAACCAGAGCTTGAAAGAGAATATATCATTCCCCTTAGAAGAAAATGCAGAGTAGTTCCTAGATATAAAAAGGCAAATAAAGCTGTTAAAACTGTTAAGGAATTTTTAGTGAAGCACATGAAGATAAGAGATAGGGATTTGAAAAAGGTTAAACTAAGCACCTATGTTAATGAATTTTTATGGAATAGAGGAATAAGGCATCCTCCTCATAAAATAAAAGTCAAGGCAATAAAAGAAGGAGATATTGTTAGAGTAGAATTAGTAGATATGCCAAAAAAACTAGAACAAAAAAGAAACAGAGAGGAAAAATTACAAAAAATATTTTCAGAAGCTGTACAAAAGAAAAAAGCTGTTGCAAAACCTGAAGAAGCGAAGAAAGAAGAGAATAAAGAAGAAAATAAGGCAATAGAAATAGAAAAGAAATCTGCAGTTGTTGAAGCAGGAGCAAAACTAGAAAAAACTGCTGCAAAACAAATGAAACATTTAGCAAAAAAACAAGAAACAGTTAGTACAATTCAGAAAAAATCTTTGCAAAGATAATTATTGTTTCTTTTTATATCTATTTTCATCTCTTTTGCAACGAACAGAAATAGTTTCTTTCCATGATTTATCTAAGTCTATATCATGGGAATTTGCCAGACATATTAAAGCAAAAATTATATCACAAATTTCTTCACTTATATGTTTTGTTGCATCTGCTTCTTTCTTAACTCTCCCACCATACATATTATTTAAATTTCTAGCAAGCTCGCCGGTTTCTTCTGATATCTGTGCCATAATTGACAAAGGAGGCCAGTAAGCTGGAGTAAATTGACTTACCCAATTATCAACTTCTACTTGCATGTCTCTTAATGAAATAAATTCCGACATTTAAATGAATATAAGGATAAATATATAAATTTATATGGGATTTTTTAGATATGTTAAAAGAACTAATAGAAGATTTAAACAAACTTAAGGATAAAAACCAAGCAGAAGTTCTTCAGAGATTTTTTAAGACAGGAAAAGGTGAATATGGAGAAGGGGATGTATTCTTAGGAATAAAAGTTCCTGTACAGAGAAAAATCTGCAAAAAATATGATTTGGAGTTAAATGAAATCCAAGAACTTCTTAATTCAAAAATTCATGAGTATAAGTTATGTGGATTGCTAATCTTAATAAATAGATACAAGAAAGCTGAAAAAAATCCCGTAGAAAAAATAAGAATATTTGAATTTTATATTGAAAATGCTTCTAAAAACAATATAAATAACTGGGATTTAGTAGATTTAAGTGCTCCAAAGATTGCTGGGGAGTTTTTGCTAAAAGATGATAGAAGAATCCTAAAAAATCTTGCAAAATCAGATAATATTTGGGAAAGAAGGATAGCTATTGTATCAACAATGCCTTTTGTAAAAAACAGGAATTTTGGGGAGACTCTCTCAATTGCAGACATTTTAATAAATGATGAACATGATTTAATTCATAAAGCTGTAGGATGGATGCTGAGAGAAATTGGGAAAAAGAATGAGAATGTTTTAGAAATTTTCCTTGCAACAAGATACAAACAAATGCCTAGAACAATGCTAAGATATGCTATTGAAAAATTTCCTGAAGAAAAGAGAGAAAAATATCTTAGAGGAGAAATATGAAAAAAACAAAATTTGGCTCGTATTGCATTAATGGGGTTCCAGAAGGATGCAAACATTGTGTAAAAGGGAAAAAACTTGTGTTATTTATTACTGGGATTTGCCCTAGAAATTGTAAGTATTGCTCACTAAGCAATCTAAGAAAAAATAAAGATGATATCTGGGCAAATGAAAGAAAATCCCGAGATATAAAAAAAATATTTGAAGAATCTATTGAAAGCCGGGCAGATAGTGCAGGAATAACTGGAGGAGATCCTTTAGTTAGATTAAAAAGGACAATAAAATATGTAAGAGAATTAAAAAAAAGATTTGGAAAAAAATTCCATATTCATATTTATCTCCCAACAAATCTGACAGACAGGGAAAAATTAAGGAAATTATCAAAAGTTATTGATGAGGTAAGATTTCATCCAGCATTTTTATGTAATAAGGAAAAAAGGTTAGAAGATATTGAAAGGATAAACCTTGCTAAAGAATTTTTTAAAAAAAAGGATATTGGCATAGAGATGCCAATGATTCCAGACAAAAAACAAGAAATCCTAGATTTTATCTTAAATATTAAAAAAGACATAGGTTTTGTAAATCTTAATGAATTTGAGATTGGGGAAAGTAATTTTGATTATGTTACTAACAAGTATAAATTAAAAGAAAATGGTTATATTATAAGTGGTTCAAAAGAAACTGGGATATGGATACTAAAACAACTTGGAAAAAGAAATGTAAAAATTAAAGTTCATTTATGCACTGCAGATACTAAAAATAATTATCAATATAAAAATAGACTCAAATTACATAAAATATCTCCATTTGGTAAGAAAACAAAAGATGGAACTGTGATTTATCTAGTAATAAAAAAAGATAGGAAAAAAATAAACAAAAATTATCCTAAAGAATCTTATCTTGATATGATTAAAGACAGATTAATAATCTCCCATAAACTTGCTAGAAAACTTTTGAAATCTCACAATATTGAAAGAGTAGAGGAATTTCCAACTTATGACAGAATTGAAGTAGAGAAAGAATATATAAATTAAAAAATGGTTAATGTATTATGAGATTATTTAGTTTTATGCCAAGGGTTTCCAGCAGAGTTGGAAGATTTGGTTCAATAGTTTTCATAAGATCTATTGCACTTGCCTTAATTTCAAGTGTAATAGCTATTTATATGAGTAGTTTTCTTCATAATGATTCTTTAGTTGGATTTGCTTTTGTCTTCCTTGTAATAGTTTCAATAATTACACATTTTTTGATAATCCCCATAATAGAAACAAAGAGCAAAAAAACAATATTTATTTTTTCGTGCTTTATGATTGGTATAGGATATTTACTTTATGCAGTAATACACAATTTCTGGCTATTCTTGCTTGTAGCTGTAATGATTACAATATTTACAGCATTGAAACTGGCAGCAGGAGGATTAATAATAGAACATATCTCCAACAAAAAGAATTTATCAAAAAATGAAGGATTAATGTATACTTTCCTAAATCTCGGGTGGGTAATAGGGCCATTAATTGCAGGTTTTATACTTAAAGAAAGAGATAATCTTAATTATATTTTTATTTTAGCTGCAGTCTTGATAATCATTGCAGGAATCTTATTGTGGTTTTTTAATATAGATGGTTCTGCTAAAAAAGGAAAGATTGATTTGAGTGTGATTAAAAATTTCAAAGATTTTTTTAATAATAAAAATAGGGTTAAAACCTATTTCTTAGGAGCAGGGATTAATTTCTGGTGGAGTTTAATTTTTGTTTATATGCCTCTTTTGATTATTAAAACATTATCTGATTCATATGTTGGATTTTTCTTGTTTTTTGTTATAATTCCTTTATTATTACTAGAGTATCATTTTGGATATCTTGCGGGGAAAAAAGGATACAAAAAAATATTTGTGGTTGGTAATTTAATAGCAGCAATATGTGCTTTATTATGCTTCATTTATTTTGGAAATATATGGTTAATTATGGCAATTGTAGTTGTTGCAAGTGTTGGGTTAGCAATGATTGAAGGCACAACTGAATCATATTTCTTTGACACTCTAAAAAGAGGAGAGGACCAAAGATTTTATGCTCCATATAATACTGCAGTGGACATAGGTAACTTAATAGGAGAGTTTTTCCCAGCATTAATTCTATTATTACTTCCATTTAGATTTATCTTTTTATTCTATGCTCTTGGAATGCTTGCTTTAGCAGTTATCTCATCAACATTAAAGGAAGTTGTAGAATCAAGGAGAAGAGCTGAGGGATTTAAGTAATTATTTCCCTAGTCTTATAGTTGTATAGATTACATTTGTTCCTAAATCATATGCAAAACCGATTCCTAGAGAATTATTATTTCTCAAAACATTTGTATGTTGAGGGGATTTTTCCCATGATTCAATCATTTTTATGAGTGTTGATTCATCATCTTTTCCTACATTAACAGAAGTTATAACTTCAGCCACTGCCGGAGGGTTTAAAGGCTCAAAATGCCCTGATCTTTGTCTATCCATCATCTGGACACTATTATTAGTTGCTTGTGATGCAAAAGAAAAATTATAAATATATTCTTTTTGAAATCTTATTTGAAGAAGATGCTGCAGTCTTGGGCAGAGAGTATTTAGCCACTCAATTATCATAGAAACACGTTCCAATAAGGTTATAAAAGCTTTATTATTCTAAGGAATCATGATTGCCATTGATAAAATCAAGGAAAGCAAAACAATAAAAGAACTCTTAGAATTTGGGATTATAAATCTAGATAAAAGTTCTGGGCCTACAAGTTTTGATGTTTCTCATCTTATTAAAAAAAGACTTAATTTAAATAAAACAAGTCATTTTGGAACTCTAGACCCTAAGGTTACTGGAGTTCTTCCAGTTGCATTAAATAGAGCCTGCAAATTAACTGGCTTTTTTCTTGGAGAAGATAAGGAGTATGTAGGAATTATGAGAATACATGAAGATATTTCAATTGAGGCAATAAAAAAGGCTATTGAAGAAAAATTTACAGGCAAAATTCTACAAACCCCTCCAGTTAAGTCAAGAGTAAAAAGGCAGGAAAGAGAAAGAGAAGTGAAAAGATTTGAGATTTTAGAAAAAGATGGAAAAGATATATTATTCTTAACAGAAGTTCAGGGTGGAACTTACATAAGGAAACTTATTTCAGATTTAGGAGATTATCTTGGAATTGGGGCACATATGCTTGAACTAAGAAGAATTCGTGCAGGCATATTCAAAGAAGAGAATATAGTAAATTTATATGATTTTGAAAAAGCTGTTGAAGAATATGAAAAAGGTAATGAAAATCTATTGAGAGAAATCATAATCCCGGGTGAAATTGTCTCAGAGGTATATGAAGAAGTTCAGATAAAGAATAGTATTGTTGAAAAGGTATTTCATGGAAAACCAATTCAAAAAGAAGACTTAAAAGACAAAATAAAAATTGATAAGGATAAAGTAATAAGTGTGTTTTCAGAAGAAAGGTTTATAGGAATGTTTAAAGTTATTAACAGCAAGGAGATTTTTGCAAAATCAGAGTTTGTTTTGCAACCTATAAAAAAATGAGGTATCCATATCTCAAAAAATTTTCAAAAAGATCCAAATTCACTGTGTGGATTGTCGATGGCAAATATATAAGAGCAAATATAGATAGAGAGTTCACTAATTATGGGCAACACTACAATTTTAACTTTATTCCTGAAGATGAATTTTGGATAGACTGGCAAAGAGTGCCTGGGGAAGAAAAATTCTACATTGATCATTTGTTAGTTGAGAACAGATTGATGTCCAAGGGAATGAGTTATCAAAAAGCAATAGCTCGTGCAAACAGTGTAGAAAAAAAAGAAAGAATGAAAGCATGTCTAATAGAAGAAAGAAATGGAGAAAAAAAGAAAATAAAAGAAGAGATAAGCACAGTACATATCAAGCTTTTAAAAAAGTATAGTAAGAATGTAAAAGTGTGGGTTGTAGATGGGCAGGTTGTAAGAGATTTATTCTTTACCGATTTCACAGAAGGAGGCCATGATAAAGTTTATCGTTTTATTCCTAAAAATGAAGTATGGATTGATAATGATGTTAATCAAAGGGAGGTCAAATTCATTCTTTTGCATGAACTGCATGAGAGGAGATTAATGGCTAAGGGAATGGATTATGATTCAGCCCATATTCAGTCAAGTGAATTGGAATATTATTGCCGAGGCCATCCAAAAAAAATAGACAAAAAATTAAAAGAAGAAGTTGAAAAGAATAACCTGTATGAATAGGTTTTTAATGTTAAAGGGCATTGTTTTTCTATGAGAGAATTTGTATATTTTTCAGCAAGTGCAGCAACTTCAGGAAAAGCATTATCTGGAAATTTGATGAAAGCAGGGAGAATTGATATTGCGATTCATTCTATTATACAAGGATTATTTTTATCACATGATTTTAGGAAAGATGCAAAAATACATCTTGTATTTTATGGTATGCCAGACCCTCCAAAACATATTGAAATACAAGTAACCCCAGAGTTGGAAATTAATAAAAAAGAGGTTGGAAGGATAATTCAAAAGTTGCTTTACAAATACAGAGAAGGTGAAAGAACAGAAGTTTTTCCAGGTTGTTTTATTGAAAAAAAGAGTTTTTTGAAGATAATTGATGAATTGCATGAACAAGGAAAAGAAATTTTTATACTGGATAAAAGAGGAGAAAATATAAGAAAGGCAGAAATTAAAGATAATCCTATATTTATTGTGGGAGATCATGAAGGATTGCCTAAAAAAGAGCTAAAAAGACTTAAACAAATAGCTACTCCTGTTTCAATAGGGCCTAAAATGTATTTTGCTTCTCAAACAGTAGCAGTGGTTAATAATGAACTTGATGTAAGGGGCATCTAAAAATTAATAAACTAATTTTAATTAAAGAATATATGAAAAAGACTGTAAGATTGTATATTACTGGGATTGTTCAGGGAGTATTTTTTAGAGAATTTATTAAGACAAATGCTGAGAAATATGATGTTAAAGGGTTCACAAGAAACCTAGAAGATGGAAGAATTGAAGTTTTTCTTGAAGGAAATGTTGATGAAGTTGATAAAATGAGAGAATTATGCAAACAAGGACCTAAACACTCTCAGATACAAAAAGTAGAAGAAAAACTTGAAAAGTTCCAAGATTTAAAGAGTTTTAAGGTTCTACATATTTAATTATGATATATACCAATTCAGGCCTCACTCATAAATTGAAGCTCAACCTGAGTTTGGAGTTTAGATGATATACACAAACTCAGACGGGGGTGCAAGAGGCAATCCAGGTCCAGGAGCAATTGGGGTAATTGTGAGGAAAGATGGAGAAATTCTAACTAGATATAGTAAATTCATAGGGGAGATGGTTACAAATAATGTGGCAGAATACCAGGCACTCATAGCTGCCTTAGAACTTGCATCAAGATTTGATAAAGAGATTACATGCATTCTAGATTCTGAATTAGTTGTTAAACAGCTTTTAGGGGAGTATAAAGTAAAAAACCCGTATTTAATGGAATTATTCTTGAAAGTTCAAAAACTCCAGAATAAATTTAAAAAAATAAAGTACTTGCATTCAAATCGTTGGGATAAATTCCAGCAAATTGCAGATGAAATGGTTAACCAAGAGCTGGATAGCAAGGGGTATAGAAAATATAAATACAAGAAGAAAGGATAATACTTTTATAAATATCAAAAATAATAATATACTATGGGACGTGAAGAGCAGATAATACAAGAGAGGATGAGAAAGATTGAGGAATTAAAAAAGAAAGGTATTAATCCGTATCCCCATAAGTTTGAAAAAAAACAAAGTGCAGAAGAGTGTATAAAATCAAAACTCGGGAGCAAGGTTAAAACTGCTGGCAGATTAGTCACAATAAGAGACATAGGAAAGATTGCATTTGCAAATCTTCAAGATAATTCTGGTAAAATCCAAATAGTATTGCAAAAAGGGGAGACTCCTGAAAAACAAATGGATTTTTTTAAGAAATTTGTGGATAATGGAGATTTTGTTGGAATTGAAGGAAAGATAATGTTAACAAAAACCAAACAAACTTCTATTTTAGTAAAGAATATAGAGCTTTTAACTAAAAGTCTTCTTCCACTTCCTGAAAAATGGCATGGCTTGCAAGATAAAGAAGAAAGATATAGAAAAAGATATCTTGATTTAATCATGAGCCCTGAAGTAAAAAAAGTTTTTGAAAAAAGGGCAATGATAATTGAGGCAATAAGAGAGTATCTTAAGAAAAAAGGGTTTGATGAAGTAGACACTCCGTATCTTCAAACAGTTTATGGAGGAGCTGCAGCAAAACCATTTAAAACTCATTTAAATGCATTAGATATTGATTTATTTTTAGCCATATCCCCAGAACTTTATTTAAAGAGGTTAATTGTTGGGGGATATGAAAAAGTTTTTACAATTGCAAGAAACTTTAGGAATGAGGGAGTGGATAGATGGCATAATCCAGAATTCACTATGATGGAAATTTATCAATCATATGCAGATTATAATGACATGATGGAATTATTTGAGGGGATATATGAGTATGTAGCAAAAAAAGTTAACAAAACAACTAAAGTAGACTTTAAGGGAAAAGAACTTGATTTTAAAACTCCATGGAAGAGGATGACTATGACAGAAGCAATAAAAAAATTTGCTAAAATTGATATTAGTAAATTAGATGAAAAAAAATTATTAGAGATATGTGATAAAGAAAAAATAGTCTATAAAGAAAAAACATGGGGGTGGATGGTGCAGGCGATATTTGAACATTTTTGTGAAGGAAAATTAGAACAGCCGACATTTATACTAGATCACCCTCTTGAAACAACTCCATTATGCAAAACTCATAGGAATGGAAAACTCTGTAGATTAATTGAAAGATTTGAGCCATTTTGCATGGGGGCAGAACTTGGAAATGCTTATACAGAACTAAACGACCCTATACTGCAAAGAAAACTTTTGGAAGAACAGCAAAAAATGTTAAAAAAAGGTAATGAAGAAGCTAATCCTTATGATGAAGACTTTGTTAATGCTATTGAAACTGGGCTTCCTCCAACTGGGGGATTAGGTTTAGGGGTTGACAGGATGATTATGCTCCTAACAGGGCAGGATTCAATCAGAGATGTTATATTATTCCCTTTTATGAAACCAGAAAATTCTAAGGAGAACTAAAATGACACTGATTGTAAAAAGTAATATCAAAAAAGTGGTGAAGAATCTTGACAAGGAGAATTCAGTTACAAGTATTGCAGAAGAAGTTGGAATGGCTCTTGAAAGGAAGGCTGAGGAAGTGCTAAGAGATGCTATAAAAAGAGCCAAGGCAAATGGAAGAAGAACTCTTCAAGCTCGAGATATATAATCTAAAAAGATGGGGAATGTAAATTTTTCTAAACAAGGTAAAAAGAATAGGGCTTCAGGAAGCAGATTTGAACTTAAAGTAAGGAAAGATTTGGAAGAAAAGGGGTGGGTTCTTGCTAAATGGACCAATAATATAGATTTAGAGAGTAAAAAAATTATCCCGGCAAAAAGAAAATTTAATCCTTTTTTAAAGATTCTCGGAATTGGAACTGGATTTCCAGATTTTATTGGAATTAAAGTTCTAAATCCAGGGCAAGAGTTAATCGGTGTAGAGGTAAAAAAAAATGGTTATTTAAGTAAGGAAGAAAAAGAAAAATGTAAATTTTATCTTAAGACAGGAATTTTTTCAAAAATACTAATTGCAAAGGCTATTCAAAAACATAGAAAAATTAATATAGAATATACTGACTTTGTAAAGAAATATGAAAAATAAAAAGTGGTTGTTAATAGTAATTGTAGTTTTTATATTGCTCCCCAGTGTTATTTCAAAGGAGATAGAAGTAAGCTTTCCAGAAAAGATAAATGTCAATGAAGAATTTCAATTAAAATTAAAACTCGTGGATTTCTCACATGATTCCTATGATATAAAAATAGATATCTTAAATGGAGAGAAAAGAATCTCAAAAATTTTAAATGCTCTTGAATGGAAATCTACTTTTTATTATGTATTGGATGCTATTGATGAAAAAGATGAAAAAGATTTTACAATAAAAATTATAGAAGAGTTTAATAGCGCGGATATAAGTATTAGAGTTAGAGATTCTGGAGGGTATGTAGATACATTTACTGGGTACAAGATAGATAAAAAAGACGAAGAAGAAGTTAATTCTGAAGGTGATGAGAAGATTGAAGAAGAAAATAAAGAAATTATAAATATCACTGGAGGGGCTATTTTAGAAGAAGAAAAATCAGAGCAAAAATTAGATGTAATAAATCTAAACCCAAAAGATATAAATACTGAAAAAAACGATTCAAGAATATTAAAAGAAGATTATGCCTGGTACGGCTTGGCTGCCTTGTCTGTATTAATAATTTTCTTATTTGTGATAGGAAGGAAAAGAAAAAATGAGTTCGAATGAAAAAGTTAAAGCAATAATGATTTTTGAGGTACTTGGAAGACCTCCAGAGCATCTTAAAGATACATTAAATAAGATTATAGACGCAATCGGGAGTGAAAAAGGAGTAGAAGTTGTAGAAAAGAAGGTAAATGAACCAGTTCCAATAAAAGATAAAGAACAATTTTTTAGTGATTTTGCAGAGATAGAAGTTGAATTAGATGGAATATTTGATTTAAGTTTATTAGTATTCAAATATATGCCTGCTCATGTAGATGTTATTTCTCCTGAGAATATAAAGATTACAAATAATCAGGTAAGTGGGGTATTTAATGAAATAGCGAGAAGACTTCATGGATATGATGAAATTGCTAGAATAATCCAGATAGAAAAAAGTATCTTAGAAAAGAAACTTAAAAGTCTTTTAGAAGAAAAAACTAAGAAAAAGAAACCTGAAAAAGATAAAAAAGATTAATTCTTTTTTAGATTTGCTATCTTTAATAAATCAATTGGTTTTTTAACACCCTTATATTTTTTTAAATAAAACCAGATCCCCCCAATAATCATAACTAATAAGATTATCCATCCAATGATTTTCAAGGATGCTCCTGAGGGTTTTTTCTTGCATAATCCACCAATACAACATACTCCATTATGAGCTGGAATTTCTTCACCTTCACAAATTTCATCTTTTAAGCATATTTTTCCTTTATTTCCACAATCTTCATCAGTTGAGAGTGGAATAGTTCTTTCTTCTGGACTTAGCTCATATCCCTCCTTAAACCTAATAGATATCCTTATTTCATTGTAAATTCCTTCTGCAGTTTCAACACTAAGTTTTCCTCCAATAGAATTATCTGAACCAGAAATAATATTCATTCTAAGATTAGCATTTGAATTTGGCAAAATCTGTCCAAAACTATCCTCTGAAATTGTAACATAAGGTTTAAGTGAATCTGAAAGTTTTAATCTTATGTCTGTAAGAGTTCCTGTTCCAGTGTTATAAATATAAACAAGTTTTGTTATATTATCGAAAGTTGGGATTGTTAAATCTAATTCTTCTGGCCAGATATCAAATGCAAAAAATTTACTTTGTTCAGAAAATTTATCTAAATATAAAGAGGCAGGGATTGAGTAAGATAGGTTATCTGCTGAAAAAGTAATAAGCTTATCAGTTGCTGACTCTAAAAACCCGAGATTAAAAGTAATGGTTTCTTTTCCAGGACTTAAGGTTAATTCATAATCTTCATCTTCTTCATAATTAGATATTCCACCCTCATCTCCTGCTAAAGTAATTATATCCATAGTTAATTCTAAATCATCATCTAAGAAATTTTCAAGAGTAATAGTAAAATCATTTTTAGAGACAACAAAACCCGGAGTAATTGCAAAAGGCGCGTAATCCTCTCTAACAGTAAAGTTTTTTATTAAATCCTCTGAAATTTTTTTAGTTCCTTTTGTATACTCTATTCCTTTAATCACAAGAGAGTAATTTAAAGGTGCTTTTCCTGAAAGAGGAGCATAGATATAATAATCTTCATTTATTTTTGCAACATAAGCATCTATTGCTACCTTAACATGCCCCCTATAAAGGAATATGTTCTCTCTTAAAGGAGGACTAATCAAATCTCCAGAAATCTTAGCCATTAAAGTTTCTTCTTGCCCAAAAGAATCTTTCATTTCTAAACTCATTGAAGACACTAAAGGCAGAACTAATAATACTAATGATAAAAGCATAACCCAATTCTTTTTCATAGAGGATAAAGAAAAATAGACTTAATAAATTTATTTGTGAAGTTTTCTTACTTACTCATTTCTTTTAATCTCTTTAACACATCATTTAATCCAGTGTTAGAAGCTGGAGCTGGACGAGGTGCAGGTCTTTGAGAGGGTGGAAGAATTCTTCTTGGAATATATCTTCTCATAGGCATAGAAGGCTGTTGAGCTCCTGAAGGAACTCCTGGACTTCCTTTTCTCTTGAATAAAGAGACAATCTTAAACCAGTAAGGGCGTAATTTATCCTTAAAAACTATTGCAAGTACAGCCAGTATAATTAATAATAATAAAATCCATATCCACCAGTAGCTTGCCTGAGATGCTCCTGGAGTACAACAAGTATCTCCAAAATCACACTGATACTGAGATTCTATTTCCCCTGCATTGCATCCAAATGACCTGCAAGTTCCTTGGTAATCTTCACACTCATTTTGTGTTTGGACTACTTCGCAAGTTCCTCCTAAACAACAAGTCTCTCCTATATTAATTCCAGAAGCTGGAGAAGATACTCCCCCAACACAACTTTGACCTGAATTACAAACTATTCCAACTTGTTCTAAACAACTTCTTAGTGGAGTAGCAGTATCACAGCATTTTAATATAGCAGAAGAACATCTGTAGTTTGAGAGAATAGTTCCAGTGCAAGAAGCTTCAGCCATGCAATATCCTCCAAGACTAACACAATCCTGAACTCCAGATTGAAAAGTTTTTGGCCAGACAGATGCTAAAATAAATGCAGTATCTCTTACATTACCTAACCAGCATCCATCAGCATCCTGGACTTCAAGAAGCCACTGCTTAGATTGTAATTTTTCTGCAGGTTCATCACTTATAGAATAAAGAGCAACTGAAGTATCATAAAATTTATTTCCTGCTTCATTCCAGAATTTACTGCTTTTTTGTTTGAGTAATAATTCAATACGATAATCATCTTGTGAAGTGAGAGCATATAAAAAAGATTCTGGGAGGTATTCACGATTTTCTTCTGCAGTAGTTGTAAGATAGGGCAAGTAAGCAGAAATATCATAACCCTTAGTCTTTAAAACAAGGGCAGCCCAGAGACTTCCCTCATAGTTGCATTTTCCTCCTTGAATAAAACAAACAGAATTAACTCGTTCATTAGTTGCTCCGAGTGCAGAAGCTGAGTGAGTTTTATCAGATACAAAGATTGTTGAAGAAGTTCCTTTTTTGAATAATAAATTAGTTTTAAATGCCTCGTCACATGAAATTTTATATTCTTTATTGTAACATCCTGTAGCAATTTTAAACCACAAATCATCATTAGATAATCTCAAACATGTTCCAGCATTTGTGTTAAATGTCTTATCTTCTTTTAAAACAACAGGATAACCCATTCCATCATATGTAATAGTGCATTTTGTTTGCTTATCACTTTCTATTTGAAGATACCAATCAACATCACTTGGCGAAGCATTTTGAGATAAAAGCCATTCTTCTGCTTCTTGAGTATTTACACTAGTTTTACTTAAAGCAAGAACTGCTTGAGCAGTATCTTTAAGAGTGCATCCTCCTCCTGGCCAGCACATTCCACTATTAGAAGCAGCAACTACTTCATCCTGGCATTTTCCTATTGCAAGAAGTGCAAAGATTTTTTCTTGAGGAGCGAGACTACTACACTTTCCAGTTACTTTTGATTCAAGGCAAGCATAAGCCTTATCTACCTTAATCTGAGCATCAGTAACATTCTCTTGTGCTACAATAAAAGTTAGACTTATTAATAATGCAATAAAAAATATCCCAAATAACACCTTCTTTTTCATATCTTAAATAAGCTAATCCTTCTTTTTAAATTTAGTGGCTTTATTAGATTGATTTTCAGATAAGTTTCTTCGTATAACATAATTAACTGGATTTTTTACACGACTGCAAAAATTATCTGGTGTGCAAACACCTATGCCCTGATAAAATTCTTTGCAATTTTGAGGCATTATTGGTTTCTTTCTAAAACTCCAAGCTAATTGAGTTTTTATGTAACCTTCCTTTAAGGGAACTTCATTTTTTTTATTCCAATCATAAATTCTTTTTTCAAGTTCTTCCCTATCCATTCCAATAGAACGAAAAAGATTAATTAAAACAAAAACTGCTCTTTTTTTTCCGTCTGAAACTCCTTTTAAGATATTTCTAACACAAGGAGGAAAATGATCTTCTGAGAGCTTTGTTAATTTTATTTGTTTGAAATTAAAATCCTGGTTTTTTCTTTCAACTTCCTCCTTATTATTTTCCCTATACCAATCCAGAGATTGCACTAAAAGTTCAGAAGCTTCGCCTTCTATTGAGTTAGGCATAAATTCTTTTATCTTAACTTTTAATGGGTCTGCTTGTTTGAAATCAAAATCTTTTATTTCATGAGGTTTTAAAACAACACTGCAAAGAGCTGTTTTCTCATGCAAAGAGTATGGCATTCTAAATAAGTGTCTTGGTGAGACAAGAATTAAATCAGGCATCACTTCCTTAGGAGCCTTGTAATCTTTTATGTATTTGCTTGGACTATTTAAACCACTAATTGCCTCTACTAATTGATTTTTAGTTTTTTCAATTATATATTTTGTAATTATCCTTGGATATTCTGGAAACATATTAGTAGTTTTTACTCCATTAATTTCTTTTGGAAATGCCTTCCAAGGAACAATTAAATGAAATCCCTTGCTTCCAGAATTGTGTAATAATAATGGGTAATGATTTCCAAAAAAGGATTCTGTTTCTTCAACTGAAACATCATAAACTTTCTCTTTTCCCAGTTGAGTAATTTCTTTTACCCCTACAACAGAAATATCAGAATTAAATAATTTTTTATAATTAGAGTATATTCTCTTTGAATCTTCATTAAATTCTATACTTTTAAATTTATCAAACCAATTCAGCACATTTCTTATTCTTTTTAGATTTGCTTTTCTCTTTTTTAAAGTTGAATGTTCTAGACGATGATCTTTAAATATTTTGGGTTTAATCTGATAATATATTTTTTTAAGCCCATCAGTAGGAAAAACTTTATCGCCTGCATGAGGAGAGAATTTATTTCTTGGCCTGTGAAACTCTAAATCTGGAAGTTCTGATTTGGGTATTCTCAAAAGATAAACTTCGCTTCCTTTAAACCAATTTCCTTGCGGCAATTTATGCGCCT
The DNA here is from genome assembly GCA_964493885.1 of Candidatus Woesearchaeota archaeon. Taxonomy (GTDB): domain Archaea; phylum Nanobdellota; class Nanobdellia; order Pacearchaeales; family GW2011-AR1; genus WJLC01. The sequence goes on from CAZBPV010000008.1 coordinate 15,828, forward strand.
TATTTTTTTCATATGATAAATTGCAAGAAATGCCGTTTAATTTGCATAACCAAATAAATTCAGTTATTAATTTTTTTGATACAGATTTGACTACAATTCCATATTTACCAACCTTATATCCATCTCCTCGGATATACCCCTTAAGCATTTCTATAAATAATTCTTTTGGCAATTGCCATGAAAAAGATGGGATATGTTTATCTCCTTTCTTTCCACAAAAATTATCAAAGAAAGTTGCCCATTCTTTTGAATGAATAAGTATTTGAGTGGAATTTGGGTTTGGGTGCCTTATAGATATTTTTCTTTTAGTCAAATTATCTAAAATATTTTTAACATCTGCTATATACTCTTTTTCTTTTCTGTGAAATGTAAATCCTGTTTGATTGATTCTATTTGTAATATGCCCCTCAGCCAAAAAATAGCCAATTAATCTCATTAGTTCTGGGCAGGGTTTTATTTTTTTTATTAATTTATTCTTAGAATGCTGGTTCTTATTTAATTCAAATTTGTGAAGAATCTCTAAATTATTGCAGATTAGAGGATTTTTTTCTGAATTAAAGGAAATCAAAAAATCCCCTTTTTTTATTTCTTCTACTTTTTTTTGAATTATCTCTCCTTTATCCCATGTAAATACCGAGTGATGTTTAGTAACTTTTAAAGGAATTGTGCTCTGAGAATGTTTTAGATTATATATTATGTCGTTATGTTCTAAAAAATCATAAATCTTTGAAAATTTGACTTTTCTATTCTTATCTAATGATAAAACTTTTAATTTTTTTCCTTTTTTCATTAGCTTAGTTGCTTCTGAGATTGGTATAAAAGAAATCTTTTTATTCTGTTTTATTAATACTGGTGTATCCCCTGAAACACTAAATTTTATCCCAATGTTTTTAATTCCATTAAATTTCAGGAACTGGATGATAATATCAGCCATAATCTTGCTATAATCTATATATCTGCTATCAATATCAATAAGCAAGTCCCATCCAATTCTTAATTCATTTAATTGTTTTTCATTCATTCCAGTTTCAATCTTCATAACATCTTCCCAGAGTTCTTCTGAACAATGAAAAGAAGTTGCTCCTTTTTTTACTAATTCAAAAATATCTCCAGGATACTGGAGACTATCAGGACGTTTTCCAAATCCTTCAAAGTATCTTGGGCAGATTTCCCTGTTTTTAGAAAATTCAAATATTGCTTTTTGAACATCTGGACGGGAATAATACAAATTAGTTATATTTCTTATCCTCTTTTCCTTGAAGGTTGGTTCATCCATACAATATGACAGAATCGAAAGTTTAAAAAAATACCTTATACTTGACAATAGTAATACTTAAAAGATAAGCTAAACACCCATAAATATGCTAATTAAATTAGAAAATCCTCAATTATTGTCCAAAGCAATAGATATAATCTCTGAATTAGTTCTTGAAGTCAGGATTAAGATTAATGAAGATGGAATGAAAATAGTTGCGATAGATCCAGCCAATGTTGCAATGGTAGAATTTAAGCTCCCAAAACTTGCATTTTCACAATTTGAAGCAGGAGAAGAGGTAATAGGTATAAATCTTGATAGTTTAAAGAGAATTCTTAAAAGAGCTGGAGCAGGGAGTGCCATAATCCTTCAAAAAAGAGAAAATTTTTTGGATATCCAGATTCAGGACAGAATTAAAAGAAATTTTAGTATTAATCTAATTGATATAGAATCAGAAGATAAAGAGCTACCAAAATTAGAATATGTTGCTAAAATAGAACTTGATTCTATAGACTTTACTGACTCAATCGAAGATTGTGCAGTTGTTGCAGATGCTTGTACTTTTGCTACAAGAGAAGGAAAATTTGTAATAGAATCAAGAGGAATAAACTCTGCCATGTCTGAGTTTTCAGGTGATGAAGCTAAGATAATTGCAGAAGAATGCAAGTCTCGTTATAGCATTGAGTATCTGCAAAAGTTTGCCAAGGGTGCAAGACTCACAGAAAAAACCATAATAAAATTTTCAAATGACCATCCTTTAATGCTTGAGTTTAAAAATGACTTAATGGAAATAAGTTTTATTCTTGCTCCTAGAGTTGAAACTGACGACTAAACAGATTCTTTCTTATAGATTGAGGTGTATTGGGACATTAAAGGGATCTATTGGTTAATAGAAAAATATTAAAGGAAGTTATATCTGTTTAAAATATGACAAAAGGTTATTTTTTCAGAGGAAATCCAGTAAGTTTTGAAGAAGCATTCCCAGAAATAGAAGAAATAAAAATTGAGGGAACAGAGGGAGATATTGCTCAAAAAAATAATATTTTACTAAATAAAGATAATTGGGGTATTTCCTGTAGTAATCCTCTTTGTAAGGATAAAGGATATTCTGTCAAATTAGGGGATTTTATTTCTGAAATGTATAAAAATAAGGAAACTTCAAAGGAAGGAATAATTTCTTGTGGAGGATATGAAAGTATGGGCAGAGGACAAACAAGGAGATGTTTAAATCATTTAAGTATAAAGGTTCAGATAAAATACAAAAATTCTTCACCTCAACAATAAAGACAATATTTTTAAATGCAAATGATCTTAGATCAATATCTTAAGATATTCAATGAAAGAGGGGAAAGAGTTATGTTTCGCAACAGACTTTTTTCTCCTCTCTTTCATAGTTTTTCTAAAAAATTAATTATCTAATCTAAAACAGAATCTTTAAAAAGCAAGAAATCTTAACAAATTAGCGAAACATAACAGAAGCTGATTTGCTTTATTGTTACATTAGCAAGAAGTTGATTATAAAACTTCTAAATAATTAAAAACCTGAAAGGTAATTAGAGGAAAATGAGAAATTTATTTTCAAAAGAGAGTGCAAGAGCAAATAATACTAACCTTGTTAGAACTAAATTTAAAATTATTCAAGAATACAGATCCTCTTTTCACGCTATAATGATCAGGGATCTTTATTCCTTAAATACCTTTTGGTTTGGTTTAGGAATAGAGATGAAAGGAGGTTTAATAAAATGGTAAATAAAAGAATATTATCAAATGATAAAGAATTTGATTATGCTACTAAATTTGGTGTTGAGAATTTATTGAATTTGGATTTGATACCATATATCAAGAGAATAAGTCCAAAAACAAGAACTTCTTTTAAGAAAGATAATTTAGACAAATTTGTTAATGAGCTAAATGGATTTCTTAACAAATATCCAGATTCAGAAGTTCTTTCATTTGTTCAATTTAATAAAGGAGATATAAAATCCTTTGATGAATTTGATTTAATAAATGAAATACAATTGCAATCAAATTTGAATACATTTGTTTTACAAGAGATTAACATTACTGATGCTTTAGAGGTTTTTAAAAAAAATGTTGTAAAGTATAAATCTTGTGGAAAAGAAATATTCTTGTTAATAGAGATAGAATCTGTTGATATAGAAGAAAAATTAAAATTTGCTCTTGTTAATGGAATATCTAACTTCATTATTCGTGCAGGAGATTATTATGACACCCCAAAATGGACAGAAGTAAGACAAATTATTAGAAAAGGAAAGGGATTATTTATAATTTCTTTGCCTAAAAGAATGGATAAATACAAAGCATCTTATTTTAGATATGCTTTGTCTTATGGTTGTGATTATGCTTTTCATGAAAAACCTGTTCCATTCCCAGTGGATAAGAAAAATGTATTAAACATAGATGATAATTTTGTTTATGTTCCAATGCAATTTTTTAAAGAATATGGAATTACTATTGATGAGAATAATCTCTATGATTTTAGTCGTGTAAGAACATTGATTAAAGCACAAGAATTATCTGTTAATTTCCCAATTCTTTAAGCATAAGAATAAACGATGTTGTAAAATTATTTTTTCTTTATGGTTTGGGGTATTGAGTAGCAACCAATAACTCATTACTCTAAACCTTTTTTCTATTTCTTTTATTTGTCTTTTGCTCAATTTTCCCTGCTTTTTCAATTGTCTATATTTATGCCTTGCAATTAAATACATATCAGAATTTTTCTCATAAAGTTCCTTATCCATTTTTTATAACTCCTTCTTCTTTTAGAAGTTTAGAAACTGCATTATCTACAAAACCCTTAGAGTTTTGGTATTTCCAACGAAATTTATCTTTTTTAATAGTTTTTTCAATTAATTCTTTTAACTTTTCATCAATTCTAATTGTAGCCATAGTTACTAATAGTAACTATAAGTAACATATAAACTTATGCTTTTTTAGAAATCTGTATCAATTCCAACCACTTATTAAGATTCTCTAATTTTAAATCAGTAGCCAATTCATAAGGACATTTATTTAATGCCTGATGTTTCATAATGAAATTATAAAATACTTCAAAACCTTTCATTATAGCATTAGCAGAATCTATGTTCTTGAAACCTCTAAATGTCTTAGTTCTTTGTCTTATATTGTTATGTAATCTTTCAATCTTATGATTAAAACCTTCATTCTTTAATTGAGTTACTTTATTATGAATTACATTATATTTTCCTAATTTGTTATTATATCCAAAAACTTTCTTAATCGCTTTTTTATATGCAGTAAAACCATCACTTGTAACTATCTTAATCTGATTGCCTGTTTTTTGTTTTGCAGTTTGTAGAATTGATTTAAGTTCTTTCTGCTCTCTTGTTTTAGTATATTCAGAAGCAACCATAAAACGAGTAGTAGTATCTATTGAATCAATAAACCAACTTTTCTTTCCTTTTGTTTTATATTCCATCTCATCAATTTGTATTTCTTTTCCACAATTAATTTTTAGTTTATTTGTAAAGGAATGAATCATTTTAGCATACTTTACAATCCATCTTAATATAGTTCTATGATCAGCATTATGAGGATAAAAAGCAGATAAGTGTTCTTGCACTTTTCTTGTTGATACCCCCCTATAAAATAAATCCATAGATAAAGTAATCTTTTGAGGATTATTTCTCATTCTAAAGAAACCATCATCTAAAACAAAAGAAGTTTTACAATTATTACAGAAGTATCTTTGAATCTTTCCTCTATTCTCTGTTTGTCTTAATCCCCTTTTCTTAGTTTTATTACTATTGCAATTAGGACAGCAAATCTTTTTAACTTCTGTTTGTTTTGCATTATTGTATTTCATTTGATCGTGGGATACAAAGCAGGGCTTTATGCCCTGTTTATATTTACTTGTTTAAGTATAGTTTAGATAGGTAATTATCCTTTATAAATATTTCTGTTGTAAAGTTATTACTATTAAAGTATAACCTTTATAAGTAAAGTTTATAAAGAGTAAATATCTTTATTTATTATGGCTGAAATAGAACTTAAGATTAAGGGTTATCAGTGCGAGAGGTGTAAGCATAAATGGATTCCAAGAAATAAGGAAATACCTATTATCTGCCCAAAGTGTAAAAGCCCTTATTGGAATAAACCAAAGAAACAATAGAATGAAAAATCAAATACCTACTTTTGTAAAGTGGGCAGGTGGTAAGAAACAACTCATAGAGCAGTTTAAACCATTCTTCCCTGAAAATATAGATAGATACTTAGAGCCATTTGTAGGAGGGGGAGCAGTTTTATTTTATATTCTTAAAAAATACAAACCCAAAGAAGTTTTTATTTTTGATATAAATGCAGAATTAATTAATACTTATGAAGTCATAAAGAATGATGTTGAGAATCTTATTAAAGAATTAAAAAAATTAAAAGAAATCCATAGTAAAGAAAATTATTATAAAATAAGAGAGGAAGATCCTAAATTACTTTCCCCCTTAACAAGAGCAAGTAGGTTTATCTATTTGAATAAAACTTGTTTTAATGGGTTATATAGAGTTAATTCTAAAGGAGGTTTTAATGTTCCCTTTAATAATTCTAAGAATCCTTTAATCTGTCCAGAAATAGATTTAAGAGAAATTTCTAAATTATTACAAGATGTAAAGATAATTAATAAGGGCTTTGAAGAATGTTTAAAATATGCAGATAAAAATTCTTTTGTTTATTTTGATCCTCCTTATTATCCCCTAAAGAAAGGAAAGAGTTTTACAACATATACAAAAGGAAACTTCTTAGAAAAAGAACAAAAACAATTAAAAGAAGTTTTTAGTAAATTAGATAAAAAAGGTTGTAAGGTTATGCTTTCAAATAGTGATACAGATTTTATTAAGGGCGTGTATAAAAATTATAATATTAGGTTTGTTAATGCAAATAGAATGATAAATTGTGATGGAAAAGGTAGAGGAAAGATAAAAGAAATTGTTGTTACTAATTATTAAGATACCAAAGAGCAGAAGTTTCTTTAACATACATTTTGTGTTTTTTGTTCTCTTTATTTACATATTTTACTATTGGGGGTTGTCCATTACAAACACTCATACATAAATTATCTATCTCTTTTGGATTGTCAATAAATTCTCTTATCCAACCCTGAAAGAATAAAGTTGGTGGCTCAAACATACTTTCTCTGTGATAACCATATTCTTGTTCAATAATGAATAATTGTGATAATATTCCAATAATCACTAAATCATTAAGATAGTGCTCAAATTTCTGTTTAGATAACTTTACAAGTTCTTTTTCAGGATCTTTACCATAGAATATGTTATCAAAAGCAATTAACAATTCTTTCTTTAATTCTGGACGACTTCTTACTCTTAGATTAAGATCTATCATAACTCTTAGATGATTTGGCTTAAATTCCCTATCCCCCTCTTTTAACCATATCTGAAAGTTCTTTTTAACATCATAATCTTTGAATCTTGCAGATAATTCAGATGGACGATATAATTGTATCTCTGTATTTCCTTTCTTGAAAATTGTCTTTTTAGTGTCAAACTCTAATTCTCTAACAATTTTGAACATCTCTGATTTAAGCATATAAAAGAGATGATTTTAGAATTTAAAAATAGATCCCTCTTATGTCCCAATACAAGATTGAGGCAAGATTTATATATCTCCAATACTTATGTATATTCATACTAAAAATGATATTATTTAACATATGAATATTCATAAAGAAAGAGTGATAAATTTTATTAGAAAGAACAAAGTAATAACCTCTTCTGAATTGGCTAAGTTTCTAGGAATATCTTGGAATACTGCAGACAAATATCTTCTTGAACTAACCCTTGATGGAAAAGTTGAAAGAATAAAAAAGAAAGGGGTGAATTTATGGCTAAAAAAATAAATAAAAAGGGACAGATAACTATTTTTATTGTTGTGGCAGTTTTATTAATTGCTGGTGTTGGTATTTTTTTTCTGATAAGAAATATTCAGTCTCCAGGAAGGGGAACAACGCCTTCGATTTCTTCATCATTTATTCAAATATGTATGGAAGATAATATAAGAAATACAATTCAAGAAATTTCTTCACAAGGAGGGTATATTGAAAATAATCTTTCTATAAAATTTAAATTTAGTGATGAAAAAGATTATACAAATATTTCTTATCTTTGTTATATTGATGGACTTTTTTCTCCGTGCATAAATCAAGAGCCAATGTTAATTGAACATCTATCAAAAGAAATAGAAAAAGCAATTTCAAGTAATGTTGAGCAGTGCTTTTCAGATTATGCTAATGGATTAGAACAGCAGGGATATGAAGTTCAAAAAACATATAATGGATTTAAAATAACTCTAGCTCCGGAAAAAGTAATTTTAACTATCGACGGAGGGATAACAACTGAAAAAGCTGGTGAAACAATCACGCTAAATAAGATTGAGAGTATATTTTCAAGCAAATTTTATGATTTAGCTATAATCGCTCAAGATATTGTTAATAAAGAATCAATGAATTGTAATTATGAACAACTTAATCAGATGTTAATTAATCCTGACATATCTATAGATAAATTCAGAAGCGGAGATTATATTTTAATCTATAGAATTACCCACAAACAAAGTAAGGACGTATTTAAATTTGCTATAAGGGGGTGTGTGCTTCCTGCAGTAATATGAGAATTTCAAAAAGAACAACAAGAGGCATTTTTTTAATAGTTATAATTCAATTATTTTTACTAATTAATATGCCGTCTGCTAATTCTTATTTTTTAGGCAAGATATTTGGAGATTCTGTAAAAGTTGCTTCTGCTCAATCTGTTTTTTGCTGTCCTGAAACAAATGGTGGAGCAATCTGCCAGCCAGTTAGTTCTAGTGAGACTGGAACTTGTAAAACAGAACCTATTCCAACAAGTTGTGAAAACACAATTGAATGTGATATTGGATGCTGTTATAGTACTGAAAGCGGAATTTGCTCTCCTAATTCACCTAAAGCAAGATGTATAAATGATGGAGGAACATGGGATGATGATGAGGCTTGCTCAATTTCAGAATGTGAAAAAGGATGCTGTGTTCTTGGTAGCAGTGTAAATTATATGACAGAAAAAAGGTGTGAAGTAGAATCAGGTTTATTGGGATTCCAAAAAATATTTGACAGCACAGCTTCGAGTGAACTGGATTGCATGGTTCTTTCTCTTGGGATAAATCAGGGAGCATGTGTTTTTGATAATGGAATTTGCAGAAGAAATACTGAAGAAAATTGTTTTCAACAAGGTGGAGATTTCTATAAAAGTTATTTATGCTCTCATCCAGCCTTGAATACAACATGTGAAAGACAGAGTTATACTGGATGCGTAGAAGGAAAAAATGAGGTTTATTGGTTTGATTCTTGTGGAAATGAAGAAAATATTTATTCTATCAATAAAGATGCAAGCTGGAATAATGGAAAGTTTTTATCAAAATACGAGAGTTGTAATTTCGGACAGAGTAATATTAATTCAACAACTTGTGGAAATTGCGGTGCTTTGGTTAGTACTTGTTCTGTATCTGAAGAAGATTATACTTGTAAGGATACAAGATGTATTGATGGAGATGGAAAAACCTGGAAAAATGGGGAGAGCTGGTGTGTTTATGATTCTTATATTGGGGATGGAAAAGATACTGTTGGAAGCAGGCACTGGAGAAGATTATGTGTTAATGGAGAGATAAAAGTAGAGCCATGCGGGGATTATCGAAGCCAGCTGTGTGCACAGACAGACACAAATGATTCAGGAGAAACATTTAGCGTATCTATGTGTGTCCCGAATAATGCTGCAGAGTGTTTTAGTTTTAATGGTGCAGATGGTGTAGATGAAGAAGCATGTAATAGTCATCCTCAGTGCAAAGTTCAGAATACAGATATAGATGATGGATTTAAGTTTAGTACATGTGTTCCAAACTATCCAAAGGGGCAGGATTTAAGTAGTGGGAATAATATCTGCAGTTCAGCAAATTTAAAATGCACTTATCTTGAGGAAAAGGATTGGGATGGGGACTGGGAGTGCGAGATTAATTGTGATTGCAAAAAAAATGAATTTGTAGAAAAAGCAAATGAACTTTGTATTGCTTTTGGGGACTGCGGAGCATATATTAATTTTATAGGAAAAGGAACTAATAGTTACAGCACTAGTAAAACAGGAAGTGTTTCTTGGAGAGATTATATTCAGTATGCTACTCCAGTAATTGGACAAAATGTTGATTTAAAAGAGATTGGAGATTATATTTCAAGATTAACACTAGGGGATTCTGGATTTGAAGATTATCTTAAACAAATAGAAAAAATGGCTACAGTTAGTGCGATACTCTCTGCCTCAAGTGGTTTGCTTCAATTAGGAGTAATGTTAGCTACAAAAGAAACAATGCTCCATACTGGTTTAAGCAAAACCATGGGGGCAGTTGCTGGATTTTCATTTGGTATGTTATTAGGAGATGCTTTTGGATTAAGTGAAGATGCAACATGGGTTATGGCCTCTACATTTGCAGCGATAGGACTTATCCCAGGAGTTGGAACAGTTTTAATGGTAGTTGTTTTAGTTGCTGAATTACTAAAATCAATTTTTGGTATTGGAGATACTCGAGAAAAAGATGCTGAGTTTATATGCAAGCCATGGCAATCTCCAATTGGAGGAGCAGACTGCCATGTATGCAATGAAGACTCATTAAAACCTTGCACTAAATATAGATGTGAAAGCCTTGGAACAGCATGTAAATTAATAAATCCTAATACTGAAAATCCAATTTGTGAGAGTCTTCCGAATGACAACGCTGCTCCATTAATCTCAATGGGTGAGCCTGAAACAGGATATAATTATGAACAAATTGAAGCTAAAAGAGTTAGATTATTTAAGGAAGATGGAAGTTGTATAACAGAATTTACACCAATTAGAGTTCAATTAATTACAGATGAGTTTGCAGAGTGCAGATATCATCTTAGTAGAACAGATAATTTTGATGACATGCAAGGAAATTTCAATGAATTAACTTTTTTTAATAAAACTCATAATCTAACAATTATGCTTCCGAGTGTAAGCAGTGTTGAAGATGCTATAGGAGATATTAGGGAGATGTATGCAAATATGACACTATATGTTAGATGCAGAGATTATCACGGGAATACAAATGTAGAAGAGTATGCTATAAGATTCTGTGCAAATTCTGGGCCAGACTTAACAGCTGTAAATCATTTGTTTACAAAGACAACTCCTAAAAATAATGGTTATTTAAAATTTGGAGCTAACAAATTAAATTTAACAATAAATATTAATGAGCCTGCTGAATGCAAATATGATTTTAGCCCTAATATTGAATATGAACAAATGCCTTACACTATGAATTGCAAAACAGGAATTAATGAAAGAGAGATACTAGGATGGCAGTGCAAAACAGAATTAACTGACTTAGACAAAGAAGAAAATAATGTTTATATTAAATGCAAAGACCAGCCATGGTTTAAAGGAACAGAAAATGAATCAAAGAGGAATATAAATCAAGATGATTTTATTTATACAATTCATAGTTCTGAAAGTGAATTAAAAATAGATTGGATTAGGCCAAATGGCACGATTAAAAAAGGTTTTGAACCAGTTACATTAAAATTAGAGGTTAAAACTTCTGGAGGAAGTGAAGATGGGGAAGCTACATGTAAATGGGGTGGAAATAAAAATGGGGGAAGAGTTCCGATATTTAATACTTTCTCAAGTTACCATAGTCAGGATTTAGTTGACTGGAATAGAGGAGAGCATATAGTTTATGTTAATTGCGAAGATAGTGCAGGAAATAAAGCAAGTAGTTCTACAGAATTTACAGTAGATATTGATAATAAGGCTCCAAGAATTGTGAGGGTATTTAATGAAGTTAACACTTTAAAAATTTTCACAGATGAACCTGCAGCATGCTATTATGATGCTTACAGATGCAATTTTGATATTGAAAATGCAAGTTCAATGACTACTGGTTTATCTTTAAATCACAAAGCAGACTGGAATCCTTCAATAACTTATCATATTAAATGTGTTGATGGATGGGGCAATATAAAATCTGGCTGTTCAATGATAATAAAACCTGGAGAGTTTTAACTTTAGAATAGTAACATTTAAATATTTAGGATATATTCAAAAAACATGAGAAAAACACTTACAACACTTGCATTCTTAGGGGTATTGGCAATGGCAAGTGCTGGATGTACTCCAGAAGGAGATGCATTTATGGGAGGACTTGTTAAAGGTATGATTACAAGTGGAGCTCAAAGTTATGCAAGTGAAAAGGGAAGAGTGGCTGCAAATCCTGCACTAACAGAATCTCCTCAGACAAATGTGACTGTTTATAATCCTAATCCCTCCTCACCATTAAAGCTAACTCCAAGAAATCAATATTCTTTAAATACAACCCCTAGTGTTCCAGATTATTGGATTGATGAAAATATGTTAGATGGGAGTGAAGAGGATTTAAAAGAAGCTAGGGCAGTTTATAGGGTATTAACAATAGGAATCAAAACTATTTATAAAGAAACTAAAGAAGAAAAAGAAAAATATTTGGGGGGGTGCCCAGAAGGCTTTAGAACAAAATATATAGAATGCCTTAATGCATTAGATAGTTATAAAGATTTTATGATTAAAAGAAGAGATAGCACAACTCAAGATGAAAGGATGAATAATCAAAAAGCTGCTATAATAAAACAAGAAGTACGGCAAGCATTAATTGCAATAGAAAGGGAAGCATTAAAAGAAGGAGTTAGAGTAAAAGATTCTTCAAAAGAAGAAGAAGAGCAAACAGAAGCATTTTAATATAAAAAGTTTATAAATAACTGTATCGTCTAAAAATAATGGTGAAAAAGAGGGATAAAAAAGCACAGGTGACTATATTTATTATATTAGCAATTGTAATTGTTGCTCTTGGGATTTTAATTTATATGTTTTATCCACAGATTAGTTCAAGTCTTGGGTTAGGGGCTCAGAGTCCAAATGCATTTATACAGAGTTGTTTGCAGGATAAATTAAAGGAAAGCATAGATATTCTTTCTCCACAAGGTGGAAGCCTTAATCCAGAATTCTATTATTTATACCAAGGAGAAAAAATAAAGTATCTTTGTTATACTGCAGAGGATTATGAGAGATGCATTGTCCAGGAACCTATGCTTAAACAGAGTATTGAAGCAGAAGTTAAACAAAACATAACCCAAGATGTGAAGCAGTGTTTTGACCAACTTGAAAGTAATTTTAAAGCAAAAGGTTATCAAGTTAGTTTGAAAAGAGAAGCATTTGCAGTTGAATTACTTCCAAAAAGAGTTATTGCTCTATTTAATTATACTCTTGCATTAAAAAAAGGAGATGAAATAGAAACATACAAACAATTTAGTGTGATTCTTAATAATAATCTTTATGAATTAGTTTCTATTGCTAATAGCATTGTTAGCTTTGAAACTACTATTGGGGCTGTTGAAACAAGTGCATATATGAACTATTATCATGATTTAAAAGTAGAAAAGAAAAAACAGAGTGATGGAACTACAATCTATATTTTAACTGATAGAAATACTAATGAAAGATTCCAGTTTGCTTCAAGGAGTGTTGTCTGGCCTCCAGGATATGGATGATGAAAAAAAATAAAATAATTAATATAGGAATAATCTTATTAATTGGAATTTTTTTAACTTGCTTAATTTCTGCACAAATATCTTATTGTTGTGAGAAAACTACTTATGGTGCGTGGTGTCAGAATGAAGAAGAAAGCAAGTGTGATGCTAATTTTCAAAAAGCTCAAACTTCTTGCGCAGCATCTTCTTTTTGCAGGCAAGGATGCTGTTTTAATAGTCAAGAAGGAACTTGTTTAGAGAATACTCCTCAAAAAGTTTGCAATGACAAAGGGGGAGTGTGGGATGCAAGTGAAAATTGTGATATTTCTCAGTGTCAATTAGGATGCTGTTTAATAGGAAATCAAGCTGCTTTTGTAACTCAAACACGTTGCAAGAGACTTTCAAATCTTTATGGTTTAGAAATTAATTTTAGAACAGATGCTGAAAATGAAGCTTCGTGCATACTAAGTGCTACTTCTGATATTGAGGGTGCTTGTGTTTTTGAACAAGAATTTGAGGTAACATGCAAGAGAACAACACAAAAAGAGTGCAATGAAATAAAAGCGCAAGGAAAAGATTCTACAATTGATTTTTATGTAGGAAAATTATGTTCAGATGAAAATCTTGGAACTAATTGTGCTCCTTCTTCTATAACTACTTGTGTTGAAGGAAAAGATGCAGTATATTATACAGACACTTGCGGGAATCTTGCAAATATTTATGATTCATCAAAATATAATGATAAAAATTACTGGGCAGAAATAAAAACAATTCCAGAGAGTTGCGGTTATAATAGTGCAAATGGAAATGCTAATTCAAGGATATGTGGGAATTGTGATTATTTTTCTGGAAGCACTTGCAAGAAATATGAAAGAGGGGTTGATGCTGGAGCTCCTAATTATGGAAATTATATTTGCAGAGATTTAGGATGCACATTTGAAGGACAAAAATATGCACATGGGGAGAGCTGGTGTGCAATTGTATCTAATGGGAAATTAATTTTAGGTGAAAATGAAAATTTTAATCAAAAAACAGACTTGAGTAAAGAAAATCAGCCAGGAAGCAGATACTTTAGATTACTATGTTATAATAGTGAGGTTCTTGTTGAACCGTGTGCTGATTTTAGATCTGAAATTTGCATACAATCTTCTATAGAAGATTATAGAGTTGGTGCTTGCAGAGTTAACAGATGGCAGGATTGCTTAGAGCAAGAAACAAAATTAGATTGTGAAAATTCAGATAAAAGGGATTGCATATGGTTTAAGTATAGTGATTTTGTTGAAGGATGTGCCCCAAAATATGCTCCAGGATTTGAATTCTGGAAAGAAGGGCAAGAAGAAATTTGTGATAAAGGAAATGTTCAATGCACTATGAAATATGAAGAAGGATTATTATGGGAAAGTATTGATGAGGGTGATTGCGAGGAGAATTGTGAGTGTAGTACTCTTGACTGGGGAAAACAAATAAACAATGTTTGTGGATATCTTGGAGATTGTGGAAGTAAAAAGAATTATCTTGGTTATAAAGGATTTTATAATATTACAGAGGATTTACATATTATCCCTGGCATAGAAAAGGTTTAAGAAAATGAATAAATACGGCAAAATAGCAATAAGTGAAATATTAATTTTAATAATAGGAATGATAGCAGTTGTCTATATTATTGGGATTGGGAGTATTCTAATTGTAAAGGCAGAGCCCGCAGCAGCAAGATGTAATTTTGATTCTCAATGTGCTCCAAATTATGAGTGTGTTGGCGGGTTTTGTATAGCAAAACCAAAGACTCCTCTGAACCCCCAAACTGGATTAGAAGAAGCAATTGGGCAAGCTCAAGAATCTGAAGGTCAGAGTTGGGAATCATTATTAGGGTTGGCCCCATTAGTTGGTGTAATTAAGGGAAAAACTCCTGATGCAGCTCCTCCAGCGAAAGTAAGTACAACTCCTGATCCTGTTTCTGCTCCAGCATCTGTTTCTCCACCGGGTTCTCTCTCTGCAGCGCAATTAAAACAAATTGGATACGATGGATATACCTACCAAGCAGATTCTAATTATCTTGGTGGGGGGTTTTATGAAAAAGAAGGTCATAGAGTCAGTGCTGGAGCATTAAGAGGACAAGTATCATCACCTGCGACAGTTACAGAAAAAGGTGGATGGGGTGCAATTGGAAAAGCATTTGCAAGTGCAGCTGGGATTTGGGCAGCAGTAAGATATATTGCTCCGATGTTTGGGGCAAGTGAATCACAATCTAAAGCACTTGCATTAGCTGTTTCTTTAGGAACTCTTTTTGGAAAAACAGTTGCTAATTTAGGAGCAAAAGGAATTGGGCCTAAATGGTTTACAAAGCCAGGAGCTGCATTTTGGACAGGGGCTATAGTAACAGTTTTAGTTCTTTTAATAGCATGGAAAAATGAAGGAGAAAGAAAAGTTGATTTTAAGTGCCTTCAGTGGGATGCTCCTACTGGTGGAGATAATTGCCAGAAATGCAATCAATTTACAAATTTCCCGTGCAGTGAGTATCAATGCAA
>CAZBPV010000009.1:0-22791 GCA_964493885.1 Candidatus Woesearchaeota archaeon
TTTGATTTTAGTAAGCTATTCTAGGGGTAGGACATATGTCTGTAGGAAGCACACTATTTTTGTGGAAATGTAATTGGCTCAATTTTTCCTTGTTGAACCATGTAATATAAAACATCTGCTAATGTCATTTGATTGTCATAAAATCCTTTTTTTAACTCTCTTTTACTAAGAGATTCATATAACTCTCCAAAATTAATTCCATACTCTTCTTCAATTTCTAAAAGCATGGCTGCAGTATCTACATCATCTAATCCAAGTGATTCAAGAGACTTATTTGCTTCTAAAAAAACAGGCAAAAGTTCTAAGAGTTTTGACTTTGCTCTTTTTTCAGGTGTTTCTGTCATAAAAACTTATGAGAAACTTGCTTTAAAAGAATTATGGTTTTGGGTTATCTTGTTTAATTAATCTCTCTACTTTTCCATCTGATAAGCATCTAAAAATTGGTTCAGCTTCCCATGAGCCCATTTTTTTTGAATTTCTATACGGGCTTGCTCTTCTTTTTTTCTGCATAATACAATTTTCCCAAATGTGTAAGCAGTTCCATCAATAGTGTTGACAATTTTCTGGCATTTTATAGTCTCTTTTCCACCTTTATTGCAGTTGGAGCTTCTCCCCCATGCCAAGTAAATCTTGGACGCACTCTCATTGGATAGATTCTTTCAGAATTATCATCAAGGATTATTGCACTTCCTTTTAAGCTTGGTAAGTCATCCATATACTGCCTGATTGATTCAAGAAGATAAGTCTGCATAATGTAATTTAGTGCTTCAACATCTGGCTGGCTTGTTACTCTGTGAGAGATTACAATATCTGATTGTGTCATAACATCTCTGTGAATTTGTCCAGGCTGCTGAGTTGCAAGAACTAAAGATACTCCTGGCTGTCTTCCTTCTCTTAGCAATTGTATAAGAGCGTCTGTTGCAATTGTCTTTCCATTTAATGGAAGAAATTCGTGAGCCTCGTCTATAAAAATCCAGGTAAGGGGGTATTCTTTTTTTTCTTCGCCAGATAGAAATTCAAAACCCTTTGCTACTGCTTTTACTTCTTCTTTTTTTCTTGCAGCCATTCTTTGATTGAATATTTTTCTTGAGACAAGACTAATAACAAGTGCACGAACATTAAATGCACCAACAGAATTGTAAATGCTTAAATCTAAAACAGATGTTATTCCAGCGGTAATTAATTCCTCAACTTTTGTGGGCTCTTCTTTGTCTTTTGCAAAAACTCCCCAGGTATTTGCTGCTTCAAACAAGCCTGCTGCAGCATTTTTTATGTCACTTGAACTTTTTTCATCTCTTTCTATTAATTTTATAATATCTGTGAGTTCATATTTTTCATCTTTTAATTTATTTATTGCTCTTTGTATTACAACTGAAACTGGATTAATCATATCTAATCCAAAAGTGAGAATCCAATCTTCTGCACCCATTTCATTGACATCTAAGGCAAATTTTTCATCTACTGGAATTCCTTTTTCTATGTAATCATCATAGTGTCCAAATGGAACAAAAATCTTTACTGGAAGATTCTTTCCTTTTAATTGCCAGGATTCTAAAAGATCCCTGTCTTTTTCATTTGTATATTTCATAGTCCAGTAAATTCCCATAGTATCAAAGATTAATGAACCAATATTTTGACTTACTTCTTTTGGAAGGTTTGAAATTTCTTCTGCAATAACTCCTAGGGTATAGGATTTTCCTGAACCTCTTTTTCCTGCCACAAGAATTACATGGCTTTTTACAACATCTAAGAAAATTTTATTGCTTAATGATGTGTACTGCTCCATTTTAACATACCCTTTTCCAAGGTAAATTAATCCTTTATTAGCAAGAGCTTTTTTATCAGCTTCATTCCTTCCTATAATTATATCATAGGCCATTGAAAACAACCTCCAGGTTTTTGTTTGCCATAATATTAGTGATGGGAAATCAATTTTTAATCTTTTTGATACTACCAAAAGCTTTTTAAAATTCCATTTCATGGAATTTAGATGGAAGAAACTCATGCACCAGAGCATCATGAACATCACGAGCATGCAGAACCTCATGAGGTTCATCATAATAAAAAGTCACTTTCTGAGACATTAAGAAATAATCCTTGGATACTTTCTACTATTGTTTTTGGAATTGTTGTTATTATATTCTTAGCAAATAATTTTTATGGAGGCATATCTGGCAAGACTATTACTGGAAATGTTGCTGCTCAAATAATCTTAGATTTTGCAAATTCTCAGACTGGGGGAGGAGTAGAATTAGTTGGAGTAAGTGAAAAATACGGTTTATATGAAGTAGTTGTTAATTATCAAGAACAAGATATTCCCTTATATATTACTAAAGATGGAGAGAATTTAGTTCAGGGAGTTACTCCTTTTTCTGTTATTGAAGATCAGGTGTCACCAAATAGTGAACCAGCCGAATCTACTTTTACTGAAGAGCAAAATGTTTTAATCCAAAATTTTAGTTCTTGTCTATATGAAAAAGGTATAAGAGTGTATTATGCTGGGTGGTGCGGGCATTGCCATAATCTTATCGAAACTTTTGGTGGTTTAGAAAATGCAGGAAAGATGATGATTGAATGTCAAACTGCAAATCAACAACCTGGAGAAGGTGCAGATTTATGTGAAAAAGAAAATATTACCGGATATCCTACAATAAAGATTAATGGGAAGGCATATTCTGGAGGAAGAACTTTTGAATCATTTTCAGAAGCAACTGGTTGCCTTGTACCTGAACTCTCTAATTAATTTCTACGAAAATTTATTATACTGTAATTAACTTCTTTATTTAATGAAAGAAAAATTAGAAAATCAAATAAAGGACTTATTGATTTTGGTTTAGTAAAAATGAAAAAAGAAGGGAGAGTAAATATTTATGAATTATCTGCTGAGAGTCCAAGTCCTGGATTTGGATATTCTGCTAGTGGAAGCGATACACAAGCTCAGTGCTGAAAGCCATAATTCTTAAAAGTAAAAAGAAGCATAACCAACAACAGAATTCTTATCTCCTATAATATCTCCTGAATTTTTATATTCCATTAATTTTGGCTTATAATTTTTTAGTTTGCATAGGGAAATTAAAATCATTAGTGCATTTTTTCCACATGCATTTATTTTGTTTTTATTCTCCAAATTTTCAATTGCTTTTATTGTTTGCTTATCTTCTTTAACAGCTTCTGCATAAGGAAGAAAATGGCTTAAGTCAGTTGAGAAAATATATACGGCATCCTTAATTTTGGAGATTTCTATTGCAATTTCCTCTGCTTGTTCATTGCTGATTTCTCCTGCGACTAATGGAAGAATTTCCTTAAATCCTAATTTTTGAAGAAAAGGAATTTCATTGTCTATTGAATGCTCATAATCAAGAGTTTTGAAATTGTTTTTTATTACTTTTATTTTGCCAAGAGGGGTTTCAATTTCTTTTAATGCTCTTACTCCTTCAAATCCTGTATAGTGGCTCGGGCCAATTACAACTGCTTTTGTTTTTTTATTGTTTTTTAGCATTGCAAAAGCTTTTCCAGCAATTTTTCCAGAGAATTCATATCCTGCATGAGGAACAATTAATCCATGAATCCTCTTTGAAGTGCCTTGAATTAGTTTATTTAAAAGTTCATTTAATTCTTTTTTATCTTGAGGATACCAGGAAGGCATAAGTTATTTAAGATTAGGGGGTTTATTAGATTTATGAAAATATGCAAGCTGTACAAAAAAGAAGGCAACAATTTAAGATGCATTTCCTGTGCTCATAGATGTCTTATTTCTGAAGGAAAGATTGGAATTTGCGGAGTAAGAAAAAATATCAAAGGAAAACTTTATCTTACTGTCTATGGAAAGGTTATCTCAAGAAATGTGGACTCTATTGAAAAAAAGCCATTGTATCATTTTCTTCCTGGGACTAATGCTTACTCCATAGGAACTTTTGGATGCAATTTTAAATGTGGATTCTGCCAGAATTATGATATCTCTCAATCACAAGAATCAGAAACATATCTTGAGGGCATTTTTGGAGAATCCATGACTCCCAAACAAGTAGTTGATGAGGCTATACGGACTGGATGCAAAAGCATTGCTTATACTTATAATGAACCAACAATATTTATAGAGTATGTCAAAGATATTGCAATTTTGGCAAAGAAAAAAGGGCTGAAGAATATTCTTGTCACTAATGGTTTTATGACTAAAGAGTGTTTTGATTTTGTTTCAAAATATATTGATGCTATGAATATTGATCTTAAGGGATTTAGCGATGAGTTTTACATGAAGAATTGTAAGGCTAAGCTGCAGCCAGTTCTTGATACAATAAAAAGAACTCATAAAAAAGGAATTCATATTGAGATAACAACCTTGCTTATTCCTGGAGAAAATGATTCAAGGAATGAACTTGAAGGCATTGCAAAATTTATTGCAAGTGTTAATAAAAATATTCCTTGGCATATCTCAAGGTTCTTCCCAATGTATAAAATGTTAAATAAAGAAACTACAAGTGAAGAAAAATTAAGGCAGGCTGAAAAAATTGGCAAGAAATATCTAAAATATGTCCATCTTGGGAATATATGATAACAATGAAATTAACTGAATTAGCTAGGAAAGCGATTGAATTTCACTTAAAGGGAGAAGAATTTAATCCTGCTAAAGACGTAAAAAAGAAATATGAAAAAAAAGTAGCAAGCTTTGTCACATTAACTAAGAATAATGAATTAAGAGGATGCATTGGAAGTCTTGAGGCAATAAGAGAATTATGGGAAGATGTTATTAAAAATGCAGTTAATGCTGGATTTAGAGACCCTAGATTTCCTGCCTTAAGAGGAGAGGAACTTTCAGAAATTAAAATTGAGGTTTCTGTTTTAACTGAGCCTAAAAAAATCATTGCAAAATCTGTTAATTCAAAACTTGGAAAAATAAATAGCAATATGGGGATTATCTTGAAGAATGGAATGAATACTTCAACATTTCTTCCACAAGTATGGGAGGAAATTCCAGATAAGATTGATTTCTTAGAACATTTATCTATGAAAGCTGGATTGCCTAAAAATGCCTGGAAAGATGCTGAGTTGTGGTATTATACTGTGAATGCTGAGGAAGAATAATTATCACCTCTTTTTGGATTAGTATCTTAATAGAATATTATCTGAGAATCCAAGCGAAGTAGGATTTAGAATAAGGTTATAACAATAACGGAACAAAAACATATATCTCTTCTGAAAAAGTTTTTTTAATGTTTCCATCTTTATTTTTTAGTATAATTAATGGGCCTTCTCTATAAGGGCAGATTAAGATCCCATTTTCTTTTAGATGTTCTTTAGCAAATCCTATTATAGTATCTTCATCTGTTTTTAAAATTCCGGCAGTAAAAATTATTTTATTAAATTTTTCTTTTATCTTCCTGAAATCTCCAAGCCTGGCATCAATATTTTTTAATCCAAGCTCTTTTATTTTTTCTTTTCCTTTGTTTACAAACTGCTCAACAATTTCCAAACTAACAACTTTTTTGCATAGCTGAGACATTACTGCAGCATTCCATAAACTTCCTGTTCCTATTTCAAGAATTGTGTCAGATTTTTTTAATTCAAGCAGAGAAATCATCCTTGCAACTGTAGAGGGCTGTGAGATTGTTTGCCCATAGCCAATAGTAATTGCTTCATCTTCATATGCTAAACTCTTATTTTTGTCCATGAAATATTTTCTGTCAGTTTCATTAATTGTTTTTATTATTTTTTCATCTACTTCTCCAAAAGAAGAAAGATATTTCCTAATCTTAGCAATCATCTCTGTTTTATCCATACTAAATTGGATGAGAAGAAGTATTAAAAGTTATTTATTAACAGCTAACCATCTATTGCTTTGGTAAAATGATTCTACTGAATTTGGATTTGCCCAATTAGGATGAATTCTTGGAGTCTCAATCATTTTTGGGAAATGAAACTCAACTATTCCTGGCATTAATTGATGGCCTTCTGTTTCAGGGCCACGAATTTGTATTAATCTATTTCCTTGCATTTTCCATCCTCTTCTAATACCCACTCTTCTAGCTGCAATATCTTGGATATGATGAGAGTAAGCTTCTTGTTTTGTGTAATCTGTTCTAGAATTTACATTTGATTCGGCATTATCATAAAAATCTTTTGCTCTTTTAAATAATTCTTTCCATATATCTTCTCTGTTTATTGAATCCATAAAATAAGCATCTTCATATATCTTGCATGCTTCTTCAAAATCTATAATAAAATCTCCCCATTTCCAGACTAATTGCCATTTTCCTGGTTTGTATTTTAAATCCCACTTTTCTTGGTTTTCTTTTCTCTTTCTTCCTAAGAATCCTGGACGTTCTATAAGTTCAAGTTTGTCTGTCAGTATCATTTGTTAAGATAAGCTAGTTCATCTTCATCAAGTTTCAGTTCAATTTGAATATCTGAGCTAGATTTTATTATCTGTTTTATTATTGGAAACTCTTTCATTGCACGCTTTTGTCCAACATGAACATGTTCAGCATATTTTTTTGCAATTGATTTCATTTTTGCTGTTTTTTGATTATTCATCCAGATTTTTAATATTCTTGAAGGTCTTTTGTAAGTTGTGAAGCCTGTTTTAATCCCCTCTTTTGCAGAAGAAATTCCAAAACTTAATAAGGCATTTTCATAAACTAAAAATCTCCAGTATTGTTGCTTGTATATTCTTCCACGAAAAACATCTACTTTACTTAATCTATCATATGCCTTCGCAAGTTCAATTCCTTTGTATTCTGCTGGAATATTCTCTTCAACCCAGAGAATTATCTCGTCCATTGGCATATTTACAGAATCAAAAACTTTTAGAGTATCTGGAGTTGGTTTTCCTTTGAAAATTAGTCTTAGTGCATTAAATATATCAACTTCTTTATTTCTTTCATGAAATTCTATTATTGAGGGGTCTATTAGCCTTGAAATACTCTGTAAATCATTTAGTGCAGCCCTTATATCTCCTTTTGCTCTGATTGCAATGCTTGTTATAATATTATTATTAACAAACAAGTTTTCTTTTCTTAGGACACTGAATAAGACGTCTTTTATTGTTTTGTAATCAACTTCTTTTAATTGTATTAATTCTGCTTTTTGCCTGAGAGGACTTAGTTTTCTATCCCAGATATCATTTGCAGTTATTATTACTGGATAAGTAGTTGATTCAATTAGGGAAATAAGCTCAGTTAGTCCTCCTCTATCAACTGAAGAGATTCCATCTGCTTCATCTACAAGAATTACTTTGCCTTTTTTTCTTAGTGACTGCTGTTCAAGTGCAGGACGTAAAATTTCATTTAATTTTTTCTTATCTCGTAAATCAGAGGCATTTAATTCAAATATTTCTGAATTAGTTACTTCAGCCATAACATAAGCCAGACTTGTTTTACCTGTTCCAGGAGGGCCGTGAAGAACCAATGCTTTTTTTGTTTTCCTTATAAGTTTTCCAAGATTAAACTCTTCAATATATTTTTTTGTTTTTAATACTGCTTCATCCTGGCCTTTTAAGTCTTCAAAATTCTTTGGACGATATTTTTCAACCCAGGGTTTCATATTTTTGTTAAATCTCCATTTAATATTTTTGGATTAAAACCTATTAGTTCATCTGTAAAAGAACATCTTGGAAGATTATTAAGTATAAAAATTTTTTTCCCAAGTTCCCAAGATTTATAAATCTCTAGAAAAGTTGCTCCTCCAATATAATTTGGAATGTCTTTTTTTTCAAAATTTAGAACAAGTATTGCATCATTTGGTTTAATGTTTTTTTTATCATTTCTCATCATTTTAGATTTCCATTCAATATGTTCTTCTCTGCTTAATCTTTTTAATTCCTCTTCTTTAAATGGATTATCATAACTATTTGGAAGGGTTATCTTGTGTCCTTGATTTTCTAATTTTTTTTGTATTTCTGGTATTTTATGATAGAAGTGTTTGCTACATGCAATAAAAATCTTCATTTTATTCCTTTCCCAAGCCAGCAAGAACAAAACTTGCTAGAAGAGCTTGCAATTGAATAAAAGGGTCGCTTCCCTCAACAATTCTGAATTCTGCTTCACCTGTTTTTTCAGTTAATTTTACTTTGATTTCTGGCTCTATTGGAAGATTCCAGATTTCTTTTTGAATTGATTTTATCACATCTTGCCCAGATATAGATTCTTTAAGCATAACATCAAGAAGTTTTTCTCTTGCGTTTTGAAAGTCTCCTGATAAAGCATAGTCTAAAACTACTTTGATATCTTTTGGTTTTGCATTTGAGATTACTGTTGAAATTAAGTTTAGTGATATTGAAGGAGAGATTGATGCTGTAGATTGAAGAAGATTAATACTACGTCTGCA
Organism: Candidatus Woesearchaeota archaeon; assembly: GCA_964493885.1. Lineage (GTDB taxonomy): Archaea > Nanobdellota > Nanobdellia > Pacearchaeales > GW2011-AR1 > WJLC01. The sequence goes on from CAZBPV010000009.1 coordinate 8,323, forward strand.
ATCACCTTCACTTCCTTCATAGAGTATTTCCATTGCTTCTGGGCTAATTTCCAGGCTTTCCCCAACTGCTATTTTTGAGATTACTTTTTCAATATCTTTTTTTTCTAAAAGCTTGAATCTGAAAATTGCACATCTTGATTGTATAGGGTCTATGACTTTGCTTGAGTAGTTGCATGAGAGTATGAAACGACACGTAGCTGAGTAATTTTCCATTGTTCTTCTAAGTGCTTGCTGAGCTTCAGGAGTAAGAGCATCAGCCTCATCAAGAAAGATTATCTTAAATGGAACTGTTCCAATTGATTTAGTTCTTGCAAAATTCTTAACTTTTTCCCTTACAATATTAATTCCTCTTTCATCAGAAGCATTTAATTCAAGATAATTCTCTTTCCAGTCATTTCCAAATAAATCTTTTACTACTATTAATGCAAGTGTTGATTTACCTGTTCCTGCAGGCCCAGCAAATAACAGATGAGGAATGTTTAGTGATTTAGTCAGTGATTCTATTCTTTTGACTATTTCATCTTGTCCAACAACTTCAAAAAATTTAGAAGGACGATATTTTTCAGTCCAGATTTTGCCTAGCATGTTAATAAAGCACGAGTTTAACTTATAAAGATTATTATTATAAAGAATTATATTACAATTAGGCCTTTGTTCTTCTTAGCTTTCTTTTATGCTTTTCCTTTCTAAGTCTCTTCCTTTGCCATTTCCATCTCATTTGGCCTTTCTTTTTCCAACGTCTAGAAGATCTTTTCATATTAAATTTTAGGTAGATTGGTTTAAAAAGTTATCTACTTCTTTAATTTTTTATCTCATAAGTTTATCTTCAAAAATACATATATTAAAAAATGTCAATAATTGATAAAATCTATGGATAATATTGTATTTGTTTTAAAAGATGGGATGGAATTAAATTCAGATTTAAAAAATTCTATTAATAATCTTTGCGATAAACAAGAGGTATCTTTTATTTATTTTAAGGAACTTGAAAAATGGCATCTAGATAAAAGTGATCTGGTAATTACTCTTGGAGGAGATGGAACTTTTATTAAAGCAGCTAATTTATTAGAAGACAGTTTAATCTTAGGGATAAATTCAAACCCAGATTTAAGTGAAGGAGCTCTTACTTTAATTAATTTAAATGAACTTCATAAATTAAAAGAGATTTTATCTGGAAAATTTAGCATTGGTTTAAGTCAAAGGGCAAAGATAACAATAAATGGAAAGCCTGCGAATATTTTTGCAACAAATGAGATTTATATTGGATGTGAATTTCAGTTTCATAGTTCAAGGTATAAAATTATTTTTAATGGAATAGAGGAAGAACATAGAAGTTCTGGAGTTATAGTTTCAACTGGAACTGGCTCTGGTGCTTGGTTTAATTCTGCAGGAGGAAAAATATTTAATCCAGATGAAGAAAAACTTTGTTTTTTAGTACGAGAGCCTTATCTTGGAAAAAGAATCTTTAAACCCACAATTTTATCAGGGGAAATAAAAAAAGGCAAAAAATTAGTCCTTAAATCCATGAGAGATTTTGGAGGAATTATTGCAGTTAATGATTGGCAACATTCTTTTAATAAAGGAGATGTTGTTGAAATTGAACTTTCAGATAAGCCCCTTAGGTTTGTAAAATTATCTTGATCTGGTAACTCCAATCCTTTTGCAGTATTTTGATATTGGACACACAGAACATTTAGGAGAAATTGGAACACAAATATCCCTTCCAAACTGAACAAATACTGCATTAAACTCGCACTTGTATTTGTCTGGTATTATTTTCATTAATTCTATTTCTATTTTTTCTGCAAGTTTTGTTTGAACCCATCCTAAACGATTTGATATTTTATGGCAATGAGTGTCCACTGGAATCACGCACTGTCCAAATGCAAAAGCAAGAACAATATTTGCTGTTTTAGGACCTATGTGTTTTATCGACAATAAACCTTCTCTGGTATTTGGAACCTTGCTATTAAATCTTTTAATTAATTCTTTTGAGACATGCTTTAATGCTCTTGCTTTTTTGTGATAATGGCCAGATGAGAAGATTATCTTCTCAAGTTTTTTTGTTGGCATAGATGCAATTGCTTGTGGTGTTTTTGCAACTTTGAATAATGCCTTAGAAACTTTTTCTGTGTTTTCATCTCTTGCTCTTAGACTTAATAAGCACGCAATCAATACCTTAAAAGCATCTGGTTTTTTTCGCATTCTGTTTAATGTTGTCTGACTAGAAGAAGGATATTTCTTGGTTAGGATTTCAAGAACGTCAATTATTTCTGATTCTTTCATTAACAACACCTAGTGTAATAGGTGATTTTCTTGTTTTTTAAAATCTTTGCTGCTCTTTTTATGCTTTTATCTCCGAGAAAACATACAACTGCATTTTTTGGGATTATTTCTGCTGTCTTTGTTGGTTCTGACATTTTTTGAGGAGTTAGAACTATTATTAATTGTCCTTTGGATTTTTTCATTTCATGTTCATAGTCTTTTGCTAATGCTGTTCCAAGCAAGTCCTTTATTTGAGTTTCAATTCCTTGTTCTGTTAGATAATCTGTAATTAATGCAGCTGCTCCTCCTGCATTTGTTATTATCTTTGCTTTTTTTGGTTTGCTTTTGAATTGAATCTGTTCTCTTTTCATGCCAAAGGCTTTTGCTAATGAATCAGCAACCTTTACTTTGGCTTGTTTAAATGCTCCTTCATAGATTTTGAACTCAGTTGCCAAACTTCCTGTATGACTTATTGCTGCTTGGCTTCCTTTTTTTGTCTTGCCTGCTTTTATAACTATGATTGGTTTCTTACTTTTTCTGCATAATTCTATGAACTTTTTGCCATCTTTTAATTTTTCAATATAAAGAATTATTTTTTTGGTTTTCTTGTCTTTGTTAAAATATTCAATAAAATCTGTAAAGCTTAATTGAGCCATGTTTCCAAGACTTACAAATCCAGAGAACTTGAACTTAAAGTCACTTATGTAACTCCATAATGCTCCGCTCTGGCTTATGAATGCAATGTCTCCTGGTTTAGGGCTTGTGTTTGAAAAAGTTGTGTCAAGATTTAAGTAAGGATTAGCAACCCCAAAACAATTAGGGCCGAGAATGCTTATATTATATTTTTTAGCAGTTGCAAGAAGTTGATTTTCAAGCTTTAAATTTCCTGTTTCACTAAAACCAGAAGAAATTACTATTACATTTTGTATTTTCTTTTTTCCGCACTCTATTAATGCAGAATTCACAAATTCAGCTGGAATCGCAATAACTGCTAGTTCTATTTTTCCTGGATATTTTAAAACACTTGAATAGGCTTTTTTCCCTGCAATTTCTTTGTGTTTTATGCTTATTGGGATTACTTTTCTTTTGCACTCACATAACTTTCTTATTAAGACATTTCCAACTTTGAATGGATTGTCAGATGCTCCGATAACTGCAATTGTCTTAGGGTAAAAGAAATTCTTAATCACGCTCTTCATAGTATTATTTCGAAAGATTAATATAAATAGATTTTGTTTTACTTATATGAAAGTATTTACAGAAAGAGAGGCAGAAGAGTTCTTGAAAAAGCATGGTTTTGATGTAATTGAGACTATTTTTGTTAGGAGTGATAGGGATTTGGAAAAGGTTAAATTTCATTTTCCTGCTGTGTTGAAAGTTTCAAGCAAGAAAATTGTGCATAAAACAAGAGTTAATGGAGTTAGATTAGGAATTAAGAGTTTAAATGATGCTAAAAAATCCTTTAGAGAGTTGATGAAAATAAAACATGCTGAAGGAGTTTTGATTCAGGAGCAAATTCATGGAGAGGAATATCTTGCTGGCTTGAAAAAAACACAGGATTTTGAGTATGTTGTTGCTTTTGGCAAAGGCGGAAGCAAAGTTGAGAAAGAAAAGAAAGTTAATTTTAGAGTTTGCGGAGTTGAGGGAGTAAATGAATTATCTAATAATCCTTTAATTAGAGAAGTTTTGAATAAATTATGTAAAATATCCAAAGATTCTGGAATTAAGGAGCTAGATATTAATCCATTGGTTTTAGAAAAAGGAAAGGCTTTGATTGTTGACTCTCAAATTGTGTTTGAGTGATAATTTACCCCCTCATTGGGCTTTAGACGAATGAGTAGTAAAATCTGAAAGATTTTACGCCCCCTCCGGGATTTGAACCCGGGTTACCGCCGTACTCTAAATGAAGAGCGGTCGCATTGAGATGCTAGACCGTGGCTCTCATCGAGCATTAGTCACCTCTCCTCTATCACGGTTTTAAAGAATCTGATGAAGGATTCCTTTTCCCTTGATTAGTTTTTGAGAGGGCGGAGTACTTGGCCACTATACTAAAGGGGCATTCCCTAAATGCTCGCCGACACAGTCGCTCGCATAAAGGGGTTCACTTTGTTCACCCTGATACAAATCCACGCAGTGATTTGCATAGGGGCATGTTGTGATTACTCTTCTATCTATATCAGAACTCAAGAAATGTTATTTTATAAATTTAAGGATTATGCCTTGAAGACTTTGTTTCCCTTATGGACATCTTCAGGAACAAGCAAGCCAATTTCATCGCCTTTTTTAGCTTTTTCTATTTTTTCTTTTTCTATTTGCATGCTATCTACAGTCAATTCAACTTCTTTTTCTCCACCTTTTATCTTTATCTTATCTCCTACTTTTAAAGGTGCGGTCAGCTTTATTGCAGCAGCTTTTACATGCTTGAAATAGTTGCTTACTTCCCCAATCTGCTTTTCTTTTTTTGCCATTAGTATATTAAATTGTTAGTTATATATAAACATTACTAAATGAAATTTAGAATAATCTCTATAGCCCCTCCAGGATTCGAACCTGGGTTGCGAGGTCCAGAACCTCGTTTATTTGACCGCTATAAGAAGGGGCTAAATTCCTCTAATCTTTTTATATGTTTGATATTTTTAAAACCTATCTCCTCGACATATTTTTCAATTTCTTTTTGTCTTGAGATAAAGAAATGTTTATTGCAAATTATTTTCGAAGGATTAAAACCCAATAAAATAAATGATCTTCTTGTGTCTTTTAATAATTTTTGATTATAATTTGTAAAATTTATCCTTATTAATTTTGGGTCTTTTTTAGACATTTTATGAATACTCCCATCTGTATCTATTAATCCTCTTAAACAAGTTCTTAGATATTGTTTATTTTTAAAAATCCATTTTGGGATAGTGGACTGGTTTTTTATTTTATTCCCAGGATTTATTCCCATTGAAATAAATAATTCGATAAGTTTTCTGCTAGTGAATTCTAAAAACCTTTCATTATTTTTAGGCCTTTTTATTTCCCTACCCTTTAAATTAAATATCCCTTCACCAAGATTTTTTAAATAATTATGATATTCTTTGTCTTTTATCAAATCCCCTGCAATTCTAATTTGATAAACTCCTATTTTTCTTTTTTTATTAGAGGACTTAACATAACAAACATGACCATCTCCTAAAACCGCTCCGATAAATTCTGAAAATTTCTCATTGAAATTCACTTTAGGAATCTTTTTTGTTGAACCAGGAGAATTTATCCCTCCTTTTGACTGTCCCCAATTATTCTCTAATCTTTTCTCTATAAAATTATCAAAATTTAGCCCATTTATTCCGCATAATTTTCTATAAACTTCTTCAGGAAGACATCTTTTTTCATTTTTTATGTCCGAGCATAAATACCTTTCATTTATCCCTATTTTTTGGGCTAATTCTTTCCAAGTTAAATCTTTTTTAGCATTTAAGATTAATTCTTTTTGTTTCCCCCCCTTTAATAGTATTTTCATTTAATTTAGTAAAGATTAACCCTTTAAATTACTTCTTGACTACTGCACTGTAATTAGAAATATTTTTATACCTTTTTAACCTTTCTTTTTTATGTTAGGAACTGCATTAATAATAATATCTATTCTTATTGTAGGAATCTGGATTTTATTAGAGGTTAGGAGATTAAAGCATAAACTCTGGGCTATTGCAATGATTGCTTTTGTTTTATTTGCTTATGTTAGTTTTACAATTACTCTTAAGGGCAAAAATATTGATTATCAAAGTGTTTCAGGATTATCTTATGCTGGAAAGATTTATTTTTCTTGGCTTAGTGGAATTTTTGGAAACATGAAAACAATTACAGGCAATGCAATTAATATGAACTGGGGAGCTAATGAATCTAGTTCTAAAAAATGAAGTTAATACTTATAATAATGGTTTTTTTGATTCTTGGAGCTTTATTAATAATTAGCAATAATAATCTTGCCTTGTGTAAAGATAAAAATATATCTATATTTAAGATTCTTTACATTGATTGGCTTGATAGTATTTACAAAAATTCTCAGAGCATTACAGGAAATGTCATTAAAATTAATTGGCTCCCAAAATAAGAATATTTAAAAACTTTTAATCCCATGTTTAATTATGGCTAAAAAGAGAAAGTCTTCTAAGAAATCTAGGAAATCTAGGAAGAAACCAACTATTGTTAAGGTGATTTCAGCAGATGAATTTATTAGCGAAATTCCAGCATCAATTCAGAAAATAGGATATACTCAAAGAAAATTAAATATCTTGCTTGGAAATCTTTTATTTTTTATAATATTATTTGTATTCTCTGCTATTCTTTATTCTATAACTTCTATAGAATTTTATGATACTTTATTCTTTTTGCTTGCTTTAGTATTTGGAGCACTTTCAATTGCTTTGTTAATTGTGCTTTTGATATTTGTATTTTTGAAAATTCTTAAATAAGTAGATTTTTATAGATTAGTTCTTGATAATTTTTATGCCTGCGTAGCTCAGTTGGTAAGCTCAAGTAAACTTGGCTAAACCCCTGAGGAAACAGTGCTAATCTAAATGCCTGCGTAGCTCAGTTGGTAGAGCGTGTCCTTGGTAAGGACAAGGTCCTGAGTTCAATCCTCAGCACAGGCTTTCAATACCTTTATATATCTTAGATATACCTATTTTTTATGGAGAAAACTAACCTTGAGTTGTTAAAGGAAAAATACTCTGAAATTCAATTAAAGCATAATCTTCCAAGTTTTCAGGAATTAAATGAAGATTTTTCAATTGAAAAGGCAGCAGAATCAGAGTCTGATCTTCTTATTAGGGAGATAAGAAAATATGTTGCAGACAAGTTAGTTAATTATCAGAGATTCATTGAAGCCATACTTAATCCTTCTCATGCATCTATGTTTATTTTTTCTGTTATTAAATCTCTTGGAGCAGATGAGAAAAAGACACTTGAATATATTTACAAGAGGCTTTCTAAAGTGGAGTTGAGTTTAATTGAATTAGACGTTTCTTTTAGTGAAGAAAAAGAAGCTGAGTTTATTAAAAATCTTTATTCTGTCTGGCAGGAAATCAAATCTGACTTGCTTAAAGTTATTGGAAAAGCAAAAGAGAATTGGGATAATGAATCAGTAAAAGGAATCAATTCATTTGTAGGATAAAATTTAGGATTCAAATAGAATAAGAAATCTTAACTAAGTATTTCTTTTAGGTTTATTTCAAGAAGAGCCACAGGCATCTTTATTTTCCAGTTCTTTAAGATTCTTGGATGAATTTCTCCTAAGAAACCTATTTCATTATTATTATAAGTTATCTTTGCAACTCTTCCGTCAATAAAGTGCTGTGGAAATGTTGAGCACTCTTCTATCTTTATATTCGAAGTTAAGTCAAGCATTCTAACAAGGTACTCAAAAACTTGTTTTAATTCAGTAAAATTCCCAGAAGATAGTGCTATACAGAGATTTTCTTCTTCACTTATCTCAGATTCTTTCTTGAAAACTCTGCCAATTTCAAAAATTCTTTGGGGATATTCAGAATCAACATTTTCTGACAGTATTTTTAGTGCATAGTGGCTTAAATCCTTCCTCAAAATATTAAATTCAGTTTTGGATCCCTCAACTTCTATATACCCTCTTTCTTGTTTTTCAGAAATTCCCATATTTGAAAACTGATTTTTTTTGTTAGTTAAGTGATAGTTTAATATTTCAAGCAGATTCATTCCTGTTAAGATCTCAGATATCTTCTTTTTTATTATTTCTCTTGCATCTTCCTGCCCAATAGTGGAGATTTCAGGAATTTCTGGAACAAAGTTTTCATAACCATAAGCAATTGCAATATCCTCAATTAAATCAACTTCATGAAGGATGTCTGTTCTCCAAGCAGGAACTTCAACTTCTCCTTTTTTGTAATTATGCCCCATTCTTTCAATCAATTCCTTGATTGTTTTTTCATTAAGCTCTAATCCAAGGAGTTTGTTAGTGTTTTCAGTTGAGACTTTAAATTTTTCTGGTTTTAAATTAGGAGTTATTTTAGTTTTTTCATATTCAACTTTAACTTGATAGATTTTTCCTCCCATCTCAGCTAGGCTTGTTGCAATTATATTCAGGCACTTGCTTAATATTTCAAAATCAAATCCTGAACACTCTATAAAAACATCAGTTGTTTCTGGATTAATTTTTCCAGTTAATTGCGAGTTTATTATAGGAGGCATGCTTAGTATTTTTTCATCAGCGTCAATAAATATTGGGAATTTGGTTTTTCCTGCTAAGAGATGAGCATACTCTTTTCCAGTTGGATGTCTCTGCAGAATTTGCAACCCAGACATTTCCTTGTCTGATTCAAGAGGAATAAACTTTATTTTATCTGGCTCAAGAGCTTTGTAAGTGATTGGAAGTTTTATTTTTTCAAGAGGATAAACTCCTATTGCAAGTTTTTTCCTTTTTCTCCCAACTGTTAGATGAAGTTTTTCTTGTATTTCAATAATCTCTTTGATTTTTTCTTCATTAAACTTTAAATCTTTAACAATTGCGCACACAGTATAAGGCCTCACTTTATTTACAGAAGAATCAATAATTACTCTAAAATCTTTTTCTGGTTTTTTTGTTTCATATTCTATTAATCCTGTTTTTTTGCTAAGGAATGCAAGGAAACTTCTCTTAAATCCCTGATAAGATAGCAAGTCAGGACGATTAGGAAAAATTTCCAAATGAATTTCTTGGTCTGTTATTGATTCGACAGGAACACCAAACATCGCAATTCTTTCCTGCATTTTTTCATCCAATGCCCCTATATCACTTTCAAATTGTTTTTTATTGAATACTGCTACTGCCATTATTTCTTCACCCAGAATTTTATTTTTCTTAATTGGTTTATATCATTCTTGTATAACTCTCTCAAGTCTTTTATTTTATAATAATCTATTAGTATTCTGTCAAATCCAGGCCCCCAAGCTAGTACTGGAATGTTTTCTCCTAATAAAGGAATTACTACTTCTGGACGGAATATTCCTGCCCCTCCAAGTTCAAGCCAGATTTTCTTTTCAGGATGAAATACATCTATTTCAACACTTGGTTCAGTGTATGGGAAGTAGGAAGGTCTGAATCTTAAGTTTTCAAAACCCATTTTCTTAAAGAACTGCTTTAAATATCCAAGGAGATGCCTGAAATTTGCATTTTTATCCACAACAATTCCTTCTGTTTGATTAAATTCAAATCCATGGCTCCAATCAACAGTTTCATTTCTAAAACATTTCCCCATTGCAAAGTATTTAACAGGCAAGTCTTGGTTTTTTAATTTAGAAAGTGTCTGAGAAGAGAGACAAGTGGTATGAGGTCTTAATACTAATTTCTTTGCCTCTTCTTCATCCCAAGAATAATTCCATCCTTTACTTCCATTGACTCCAGATTCATGAGCTTTTTTTATTTTCTCAACAAGTTCTTTTTCAGGAAGTGCTGTTTTTTTATCTATAAAAAATGTATCCTGCATCTCTCTTACTGGATGGTCTTGAGGAGTAAATAGTGCATCAAAATTCCAAAATGAACTTACAATCATGTTTCCAGTCATTTCCTTAAATCCCATTTCTGTCCAGATTTTTCTTGCATAATCTTGGGCTTGATTTACAAAATGTCTTTTCCCTCCGTGTATTGCAGGAACTGGAGAGGTAAGGTCATATCTTCTGAATCTCTTCCCTTTCCAGGATTTTTCTTTTTTGAGCATGTCTGGAGTTATCTGTTCTATTAAATCCTCTGGTTTTATCCTTGAACCAATTATTTTTTTACCTAACGGAGTGATTTCAATGCTCATTATCTTTTGTTCTAAGATATAAACAATGTCTTTTCTACTCTGAATAGTCTGGAGAGCGTATTTTTGTTCAGCAGTTAAGGAGTCATAATCTAGAGGAAGAGATTCGAGAAATGTTTCTTCAAGAGTTTTTCTTGAGACCTCTTCTTTTTTTGCATTAAATACTACTTTTCCATTTTTTAAATCAATTAATGCTTTCTTCTTTAAGGCTCCTATTGATGCTTTGAATTCATCATCACTTAGATGACTTAGTTTTTGAGCTTCCTGGAAGCTTAAAATTCTTTTTTCTCCAAGTATACTAAGAAGTCTTCTTTCTGGAAGCCCTTTTTTTTTGTACAGTGCCCCATTTATACCTATTTCAACTACTTTTTTCTTTGTTGTTGAAAGAGTTACAATTCCTTTGTTTTGAAGGTATTCAAGGCATCTTAATACTGATACTTTATCAAGATTAGATTTTTTTGATATCTCACTTATTTTCTTTTCTTCTAAATGAGGAAGAATTTTTCTTTCATTTGGGCTTAATGAGTCTATTATTTTTTTTATATCCATGCTTTATTTAACAAATTAGGATTAAAAAATGTATTTATTTTGATTGATACTCTAAATAAGAGTTTGCCATGATTTTTCATTGATAATTTATTAATGCAATAATTTTATAACAGCATTGTTTATCTTACTTGCAATAAATAGATAATTTCTTAATCAAAAAAAGGTGATAATTATTCTTTTATTTTTATTCTAAATTTCTAATCATCCAGGTTGGCATACCAAGAACAGCTCCTAATGCTTTTAAACCATAAATATCCCTTTCAGTTTTACCGCAAAATCTCATGTTTAGCTTGTTTTTAGAGCAAATCTCTACATTTTGCTTTATTCTGGCAATTATATCTGCTTTTTGCTTTCCTTTATAATTAATAATTTCATCAAGGCAGATTCCAATCACAATATCCTTCTTTTTTGCAATTTTTGCCATTACTTGATTAAATCCAGAATCCCGCTGTTTTAATCTATCTTTTCTATTTATTTGTGAGATTGTTAAGAAGTTTATATCTTCTTTTTCCATAACTTTTCTGTTTAATTCATCATCTCCGCTGACAAACCCTATTTTTTCTTTTGAGAAATTGCTCTTTAATTCTCTTATATTTTTCCTTGCTTCTTCAAAAGTATTTGCTCTAGCTACAATGCATTTCATATTAACCTCTTATTATTGTTCCATTAAATCTTTTATTATTTAATAGATTGTCTAGTTCCTTTAGAGTTCCTAAGATATAGGTTGGTATTTTATTATTCATTATTATTTTTGAGGCTGTTTGATCTAAAACAAAGTGCTGTCCTGGCTTGAATTTGCTTTTATTTGCCATTTTATCAAAGTCTTTCCAGGTTATTCTTGGAATGAATTTTGCATTTTTGAATTCTTTTGGATTTTTATCATAAAGTCCTTTGATATTTGTTATATTTATGAATTCTGAATTAAAGTGCTTTGCAATTTCTGCTGCAGTTGAATCAGATGTTTGATTTGGTTTGTATTCAAGAGCTCCACAAAAGATTATGCTCTGCATACCAACGTATTTTTGAAGGGTTGAAGTTGTATGGGGAATCCCGTGCTTTGGGTCTATGTTAAATAAGTAGTTCATGAATCTTGCATTCATTCTTGTTGCTGAAATTCCTGCGAGACTCTGGAATTTTTCATTAATCCCGTGTTCTTTAAGTGCTGAGATATATTTTCTTGCAATACTTCCTCCTCCGCATACAACAACAAACTTATATTTTTTTGTATTTTTAAGAAGTATTTTCTTGAATTCACGTAAATATCCAAGATTCACCTCATTAGGAATAATCTGGCTTCCACCTAAGCTAATAACAATCACCTGTTTTTTCATTATTTTTATATGCAAATATGGTATTTAATATTTTGGATTTTCTTCATCATAAGGTTCTTTTTGGTGAGGAGGAATTCTAAGAAAAATTCTTTCTGCTATAGGAGATAGGTTTCTCCCCCCCTCTATTGGTTTTGGTTTTCTTTTTCTTCTTTCAGCAACTATTTCTCTTGGTTCTTGTACTGGATTTTCAGTTATAGTACATGCTAATTGATATGCTACCAGAAAATGAGTATCTAATTCTAAAAAATATCTCTTTGCTATTAATTCACTAACTGCTCTTGTTACTGTTGGTTGTGTATTTAGTTCATATGTGGCCCTTCCATAAAGTTGGCTATACTTTCCTTTTTCTTCTTCTGTCATTAAGTTTGCTTCTTCTTCTAGGATTAAAAGCCTCTCAATTTGAGTTTTTCCCTTTAATCGTCTTTTTATTGTGAGTAGTGAGTTCATTTTACTGTGAATAAAGAATCATCATTTACTTTGAATATATCTAATCTAACTCCAGAGTCAAGCCAACCATGAGCATAGTTTAGTGCTGCAAAAGCATTGACATAGTCTGCTTTTGCTTCAAAATGCTTTGCATCTGAAAGATAATTACTTACCATTTCAATTATTTCCTTTGCATGGTTTTCTCTTCCTGGAATTATGCTGTTTTTTGCTTTTTCAAGAGCTTTAGCTGTTAAATTAAAGTACTTTTCAAGCTTTTCCTTTGTTATTGTATTTTCCATTATGCAACTCTTTCAGTTTCTCTTGGTGTTTTTATATCTTTAATTTTAAATAATCCAAGCAATGCTTCTAATTTTCCTTTTCTTGTCTTGTCAAGGAATTCATATCCATGATGCATTAGTTCTCTGAACATTAATGGGTTATATATTGCAATAGATACTGGCTCAAAGTTTTCACTTAATCTTGATAATGCACTATCACTACCCATTGAATAAGCTAATTTATCTTTACATTCTTCTTCTGTTGAAGCATAAATGAAATCTGAGTTTTGAATCCCAAATTCATCCATTATTTCAAAGGCTTCCCAATCCACTATATCATTATAATAGGCAATCTCTCCTTTTGCTTTTGCAGATTGATATACTTTCCAGCCATATTTTATCCTGCTCTTATTAATGGCATCTCTGTCATTTCCAGTTCTTTTTAATACTGGAATATTTTTAGTGAGCAAAGTTCTTAATAAAAAATCAGACTGATATTTTCCATTTTGTTTTAGTTGTTCTACTATTTCATTGAAAACTTGCTCTGGGCTTTCGTATTTTATTACTTTTGTTTTTGTCATAATAATTAACCCCTATATTTCTTTAAAAAACTTGTTGTTCTACACAATTTCATTCTCAAAAAACATTTAAAAAGCTAGTTGTTCTACATATTATTGTATATCCTATGAGTCATGAAAGAGTAGTTGAAAAAAGAGGTAAAACCTATGGTCCTTATCTGTATGAATCATATAGAGATGAGGAGGGAAAGGTTAAAAAAAGATACCTTGGAAAAGTAGAAGAAAAGAAAAAATCAAATCCTATTTTTCTTTTAATTATTCTTGGGCTTGCTTTGCTATCAGTTTTTTTAAACATAGGAAACTTAAATTTAACTGGCAATGTAACTCTTTCTTTAGATGAAGTTTATGAATCTAATCAAATTTTAAATGGAAAAATATTGTTTGTTCTACAACAATCTGAGTTAATTCCTGCTGATACACAATTAATAATCAATAGTGCTGGTTCTGAACACATTTATTCTTTAAATGACTTAATTTCTGAATCTCCTATTGAGGGAGATTTTTACATTCAAGGTGAAAATATTTCTGGGAGTGGATTAGGATATGGAATTGAAGATAATAGATTCCCCATAGTTTCTTTTATTTTAGGGATCTATGATGAAGTTTCTTCAAATGAAACCTATACCCTTCCAATAGAACAACCAGAAAATCAAACTCAACCCAATGAGACAGGACAAAGGACTATTTCAGGAGAGGCTGTTTTAAGCTTTCTTCCGCGACTTATAGGATATACAACTTTAGAGTTAATTGAAGAAGTTGAAGCAAATGTTTCTGCTGATAGTCCTTTTGTCTATGAATTGGAAGAAGGAGAATTAGCCCAAATTATTTCTTCTGAACAACCAATTGATTTAGTGATTAATGGAAATCAGGCAATTGTGACAACAGAGTATCTTGGGGATGAGGTTAAGACTCTTGAGATTAATCTAACTTCCTTAGATATTCCTGCTCAGGATGGGGATTTAGTTGTGAGATTAGTTTATGATGGAGAAGAGATTGAGAGTGCTACAAGGGAGATATATTTAACTCCTGAAGAATCTGAAATACTTAATGAGACAAATGAAACGCTCTATACTCTTCCTGTTGAAGAACCAAGATACACTATTACCTCGGATAATGTGTCTAATTGCGGGACATTAAACATAGCTAATAATGTTTACATTTTAAATCAAAGTCTTACTTCAAGTGGAACTTGTATAATTATAGGAGCAGATAATATAACTCTGGATTGTGATGGACATTCTATAACCGG
>CAZBPV010000010.1:0-15124 GCA_964493885.1 Candidatus Woesearchaeota archaeon
ATATTATCGACGAGAAACTAGTATTTATACTTTTGCTAATTGCGACACAGCCTCTAAGGGGTGCAGTTTAATTTTTCTGACATTAATAAATTTACTGCATATAAAATCTCTTTACCAGTTAGTAAGACAAGATTTAAGGGATAATATGAGTGTTAGAATTAATTTTAATTGAGTTATCTTCTTAATTTTCTAATTAAACTATGAATCCCCAGCCAATTAGGAAACCAAAAATTAAACCTACCAATGAAAAAAATATAACTAACCCAAATACTATTCCCAATGCAAATCCACAATCTGTTTGTTGATTTATATAACAATCTATGTATGCTACAAAAAATAATAACCAAGGGGTGATAAATATAATTGCCTCTAAAAACCTAACGATTAAGACTAATTAACTTAACAGCTTATTAAATAGAAACCTTTAAATAGATGGTTACCTATTAGGTAACCATATAAACATCTAAAAAACAACAAAATGGCAACAGAAATACCTCAATATGGCTTAAAAGCATACGCTTTGTTTTTTGCAAAGCATAAAGATAAAGAAAGATTCAAACAATCAGAATTAGATTGGATAGTTGGGCAAAGTATGAAAAAGAAGATTTTTTCTTTATTATTAAGAGCCGGTTGGGTCAAAAAGCAATCAGATAATACTTATATCTGCATAAATCCAGAAATTATAATTAAAAGTTTATTGGAATTTAAGGTTCCTCAAATAATAAAAGAAGCTGAAAGAGACTATGCTTTTACTAACTTGTCTGCTGTAGAGATTTGGAGCGATTATTCTTATGTTCAAAGAGGAATAGAAAAATCACCTTATTTTATTAAAGTTTTAAAGAAAGATTTAAAATACTGGAAAAACTTCTTTAATAGCCATAATATCCCAAATTATGTTAATGAAGGAACTACAATAGGAGAATATATTATTTTAATTCCTGTTAGGAAATTAAGTTTTGTAGAAAAAGAAGGTTATAAAGTTGAAAGTTTAAAAGAAACAATTAAATTAGCAAAATTAAATGAAATGTATTTGTATGCTTACAATTACATAAAAAAGAAATATCAAAATGTTACAGCTTAGAGAAAAAGAGATTTTTGAAACTTTAAAGAAAATGAGTAAATTCAAATTTGTAATTATTGGGGGATACGCTGTAAATGCTTATACTTTTCCAAGATTTTCAGTTGATTGTGATATTGTAGTCAAAAACAAAGAGGAATTAAAAGAGATTGAAGAAACTCTAGTAAATTTTGGTTATGTAAAAGAAGAAAATAATAAAGATAAAACATCTTACTATGGGGATTTTTTAAGATTAGAGAAAGATTTAGGAGATAATATTAAAGTAAGTATAGACATTTTAATCAAAGAAGTTTTAGATAGGCAAACTAACGCCACTTTTTCTGCTGATTGGGTATTTGACAATTCAGAGGTAATAACCTTGAGAGGAAAAACAATCACAGAAGAATTAAAATTAAGAATAATAAATTTAGATGCTTTATTTGTCTTGAAATTTGTGAGCGGTCGTTTGACAGACATAAGAGATATTTTTATGTTAGCTCCAAACATAAAAAACAAAGAATGGGTAAAAGAAGAAATCTCAAAAAAATATGATTTTAATAATTTGTTTTTAAAGGTTAAAGAGAAAATAATTTCAAAGCAGTTTAAAGACAGCTTACAAGGGGTTTATGGTGTAATAAATGATAAGGTTTTTGAGAAGCACAAAAAAGCTATTTTAGGTTTAGAAAAGATTTAGAAAGCATATCCTTTTTGATATACTTCGTGTAAACAAATGCATACAACAGCTACTTTTTTTCAAAAGAATCCGGAGTGCATGGGCTAAAAATATAAAACAAAAATTATTTATAATGTGGTTATGGTTATAAAAGATGAAAGAAGAAATAAATTTATCCAAAACAGAACTTATCCAGCATTTGTTTAAGGAAGATGCGGTTTTAACAGGCATATTCAAAAATTCTGCTGATTTAAATGAATTAAGGCAGAAGATATTTGATTATCTGAACAGCTCGGAGCGCAGTCTTTTTAATATTTATTCCCATAAATATTCTGAAAAAAGGCATATAATCGAAAAAAATAACTCTAAAGAATGCATAAGGATCTTAAAGAATGTTATAAGGGCTGAAAACGAAGAGATTGTCAATTTTTCTGCACTGGATACCATTTTTAAAATTTATAACAATGATGAAAAATCTATTGATGAGACGGGAAAGGGGTTTATATTAGAATTTTTATTCTTAATAAGGGGCATGAATGGAAAGTTCCATCTTACAGATACCAAAATCTTATCCTCTGATAATATAACTGCAGAAGTAAGGTGCAAGATTCTTGATGATTATTCTAAACAAATGCTGGATTGTTTTAAAAATTTCAGGAAAGGCACAGATAAAGAAAGCATCAAAAAACAGAAAAAGCTCAAAAATAAAATCCTGAAATATTTTTCTGCAACGGATCAGGATTGGAATGATTATGAATGGCAATTAAAGCATATTATAAAAGATTATAAAACCCTTTCAGAGCTCATAAAGCTTGAAGAAGATGAGTCCCAGGGCATAAAAGAAGCTGAAAAGAACAGGATTCCATTTCAGATAACACCTTACTACCTTACATTGCTTAATGAGGGCGGCAGAGATAAGCACAATCGCCTTGTAAGGGCCCAGGTTATTCCGAGCAAAGAATACTGCGTAAATGTTTCTGTTAATAAAGAAGAAAAAGAGGATATGGACTTTATGGGCGAGAAATCAACAAGCCCAATTTCGGGCATTACCAGAAGATATCCTAGCATCGTGATTTTAAAGCCATTTGATTCTTGCCCTCAAATATGCGTATATTGCCAGAGGAATTGGGAAATAAAGAACATCGGGGATGCGTTTGTTTCGCCGGATAAAATTGAAAATGCAATTAATTGGATTAAGGAAAACAAGTTCATTACAGAAGTTCTTGTTACTGGGGGAGACCCTTTAACCCTTGATAATAAGTACATTCATTCCCTGCTTGAGAAAATAAGCAGAATAAGCCATGTTGAAAGGATAAGAATAGGCACAAGAGTTTTGGCAACCCTCCCATTCAGAATAAACAATGGATTAATAAAAATCCTGAGGAAATTTAACAAACTTGGAAAAAGAGAGATTTGCATAATGACTCACTTCGAAGATGCTTCAGAAATAACTCCTGAAGTCTTATATGCTGTTAAAAAAATAAAAAAAGCAGGGATTAACATCTATAACCAGCAGGTATTCACATATTTCAACAGTTTTAGGTACAAAACCAGTTTTTTAAGAAAGACCTTAAAGTTGTCTGGAATCGACCCCTACTACTCTTTTAATACTAAGGGCAAGGAAGAAACCATAGATTTTAGGGTTCCTATTGCAAGAATTGAACAAGAGAGAAAAGAAGAAGCCAGGCTTCTTCCCGGAGTTGTAAGGACTGATGAGCCGGTTTTTAATGTTCCAAAATTAGGGAAGTCTCATCTGCGTTCGTGGCAGAACCATGAAATTATTATGATACTCAAGGATGGAAACCGGGTTTATCGGTTTTACCCATGGGATTCCATGCTGTTTTTAATTGAAGATTATCTATACACTGATATACCTATATATAATTACTTAGAAAGGCTTCAAAAAGACGGAGAAGATGTAGAGGAATACAAAAGCATATGGCACTATTTCTGAATAGCAGGCTGTTTTAGTTAACTTTTGTAAAGAGCTAATTATCTAAGATAGTTTAGTTGAACCGAGCCGCCTGTTTATTTTATTATTGTGAAACATCAACTTCTTTAAAGTTAATAATTTTCTTTAAGTCTTTAGAATCTATTTCAAGCCCATAAAGATGGTCTCCTGAGCCAAAATTAATTTTTTGAAGCCCGAATACGCCTTTGTCTACAAAAAGTGGCATCTTTAATAAAAAAGGACATACTGCCCCTGGTTCGGTTCCAGTTTCTTTAACTAAATCTTCATAACTAACAATGCTAATCTTACTTCCAATAATCCCCTTTGCTTTAGAGAAATCAACTTTTTTATCACCTTTTAAGAAAAAAGCATATTTATTCCCTTTTTTATCTTTGACAATAATCGTTTTACAAATTTCATCAGGATTAACTTCATCTTCAGCATATTTTATAACATCTTCAAAAGAAACCCCTTTCTTTGATAATTTTATTAATCTATAAGAAATCCCTTTTTCTTCTAAAATCTTAGTTGATTTTAATTCCATTTTCAAAAAATATGGGCGTAAGAGGAGTCGGACCTCTCTCCCTTCGGTGTAAACGAAGCGTCCTACCGATGAACGATACGCCCGTATTTATGAGAGTCCAACAACATTTTTAAACTCTTCCTCCCTTATACTTTAAACAAAATGAATATTTTAAGGGTAATATTGGCTGGAATCTTGCTTTGGGTTTTAATTTTTGTGGAGATTTCTATTTTTCAGATTGGGCTTCAGATAACAGGAGTTACAGGAAGTGTCATTCACTATATTTTGTTGATACCGATTGGAGTCTTTTGTGCGTGGTTTTACTATAGGGGAAAAGATAAAACAAATGGTTTTCTTTTAGGTTTAGTTATGCTGATTGTAGGGACTATTTTAGATTTGGTTGTAACAATGCCACTGTTTTTAGAAGGAGATTATATAGGATTTTATTCTGACCCTTTTTTATTGGTAGGTTTCCTGGTTGCAGTAGTTGTTGTAGGAACCTATGACCTAGCAAGAAAAAGATAAATTTTTTCCTTTTCTTTTTTGTGTTTTTTAACTATAGACCTTTCTGTTACTCTCAGCTATACTAATCCTAAGGTCTACCTTAACATGAGGTAAGAAAATTTTCTTGAAATATGAAACTAAAACTCCTAAAAGGCCCGGATTATAAGGCATTCCTTCTATTGCTGTATCTGTATCCTCATTATCCCTGGCTGTTTCAGTATAAACCTGTATAACTCTGCTTACAAAACGGGGAGTTCTTCTGCTAACTTCAACTTCCTCTACCGTCCTTACCAATCCATTTTCCATATATTCCATTTATAACAACCTTTAAAAATCTTGCTGGTTTTATGAAAACGTGGGGCGCAGGTAAGAATGAGCTTGCTCTGTGCCTGGGAGTTGATAAGAGGGGCTCCTCTTATGTCAGAAATGCTTACCAGTGTTCGCATTTCTGAGCATCCTAAAATCCCAAAAACAGGGATTTTTGATATGCGAAGATAGTTTAGTGGTTAGAATACCTCGTTGCCAATCATAGCAAAAACGAGGTGACCCGGGTTCAAATCCCGGTCTCCGCATTTAAGCTTAATTTTTCCTCTAACTTTTTTCTTTTCTTTCTTGCCCTGGATTTTGCAAGTTGAGTTCCGGATATAACTCCAAATCCAAGGCCCATTGGAATAGCATATAACTGGAAAGGTGTGCTCATAAATGTAGCAAAAACCCAGGAAGCAGCTTCCCAGCCCGGGGAGATATATTTTGGAAGAAATGCATATCTTATAGCAGCCACTGTTCCAACAGCAGCAAGTATTGGCCCTCCAAACACATTAGCATAAAATCTTGTTTTGTAAAGCCTCTGGCCCAAGTTTCTTGGTTTTCCAAATGCATCTAATATTTCTCTTTTCATATACCTTCTTTTCTCGTATCTTTCCCTTATTTGTTCTTTTAAACTCATTTTCTTTTCTCCTCTTCCAATTCAGTAAAAGCATTTCTTGCAGAGGTCAATTTTACCTCCAGTTCATTCTGGTTAGGGGCTTCATCATAAACAAATAGCCAAGTGTATTTGCTTTGTTTACTGAGAATATTTTGAATACTTTCTATTTTTCCATTCCAAGTAGAGATGTCTGTGGGGTCTGCGCGCGTTTGATACTCTATACAGATTACATCACCCTTTGATAGGGGATTAGGAAACTCAAAAATCCCGGAACTTTCCGCCCCATTCTTTCTCGCTAGCTGTTCTGAAGCATCAATAATATTCACACTATAGGATATTCTATATCTCATTTTACCTCCCCCCCAAATTTTATTTTCTGATAATTTATTCCAGATAACTTTGCTGATTGTAACCCTGCTTGTGAATCTTCAAAAATAATACATTCATTAGGGCTAACTCCCAATTTAGTTACTGCTTTCAGAAAAGGTTCTGGGTGGGGTTTTTGATTTTCTACATCTTCGCAAGTTATAATTGTATCAAAAAATTTTAAGAGGCCAATCTTTTTCAGAATAATAGTTGTTATTTTCTTGGTATTGGACGTAACTAATGCAATTTTTAGATTGCTTTTTTGTTTTAGCAACTCTAATAGCCTATGATTTAAAATAAGCCCGGTTTTTCTTAAAAGAGAAGTATACTCTTTAATGAATTCCCTTTTTATTTTTTGCTTTAATTTGTTATCTGCAGTTATAGAACTAACATATTCCTCTAAAGTGCATCCTATAAATGCCTTAAATTTCATTGATAAGCCATTTTTTTTAAGTATTCTTTGCATGACTAGATCATCTAGCTTCTCTGTATCTACCAGAGTTCCATCCAAATCAAATAATAGTGCTTTCATGTTCGTACTCCTTGGTAGTATCAAATATTATAGTATATTAAAAACTTCTTAGTTTTATTTTTGACAAAATGATAAAATTTAAATACCAATTATCATTATGTAAATTATGCCTAAAAAGAAAAACTTAATTGATTTGAAGGACAGAAAGATACTTGCAGAGCTGGATAATAATTCAAGGCAAACTGACTCAGAAATAGCCAAGAAAGTCGGATTAAGCAAACAAGTTGTAAATTACAGAATCCAAAACTTAATCAGCAAGGAAATTATCTCTAATTTTTATACTATAGTAAACATCAGCAAATTTGGCTTGGATTTCTATTATATTTTTATCCAGCTTTCTAATATAAACAAAGAACAGGAGAAAAAGCTTGCTGAAGAGATTGAAAAGCTGGATTATGTGGGATGGTTAGTTAGCGGAGTTGGAAGATGGGATTTTGTTGTTGGAGTTAATGCAAATTCTGTACTTGCCTTTGAAAAATACCTGAGCCAGCTGACTAATCTTTGCGGAAAACACCTGCACGAGTATATTTTCACTACTTTAGTAAGCGCAGAGCATTTAAGCTATAAGTTTCTGCCCTCCAAAGAAATTGCCTATGGAGTCAGGCAGGGAGAAAAAAAAGAGGCAATAAGCTTAAGTGAAGATGACAAGAAAATTCTTAAAGCTATTTCACAAAATGCGCGCCTTCCTATAACTGAAATCTCCAAAAAAACAAACCTTCCAATTCATACTATTAGTTATCATCTTAAAAACCTTGTAAAGTCAGAGGTTATTGAGGGCTTTAAGCCAAAGATAGATATTGGAAGATTAGGTTATGAATGGCATTTATTGCTGATTCAGCTGCAAAGTGCTTCTGACAGGAGAAAAAAAGAATTCTTAGAATTTTGCAAATATCACCAAAATATTTATTATGTTACAAATACAATCGGTTTATATAATGTAATGCTGGATATTCACGTAAATAACATGCAGGAATTTAAAGAGGTTCTTCTGGATATAAAGGAAAAATTTTCAGATATTGTAAAACTGTACGAGTCAATAATTATTTTTGAGGAGCATAAAATAGACTATCTCCCCAAAAGCCTAATATAAAATTCAGCAGTTTTTACGTGATACCCCGAACACAGGGAATCTCATGCTTCATTTTTCCTGCCCCAGGAAAAATATTCCCTTATTTTTTCCTTTATTGCTAATCTTTCTTCATAGGCCTTATTCCTTCTAAGTTCCTTATTTCTTGCTACCCTTATCAGTCCTTTAATATTTCTAACTGCATTTTCATTCAAGCTTTCTGCATATTCTTTTGCTACTTCTAATGTAAATACTTTGTTTGGATATGAAAGCAAAGGAAAATTCGGCGCATATTCATCTGGATTAGTAGAGAATCTTCTTAATAAATTGTCAGAGTCCAATTTTGAAATACCACAAACCCTGCCCCTGATTTCTCTGATTATTCTATATATTTGTTTGTTCCTTGTTTCCAAATCATTTCCTAAATTTTGATATTTTCCAAACAAATCTATTACATGCGGGTCTTTAATTGCATTTGAATACTCATTAACAGTTTGTATTAACTCTCTTACTTCACTGCCAAATTCTTCAGCA
Organism: Candidatus Woesearchaeota archaeon; assembly: GCA_964493885.1. GTDB lineage: Archaea > Nanobdellota > Nanobdellia > Pacearchaeales > GW2011-AR1 > WJLC01. The sequence continues at coordinate 8,132 of CAZBPV010000010.1, forward strand.
ATCTTTTCTCGAGTCAATTCTTCAAGTGAGTTAAACGTAACATCTCCTACCCTATAAAACCCACATCCCCCTCTTGAACTCCCATCCAGCCATTTTTCATCTTTATCAAATAAATGAGAGTCTCCACTAAAAAAATACCTATCTAAAAGAAATTCGCTTAACTCACTAGCTCTTAGATTCTCTCCTAATCCAGCTTCTAAGTAATAGAACTCAAAAAATCTAAAAATAGATTCAATGTCTTCTTTCTCAATACTTTCAGGATTACTGGCAGCTCTTTTTATTCTCTTTCTTAATTCCGGAAGATACTTCTTCCCACAATGTTCATTCATTTTTAAGGGTGCAGGAATGCCCAATGAAACATCTGTTGTTAGCCTTACCCCTGCGCAAATCATCCTGCCCTTGTTATTATTTTCAAACTGGTAAAGTAACTCTATAGGCTTGCCTGTTATTTCTGCTAACTCGCCAAGATATATATTCTCTTTTTCATTGACAAGCGCGTTTAAATAATCCTCATCTGGTTTACTCTTTATTTTGCATTCTTCTTTGAAATCCTCCATTGATGTCATTTTAGCCTATTTCAAGTTTTGTTTACTTTATAATAGTAAAATCTAGACTATATATAAAATTAATCTTTAAATTTTTTACATAATGGAAATATTTATAAAGTTATTATTGCATATTGTAAAATATGGTTAAAATAGACAAGTTGGACAGAAAAATAATCGCAGAACTTGATATGAACGCAAGAATTCCAGTATCTCAGCTGGCTAAGGCAGTCAGGGCTTCGAGAGAGGTGGTTAATTACAGATTAAAGATATTAACAAAAAAACAGGTAATTTCAGGAAGCCAGACTTTTTTCAATCCTGCAAAATTAGGATATACTATTTATAGGGTTTTAATCAGGCTGGACTCTTTGGACGAAAGAATCGTTAGTGAATTTCAGGATTATTTTATCAGGCATAACTCTGTTATGTGGTTTGCAAGACTTGGCGGAAAATGGGATTATGTGGTAGAGTTTTTTGCTAAAAATTCAAAAGAGTTTGACAATCTTTTAAATAGGACAGTAAGCGAATTTGAACATTACATTAAACTGTATGAAGTTTTGACAGTTTTGGAAATCAGGGGTTACAAAAGAAAATACATTTCAGGCACAAAGAAAGAAGATTCTTTTATAATTGGCGGGGAAATTGAAAACCTTAAATTAGATAAGGTAGACTTAGGTATAATTAAACAGCTAAAGTCTGATGCGCAGCTGACAAACACAGAAATAGGGAAAAAATTAAATCTTTCAAGAAACACAGTAAAGCAAAGAATAAAAAAACTGCAGGATTCCGGAATAATTCTCTGCTATAAGCTGTTTTATCACCCGTTAAGCTTGGGTTATCAGTCTTACAAACTTCTGATGCTTATGAAAAATCTTTCTCCTCAAAAAGAAAAAGATTTTTTTGATTTTGCCCAGGCAAATCCAAATATTATATTTGCACATAAAGATTTTGGAAAATGGAATTATGAATTTGAGATAGAAATAGAAGACCTGATTAAACTCCAAAAGATTATAATAGAGTTAAGAACCAGGTTTAAGGATTTTATTATAGACTATGAATTATTCCCTATACTCCACGATTATAAGATTAGCCTGTTCCCAGATTAATAGTTCCTGAACCTTTTCAGCAGTTTTTACATTCAGCCATGCAGTTAAACCTTATGTTGTCTCTGCACTTTATCTCTGTTTCAATCTCAAAAGAACTTTTTTGCCCTGCAGCTATGCTGCTAATTTTCTTGCTTGCTTCTGTTTTTGTTTCAGCAGGCGGATAAATAGAAGGTTTGCATCTTATTACTGATTCCTCTGCAATTTCACCCCCGAGGTTTTCAACATCCCCCCTGATAATAGAAAAGCAGGCATTATTTTCTGTCTTAAAGCTTTGGGACTCTATGGAAACAGCTAATATGGGCTTGTCTGTTAAAGTTAAGCCGGGCCTTAATGAAGCCAGCCCGCCTGCCTCTTCTGCAGGCGGCACATTAATAATATAGATAAAATATCCTATCACCAGAAGTGAAACTATAACAAACAGGACTTCTAAAGGATTTATTGATTTTTTTCTCATTTTTGTACTGCAGGATTCTTTACATTAAAATATTTTCTGCATATAAATTTATTTATTTTGGAAGATATATATGTCAAGAATATGCTTACTACTGCAATCAAGAAAATTGCAGCAGGCTTGTTAAGGCTATAGGCTTTCCAGCTTCCAACAATGACCATAATAACTGACTCATGGAATAAGAATAAAGGAAGGGTGTTTTTTCCTATAAAACTAAGTATTTTTGCAATAAAATTGAAGTTCAGGAAATAAAAGCAGTAAAATACAGCAAATGGGATAAAGAATATATACCCATAAGCAAACATCAGCAAAGAAGAGAAGAGAAAAATATTCTTTTTATCACGGGCAAAAAGGATTCCAAAGCAGAACTCGCCCAAAAAGAAAAGAGGATTGAATGAGATTAATCCTCCTTTGTAAAATCTGAATAACACTGCTGCAGCAATTATTAAGCTAATGGAGTAGTTATATCTTTTTATCAGCTTGTTTAAATAAGGAAATGCCAGATAAAATGCCATTAAAGGAACTAAGAACCAGGCAGTGCTGATTATCCCAAAAGAAGTTTCTGGGCTGGTAAAATCCAAAAACACAAAGTGCAGCAAAAGATTTTTTGAAAGGTTTCCAGAATATACCTGTTCTCCAAAAATCAAAACAATGGCAATAAGTGTAGGATAGTATAAAAAGGCTATTTTAATGTATCTTTTCAAAAACCATTTGACAGAAAATTTTTCATTTGAAAGGTAATTGTTGGCAAGCAAAAATCCGCTTATAATGAAAAATAAGGAGATTCCAACAAATCCAAGGTATCTTAGCCTTTCATCAGGAAAATAAGAATATGTAAAGTGGAAGGCTATTATTAGCCCTATAGCAAGGACTCTTAGAAAATCAATTGAAGAATTTCTTTCATCACCCATTTTATAGAACAAAGGAAAAGTAACTATTTAAAATTAATGAAAACTTGATTTTTTTAAAATAATTTAGATATTCTTATAAATTTGTTCGGGGCTCGCAAATATACGCTTCTATGTTTGGAAACAATTGTAACTTAATATAGATGCAGTATGCTTTCGAGTAAATAACAATCTTTATCAATCATCCAAGGCACTATAAAGGACAGGCAGAATTAGCAACAATAAAGCCGGAAAACGGCTTTATTGTTGCAATTAAACGTAATTAATAGACTGATTCTCAATGCGTACAGACTCATATTTACTAGTGCCATTTGTAAGATTAATTTCTAAATTCTGAAGACCGCTCAATCCAGAAGGAACAGTAACATTAATTCTCCACCCAATTCCAGAAGTATACCAAGGCCCAAATTGAGAACTATAAGCAGTTAAATTAATCCCATCAACATACCAATCATCAGCTGTTGTGCTTAAACCTGGACTACCTTCAAATTCAATTACGACTACATCATCGAAATCACAGTCTGAAGGAGTAATATTAATACTAAAAAATATCCATTGGTCAGGTGTATGTTCTCCTTGAGTTAACCTCCAAATCTCAGTGTCATCACAAAATATTTGAACATATTCTCCACTTTCGAAACTAGATTCATAGGACCAAAAACTCAAATTAATCCAGTCCTTATACGAAAAATCAAAAATTCCGGAAAAATGAGAAGAGTCAGTATCATCTTCTATATGGGCTGTATAAGACCCTCCGTTAGTTCCATTATCCGCGACTTTGCTTCGTGAATTGTCCCTGACTCCCGTAGTCCCTGGAAAATACCATCCCTGTTTTCCAGACTCAAATCCATAATAGCCCAATGTTTCTCTAGGTCTTGCAGTATAGGGTATAAATAACGCCTGCATCCCTCCAATCAAAATATTATTTATAACCACGCTTTCGTTTACAATTCCGCCAAAAGTGTTATTTAATCTAAATCCTATAGTGATATTTGAGCCTGCAACAACATTAGACACATTTGTAGATTTTGGATAAAGAATTTCCAATAGGTCATCAAAAGATTCTTTTATGGATATAAAAATTGATTCTGACTTGTTCGAAATACTCATATTAGAGGTCTTATTCGCAAATACATAAAAAATATACAGGTCAGTCAAATTTCCGGTTGTATTAACATTCCATGTAACATTGGCGCATTCGTCTTTACTTAGAGTAACAGTATACGGATTTTGGGTAATAGTATAGAAGGGTATTGCTCCGACTGTTGTGGAAACTAACCCCTTTATTTTTGGTTCGCTGTATGTTATATTAAGATAAGGTCTTTTTGTTATATCGCCAGTATATTCTTTCGAATAAAACTGAATATAGTCTGTATCGCTAGGATAACCAAACATGGCTATAGGTGCTAAGTAAACTGAGAAGTTATTAGCCCCCCTTGCTAAAGAAGTAACATTCCATACATACCATCCAAGCGGGCTGTCTCCATCAAATTCGTTAGCATTATCGTACATTAAAGAGGACGAGTTTTCATCTGGCATATTATTCCAAGTAATTGTGCTTTCTTCCCAACTAAAATTACTATAAACATAATAATTTCCTAAATCCTCTCCTTCGGAGGCGGTATCATATCCATTAGAGAACAAATATAACCCGAATCTGGCATCAACTATTTCGGAGTTTACTGGAATTTGGGAAAGATTGAACTTCACAAAGATATTTTGGTTATAACCCGAAAAACTCACCTGAGAGTATAAAGATGTCGAGGTACCATAATTTGAACTAGGGGAAGCCTCCCGCACATAAGAATCTCCAATGTTCTCAATATTCGCATCTTGTAAGGTTATAATTGTAGAATTATCGCCCCATTTTATCTCCTGGTTTAAAATACTTTCATCAGTGTCGGACAGATCAATAAACACTCTTTTTGTATCCCCTTCCTTTTTTAGAATAATTTTTTGATCTTTATCCTTTAAATTGCCAAATTTATCCATTGGCTTTTGAGTTTTATTATCCTTGTGATAGATCATTAAATCCAAATCTTTATTTACCATTCTTTTCGATACGCCTACTTCTAAAATCATCGAAGAGAAATTAAAGTCTATAATCTCTACTGGAAAGTCTGGATCTTCCTTAATATCTATCCTCCAAACTCCTTTGAGGCTTTTAGCATCTTCTATTTTTTTCCATCTCTCATCTTCATAGATAAATCGCGTTCCCGAGTATATTATTTGATTGCATACTCCCTCTTTACAATATGTTTCTGAAGAATTTGAATACAACTTTTTTTCTGGGTCAAGGCTTACATTTACCTGACCGCAACTAGCATTATAGCAGCAAACCTCTGATGTGAAGTTAAAAAACTTCCCTCTGTTAACTGAAGTATTGGTGTTAGGACTGATTAATCTTACAGTTAATTGTGAAGCGCCGCCAATATAATTACAGCTAGAATCACAACTCATTGTACCTGCAGCGATACTATTACATTCTGAATCGGCAGTACATCCAGAAGCAAAAGAATTACTTCTACAAGTATTATCTCCTCTGTCTTCTCCTCCTGCAATTGAATTACATTTATCTGCAAAGTAAGTATAATTCGAAGAACAAGTTGTAATGTTATTTCCAGTAGTTAATCCATCGCATAATGGCTGTGAACAGGAACATTCACTTTCAGAGCATTCAAATCTGCTGGTTATGTCTTGATATCCGCAAATAGAACTGCATTCATCTTCTCTATAAGAAATGCCAACACATTTATTTAGATCTTGGCCAACAGTCCTCTCATCGCAATCTTCTACTCCATAATTGGTAGATAGTTCACAATAACTGCTTTCTTGGCCATCAAAATAAGTACTATAAGGAGCAAAACAATGATTATCATCACTTAAGCCAAGACAATCATTATCGCAGTAATTTGAAGTGCATTCAGAGCTTAATACACACGATTGACCATTTGACTTTTTAGAAATACAGTTCCATTCGTCCCATCCCCCAGTTTTATTACAATAATAACCGCTAGAGCAATCGCTATCAGAAAAACAGTTTAAAACATAAATAGGATTATCTTCCCCATAATTTGGTTTAAATGTTGTATCTGCAGGCGCATATACCCAGCAGGCATAGCCTCCTCCAGTATCCCAGGATAATATCATCTCGTTATCTGCTAGGCTTGTTGCAGTAGCCGTTACTTCTGTATCTGTATTGGAGACTATTTGATCGGAATCGCAACCACTCCAATCACAAGTATCGTTAACTCCATCACCATAATAAACATCTGTGGCATCAACTCCCTTCCAACCAAAGATGTAATTACTAATGACATAAGGATCAGAAGAATCGCTGACGGGGCCCCATTCAATATCATTAACATTACCGTACATATTAATTGCAATACTTGCACCACATCCGCCATATGTATAAGAATAACAGTATTCATATCCTGGCTCAGAACAATCAGATGATTCTCCCTGAGGCTCAAGAGAATCAAAAGCTGCTTCAACATTGATTCTTTTCCAACTTTCAACTGCAACTCCCGTATCATTGAAAAGAGCTAATAACTCATCTGGATCTAAACTTGGGTCTTTTTCTAACATTTGGGCAAAAGCACCAGAAACGTGAGGAGCAGCCATCGAAGTTCCAGACATCGTAATAGTACCACTATTGCGATAATCTAAAGAAACAATAGATTGACCCGGAGCAAGTAGGTCAAGAAGAGTTGCATGTCTGTTTGTAAGAAAATACCAAGAATCAGAAGATCTTTGGGTTGCTCCTACTGCAACTACATTTGTGCCACATGCAGGATAATTTGTGCCATTAAGAAAGTGCTCATTTCCTGAAGATGCAACTATTACAATGCCTGCATTATACGCATTATTTATTTCTGTGCTCAAATAAGTAGGGCAAGATGTAACCCCTGGATGATTTAAATGATCTCCAATACTTATTGAGATAATATCAACGCCCCAATTTCTGCATTTATCAATAG
>CAZBPV010000011.1:0-14558 GCA_964493885.1 Candidatus Woesearchaeota archaeon
CACTATAATGAATATAGACAACCTATATTCATTACCGAGAGGCCTTAATAGTTTCAAAATACCCTAGGGAATTATACGATGATGGACTAGTTGAAATAGAAATAAGACCCGTAAAAAATGGAGGAATGCAAAATGGAAACAAATAAAACAATCATCTTTCAAGTTTATTACTTAGGCAACTGCGGTTGCGGGTTTGGAAGAGAAGTCTCAAGAAAAATTGAGCTGAAAGATACAGATACACTTGAGGACTTGCAAAGGGTGATTATTACTCAATCTTTCAAATGGACAGACTTGCATTTGTATTCTTTCTTTATGGATAATAAACCTTATTCAAAGAACACCAAAATGGAATACACCAATAACCCTTATCCAGACATTTTTAACAGCCAGAAGCCCAATTCTGCAGATACAGCATTAAAAGAACTTGCTCTCAAAAATAATCAAAAATTCTTATTTGTATTTGATTTTGGAGACGACCATCAGTTTGGAATTAAAGTTGAGGGATTTGGAGAGGCAGAAGCTGGAAAAGAATATCCTTTGATATTGGAAGAAAAAGGCAAGGCACCAAGGCAGTATTAACCTTTATTTGAATTTGGCTGATTATTTTTTCCCAGTAAAATACTGAACTTTTTATTTCTCATCTTTTCAATGATTTTTTCCATTTTATCCTCTTTATTTTCTTCTGCATATAAGTAAGCTTCATCTCTTGTTCCTTCAGTTATAAGAATGGTCACTTTTCCTATATGGCTCCTTCCTGTTCTTCCTTTTCTTTGAATCCCCCTTATTTCTGATGGGATGGGCTCATAAAAAATTACTCTATTAACATTTGGCACATCTATTCCCTCTTCTGCCACTGAAGTCGCTATCAAAATGTTAATTTGTCTTTTGCTGAATTTATCAATTATCTCTTTTTGCTCATTCTGTTTCATTCCTTTGTCCTTTCCTTTTGCTGCCTGTCCAATAAATCTTTGGATTTTAGCACCATTTATATCACATAATACTTTCTGAATAGACTCAATTGTATCTCTATATTGCGCAAATATTAAGATAAGTGAATTTGGCTCTTCTCTAAATTGATTTTCCACTACTCTTTTGAGAACATTAAGTTTTGGATGAGATGACTCTTTATTCTCTTTTGCTAAAGCAATTGCAGTTTGTAAGTGCTCGCTTTTAATGAATTGCTGCTCAGATTTTGTAAGCTTACCTTTTTCTTTGAATTTGTCTATATATTTTAAGAAAGACTGCGAACCCTGGGTCTCTATTAGTTCAAGGCAATGATAAGATTGAAATAAAACTGCATGATGGACATAAATAGCAAAGGCATAGGGGGTTCTGCCGAATCTCCCTTTGATCGCCATTCTCGCATTAAGAATATCTTTTCTTGAGATATATTCTGGCTTTTTATAGCTTAATATTCCTAATTTTGCAAGTTTTGCATACCTTTCCAGAAAAAGATTGTAAACTGGTGCCTGAACTTTCCTTAAACCTTCATCCATGGGCACCTTAATCCATTCAAAATTTATTTCATGTATATGGTTTATGACATCTGGGTCGCTTCTTGTCCTGCTTTCTATGTTTTCAATCTTAAGATTGCTTAAAGTTTGCTTTATTTTCTTTAGTTTTGAGCCTGGAGAAGCAGTTAACCCCAGCACTAGGCCCTTGAAATTATTAGCAATAGAAACATATGCGTAATTTGTAACTGCTTTGTGCATTTCATCAAAGATAACTAAAGCGAAGGAGTTTATGTCGTACAATCCAGATTTTAAGTCGTTATCAATTGTTTGGGGGGTAGAAACAACAATCTTCGCTTTCTCAAATAAGCCTTTCCTTTTTTCTTTGGATATGCTTCCTGAAAACATTGCAATATCAGACTCGTCAATTTTGATAAACTTCTTACAGCTTTCATAATGCTGCATCACTAAAGGCTTTGTTGGGGCAAGAAATAATACTTTCTTTGGAAGAATATTTGTCATAACTAAAAAAGCAATAATGCTCTTTCCTAACCCTGTAGGAAGAACAACTGCAGTATTTTTTTGCAGGCAGTTTTCGGCTATATTCAATTGATAATCCTTAGCAATAATGGTATTTTCCCAAAGATAATGATGCTGGACAAAGTTTTCATTTTCCTCTTCATTCTTATTAAACATATATAATCTTGTTTGTGCCATAGGAATATAATCTTACTAAGCTATAAAAATGCTATGTATAGTATAAGACAATAATATTTGAACATCTTTATTGTCTCATCCTATCTATCAAAGGCACTTTTTTGCGTCCTTTGATATAAGTAGATTTTTATATCCTGCTTATTTCATAGTGGTACATTGATACAATCCCAAAATATTGAAATTAACGAGCAATTCAAAAGAGCCTTGGAACTATTGGAAAATACTTCAAAAAATGTTCTGATTACCGGAAGGGCCGGAACAGGAAAATCCACGCTTCTTGACTATTTTGTTCACCATACTCAGAAAGAAGTTGTAGTGCTTGCTCCTACAGGTGTTGCTGCAGTTAATGTTGGAGGGCAGACCATTCATTCTTTTTTTGGGTTTAAGCCAGGAATAACTGTTGACAAAGTAAAAAAAGCCTATGGGCCTAATAGTGAAACTTACAAAATGGTAGACAGAATTATTATAGATGAGGTTTCAATGGTGAGAGCAGACCTGTTTGACTGTGTTGATAGATTTTTGAGGCTAAATGGCCCGGACAGTTCTAAACCATTCGGAGGTGTTCAAATGGCATTTATAGGAGATTTATACCAATTGCCACCAGTTGTTAAAGGAGAAGAAAAAGGAGTATTCAAAACTCATTATAAAAGCCCTTATTTTTTTGATGCTCATTTATTCCAAAAGCTTAAGGTAGAATTTATAGAACTTGAAAAAATTTACAGGCAAACAGACCAGGAGTTTATCCGCCTTTTAAATGCAGTTAGAAATAAATCAGTAACTGAAGAAGACCTAAAAAAAATAAATAAAAGATTAGCTCCAAAATTTGAGCCTTCTTCAGATGAATTTTATATTAACCTTACCACAACAAACAAACTCTCTGAAGAAATAAACAACAAAGAACTGGGAAAATTAAGCTCAAAGCTTTTTACATTTAAAGGAAAAATAGCCGGAGATTTTGATAAGTCTTATCTTCCAACAGAAGAAGTCCTAAATATAAAAGAAGGCTCTCAAATCATGCTGCTAAATAACGATTTAGCGCACAGGTGGGTAAACGGGACTGTTGGAAAAATAATTGAGATTGAAGAGGATAAGAAAAACACTACAATTAAAGCAAAATTAGAGGATGGGAAGACTGTAAAGATAATAAGGCATAAGTGGGACTTAAACCAAGTTGTTTATAATGCAAAAGCTAAAAAAATTGAGTCAAAAGTCATAGGATCTTTTGTCCAGTATCCCTTAAGGCTTGCTTGGTCAGTAACAATCCATAAAGGTCAGGGAAAAACCTTTGACAAAATAATCATTGATATTGGAAGCGGGACATTCACACATGGACAGGCGTATGTTGCTTTAAGCAGATGCAGAAGCTTGCAGGGAATTGTTTTAAAAAAACCAATAGAGAAAAAACACATTTGGATGGACTGGAGAGTTGTTAATTTTCTTACAAAGTTCCAATATAGCCTAGCAGATAAAAAACTCTCCTTAGACGAAAAAATAGGGTTGATAAAAAAGGCTATAAAATCCAAATGTAACCTTGATATAACCTACTTAAAATCTAATGACGAAAAATCAAAGAGGACAATTGCTCCAAAAAGAGTTGGAGCAATGGACTATCTGGGAAAGTCTTATCTTGGAGTAGAAGGATACTGCTTTACAAGAAAAGAAGACAGGACATTTAGAGTGGACAGGATATTAGAGATAAAGTTATCCCAGTGAGTAATTTCCTTCAAGGGTTATTTCTTTTTCATAGTGTATTCTTAATAATCCCAAAATATTTCCTTACTTCCACATTTTGGGCAGGAGGGTTCTGATATTAATAAGTTCATATTTGGATAAGCGGAATCTTGAAAATCCCCAATTTCGAATTTATTCTTCATTATTTTCTTAGCCTCTTTTTTCATAGCCTTGTTCCCAAGAGGAGTATTTACCTTAAAAAATCTGGCTTTTATCCCTTTAGTATTCTTACAATTAAGGCAGGCAATTGGAAGGAAATCCCTTACATCTTCTGCAAGATTATTAAATTCTTCACTTGTTAACTCTAATATCTCTATTTCCGGAATTAGCTTTTGGTTTTTCAGTCGAATATTTTTAGCATCAAGCCAATCGATAGCCTCATTTTCTATTGCCTTATCTTGAAAAATGAACCATTGATTTTTTATTTCAGGATACTTATCCAGTAAATTTTTAAAATTTCTGAAAGGTTTGTTTCTTCTGAGAGCCTTTTCAAAAATTTGTGCCAATGAAAAATTTCTTAATGAATACATAAACTGTTCCATAATTTCAAATTCATCATCCGGAAATCTTTTAGGAATTGCAATAAGAGAATCATCTATCTTTTCAAGCTCCTCTTCAGAATTGTCATCGTACCCTCCTATATAAATGATTTTACTATTTTTTGTATCAATAAAATAGTGGTGCTCAACATCTGATAATTCAATTGCTTCTTTAATATCCTCAAAGTCTATGTCCAAATCCATTTTTATTGACTTACTCATAATCCTCATTTATGAATTTAAGATAGTCATTAATAACAATGTTATTAGAAGAATCTTTATCAATCGGCTCTATTTCTGTTAAAGGCATCCTTGATTTTATTCCTTCCCCATACTCGATTTCGCATACAACTCTATGGGGAGTTATTGAAGTGAATCTTAAGACCGTAAACTTTCTTGAATTTTCCTCACTTTTTATCTTTGCCTCAAAAGGAAATTTAATATAATCGCCAAGATAACAACAAAATGCCTCTTGCATTTCGTCCTCTCCATAAGCATCTGTTAAAACCATTTCTATTCTTTTTTCTTGGTCTGCTTCCGCTAAAATATCTTCCTGTTCATCCATTTTTTAATTCTCCTTGTTCTTTATTTATTGATAAGTTCCATCCAGCCCAATTTCTTATCCAATACCTATCATTCTTGATCCCGAACCTTTTGCATAATTTGCATTCACAAAATTTTCTTGTAGAGGGATGACAAAACGAGCTGTTTCTCATTATATTTACAAATTCCTTATGTGTGATTTCATTGGAATTTATATTTTCACCAATCTCCTTCATTTTTTCATAACACTTTTTTCCATAGTCTTCAGATTTCAAGTCAATTTTTCCACATTTAGCACAACAATTGCCAAAATACCAATTGATTATATGTTCTTTTTTGTATTTCTTTTTCATGGCCTAAAATAAGGAGATGTTTCAATTTCTTCTAAGCATTGACCCAGTTTTTTGTCCTCCAATATTTTGATCCATTCTCCAGTATGCCTCATAAAGAATAATTGAAACTTATTCCTTCCTTCGGGTTCCTTCCCTGTATACTCTAGTCTGGCAAATCTATTTTCAGACCAAGGCGCTAAATACCCCTTTGGGCAAATATACTTAGAACAAAAATAAAAACGCTGTTGAATCCATTTTCCATAAATACCAACAAGATGATTATATTTCAGTTTCTTAGGCATCTTCATTATATACTCTTTCTTCAGTCTTTCTATAATCTTTGTGGCTTCTGTTTCTATCTCCTTCTTTATTTCTTCAGGGACTTTTACTGCTTTTGGCGAGTAAACCCATGTGTATCCATTGTATCTTCCCATTTTTAACTATTTTTGTTTAAATCTCCCAGATCTAATTTCTTCAACTAACATTTTAATTTTTGGAGCCATCTTATTTTTGGGATCTAATTCCAAGAAAATTTCAAGATGTTTTTTCGCTTTGTCAAATTTATTAATATACCCATATGTTAAACCCAGATTATAATTTAAATTTATATCTCTAGGTTTCATCTGATATGCTTTCTCTAAAACATCCACAGCTTCAACGTATCTTTTGGCTTTAGATAAACTTTCAAATCTCCCAATTAAGTAATTAAACTTTGATTCTTTCCCTTGTTTTTTATCTTCAATATTTCCAAATTCAGCTAAGTTTTTACTTGCCTCTTCGTTAGTTCTATCATAGTTAATAGCCAATCTCCACTCCCTGATTGCATCTTCATGCCTGCCAAGATGATAATAAACAGTTCCAAGATTATTATGGGCTTCTGACAAATGCTCATTTCTAAACATATCTTGATAGTTCGGATAATTGTCTATTGCAATTTTAAACTCTTTTTCTGCTTTTGTTAATTCTCCTTGATTTTGATAATTAATTCCAAGTGTGTAGCGTGCTCTTGGATAATTCGGGTCTATCTCTAATGCTTTTTTCAGCATTTCTTCTGCTTTCTTTTTATCTCTTGTTAACTCATAGATTACGCTATATCTTGTATAAATCTCAGGATTATTTCTATCAATTTTTTCTGCTTTTTTTAATAAAGACAATGCGTTCTTATATTTACCATCGGAAATACAAATGCATGCTTTCATTATTAATTTTTCTGCAGTTTTCATTTTCCTAATTGGTTATATCGTTTATGAAGTTCATATCTTATATTTTTAAACAGCATTTTTTATATTTCTTTCCAGAGCCGCAATGGCATGGCTCGTTCCTCCCAAGTTTTCTTGCCTTAAATTGAGATTTAGATAATTGTAGCTTAGGCATTTGTATAAGTTCAGGTATATGAACACCAAGAGATTCTGCTTTTTCTCCCATAAATTGAACAATTTCATGCTTGTTTCTAATTGTTACGTCATCAAAATCCTGAGTTCGAAAGAGATTAGCCATTTCCTCAAGATAAAAACTTGCTGTTACTTTTGCATCTTCGATTTTATAATATGTATATCTATATTCAAATATTCCAACTAGGTTCATTAAAGACCCAAGCAATTTAGGATTTAATTCAAGAGACTTTTCGTAATAGTTTATTGCTTCGCTGTATTTATTAAACATACATGCAACATTCCCGGCTCTTAAATAGAGTTCTCCATTAAGAGATTCTTCTTTAATTCTTTTCAGGATATAATCATAAGCCTCACAATGTTTCATTTTCTTATTTTCCACATAAACATTTCCCTCTGTAAGCAGAACTCCTTTTTTATTTCCATAAATCATCCCAATGGTATGTACTTCAATTTCATTTATCCCTTCTTCTGTAAGCTCAATATCATTACTATGGCAATTCTTACACATTATCTCATTTTCAAATTCGTATGTTATTTCTTCTTCCTCCTCTTTACCAATTTTTTTTATTAATCCTGGTTTAATCCTTTGCTTTTTATTGCATTTATTACACCTAAATTCAATTTCTAAGTCATCGTCTGCTTCCCACATTCTTTTCCGAACATCTTTTATGTTAACCTTTTTTCCTTTTTCCATCTTCAACCTCTCCGATTACCATAATCCGGCTCAAAATTTAAAATTTTCTTGGATTTTCTCTTTACCTTTTTAAAACCCCATATTTAATAAATCATGGATTTTATCAATTTTTTTCATTAATTTTTCATCTTTAGAAAATTCAGCCATTTCCTTAATTTTTATTATCATTACTGATAACGATTTTAAAATCGATTCTTGGATTTTCTCATTCTCATGACTTTCATTGAACTTATTATAAAGCTCATCAAACATACAAATATAAGATTCATAAAATTCATTAATAGAATCATCACTAAACTTAAATCCATAATCAATGAAGGGATTAATTTTATCTTTCGGCATATAATCTCCCATGCTTAAAAAAGCTGCTTTAAACATCTTAGCCTGTTCAGTCATCATTGGAAGAGCAGCAATAATGGAATTCATTGTTTCTAAAAGCATAAAAATTGAATGTCTAATATTCCCATTATTTGAATCTATATTATCAATTACAATCTTAGAAATTCTATTAAATCTTTTGGAATTATACTCAATCAATACCTTTTTAATTATTGCAATAGAATAATACTTAATGTTATCATTTCCCTCTTCTATTAATCTAACTAAAAGATCAAAGTCATCTTCTGGGTAAGTTTCTTTTTTTTCATAGAAGTTCTTGTTCTTATTTTTCAGATATTCAAATAATTCTTTTTCATTATCTTTATTTTCTAAATATCTTGATATGATCTCTTTATTCATCTTATATCTCCCAAGTAGTCTAATACTTACCTCTTACAATAACCAGTTAAAACTTTTTGAAAATCTCTTTTAACATTCTGTTTACTATCATAAATTTTAATTTCTTTAGTTTTATCCTTTTCATTCTTATTGTTGTTTGAAAAAATCTCGCTTAAGGCTTTTATTGTCTTATCAATGTTAAAATTCTCTACTTTTGAATTAGGAATTGCCATATTTTTTGGAATGATAAATCCATAAGGATATTTAATTAAAGCAAGAAGGGGATCTTGTTCAACAATTTCTGATCTGCAAAATCTCTGATCAAAAACTTTAATTTTCAGGGCTTTTGACAATTCTCGTGATTTTGCTGATATTGTATCAGGTTTTAGATTAAAGAGTCCGGCGATATTTTTTTGCATCCATTCTTTATTCTCTTCCCATAAAAAATTCATTTTTGAATATAGCCATAAAAATGATCCCGCCATTACATTAATATCTGAGAAGGACTTATGATTCCGTTTTCTATGGTAGGATATTACTAATTTGTTAATTAATTTGATATCTTCTTCACCATGTTTTAAATAATCTAATCTATCCGAGATACTATTAATTATTTTTTCATATCTTTTAATGTTGTTATTCCTTGTCATTCTTTTTTTTATTTATTATTTTGTTGTATTCTTCATTAATCATCTCCCACCAATTTTTAGCAGTGTCAACTTCACAATCGTAACCAACTTCTAGCCAGAATGTTTCCCAATTGTATGCTCTTAATACCCCCAGCTTAGTCTCCTCTCCATTTTTATCAACTGCCCAAACAGAAGCAACTTCAGGGGTGCAATAGTCAAGTCCATCATCTTCTAATTCCGATTCGTCTATCTCATAATCAACATATAATCCTGGCTTAACTTTTACAGTTTTGGGAAATTTTGGTATAGAATCTAAAGATTTCTTTGCTCCACTAACTTCTAATGCCCACTTTTGCAAGAGCTTTGCATCACTTAAATTAAGCCCGTATCTTGACATAATCTTAACCCTTCTTCTTTATCTTTTCAATAATCTTCCATATTTATAATTTTCCTTTACAGATAGTTGGGATAAAGCTTAAAGCAAAACTTTAAAATCGCGGATTATTTATCTTTATAAAACAGGTTAATGCAAGATGAAAGAGTCTGAAAACTTGGAATTGAAAAAGTCAACCTCAGAATTAAAAGAAGCAATAATTTCAATTGCTGCTATTTTGAATAAGCATAAAAAAGGCGAAGTATTTTTTGGAATTAGCAATCAAGGAGAGATTCTTGGACAAACTGTCTCTGATGCTACTTTAAGAGAAATCTCCAAGGCAATTTCAGATTTTATTGAGCCTAAAATCTTTCCTAAAATAGAGCAAGTTGTTATTGAAGATAAAACATGCATTAGGGTAGAGTTTGAAGGCAAAGAGATTCCTTATTTTGCATATGGAAGAGTCTGTATCAGAACTGGAACAGAAAACAAACAGATTTCAGCTAAAGAGCTTGAGAATATTATCCTCCACAAAAATAAAGAAAATTTGAGATGGGATAACCAACTCTGCGAAAAAGCAACACTAAAAGATATTGACGAAAAGACTGTGCGGGGATTTATAAGATTGGCTAAAGATTCAAAAAGGGTGCAGATTGAAAATGAGTCTATTGAATTAGTCCTAAAGAAACTTGGCTTGTTAAATGAAGGAAAAGTTACTAATGCGGGGATACTTTTATTTGGGAAATCGCCAAAAACGTTTTTTGTTAATGCCATGGTAAAATGCGGAAGATTCAAGGATGAAGCTTCAAAAGAATTTATTGATATAAGGGATTTTGATGGGAATTTATTTAATAGCCTTGAATCTTCTATTAACTTTCTCAAAGAGCATATAAGGGTGTCTGCCAAGATTGAAGGGCTGCTTAGAAAGGAAAAATGGGAAATTCCAATAGATGCATTAAGAGAGGCTATTATAAATTCGCTTATTCATAGAGATTATCTAATTTCTGGATTTATCTACATCAAGATCTATGATGATAAGATTATAATCTCTAATCCTGGAAAGCTTCCAGAGCAGCTATCTTTGAATGACTTATACGGCAAGCACGAGTCTATACCAAAAAATCCGCTGCTGGCTGATGCTTTTTACTATGCAGGTTATATTGATGCTTGGGGCAGAGGCAGCTTGAATATTTTAAGAGCATTGAAGGAAAATGGCCTTGACAAGGCATTATTTGAGCAATCTGCAGGTTACTTTAGAATTATTTTTAACAGGCCTGAAGTAATGCAAGAGAAAAGTGAGGGATTAAGTGAGGGATTAAGTGAGGGATTAAAATTCCTTTTAGAAACTATTTCAAAGAGCCCTGGAATACAGGCCAAAGCCTGTTCAGAAAAACTAGAAAGACCCATTAAGACAATTGAAAGGCAAATAAAGCTCTTAAGAGAAAAAGGCTTGATAGAGAGAAAAGGAAGCAGAAAGACAGGAGGATATTACGCCAAAGAAGAATAAAGGTTCAGCAGCCTTTAAAAAGCAGGTATTCATAGCAATTTAAAGTAAATAAGGGCGTTAAACTTTTCCTAACCGCTCGGCAGGGGCATGCACAAAATATTCAGTGCCCTGCAAATATAATAATTTTATAAACTACAACAAAATTTAAATAAACCAGAGTTTATTTATAAATATGAAATATGATCTTATTAGGAAAATAAAAAAGGGAGTAACAGAGAATCGCAATCAGATAGTGTTAATAGCAACAGGAATATTATCTGTAGGAACAGGAATATTATCTATGGGGATCCTTTTTAAGATAAAGGATTATCTTATGTCTCCGCATTATTCTAATGTTTCAACCTTATTTAATGGTAGTTCAATAGTTTCTTTTAATGATGATTTAGCTCCTGGAATGAAAGCATATGTAGAATATGAACAGCGAATGCCTGGAGAACTGCCCAAAAAGGTAAAGCAAGAAATGTCTCTTTTTTCTAAATACGAAACATCATGCACATTTAATATCCCTGAAAAAGCATTAGAAGCAGGAGAATTTACAGTATCTGCTATTGGTATGGATGGGCGTGAATCTAGACCAAAAAAACTTTATCCACTAGAAGGGATAGTGGTAGAAAATTCTCCAAACTAAAAAATAAATTTTAATTCTATTCTCTAGAATAGCTATCTTTAAATAGCTCCTCTTCTCAACCATCTTGCAATAATAAAAACAAAAAGTTAGGGCATAGAACTTTTTGTATCTGCCCGGCACGGGCGTTTTAATTTTTAGTTGGGGTTAAGACAAAGCCCTAAACAAAACATTTAAATAGTACATAATATGTACAATATAGTACATAAAATGAACAATTCAATATTAGGAAAAGGAAGGGAGAAGATACTTGAATGCTTTTATAGAAACAGACAGAAAGAGCTTTATTTTAGCGAGATACTCAGAGAAACAAAACTTACTCAAAATACTTCTTTAAAACACCTTAAAGCACTTCAGGAGAATAACTTGGTTATTTCTACTAAAAAAATAGGTAATACATTCTATAAAATAAACCCTAAAAATTATGAGATATTTTCTTTATTTTCATATTTTGATTATAAAAGGTTTAATGCGCTTCCTTTAATAAGAAGACGGGCAATAACTGAATTTTTAGACAAACTTGCTGTTAAGCCTTTGATTACCTTAATCTTCGGCTCAACTGCCAAAGGAACTTTTGGAAAAGAAAGTGATATAGATATTCTGCTTATTTACAATAAAAAAGAAACAGCTGATGAAAAATTAAAAAAAGACATAGAAGCAGTTACAGGAACCAAAATACAAACATTTATAGTTGATTTTGACTATTTTAAAGAGCAGTTATTAAAACAAGAAGATAATGTTATAATAAATGCGATAAAAACAGGTTTTGTTATATCTGGGCATTACTTGTTTTATAAGGGGGTTTTAAGATGAAACAACCTAAAGAAATATGGGAAATTTGGCTTGAAAATACAAAGAGAAGAGAAAAAGACTTTCTAAGATATTTGAAAACTAGAAAAATAAAAAAAGAAACTGAAAAAAAAGAGCTTGTTATAGGTCATCTTGAAAAAGCAGATCATAATTTAAAATTCGTCCAATCTGCCTTAAACCTCGAAGAATTTAACGACTGGGCTATTGTAAGCGCATATTACTCCATTTACCACGCATCCCTGGCTTTATGCGCCTTAAAGAGCTATTCAACAAAAGACCATAATGCAACTCTTCTAATTTTAATAAGAGAGTTCTACAATAATGGGCTTAGTAAGGAAGAAATAGAAACAGTTGGAAAAACTACAATAGAAAAAGAAGATGTTCTTTATTATATCCAAGCAAAAGGCAAGAGAAATGAGGCAAGTTATTCAACTCAAAAGCTATTTGATAAGCAAGAAGCAGAATCAAAAATTGTGAAATTTTCTCACCTGCCTGGCACGGGCGTGTATTTTATCGTCGATAAAACCGAGTTTTTAAAAATCCGGGCGTCGAACAAGAGGTATATAAGTCCGCATAAATTTATTACTTAAATACTCCCATAAATCAATCCTGCAATTGTTGAAAAGAGGATTATTAAACACACATAAACCAGTGTTCTTTTTGTCCCTATTAGTTTCCTTATAACAAGTATACTTGCCAGAGATATTACGGGGTCTGCAAGCAAGTAAGCAAGAAGTGGTCCTTTTGCCATGCCTAGAGAAAGAAACAGCTTTGCCATAGGGACTTCAACTAATGTTGGGAAGTACATAAAAACTCCAAATAAGACTGCTATAAAATTTGAAAATATTGAATTGTCCCCCACAAGACCCACAAGGAGATTCTGTGATAAAAGTGAAGATAGTATTCCTGCAACAAATATTCCAGCTAATAAAAGCGGAAATATCTTCTTTGTAAATATCCATGTTTCAGACAGCCATGCTTTTATCTCTTCTTTTGAAAAATGAACCTTGGCCATTATCCCCAACAATAGGAGTAATCCCGCTAGAACCCACCATTTGATGCTCCCACTAAGCCGGGTTCCTGCAATAAGAATGGCGACAAGCAGGGCAAAAAACAATATTAACCGGTGCCTTTGAAAAAAGAACTTTTTCTCAGAAGATTTTTCCTTTGGATGAATTATATCAATGGGCATCTTTTTTTCATTTGAATCCTCTTCCTTAAACATCGAGGAGATAATAATGCCTATCAAAACTGCAAAAATGACTGAGAGAACTATCCTTGCTATTGCGAAGTCCCATCCCAGAACACTTCCAGTGAACAGGATAGCAATGATATTTGTTGCAGGGGCAGTATAAAGGAAGGCAAGTGCAGGACCCATTCCTGCCCCTTTCTTTTTTATTCCTGCAAACAGAGGAAGAATGGTGCATGAACAGACTGCTAAAAGAAGCCCGGCAATTACTGCCAAGGGATATGCCTTATATTTAGGGACCTTTTGCCCAAGATATCCAGCTATTTTTTCTTTAGGAAGCAAAGCAGACATTGCACCTGCAATTAAAAAAGCTGGAATTAAACAGGTAAGAGCGTGGGCAGAAACATATTCTATTAAAGAATTTATTCCCGCCATAAAAATAGAGGCAAAATCCATTCTATTTCCTCTTTAAATGCTGCTTAATCTCTTCAGATGTTAAAATCTTGCCTGCTGAAACAATTTTTCCATCAATTTCAAGCGCGGGAGTCATCATGACTCCAGACTCAATAATCTTCTGTATGTCTGTAACTTTCTCAATTGTAGCTTCTATCTTTAATTCTTCAGCAGCTTTTTTTGCATTCTGCTCCAGCATCTTGCATTTTGGGCATCCAGTGCCTAAAACTTTTATTTTCATGAGCAACAACCTCCACAGTTACACTTCAATTCTTCTTTAGTTTTCTTTTTCATTTTTAACTCCCTTTGCTCTATCCTGAATCCCAAGGACAACTAAATCTTCTTCTGATTTTATTCCCCTGATTTCATCTTTTTCAATATAGATACCTTGATTTTTGGTTAATGTAGATTTTCCATTAATGTCTGTAAATATTCCCTTTCCCTCAAGAACCATCAGAAAAACAGCATAATTCTCTTCATGAGGGGGGATTTCAACACCTTTTTTTAAACAGATTAATGCAGAATGGAATCCTTTAGAATTAAGAAAATGTTTCTTAATGGGTTTATCATTGGAATATTCAATTTTTTTATTTAGATCATAGGTTTTCATTAGCAACAACCTCCACAGCTACATTTAGGCTCTTTCTTTTTAGATATTGAACAGCAGTCAATAGAACAATTATCTGAATCAGCACAGCATGGCTCTTCAACATCTTTAATTTTTTCTTTAGTTTTGTTTTCTTTTTTCATATTAATTACTCTTTAGTCCTATGATTGAAACAATTAATCATAGCCTTTTCCTTCTGTGCGCTTTTCGAAGGGTGAAGTGCTCTACGGCAAGATGCGGCCTTATC
>CAZBPV010000012.1:0-12269 GCA_964493885.1 Candidatus Woesearchaeota archaeon
GCCGCCAGCAGGATCAACTGGATTTAAATAATATCATAAATTTATCGTCGTTAAAACGAAAAACTTCCATTACGCAATTTATCTTTGTAAGATGATAAATCACTTCACACGCCTCCTAATTTCGCTTAATCGCTATAAACAATTAAATTGTTTAACGAAATTACTCGCTCCTAGCTTTTGGCTGCTTAATATATTATTATTAAGAACTACAACTAAATGATTGCTTCTACATACCTCATACTTTAACGTTGTATTTTTATTAAAGCACTCATCTTAGTTAATGATTATTCACAGAGAAATCTATTTATAAATGTTTTGTCTGAGATTTTCGAGGATAAGTGAGAAAATTTATTTTCTCTCTCGTGGGTAAAAAATATAATCCACGTCGATGAATTTATTTAAAATCGAATTATCTAAAATCAAACATATTACCACTAGCACACCAAGTTTTCCTTCCAACTGTTATCCCAAACAATTTAAAATACTCACGACAGCATCCTTCAACATTCTTTTCAGATTTAAATTCATACCAACATTCATCACATGTGAATTTCCCCCACCATCTGTGTACTTGACAACTATCTAAATTAAATATATGTTTTACAGGAGTATTTTTACATTCAATTATTTCTGAATTATCTGGGCAGTCTACTTTTCCCAAATCATTATAACAAAGTCTTATAGGCATAATACAATGATCAAAAGTTAAAAGAGAATTAACTTTTATATGGTCCCCCCCTTCAAAAGGAATATTTTGATAAAAATTAAAAGTCGCGTCCCAATTCTCTGACCAATTTACTTGATTTCCAACTGTATCAACAATGTGATATTCTATATCACCAGGAAATTTAACAAAATTAAACATGTGGTATATACCGTTTATACTCATAACTTCATCAGACGTGTAACCTGCTTTTCTTAAGAGGGTTGTTAGAGCAATAGAATAATCCTGACAAACTCCTGTTTTTAAGATATTTAAACTAACATGAGCAGGATAAGGATAAGCGCCACAAGTATTAGAGGACATATCTTCATCTGACATCCATGAAGGGATATTTTGATCACCACATGTCAATTCTTGTGCAAGTGAATTAAAAGTTTCAATAGGGTCTCTTGTAGAATTACATATTCCAAAATAAGCACTATCATCGCAAATAAATTCATTTGAATCACAACAAGCTTTAGGAGTAAAATATCCTTGCATAAATTCTGCTCTTTTTCCTAATCCTTCAATTAAAAAAAGTCCTTTACATTTTTTTAATTTATCTTCACTATTTAATCCATTATAGATATCTTTAGCATATTCTAATAAATTATCCAAACAAAAATCTTCTGCTTCTGTAATATACTTATCTAAACTAGTATCTGAGACCTCAAATAAATCTTCAGGGGGGTAATAGTTTCCCATAACCATCACCCAATTTTTTATATCTGGACTACAATAAGTACAACTTTGTTTTGTAGTTACATCTTCTAAACATATTTGGTTTTCAATATTTGTATTTGGAAATAACCAGTATGGACAGTTTTCACCATCCCATCTTCTACTGCCTGCAGTTATGTAAAGCATGTATTCTCCGGCCGGAACATTAAATGTTACTTGAGAAGAGGCATTTGTGGATTCTATATAATTAACATTAAAAGGATATACATTAGGTTTTAAGATTACTGATGCTCCTCCTCCACTTAGTAATTTCCCATTCTTATCTTTTAGGATTATAGTTAGAGAAGCATTTTCATTTCCTCCTCCGATGCAAGCACCATTTTCACAATCATTAGGGCAGTTAAATGGTTGTGTACTTAAATCAGAATTATTACAATAACCTTCTATTAAAATATTATTTGTAGCACATGTATCTGTGAAATCTCTTAACCATTGATTGCCTTGGTATACTGTTGCAGTCCCGTTTATATAATAATTTTCTCCACCATCAGAATCTATACAAGTTATATTCTCTCCAGGTTCATTTAGACATGCTCCATCTTGACATTCATAAGGACATAAATATGCATGCAATGCAGGCTTATTATTACTATCACAAAAAGCCTCAGATAGATAAGGCCCACTATTTGAGCAAGGTCCAGCATCTATTGAAGTCTTGCAACAATCATATGTCTCCCCATATTTTGAATAAGCAGTACCCTTAACATAATAATTTTCTCCACCATCAGAATCAGTACAGGTTATATTTTGTATTGATTCTTTTATACAAGCCCCATTTTTGCAACCGTATGGACAAACAATATCACTTTTTTGTCCCATGATTGTAGGAGAATAACAATAATATTCATTTAAATAACAATTCGGATCATAACATTCATCTACTATTCCTTCCTTATTACAATAATCAACATAATTATTAGGACCTAAACTTGTTTTTCCCTTAACATAATAATTTTCTTTACCATCAGAATCAGTACAGGTTATATTTTGTATTGATTCTTTTATACAAGCCCCATTTTTGCAACCGTATGGACAAACAATATCACTTTTTTGTCCCATGATTGTAGGAGAATAACAATAATATTCATTTAAATAACAATTCGGATCATAACATTCATCTACTATTCCTTCCTTATTACAATAATCAACATAATTATTAGGACCTAAACTTGTTTTTCCCTTAACATAATAATTTTCTCTACCATCAGAATCAGTACAGGTTATATTTTGTATTGGTTCTTTTTTACATGCTCCATCTTTGCATCCATTTGGACAATTTACAACTTCTCTTATCCATCCTTGTGAATCTGTGCAATAAAACTCTCTTAAATTATTTGCATCTGCACAATGGTCACTATTTGAACCAATAACTAAAGGATTAGTACAATCATAACAATAACCATAAACACTTCCTCTTTTGTAGTAATCTCTTCCACCATCACTATCAGTGCATACCACTGCATTTACATCAGAAGTTTTTCCAGTAATTTTACTAAAAAAATCAGAAAACCATCCAGCTGAAATTGATGATATTGATAGAATAATTATAAAAAATAAAACTAAGAATTTTTTCTGCATTTTATTCATATAAAAAATAATAAAATAAACTTTATAATCTTTGTTATTCGAAAGAATTTATAAAATCCTTTTCTTTAATTTAATTATGACTCTCACTCAATATTCTAAAAAAAGAGACTTGAAAAAAACCCCTGAACCTAAGGCAAAAAAGGGTTCAATTAAATCAAGAATATTTGTTATTCACGACCATCAAGCATCTCATCATCATTGGGATTTAAGATTAAGTATGGACGGTGTTTTAAAATCCTGGGCAGTTCCAAAAATTCCTCCAACAAGTAAAGGCATTAAAAGACTTGCAATACAAGTTGAGGATCATCCTCTTTCATACGCTAAATTTGAAGGATGTTTCGAATTTTATACAAAGATTATAACCGATAGAGGAATGATTAATATTGGGAATATTGTAAATGAAAAGAGAAAATTAAATGTTTTGTCTTACAATCAAGATGAAGATAAATTAGAATGGAAGCAAGTAATTAATTGGTTTAAGAATGGGCAAGGTCGTGAATGGTTAAAAATAAGAGTTCCCGGTCAATATGGAGGAAAAAGAGTTATCATCACAACACCCAACCATAAATTTTATACTCCAAAAGGAATAAAGTTTGCTGGTGATTTGGGAACTGATGATTCTTTATTTGTTCCAGGAGTTAAATGGAGTAGTGAACAATTACAAGTAATTTTAGGAAGTATTCTGGGAGATGCACATGTAGAATTATCCAATCAGACAAGAACTCCTCAGTACTCTATAACCCACTCAGGAAAACAAATAAATTACCTTAGGTTTATGAGAGATATCCTTAAACCGGATTCAGAAATAAGATCCAGGGAGAAAACCGATTCGCATAGATTTAGATTCAGTCATGCAAGTTTAATTGACTTGTATCCTCTTTTTTATAAATCTAAAAAGAAATATGTAAATGAAGATATTCTCAACTTATTGGATGAAAGAGGTCTGGCTATATGGTATATGGATGACGGATATTTTTCAGCAAAGAAATTTGTGGAGTTATGTACTCATGGCTTTACAAATAAGGAAAATGAGTTAATTGCTAATTATTTAAACAAACGATGGCAATTAAATGCTAAAGTTTATTACACAAAACCAAAAAAGAAAAGTACTGGAGGATATTTTATTCACCTGAGCAGATTAGGTAGTATAAGGTTTTTAACATTAATTAATAATTATCTTCTCCCTGAACTGAGATATAAGACATATATTGAAGATTATAAAAATGAATGGAAATTTGAAAAAGAAAAAGAGGGAATAATACCTGTTAAAATCCTAAAAATAGAAAAGGCATCAAAAAAAGATGTAAGAAGTTTACAGAAATATGACCTTCATGTAAAGGATAATAATAATTATTTTGTGGGTTCTGCCTTGGTTTCAAATTCTATTCCAGAAGGAAATTACGGAGCAGGTACAGTAAAAATCTGGGATACTGGAACTTATGAATTAGAAAAACAAACTACTAAAGAAATTGAAGTTATATTTCATGGAAAAAAATTAAATGGAAAATATGTTCTTATAAAAACGCATTTTGGAAGCAAGCCAGAAAAATCTTGGTTATTCTTTAAGGTGTAAACTAGTTTCTAATCTTCCCTGTCTTTCTCTATCTGCCATTGCCATTACATAAAGAGGAATTTTATTTTTCATTTTATTAAAAAAACTATCTATCCTGTTACACGAATATAATACTAAATAAGGAAATAGTGATATTTTATCTCCTCTTTGCTCATTTAATGTAGTATTGTAAACTCTGACTCTTGAGAAACGCAGCCATTGTCTTAATGCAGATTTTTCTCCAAAAACTTTAGTATAAGGAACATTAGAATAACCTCTTCCATTTGTTGCAAGCATCTCAACTCTTATTTGCATAGGAGTTTTTTTAGGATTCATTAGAATTAAACCCCAAATTCAGCAGTAGCCCTGGTTTCATCACCTTCGCTAGTCCACCACTCGAGTTCAGGAATTTCACAATCAATCCCCTTTGCATTGCAGTATCCTTTTGTAAGAAGATAAAATATTAATCCCAGACTTCTGGAACTTTTATTATTTCCAATTATTATTTGGTTTGTTCCTTTACTGAAATTATTTGTATCACATAGCATCAAAACCTTTTTCTTTATCTTTAAAGTGTCATCCATAGCATTTTTGTCTAGCCAGTGGTCAGTAATAATAGTTAATTCATTTTCAAAGAAATTTGGAAGAGTTATATTTGTAAGAATTCCAGCAGGATATTTTTTAGTAAATGCTCTTATTCCAGTAAGTCTCGAAAACATGTCAACAACTTTCCAGCCAGCCTGTCTCTTACATACAACAATTATATCTTTAGCATCAAATTTTGATAAAAATTCTATCCCTTCTTTTAATTTTTCATCTATTAAATCAGTATTAAAAATTGCTAAACCATCAGCTCTTCTTCTGTATACAAAAGGTTTCATGTCTGGAGTAACTACTTTTGTTCCAAGATAAATTCCTGATTTTACATACTCCTCAAGAGGAACCAGCATCTCTGCTCTTTTCTTTGCTTTAATCTGTTCTTTTAAATCTGCAGTACTTGTTGTCAATACCTTTTCTTTTAATTTTTTAGCTTTTTCCAGAATTTTTTTCTTTTTTTCTTCGATACTTGTTTCAGTTTTTAATGATTCTTTTTCAGCAGCTTTTTCATCAAATTTTTCTTCTTCTTTTTCATCTATTTTTTCTTCTGCCACAGCAACTTTTCCCGGAACTCCTGTTTCTTCTATATCCCTAACAATCTCTTCAGGTGTTTCAGTTTTTTCTTCACTCATAAAGAAATGAGAGAATAAGACATTTAAAAGGGTTTCTATATGTAATAACCAATAAAAAGGATTGTTAAATTTATTTAAAAATTAAAATAATATTATTTAGGGTATCTAACTACAAGCCTGTTAATAAACGGATGAATTAAAATAATAAGAGGGTAAGAGTTCATTAGCCCCTCTGGCTTCTCTGAAATAATAAGATGTCGCATCTTGCTCGATGATATTATTCTTATTCACTTTTTCACCATTAATTACTGCTTTAATTGCAAGCCCACTTTTAACATCAAAATAAAGACTTATCTGATATTGGAATTTGTTTTCTTTTGAACTAGCCCATAAATCTACTTGCTTTATTGCACAAGACCCGTCTTCAGCCAGATTATTACATGTGGTAATACTGCCGCAGTTAAACTGTAATACGCATTTGTCTTGGCATTCCCAAAAATTAGTAATATCAGAACGAGTCCTAAGACATGTAGCAACAATATCACAATTTTCAACATCTATTCCAAGATTATACTGGGTATGACAATCCTCTTGGCATCTTCTTAGATTGTATGCTCCAGTACCTGGAGTATTCTCTATCACTCTTCCTTCTTTCTCAAATTCTTCTTCTTCAGCTCTAGTTATTGAAAATGGTTTTCTTCCCATTAACATCTGTAAAAGAGAACTAAACTTTTGAGTAAAACTTGTGCCGCTTAAGCACCCCATTAAATAATTTTCCCCTTCAGAATCTTCATAAGGCTTCCATATAAGGCTGTCAAACAAATAAGTTTCATCTTTATCACTTACCTTTCCTAAAATTATACTTTTAGATTTATTGTTTAACACAAAATCATATTTATTCAACCCTAATCTAATCTCTCCTTCTTTAGTCACTAAAGTAGCTCCCCAAACCTGTTTTATAGAAGAAAATTTACCCGTGTCTGGAATTACCGGAGAATAAGGAAGTGCAGAAACACAAATAGTTAATCCTAAAACAAAAACTAACAAAACTGGAAGTAATAGTTTAATGTTCATATCTTTTTATAGAAATTGTGTATATATATATCTTTCTTTTCTATAGAATTTTCTCTAGATAAATCACTGCGTGGATTTATTTCAGTGAGATTACTTAAGTGATTTCTCAATCTCAATTAATCGTTTTATCTTCTTTTCTCTTACATCACCTTCAATCCCGCACTTAAAAAAATCAGATTGAAATCCAAAAGCCAGGTCTGCTAGTATTGTTTCTTCAGTTTCCCCGCTCCTATGAGAAAAAATAACTTTAATATCATTTTTCTTAGCCATCTCTACAACATCCTTAACCTTTAACAAAGAACCAATTTGATTTGGCTTTACAATTATAGCATTAATGCTTTTCATTTTAATTGCTTTTTCCAATTTTTTAGGATTTGTAGTTGTTAAATCATCTCCAACAATTAATGAATTAGGGCATTTCTTAAGCAGTTTTGCAAAGCCTTCAAAATCATCTTCTTCAAAAGGGTCCTCAACATAAAAGAGATTATAATTTTTGATTAGATTTGAGACATACATTAATTGCTCCTCCTCTGTTCTTTTAAATAAGGGATTTTGGTAATTGTATTTTTTTCTTTTATAAAAACTTGAAGCAGCAACATCTACCCCTAATGGAAGTGATGTCTTACTTAATACTTCTAGCGCATCTTTTTCATTTAATGATGTAACCCAGGCATTTTCATCATTTTCTTGGCTTCTGAATTTTTTATCTGCGTCTTTTAAAAGCCTTTCCACTTCTTTTTTCATTTTCTTATTTAATTCATAAGCTTCTTTTACAGTTTTTGTGTCAGGAATTAATTCAAATTCTTGGAAATCAGGTCTTTTATCCCCTTTAGAATGTTTTCCTCCTCCAATGCAGTTCCCAACCAATCTTGGAAGATTTTTTGCATTAGGATTAATCACCTGCCAAACTTGTTTTTTTTGTTCTTTTGCTATTGCTTTTAAAATTGCAGATTCTAGTGCAAACAAAGTATTTGCTCCAATATTTCTATCTGTAATATCCTCTATTCTCCTTAAATCTCTAAACTTTTCCAAAATTTCTTTTGAGAAATACTCACCAAATTCTTTGATTGTTTTTATATCTCCCTCCAGGCTTTTTTTATAGGGTTTGGCTTCATATTTTCCAGTTGATTTTCCTGTTGGAGAGCTTGCAGAAAAATTTCCAATATCTGTGCTTATTGTGATAAGAACTGTTTTTTCCTTACGAGAATCTAATAAACTAGTCGCACCCACCTTTTTTATCTTAACCATCTATTCAAGAAACAATTTAAATTTATAACTCTTTCTAAATCTTATATCCCTTCTGATGCAGACTCAGTTTCTTCTGCCCCTTCATCTTCAGGTTGAGATAATTCCATAATTTCACCTTCTTCAGAAATCTCTTTTTCTTCAGTTTCCTCAATATCTTCTTTTTTCTCGTCGCTAATTATTTTTTCTTTGCTTCTCTTAAGCTTCTCTTCTTTTTTCTGTGGAAGAGGTTTTTTTATTGAAATAGGAAGAACATCTGAATTAAATTCTATCTCTGCAATTTTAAGAGCATCAAATTTTACTTTTTCAAGATCTTCTTTCTCTATTTTTATCAGCAAGGGGGCATTCATTGCTATTTGTAATGCTCTAGCTCCAAGAATTCTGGCAATTTCATATTTGCTAAACCCTGCTTTTTCCATTTTATTTTTTAAAATTGAATTTACAAGATATTAATCTCAGTTTTTCCATTTTTATTATTTAATATACTTATCTATTTTTTTAAACACTTCGTTTGTGGTTTTTTCAGCCAAATCTAGAACTTCACTGACTTCTGCTATGCTTAAACTTTCTTTTTCACCTTTTTGTATAGATGAAATAACTCCATCATAGCTTCCTATAGTTATTCTTGCCTCACTTAAATCTTCTTCTTCTCTAGTTGGATCCACAATAAAATCATTTCCTACTTTATGAATAGTTATTGAAAGAGGAGTTTTATTTGAAAGAGGCATTTTATCTTCAGTCCACTCACCAAAAATAACCTTCCCAGTTTCTTCATTATACTTTGGCATTTTCGCATTCTTAAGTGCAACTATTGCTCCTATTCCTGCTGCATCAAGCATATCCCCATCATCATTTATAGAATAAATATCAATAAATACTGTCCAGACTTTTTCTCCTTTCTTAATGCAGAGTTTTTCCAAATCAATAAATTTACTCTCTCTTATTGCTCTATCAATCACTCTTCCAATTTCAATAGAATCAAATCCTGGTTTTCCAGCACTGATTCTGTCAGAACTCATTGGAAGTAGTTCTGCAGTAGTCATAAGATTTCCTTTATCTGGAGAGTCTGGATAAGGTTCAGAAACATCAAGCTTTACCCCTACTATTACTTCTGTTTTTCCTATCTTAACTCTTGTGCTTCCTTCTGCTTTGTTAGATATATCTGTTTCTATTATTATATTTCTAAACTCTCCGAGCTTTCTTCCATCAAATCTTTTTCCCTCTGATAGATACTGCTTGATTCTTCGTCCTGTAATTACTGGTGTTTCCATTTTATTTTTTTATACTCTCCTTTAATGCTTTTTTCTGAATCTCATATATCTCTGCACAAGCTTCTTTTGCTAGCTCGATAGCCTCTTTTAATTGCTCTTTGGAGATTTTTCCATCAAGTTGAAGATGGGTTATTTTTCCATCTCCTGTCATTGAAATAGGAATATCTGTAGCCCCTTCTCCTTCTTCCCAATCCTCTTCAGCTTTAGTTACATCAACTACTAATTGTTTGTCTAATTTTCCAATTGAAATACTTGTGACTAAATTTTTCATTGGAATTCCTGCATGAGCTAGAGCCATAGATGCTGCATTTATTCCTGCACATCTTGTTCCAGCATCTGCTTGGATTATATTAACATAAACATCAATTACCATACTCTGATATTTTTCAAGCATAAGAACTGGTTCTAATGCCCATTCCATTATCTTGCTTATTTCAATACTTCTTCTGCTTGGTCCAGGACGTATTCTTTCAGTAACAGAAAAACTATTCATTGTATAAGTGCATCTAAGTGTTCCTTTTTCAGGATTTTGCTGATGTTGAGGATGCATTTTTCTTGGCCCGTAAACAGCAGCAATCGCGATAGTATTCCCGCTTGAAAAAAGAGCACTTCCGTCTGCGTTTGGAATTATTCCAACTTCTGCTTTTATCTTTCTCAATTCATTAGCTTTTCTTCCATCTACTCTCTTGAATTCTTTTGTTGCCATTTTACTTTTTTTTCTCCTCAAACCATTTTTTTAATTCATCTGTAAGTCCAGTAACAAATGATTTTTCACTTACAAACATTATAGCTTCTTTTGCATACAATTCTTTCTCAACACTGCTTCCTATAATCCATATTAAACCATTTTGTCCTACAGTAATATCACATCCAGTTTCATCTTTAATCATTTTTATCATGCTCCCTTCTTTTCCAATTACCCTTGGAACTTTGTTAGGATTTATTGTAATTATCATTCCATCGTCTACTCTTCCAAGCCCTCGCAATTTTATACTTACATCTATTCCTCTTTTATTTACACCAACTATCTTAACAATTGCAATATCTCCTATATCCATTTCTTCTTCTAGAGCGTCTTTGCTAACAAATCTTGGCACTTCCATTAAAGATAAAAATGCAGTTTCTGCAGTGCCCAAATCAATCACCCATCCATTAAAGGTTATATTATCCACTTTTCCTATAACAACATTTCCTCTTCTTGGGATATAAACTCCTGATAAAGGTATAACTTTTACAAGTCTATTTATTTCTTCTGCTAAGCCGTATCTTAATGAGACTATTTCTCCGCCTTTCTTTTCAGTCCACTCTCCAGGCAAATATTCTTCTCCTTTTGCAATTACTTCTCCAGGTATTACTATTTTACGTTCAGTCATTTGAGCTCTCCTTAATTTCTTCAGTTAAAGCACTTCCATGTGTTACTGAATTTAATTTATCATAAAAATCCATAATCATTCCTGAAGGGATTTTAATAATAACTTCAAGACTTCCATCATCTTTCCATTTTTCATCTTCTTTATATTGGCCTATAATCCCATAAGCTTTTCCTGTATATACTGCTGGAATTGTTATTTTTATTCTTTTTGTTTCTAATTTTATTGGAATAATTGAGCTAATCTGCTCAAGAATATTAGTTATCTGATTTTCTATTGGAATATTTTTAATATTAACATGCGCTTCTTCAAGAGCCCTCCTTATTCTATCTGGGGTATGAGGATTTCCTGTTTTAGGGTCAACAGAATTTGTTGCAATGAAATCAACTGCTTGTTTGAATCTTTTTTCTTGTTCAGCATCTCTATGTTCTTGGGTTGTCTGGACTTCTCCTTCTTTTATAATCCTTCTAGCAATCTCATCCACATTATCAGTTCCAAAAGCTTTCATAAGGTCTTCACTTGAAGCTCTTTCTCCTTTCTTTACATCAGAAAAAATATCTTCTACTTGAATATCTATTGTTGGAATCAAACCTTTTTTGAATTTCAAGGCACTATCCATGTCAACCATAATCTCAAATGTTTCTCCTGCTTTTTTGATTCTTGCTAATGTATTTGCCATTTTATATCTTGCTTATTCTTTCTCCTTCTATTCTTTCAACTTTAATACCATCATTTTTAATAAATGCTAATTCAAATTTACTAATATTAAATTTATCTCCTTGAATCTCTTTAAATATTTCTAATGCCATCTTTGCTCCCTTTTTGATTGTTGCTTCATCATCATATTTTTCTCTAAGTTTTTCCCTTATCTTTTCATCATTCTCTCCAATTGCATTTGTTTTATATCCAAGATAATTTCCAGTCACATCGCTAGTATAGAGTTCTGGTTTCTTGTTATTTATTCCAGCAATCATTAGCGATACACCAAAAGGTCTTGCTCCGCCATACTGGCTGAATTGCTGTTTAATGTTTGATATCTCTTTAACAATCAATTCTGGCTCAATTGCAGAGTCATATGTAACTCTATGCTGTTGTGAGAGAACCTGGCCTCTTTCTATTAATACTCTGGCATCTGAAACAATTCCTGCAACACTGCATATAATATTAGAATCAATTTCATAAATTTTATTTGCAGTTTTAGAGACAACAAGTTTGTCTTCTATTCTTTTATCTGCAAGTATAAAAACTCCATCTGCGCAAACCATTCCTATACTAGAACTTCCAAGCCTGACTGTCTTTTCAGCATATTCCACTTGAAGTAAATGTCCTTCAGGCGAGAACATTGTAGCTGTTCTGTCATAGCCCATTGCTTGGTGCTGCATATCTATCGGCATTTCCATTTTCTTATTTTTTAAGAGAATTTTATAATAATCTAACTTTTTCTTCTCTCTGTACAAAAAATTACTGGATTTATTATTTATAAGCCTTTCTATTGCTTTTTGAGTGTGCTTCCTACAGACATATGTCCTACCCCTAGAATAGCTTACTAAAATCAAA
>CAZBPV010000013.1:0-11927 GCA_964493885.1 Candidatus Woesearchaeota archaeon
CTGGGTTAAGAACGTCGCGAGACAGTTTGTATGATATCTACTAGGTGTGTTGTTGTCTGAGTGGAACGAGTTTCTAGTACGAGAGGAACGGGACTCGGATGCCTCTGGTGAGCAGTTGTCAAATGGCAGGCTGCATAGCTACGCATTGTATGGATAAGAACTGAATGCATCTAAGTTCGAAGCCATCCGCAAAACGAGACAACTAAGGCCGTCATAGAAGATGACGTTGATAGAGCTCTTGTGTAAGACCCAAGAACCCGAGGGTTTCAGCATAGAGCTACTAAAAGCCTTATTGTAGTATGTTTTTCTTCTACTGCTTATTTCAATTGATACTTTAGAAAACTTCTTAAACAACTTTATTTTTTATGAAGTATGGTATTCAAATCATTTGGTTATTATATGAAATATGCTCTTGATTTAGCAGAGCATATGACTGCTACTGATATTAGAAAACCACATGTTGGAGTTGTAGTGGCTTCTAAAGACGGAGAAATTGTCGGGGAAGGTTATCTGAAACTTATTCCTGGAACTAGGTTAATTAGACATGCTGAGAGAGTTGCTCTTGATGAATCTAATTATCTAGCAGGTGAAGGAACATTATTTACAACCCTTGAACCTTGCATAAGTATTCCAAAAAAAAGAAATGCAATTTTTGCATGCTGTTCAGAATTAATACTAGAAAGGGGAATTCAAAGAGTTGTTTTTGGAGATTATGACACAAAATTTCAAGGAGATGGGATTAGATTCCTAAAAAACAGAGGAATAGAGGTAATTCATCTTGCAATGGATTTTAGAAATCTTGGGATAAATTATATTTCAAACAGATTAAGAACAGTTGGTGCCTAGATAATTGAACGCATTACAAATTGCAGAACTGCAAAGAATAAATACATTCCAATCAAAGAAATTCCTTCAGAGATTTCTAATTTTTTTCCACTTTTAATAAAGGTTACAAAGATAATTCCTGCCAAAAGCATGAACATTCCAGAAAGCAAAAAGGGAGCTAATTCAACTTGAATTGGATGGATTATTGCAACAACCCCCAAGACAAGACAGATATTTGTGAAAGCTGCTCCTGTTAAGTCTCCTAAGGACATAGCTTCATGTTTTAACATAATTGCATTAACTCCAAAAACTAGTTCAGGAAGAGTTGTTGCAAAAGAAAGAAGAAAAACTCCAATAAAAATTTCAGGCAAATTCAAATCCAATGCAATGTTATGAGAATATTCAACCACATACTTTGCTGAAATAAACAATACCATCAAGGATAAGATAAATACAATTAAAAATCCAAGTTTAATATTAGGGCTATGTTTTTTCTTGGATTTTATCTTTGCAGAGTATTTCATGCTTTTTCTTATAAGCCTAAATGCATTAGTTACAAATAATAAAAGAAGAATCACTCCGTCAATTCTGGAGAGAGAATTTCCTATTAAATAAAGCACGACTAAAAGGAGTATTGATGCAAGCATAAAATAAATGTTTTTATCTATTTTTTTTGTCTTGAACTCTATTCCCTTGCTCATTAAAATAAAAATTCCTGTCAATAATGTTAAGTCAATAATATTTGCTCCTATTACATTCCCCAGGCTAAGCTGAGGAATTCCCTGGATAGCAGAAGAAATACCTACAAATAACTCAGGAATTGATGTGGCAAAAGCCATTAAAATAAATGCTGCGCTGAATTCTGATATACCTAAAAAAATAGCTATTTTATTAAGAGACTTAACAAGATATATTCCACTTATAACTAGGAAAAAACCAGAGAGAGCAAAAAATAAAAAATTTTCAATCATCATCTTCTAAAATATCTCCATTTTTAGTTCTAATATATTTTGCTATTTCAAAAATTACTAATCCTGATATTGCGAAAGGAAGAATAAAAATCCATTCCATTAAACTTAAAGGAACTAATGAAAATAATCCTCCCATTGGGGTATAAATCAATAACAAATGAAGCAAAAGAGAAAATAAAACAGCGTAATTCATCCATTTATTAGAAAATATTCCTGTTTTTAACAATGGTTTTTTGCTTCTGCAAGTATAAACAAAAAATAATTCAAATAATATTGCGGTTGTTAAAACCAATGTTCTTGTCCTGCCTAAATCATAATTCCCATAATGCCCAATGAAAAATACAACAATCTCAGATATTAAAGCCAAAAATCCAGCGAGGATTATAAATTTCCATATCCCATCAAGAATGCTTTTCTCAGTTCTTGGTTTTGATTTCATTACATTTTCTTCTTTTTCAAATGCAAGGGAAAGTGCAGGGAATGAGTCAGTCACTAAATTCATCCATAGCAATTGAAGAGGAAGCAGAGGAAGCGGAAGCCCCATAAATAGAGTTATTGCTACAAGAAATATCTCACTAAAATTAACTGCAAGGAAATATTTTGTAAACTTCTTGATATTATCATAATTTTTTCTTCCCTCTTTCACTCCTTCAACAACAGAAGCAAAATTATCATCTGTCAGAACAATATCTGAAACATCTCTTGCAACATCTGTTCCTCTCTGCCCCATTGCTACCCCAATATCTGCTGCTTTTAATGCAAGAACATCATTGACTCCGTCACCAGTAATAGCAACAATTTCTCCTTTTTTCTGGAGAATTTCTGTAATCCTTAATTTTTGATGAGGGGTTGTCCTTGCAAAAATCACAATCTTATTTATTCTTGAAGATAATTGAGAGTCAGTCATTTTTTCAAGCTCTTCTTCTGTGATTATCTCTCCAGTTATTCCTATTTTGCTTGCAATTGCACTTGCAGTAACTGCTGAGTCGCCTGTAATCATCTTTACTGAAATGCCTGCAGATTTGCAATGCATGATTGCATCTTTTACTTCTTTTCTTGGAGGGTCAAGCATTCCTATTAAACCCAAGAAGATTAATCCTTTTTCCTCTATCTTTGCTTTTTTAGAGAAATTCTTAAATGCAAATCCTAAAACTCTTAGTGCATCTTGCTCCATTTTCCTCAGTTCTGAATAAATTGCTTTTTTTCTTTTTTCAGTAAGAGGAATAATTTCTCCATCATATAATTCAGAAGAACAAATATCAAGGATTTTTTCAGGAGCTCCTTTTGAATAAATTGTATTGTGCCTTCCATTTTCACGAACAATTGACATTAATTTTCTCTTTGATTCAAACTCAATTTTTCTTACAGAGGGTTCTCCTTCTGTTAAGATTTTTTTATTTAATCCCACATCAAGGGCATTTGATAAAAGAGCTTGCTCTGTTGGATCTCCTAGGATTTCATAATTTCCTTTTTTAATTTCTTCAAATCTTGCATTATTACAGAGAATGCTTGTTTTCAAGGTATAAAATAATCCTTTATCTAATTTATAATTTATTTTTTTCTTGCCAAGATAAATCTCCTTGCCTGTCTTGACAAAAGAATTTTTTCCTGCAAAAATCTTTTCTACATGCATTTTTTCTTCTGTGATTGTTCCTGTTTTGTCTGAACAAATGACAGTCACGCTTCCTAAAGTTTCAACAGCAGGCAATCTTCTTACAATAACATTTCTTGAAGACATTGCAAAAGAACCTATTGCAAAAGAAATTGAAAGGACAGCAGGCAATCCAGCAGGTATTGCTGATACTGCCAAAGCAATTGAAGTCAAAAACATTTCAAATAAATCAAAATGCTCTGTTAATCCAAGGAGCATTATTCCTGTAACCAGTATAAGAATTATGTAACCTATTTGTGTTGAAAACTTGTTTAATCTTTTTTGCATTGGAGTATCAGGAGTTTCTATTTCCTGAAGAGTTTCTGCTATTTTTCCAAATTCTGTTTCCATTGCAGTTGCAATAATCACTGCCAATGCCTCGCCCCTTACTATCTGTGTTCCTGTATAAAGCATATTTTCTCTTTTTGAAAAAATAGTGCCTGCAGAAAGAACAGAAGAAGACTTATCTATTGGCAGGCTTTCACCAGTTAATATAGCTTCATTTGCCTGGAGATTTGAAGATTGAATAATCCTGCAATCAGCATTAATTTTATCACCTGCTTCGAGGACAATTATATCGCCTGGAACTAATTCCTCAGAAGAAACAATAATATGTTTTCTGTCTCTTATTATCCTTGACTTGGGAATGATAAATTTTTTCAAGCTGATTATTGCTCTTTCTGCACGATATTGCTGGAAAAATCCAATTGAAGCATTTAAAATTACTACTGCAAAAATAACTATTCCATCAAGATAATGCTGTATTAAAAAAGAAATTGCTCCTGCAATAATTAAAATATAAATAATAAATGATTTAAACTGCTCTATTAAAATTTTAAAGAGATTTAGCTTGTGAACTTCTTTTAAGGTATTTTTGCCAAATTTCTCTAATTTCTTTTCAGCTTGTTTTTGGGTTAAACCAGAATCAGAAGTCTCTAATTCCTTGAATATCTCCTCTTTTGTTTTGCTATGCCAATCCATAAAAATATACAGACAGCAAAGCTTAAAAAAGCTACTCTCTCTATATTTTGGAGTAAGTCGGGTAGTTAACTACGGAATTCAGCTCTTGATTGGGCAAATGTCGAAAGATATCGATATTGAATTCTGAGGAAGGTCCGCCCACCACAATAAGTCATCAGGGAAATCCTGACTGTTGTGAAGCAGAGCAATGTTACAGAAACGACACAGCTTGCTTAGAGTTATGAAACATGCGTGGAACTTTGAAGAGCAAGATTTGATGAAACGAACACCTTGACTGGTGCAAGTCCATAGAGACGCTTAGTCGAATGTTAACAAGTTTGGTCTGATTACAGCAAACTACAGAAGGTGGCCTATTCCTGACTTACTCAAATATTCATAGAAGGAATTTAGCGAAAATCTTGAAAAGATATTTTCAGCCTATTCCTGACTTATTTTTTTCTTTTAGAAGGTTTTTCCTTAGGCTCAAATTTACCTAATTCAGATATTTTTAATAGTGTTTCCAAACCTTCTCTTGAACCAGTATTAATTATTAAAGAAGGTTCTCCCACATAGCCTGGGAAACATTCTATAACACAATTCTCCCCAAATTGGTAAGTTATTTGATAAGGAAGGTCTATTTTTCTTACTCCTAGCATTGTTTTTTGTGCTTCACTAAGAGAACTGCTTAAATCTTTAAGGTAATCAGATACTCTTGCAACTGCATTTGCTATATCCTCTGGCTGAACAACTATCCAACCTGGAGGATTATTGTTTATTTCAATTGCATAAATTCTCTTGTGTCTTTCCATATAAAATCCATTAATAAACCATTCTTAAAGATTTGTATTTGTAACAACATATTTAAAAGCATAAAATTAATTATGTTTTATAGGGATAGTGCGGGGGTGTAGCTCATTGGGAGAGCACATGACTGAAGATCATGGTGTAGAGGGTTCGATTCCCTCCATCCCCATTTCAAAAGATTTATAAAAAGAATTCTATTATAGGAGGTATGGAAAAGGGGATAGCATATATTTTAGGAATTTTAAGTTTAGTGTTAGCTTTCTTTCAGCCTCTTCCAGCAATAGTTATAGGAATTGTTGGGTTAGTTCAGAATAGAGAAGATAAATCAAAGGCTGCAAAGAGATTAAACATACTTGGAATTGTGATTGGAGTATTAGTCTTTGCGATTCTTATTGCAGCAAGTATTTTTCTTGCAAGTACTCAAAACTTCCCAATTTATTAATTTAAAATGAAAAATAAGAAAGCAGCTATGGAATTAACTATGGGTACAATGGTTACTATAGTTTTGCTTGTAATGGTTTTAATTCTTGGAGGATATTTTGTT
This sequence comes from Candidatus Woesearchaeota archaeon, assembly GCA_964493885.1. Classification (GTDB taxonomy): domain Archaea; phylum Nanobdellota; class Nanobdellia; order Pacearchaeales; family GW2011-AR1; genus WJLC01. Next base: position 5,756 of record CAZBPV010000013.1, read on the forward strand.
AATAAAATATTTTTTAGTGCAACAAGTAGTGTAGATCAAATTGATGCTCAAGTAAGAGATCAAATAAATAAGTTATTTGCAGAAGACAATACAAGAAAAATAGTTATATTTCCTAGCACAAGAAAAATAAGCTTATCCAAGGGGCAGCAAGGAAGTGGATTTGCTTTTTCAATTAGAAATACTGGAACAGAAGCAGATACATTTACATATACTATTCAATCAACTGAAACAAGTTGCTCAAATTCACTAAGTAATAGTCAGGCAGATAGTTTTATTGCAATAGGAAAGACAGGAACAATTCAAATTTCAGCAGGAAGTTTAATGGATGATCCAAAATTAGTTACATTTGATATTCCTGAAAATGCTCCACCGTGTTCAGTTTCATACAGCATAACAATGCAAAAAGGCGGACAGCTTTATGGTGCTAGTGTTGATGTTATAGTTACAATTAAATCTGACTAGGTTTTTAAATAAAGATTTCTTAGATTAGTAATGGTATTAAAGGTATATAATACACTTGGAAGAAAAAAAGAAGTTTTTAAGCCAATAAAAAAAGGCGAGGTTGGGATGTATGTTTGCGGGCCTACAATTTACAATTATGTTCATATTGGAAATTTAAGAGCGTATATTTTTGCTGATATCCTTAAGAGATATCTTAAGTTTAAGGGATTTAATGTTAAGGAAGTAATGAATTTAACAGATGTTGATGATAAAACAATTAGAGACAGTCAAAAATCTGGAAAAAGTTTAAAGGAATTTACTAAAGTCTATGAAAAAGCCTTTTTAGATGATATTAATGCTATAAATGTTGAGACTCCAGAAGTTATGCCAAAAGCAACTGAACATATTGAGGAAATGGTTGCTATTGTAAAAAAACTTTTGGAAAAAGGAATTGCATACAAGGCAGAGAATGGAATTTACTTTTCAATAAAAAAATTTAAGGATTATGGCAAGCTTTCTAAGATAAAAGTAAAAGAATTAAAAGAAGGGGCAAGTGACAGAGTTTCAAAGGATGAATATGATAAAGAAAGTGTTAATGATTTTGCATTATGGAAATTTTATGACAAAAAAGATGGTGATGTTTTTTGGGATACTGAAATAGGCAAAGGACGTCCTGGATGGCATATTGAATGTAGTGCAATGTCATCGAAATATCTAGGAGAAAGATTTGATATTCATACTGGAGGAGTTGATTTAATTTTCCCTCATCATGAAAATGAAATTGCCCAGAGTGAAGCATCAAGCGGGAAAAAACCATTTGTAAAATACTGGATACATAATGAGTGGGTTTTGGTAGATGGAAAGAAAATGTCAAAGTCCCTGGGAAATTTTTATAAATTAAAAGATATCATTAACAAAGGATTTTCTCCAATGGATTTAAGATATCTTTATTTAACTAAAAATTATAGAGAGCAAATAAATTTTACATGGGAGAATTTAGAGGCTTCTAAAAATGCATTGCAGAGATTAAAGAACATTATTGCTGGATTAAAAGATAATAAAAAAATAAATAAGAACTATCTTGGAGAATTTGAAAAAGCAATGGATGATGACTTGAATGTGCCTGAAGCATTGCAAGTTCTTTGGAAATTAGTCAGAGATGAAAATGCTGAGGGAAAAATTCAGACAATAAAAGAAATGGACAAGATTTTTGGATTAAAACTCCTTGAAAAAGAGAAAATCAAAATACCTGCAGAGGTTTCAAAGCTTGTAAAAGAAAGAGAGGAAGCAAGAAAAAACAAAGATTTCAAAAAATCAGATGAATTAAGAGAAAAGATAACGAAAAGGGGATATCAAATTGAAGATACTATTAAAGGAAGTGTTGTGAGGAAAGTAATTTAAATAAAAAAAGATTAGATAAAATATAAAAAGATGGTGAAAAACTCTAAGGCATATAAATATGAAAGTTTTGTTAATCTAAAATACAAGCCAGATGAAAATGATTTGGTTATGCAATATCATATCAAGCCTGCAAAAGGATTTAATTTTAAAGAAGCAGCCTCAATGGTTGCTGGTGAATCAAGCATTGGAACATGGACAGAAGTCAAGACAATGAAGCCAAGAATTGGAAAGATGCTTACTCCAAGTGTGTTTTATCTTGATGCAAAAAACAAAAGAGCAAGAATTGCTTATCCTATAGAATTATTTGAATTAGGAAATCTTCCAGAAATTCTTTCAAGTATTGGGGGGAATATTTATGGAATGAAATCTGTGAATGAATTATTCTGGGAAGATGTAACAATTCCTAAAAAAATGCTTTATAGTTTCAAGGGTCCAAGATTTGGAATTCAAGGATTAAGAAACAAGTTCAAAGTGTATAATCGTCCATTTGTAGGAACTATTGTCAAGCCAAAAGTAGGTCTTGAACCTGGAGAACATTCAAGAGTTGCATATGATTCTTGGATTGGAGGGTGTTGCATAACCAAAGACGATGAAAATTTGACAAGCCAAAAGTTCAATCCATTTAAAGAAAGATTTTTAAAAACAATCAAGATGCTGGAAAAAGCAGAAAAAGAAACTGGAGATAAAAAAGCCTATCTTGTTAATTGCACAGCTGAGACAAAAGAAATGTTAAAGAGAATTGAGTTTGTTGAAAAAAATAATGGAAATTACATTATGCTGGATATTTTGACTTTGGGATGGAGTGCGTTGCAAACAGCAAGAAATTATACTAAACTGCCAATTCATGCGCACAGAGCAGGACATGCTATGCTTGACAGAGATAAAAATAGTTTTGGTATGTCAATGGAAGTCATTGCACAATTAGCAAGAATGGTGGGAGTAGATACATTGCATATTGGTGCTGCTTATGGAAAAATGTCTGGAGATAAAAAAGAAGTCTTGCACATTGAGCAAGATATTGAAAACCAGATTACAAAACAAACAAAAGAATATCTTGCACAAAAATGGTATAAGGTTAAGCCAGTTTTAGCAGTTGCATCTGGGGGAGTTTATCCAGGGGTTGTTCCAGCAATAATGAAACTCATGGGAAAAGATGTTGTGATTCAGGCGGGAGGAGGAATACATGCACATCCTCATGGAACAACTGCTGGAGCAATGGCAATGAACCAGGCAGTAGATGCAACCTTAAACGGAATTTCATTAAAAGAATATGCAAAAACACACAAAGAATTAAAAGAAGCTCTTAAAAAGTGGGGGTATTTGGACCAGAGTTTAAAATATCATAAATTTTAGAATATCTCCCAGTTAATAGATAAATAACTTTTGATTTAGTTATTTTTTCCTTAGAAATATACCCTTGTTTATTTAAAGTTAAAACTCTATTCAAACATCTTCCAGAAAAGTTAAAATGAGTTTGAGCTTCTTTCATTGAAAATTTTTTCCCTAAAAAAGATTTAAACTCTAAAAACTGTCTTGTAAATTTGTTATTAAGAAAATATTTCAAAAATTTTTGTTTCTTATCTTCTGATAAGTCTAATAATCCTAATTCTAAAATCCTAATGAAATTTTCCCACCTAGAAATTATGACTGCTCCTGCCCTACCATGATTTGTTTTCCATCCTTTTTCATTAGCTTCTTGTTTGGAAACTGTAGGCATATCCTTACAATAAATTTTAATTCCAATCTTTTCTAAACATCGTTTGTAGTGTTCCCTTTCTTCTTCCTTAGAGGCACTAATTCTAACCATATAAACACATTTTGTGCTTTTTTTAACATTTATATTTCCCTCTGCGGCCAAGACTCCTTTGAGATAGTATTTGGACAAAGAAAAATTTTCTTCTATTTTCTTTTTTGATTCTTTGATTATGATTTCTAATAGTTTTGTGACTAGAGAATTATTGATTCCTATATGAATTGTTCCGTGAGAGGTAATGTTATTAAATTCTTTTCTTAATCTCACTCTTTTTATACTTACCTCTAACAGGTTTTCCCAAAAAGTTTTCGATTCGTGAACAAAATGATTATCTTGATTTTTAATAGAAACTTCTAAATAAAAATCCAAAGGAAGATTAAATTGTTTTAAAAAAAGTTTTACTATTTGGATAGCTTTTTCATTAGAATTAGCAAAGACAAATCTTCTATCCCCAATATAACCTTCTCCCACAATTAATCCCACTACTTCTGGGGAAATGTTTATTTTTTTGGGGAGAAAAATTGAAAAAGGTCTCCCTTTTTTATTTCTATAAACTTTTATTATTTCTACCCCCTTATCTTTTTTCTTTAGATTATAATGCCCTCTTTCAATTTTTAGATTCCGAATTAAATCAGTTACCTCAAAAGAAATATGGGTTTTCATCTCTCCATAACAATATTATTTTATATATAAAGAATTATTTTAACTTAAAAATGAGGAAACCAAAATATCGTAAAGCTGTCTTTGTAGTTGTTTATTCTAAAACTAAAAAAGAAATTGAGTATTTAATCTTGAAAAGAAAACTTCACTGGAAAGGATGGGAATTTCCAAAAGGGGGGTTAGAGAAAGGAGAAAAGATTAATTTTACTGTTATTAGAGAAGTAAAAGAAGAAACAGGACAAAAACCATTAACAATTAAAAAATTTAATTTTAAAGGAAAGTATAAATATAATAAAATTCTTTCAGATAGAAGAGAGGTTATTGGGCAAACATTTACTCTTTATTCTGCAGAAATTAAGGAAAAAAAGATTAAAATAGATAAGTTAGAACACTCTGATTACAAGTGGGTTTTATTCAAGGAAGCAATGAAAAAACTTAAATGGCCAAATCAGAGAAAGTGCCTCAAAATTGTTAACACTTTCTTAGAAAAGTCTTTTTTAAAAAAAGCCTAATCAAAAGAAATGTTTAAAGATGGTTGATTCTTATCTAAAAACAAAAGATTTATAATCATTATATATATTTATATAATATGCCTAAACAGCAACTACATAGCCCAACTTTAGAAAGTGTATTAATGGTGGAAAAAACTATTGAAAAATATAGTCAAGAATGTGGAAAATATCAATTATGGAAAAAACTTCCTAAAAAAATGATGTATCAAACTTTTTTAGTTATACTGGACTACTTGCAAGAATCTGGGAAAATAATCATTGATAAAGATGGTTGCATTATCTGGATATGGAATCCTTCTCTTATTAAAAAATTGGAAAAAGAAAATTTAATAATATGACGGATAAAATCAAATTAGTTGGTTTTGCTAAATATGAACTAAAAAATGCTTTTTTGGAGTTAAAAGAAGGTAAGTTTGAAGAGAAAAATTTATATGAATTTATTCACAGAGCAATTAATGACTTAAAGATAAATCCTTTTTCTGGGATTAAAATCCCTAAGAGATTATGGCCAAAAGAGTATATTAAAGAATATCAGATAAATAACTTATGGAAGTATAATCTTCCTAATGCTTGGAGATTAATTTATACCTTAGTCGGAGATGAGGTTAAGATAATGAGCATGGTTTTAGAATGGTACAACCACAAAGATTATGAAAGGAGATTTTCTTATTAAAACATGAAATTTAGAGAGTTTACTTTAAAGTCTGGAACAAAGATTCTCCTTGGAAAAGATGAAGAAAGCAATGATAAATTAATGAATTTGTATAAAGGAAAGAGCAATATAATATTGCATACTGCTGCTCCTGGGAGCCCTTTTTGTGTAATTGATTTAGAGAAACCAGACAAAAAAGAAATTTATGGGGCTGCAGTTGCATGTGCTTCAAAAAGCCAGGATTGGAGAGATAATAAAAAGGATGTTATAGTTCATCAGTTTACTGGAAAAGATATCAGCAAGAAAAAATTAATGAAAAAAGGAACTTGGAATGTTAAAAAACATAAAATAATAAATGTAAAAAAAAGGGATATTAAAAAAATAAAATGACAATCGGGACAGTTCAAATAGGGAAAAATGGTGTTTCTGGAAGTTTTTTTAATTCTTTAGAAAATATGTTTAAGAATCATAAACTTATAAAAGTTCCAGTTTTAAGGAGCGCCAGAGGAGAAGGAAAAGAAGCCAAACAAAAAGTAAGGGAATTCTCTGAAACAATTCTTAATCATCTTGGAAATAAATATACTGCTAAGATAATTGGGTTTACAATAATTCTCCAGAAGTGGCGGAAACCGCAGAGATAGTTTCCTAACTAATACAAATCCACGCAGTGATTTGCATAAACCGCAGAGATAGCCAGAAGTGTATGTCCAAGGGACATATGTCCTAGGCAAAACCGAAAATTAGTTCTCGTTT
>CAZBPV010000014.1:0-8270 GCA_964493885.1 Candidatus Woesearchaeota archaeon
GTTCTCTAGTCAATTAGAATTTTTGTCAAAGTTTGATTATGAAAGCAGATATAATCCCGATTTATCTGAAAATGAATTGTGTGCATTATTAATTGGAAAACATCAGGGAAATGTGAACCCAAATAGAGATGAAGTTATGGAAAATCATTGGGCGAGTTTAGATGAGTTGGCAGCAGATATTTCTACTAATCCTGACAAATATACTCCTTGGTTGAAATTATCCTTAGAAAGTTTTAATAAAAATAGAAAAAAGGCAGATTCAATTTTAGAGGATCTTTCTTTATTTGAAGGAAAGATTCACAAACCTAAGATTGGTATAAATCTAAAATTAGATTATTATCATACACTTACAAGAATTGGAAAAGTTGTTGATGATTGTGCAAAAGAATTTTATCAAAATGAAGTCTTTAGAAAATTTCCTGAAAAAGAGCAGCTTTACAAAAAAATGTTTGAAAGAAAAATAGGAACACAAAAACTTCGTGCTATGGCAGGGTATTTAGCTTTTGCAGCATTTAATGGTGAAGAGGTAATTGATGAAGAACCTGTGAAGAGGATTATAACTGCAATAGAATTAGAAAACTATTCTAATTATGAACTAAACTGGATTTTTGATAAAAAAATGAGTATAAAATCTCGTTTAGATATAAAAGAAGCAGGTCTTGCAACACATGGTTTTTTTAATGATGCGTTAAGATTAGTTTGGGATATGCCTAAGACTGCAGAAACTTTTTTGGAGCTTAATGATAGAGTACATAGGGGGTGGACTCCGGAATTATATTCCTTAACTTTTAATTCTGATCTAATGCAAGATTTTGAAAAGTTTTGGCAAGCATATCAAATAAGAAATATAGAAGCAGGAGGTCAGTTTTATTCGAATTATGTTACCTTGGCTCATGATTATTCTGGGGGGAATAATGATAAATTGCATAAACAGCTAAGACAGATTTATCAGGGATTTGGAGAATGTATACAAATTATAAATGACTTGGGAGATTTTGCATTAAAACCTGTAACCTACAAAAAGTTTGTAAATGAGAAAGAGGGTAAAGATCAATTTTCAGATTTAAGAAATGGCCTTGTAACCTGGCCAGTATGGTTAATGTATCATAGAAGTTCTTCAGAAGATAAGAAATTTTTGGAACAAGTACCTCAAAAAGGAACAGATGAAATGAGTATAGAAAAAATTTCTAATCTATTTTATTCAACAAAAACTTTTGATACTCTTTATCATGCAATGAATAAAAAGAGATTACAATTAGGAAGCCAGATTCATGCATTAGATATTCAGCCAAAAATTAGGGGATTAATAAATTGCATGGCGAGTATGGTGTCTTCAAATAGGATAATTCATACCCTTGATCCGGAGACGGAGTAAATAGTATGGCACCAAAATCTTTCACAATTACAAAGCGCGTAACCAAACATGGCTCACAAGCTATTATAGTTATCCCAAAGATATTGGAAGATCAGATTAAACCTAGAACTTTGGCTCAAGTAACTATTGAGATTATAAAATAGAAAAAGTCCCCTGGGCAGGAGTTTGGGAAATGGATGGTATGAGGGATAGCACTAGCTTGATTTTAAAGGACAGAAAGATTTAAACATACTAATCCTTTTAATAGGATTGAATAAACCTAAAAATAGGATTAATAAAATGTTAAATAAAGAGCATCAAATACTTGAAGAATTTGTTAAGAAGCCATGGAAGAAGTTTACTTTCAAAGAGATTAAAAAAATATCTGGGAAGAAATCAGAGAGTTATGTTTATACTTCTTTAAAGAAATTTGTTAAATCGAATATTCTTAAAGAGGAAAGAGTAGGTAATGTTGTGTTATATTCTTTAAATATTTCTTCACATAAAACTATGGCTTATACGAGCTTTGTGTTGGAGTATCTGAGCTGGAATAAAAAATATATTCCATACAAAGATTTAGAAAAAATCACATCTAAAATCCCTACTAAATTTTTTACATTTATTATTACTGGAAGTTATGCAAATAATACTCAAAAGAAAATATCAGATATTGATGTTGTTATTCTTTGTGAAGATACTTTTGAGACAAAAAAAATCTACGCAGAACTAAAACAGGATTGTGAGTTAAACATACCTCCAATACATTTATATGTATTTAAAAACTCGGAATTCTTAGAAATGTTACTGAATAAAGAGGCAAACTACGGAAAAGAAATAGTTAATAAAAACCTCATTTTATTTGGAGCAGAAAATTACTATAAGATAATTTCAGAGGCTATAAAAAATGGATTCACAGGTTGAGATATTTATCAAAAGAGCAAATAATGAACTTCTTGCTGCAGAATCTCTGAAGAGATTAAGCGAAGAAGTAAAATATAAAGACGAGTTTAGTATTCCTCAAGATGTTACATTCTATAGCTCAGTTATATCTCATTCCTATTATGCAATATTCTATGCTGCAAAAGCAATCCTTTTAACAAAGAACATTAAAACAACATCTCCGAATATACACAGAACAACCTATGACTTATTTGATAAAACTTTTGTTAAAACAGGAGTTCTGGATAAGAAGTTATTGCAGATTTATACAGATATTGTAGTTAAAGCTGGTGATTTGCTTGAAATTTTTAAAGATGAAAAGTGGAAGCGTGGAAACTTTACTTACCAAGTAATTGCTCAGGCAAATAAGACTCCTGCTGAGGATTCCTTAAAAAATGCTAAATTGTTTATTGCAAATATCTATAAAGTTATTGGAGATTAAGATAGATAAATAACAAAGTCAGATTAGGAGGGCATTTGACTGCTCATTTTTGCAGGTTTAAAATTCTTTCTTAAAAATCTTCTTTCCAGAACAAGGTCCGATCCCTCAAGTAAGGGATTGATCCCCCGGGCAGGAAAGAATGAAATGGACGACACCCCAAAAATTGCGAGAAATAGAAGAAATTAAAAACTTGTAAATAATATAAATTTCATGAGCTTTGCAGTTTATGCCCTTAATGTTTTTGACAAAGAGATGAATAAGCTTTCAGAATCTGATAAAGAGATTGTTCAAAAAATATTTTTACAGCTTAAAGAAAATCCATACTCAGGAGATTCAATAAGATATAAATTTTTTAGAGAAAAGAGGGTTAGAGAAAAAAAATTTATTACTTTGTTTATGATGATTTGAAAATTGTCCTAATTGTAACTATTGGAGGAAAGAAAGCTCAACAAGAAACAATTGATGAAATTATAAAATATTTTAAAGAATACAGAGAATATGCACAAAAACTAAGCAACTCTTCTTACTCTTTCTGATTTTAAATCTTCTAATCCTTCTTTGAATTGTCTTACTAAATCTACATCTATTTTTTTTAAGATTATCATATCTTTCATTTTTTCTACTCCTAGAACAGAACCCTCATTTATTCCTAATTCGATTCTTATTTTTGAAGGGATTACTAATTGTCCTTTTGAGCTTATTTTTGTTAGTTCCATTTTGTATTATGTAGGAAAGTAAGATTTTCCAACTATTTAAACTTTTTGGTAGAGATAGATTAAGGTGGGTAAAGGAGGAGTCAACACAAATTGGAATCCCCCGGGCAGGAGTCGGACCTGCTTCAAGCGGTCTACAGCCGCCTGTAATAACCGTTATACTACCGGGGGTATAATTATAGTGAGGTTTAGGTGTTTTTAAAGTTTATTAAACATCTTTAGACAAAAAATTTAAATTAAGCAAAACAAGTTTAAGTTTAATTTCTTGCTCTTATTAATAATGTATAATATATTTCTAGAGGGGTTAATCATTTATGAGGCTAAGCAACAATTCTCAAAGCTAATCTTATCATCTTCAAAATTAATAAGATTTATGAGATATTAAAACAAAGAAGAAATTAAGTTGAATTTATTCACCTAAGATTTATAGATGACTAGTTAATTTTTTATTAAGAGATTTGTATTAATAATTAACAAACAGAATTTTTTGAGATTATTTATCAGGCTCATTTATGAAGAAACTTCTATTGGATGTGGCTTGTTTGATTTTTCCTTCTTTTTCATAAACTGCTTTTGCTTCTGGAAGTTCAAACCTTCCAACAACCCCAATCTTTGAATATATAATATAACTAAAGATTCTTTCTTCACCTAGGTTTAAAGCAGGGATATTCCATTCCATTCTTTTATTTTTTAAATCAACTTTGTCAGGAGATATTGCACCATATCTTTCATAAAGATGCACTAATGGAGGCAATTTGTCAGTAATATTAATTCTTTCAATGAATTTTTTTGCTCTTATCCTTATGCTTACCTTTAGTGCAAATTCTCCACCCTTTGTTTTAATAAAAGAAACATGTTTTCTTAATGAAAAGTCTGTTTCTATTGATCTTTTAATTATGATAACTAGCCCGATTATTAATAAAACAATAATTATAGGAAAAAACCAATTTGTTTTAACAATTACTTTTATTTCTTCATTTGGAATTAGTTCTTTTTCCCATGTGTAATATTTTTTAAATCCCTTAAATTCAGTGCTAGTTGGATCAATATTTGTTGTTGTGAATAAATAAGAAAAAATGTTTTTTTCATCAGTAATCTTTATTGTTTTTTTTGTATTTCCTAAATTCTGTTTAATAACTTCATGTCTTCTTATGATAATTCCTTCGTAAATCTCTTCTGATTCTATGTCTTCTTGTTCTAAAAATTTTATTATTGATTCTATGTCTTCACTTTTTCCAAAAGTTTTAATTTCTGTATTAAGCAGGTAATTTCCTGCATTTAATGTTTTTGTTTTTTCCTTATCAATTGGTATTTTTATTTTTTTTGTCTCTAAAGCTTTTAATGGAAGATCAGATTCATATCCAAAAAAAGCAGAGTTCATAATTATTTTTAAGTCATTAAAATCAAGGTTAATATTATTTTTAATAGTAATGGTTATTTCTTCTAATTTTGAGTTTATATTATCAGGGATTATAGAGATAATTTTATTTAATTCTATGATATTTAATGTTAGTGTTCCATCTTGAATTTCATTTAATTCATTTTTTATTTGATATTTGAAATTAAGATATCCTAGTTTTGATTTAATTGCTTCTTGCGGGGTTACTTGTATTTTTATTATTTTTATTTCATTTGATTCTATAAAAAAACTATCTTCTGGAAATATATCCATCCCAACCAAAGAATAAATTTCAAAATTGCTTGATTCTCCAAGATTTTTTATAGTTAAGTCAAAAACAGCAGGTTCATTTAGTTCAGTAATAATTACATCAAGAATAGGATTAACTTCAACATCAAGATTAATTGCTGAAATTAAATTTAAGGACAAAAGCAAGATAAATATGGTTAAGATTATTTCTTTTTTCATATAAGAATTTTATAAAATATTATATATAAATTTATATTTTGTCTAGAATATGTATTAGGGTGAATATTAATCAATCCCTATGAGATATTGATTTTCCTTCAATTGTAAGGTATGCCTTGCATTGTGCAATAAACTCTTCTGTTTCATCAAGAATTTTATCTTCATAGCTTTCAGTTCTACTTTTTATTATATACCTGTCATAAATCCCCCTTAAAAGCTTGAAAAAAGGAATGTCTTCCCACTTATTTTCATAATCTTTAACTAAAATTCCTTTAATTTTTAATTCTAGTTCTCCAGTATTCATTTTAACTTTTTTGCCTTCTTTTTGAACCTCTATATTTTTTAAATTAAGGATAAGCCAATCTATTTGCATTACAAATTGAAAATAATCAGATATCTTTTCTTTAGCTACCCATTTTATTTCAACTTTCTTAGAATCTCCTGTGATTTCTTCAGTGTAATTTTTTTCAATAACCTTATATCCCTCATCTGTTAACCAGTCATATATAAAATTATAAAATGATTTAAAATTAAAGATTCCTTTTTGTTTTATTTTCCCAGAAAATTGTGTGTCTTTTTCAGCCATTTTTGCTCTTTTGTTATATTTATAATATAACCTCCTTATTTAAATATTTTTATTTATGTTTTTTAATAATATAATGCTTTTCTAAGAGGGTTTTGATGGTTATAATAAGCTCTTATTGTTTATAAATCCAATTGGTTTTTTGTTTTTGCCCAAAATTTCATCAAAAAGTTTAATTTATATTATAAACTTTGTTACCTTTGGTTTTTTTACCAATATTTTTTTCAATAATCCATTTAATTTTTTCCATTTCTAGCTTTATTATTAGAATTTTATAGACTTTACATAGCTTCTTTGCAATTTTCACATATTAGTTGCCCATCTACACTATATAATATTTCAAAATTTCCACACCCTTCACATACTCCTTCTCTAAATTTTTCTCCTATCTTTACTCTTTTTAATTTTTCTGCTTCTTCTTTAATTGTATAGTTTTCTTTTGCAATTTCAAATAACTCTGGTTGAATTCTTAGAATATCTTTTAGGGTTAATAACCCAATTACTCTTTTTTTAATTATAACAGGAAGCCTTTTAAATTTTGCTCTCCTCATTAATTTCATTGCATCATAAATATCTGCAGAAGGTTTTATTGTTATTATTTTTTTAGTGCAGATTTCTTTTGCTTTTACTTTTTCTAAATCTTTCCAAGGTTTTTTGCTTAATGCCCACATTATATCTCTTTCAGTTAAAATTCCTTTTAATAAGTCATTTTCTTCTATAACTAAACTTCCAACTCTTTTTTTAACCATTAGTTTTATGGCCTTTAAGACAGAAAGATCTGGTTTTGCTGAAATATAATCTCTTGTCATTACATCTCCAACTTTAACTCCTATTTTCATTATTTATATAAGAAGGTTTTGTTTTTATAATTAACTATTAAGGTAGAATATATATTTTGTAGGATATATATTAATTCTTACTAATACTTAAAAATTGATTGAGTGTTTTTAAGACATTGTGAAAAATGTCAGATAAACAACCTATTTATATAATGCCCGAAAATATGGAAAGAACAATTGGAAGAGATGCACAAAGAAATAATATTCTTGCTGCAAAACTTGTTGCAGACACAATTAAAACAACACTTGGACCAAAAGGAATGGATAAAATGTTGGTTGATTCTGTGGGGGATATTACTATTACTAATGATGGGGTTACTATTCTTGAACAAATGGAGATGGAACATCCTGCTGCAAAAATGATGGTTGAGATTGCTAAAACTCAAGATAGTGAAGTTGGTGATGGGACAACTAGTGTAGTTATGTTTGCTGGAAAATTATTAGAAAATGCAGAAAAGTTATTAGAAATGAAGATTCATCCAACTATAATTACTAAAGGGTATAATTTGGCTGCTGAAAAAGCTAAGGTTTTTTTACAAGAATCAAGTATTGATGCAGGAGACAGAGAAGATATTTTAAAATGCATTGCAATGACTGCAATGACTGGAAAAGGGGTAGAGTCAATTAAAGAGAAATTTGCAGGGATAATTATAGAGGCAGTTAAACAAATTAGAGAAAATGGAAAAGTTAATTTAGGTAATATAAAAATTGTAAAAAACAAAAGTAATAGCATGGGAGAAACTAATTTGATTAAAGGGATTATTATTGATAAAGAGAGAGTTTCAATAGATATGCCTCAAAAAGTGTTTAATGCAAAAATTGCTTTAATTTCAGAGGCTTTAGAATTAAAAAATCCTGAATCAGAAACTAAGATTTCTGTGGTGAATCCTGATCAGTTGCAGGAGTTTGTAGAACGAGAAGAAAAAATGTTAAAAGAGATTGTGAATAAAATAAAGTTTTCAGGAGCAAATGTTATTTTTTGTCAAAAAGGAATTGATGAAGTTGTTCAATATTATCTAGCTAAAAATCAGATTTATGCTTGTAGAAGGATTGCAAAATCAGATATGGAAAATTTATCTAGGGCAACAGGTGGGAAAATAATCACTAATTTAAATGAACTTTCTGAGCAAGAATTAGGTAAGGCTAAACTTGTTGAAGAAATAAAGCATGGCGAAGAGGGCATGACTTATATTAGAGATTGTGAAAATCCTAAGGCATTAACAATTTTAATTCATGGTGGAAGTAATCATGTCATGGATGAATTAGAAAGAGCATTAAAAGATGGATTAGGGGTTGTTGCTGAAGTTGTTAAAAGTAAAAAGATTGTTGCAGGCGCTGGAGCAATTGAAATGGAATTAAGCAAAAAATTAAAAGAATTTGCTAATTCTCTTTCAGGAAGAGAACAATTAGCTGTTCAAGAATTTGCAAATGCATTAGAATTTATTCCAAACACACTTGCTGAAAATGCCGGATTAGATCCTATTGATGTTTTAACTGAATTAAAATCAAAACATGATGAAGGAGAAAGTTATG
>CAZBPV010000015.1:0-448 GCA_964493885.1 Candidatus Woesearchaeota archaeon
GGGATAAAGTTTGAGATAGCTGTTTCTTAATTCTTTATGCAACACTGCAAAATCAGACAGTTAAGTATTCTTTTATAACTTAATAGTAGTTACATAATAGAAAGATTTATAAATGGCATAAAATACTATTTAGTAGTATAAAATATATAAATACAAAATGAAACAAAAATTAAGCATAACACTTGATGAGAAAACAATAAAAATGATAGATGAAGCTATAAAAGAAGGGCAATATAGGAATAAATCCCATGTTGTTGAATTTAGTTTAACTAAATGTTTAAAAGAAAAACAAAATTGTAAGGAGATTAAATAAAATGACAAAACAAGATAAGGTTAAAAATTTGTACGATTCAATAAGAAATAGTTTTTATCTATGCAGGGATGATTTAACTGTTGGAAACGATAAATTTAATTCTGCTTTGCTGTTTGGAACTCTAACTGAACTGAA
>CAZBPV010000015.1:482-6465 GCA_964493885.1 Candidatus Woesearchaeota archaeon
GAATATGGTGGTGGTAAAACAACTTCTGCAGAATACTTACATAGTTTATTTAATGCTCTTCCTATAAATATTGTAAGAAGGGCAGTTATAAGAGGAAATCCTCAATTAACACAAGAAAAAATAATTGGAAGACCTGATTATGGAAAAATGCATCAGGGTAAAGAAGATGTTGTATGGCAGAATTTTGTTTTAATGCCTCAAAAGATTGTTGATGAATTTAATAGAATTCCAGAATCAAATCAGGCTATGCTATTAGATGGTTTGGATAGAGGAGAATGGGGTTATTTAAATGATCATATTTCTCAGGGAAACCAAGCTTTTTTTGCTACATGTAATTATGAAGACAGAGGAAATAATACTTTAATTCCCCCTATTTTAGATAGATTTGATATAGCAACTGAAAGCAGATTTCCAGGAGTTGCAAATGCTATATCAATTAGCTATGATTTTCATAATGGAAAAGATAATTTGTTAAAAGACTCAAAAATATCAAAGGCAATATTAGAGTTGCTTGAATCAAAAAAACCTTATGAAGAAATAAAAGAAGGATTAAAAAATATTTCAAATGATTTTAGAGAAAGATTAAAGAAAAATAACTTAGAAACTTTAACAGAACAGGAATTAGATGAAATAGATAAGGAAGTTGGAAAAATTTCTTTAGATGGAAATGCAGTTGCTTATCTAAGTTTTTTAATTTCTGAGTTAAATTCTCATCCAAAATATGGGCAAAAGAGAAGCAATGACCCTGTAAGCAAAGAAGAAGGTCCTTATCTATATAATTTAGTTGAAGGAAGCGGAAGCAGAAGGCAAGATAAAAGCATTGTAAGATATGCCCAATCTCTTGCTTGGCTTCAAGATCAAAAACAGGCAAATTTAGAACATGTTTTAACAGTAGCTCCTTATGCACTATGGCACAGATTAAGATTAACAGATGAAACAACAGGCAAATTAAGAGATGACCAAAGAACAGATCCTCTTAATCTTTATGTTGTTAAAACATTGATAGGAGATGGAACAAATGAACTTCCTGGTGTCAAAAAAAGATTTCAGGAAAGTGGAAAAAATTATCAGACAGTTATGAATTTTATCCAAAAAAATGATTTAGAAAGTGCAAGAAAAGCTTCTGAATTGTATTCTGCAAATGGAAAAGGGCATCCAATATTTACTGATTTATCCCAAGAATTAAAATAAAATAATTTTAAAATGGAAAAGAAAATAAATCCAAATTTATTAAGATTAGCAGAATTAACTCATAATCCTAATCTGAAAACTCCTGATTCAAATGAGCTCTTTAATGGAAAACCTATTATAAACTCTGCACTATTAAGTGTTAATGCAAAAATTAATCTTTCTGACTATGTAAATATCGGTATAAATGGTTTGTATGGAAGTCCTGTATTAATCTCAAAATTTGAAATGCAAGGATATAATAATCTTAATTATGAAAAAACTCATTTTAAATTATTAGAAAATGGATTATATATGCCTTCCCCTGCAATTTTTATGGCTCATTTTAATAATGTTATGAATGCTTATAATAGAAAATCAAAATTAGTAGATGGAAATGGAGATGAAATTAACGGCAATGAACTAGATGATATTTACAAACATCTGACAAAAAATCATATTGCAAGTTATGGAGAATCTGATAAAGCTGGTGCATGGACCTGGCTTAATTCAAAATTTAATATTCAAAAAAATAAAGTAGGAATGATAGAAATGATTAAAGGAATAGATCAAAAAGGAAATCTAATAGCAATAACTTCTCCTTTAGAAGATTGTTTGAAAGAAGATTGTTTTGCTGAGTTAAAATTTAATTCACAAGGATTAGCTGTTGAAAAATCTAAAAAACAAAAATATCTCCAAGGAGAAAATATATATTTTTGGTATCCTAGAGATAAAGCTGTTGCGTGGTTCCTTGCGGTCTCTGGCTGGGCTATCCTTGACTGTTGCAGGAGTCCTGACTATTCCTATTCCTCGCTCGGGGTATTTGCGTGTGCCGAAGGCACCGTACAAAAAAATTTAGGAGTATAAAATGGCAGACAAACAAATCAATCCAAACTTGAGAAAACTTGCTGAACTTACATATAATCCTAGCTTAAAGCTTCCTAATTTGGAAGAACAGCTTGAATCTCCAACAATCTTGACTCCAAATATTAAAAATAATTCTGATTATTGGAGAATTGAAGGAGTTAGTTACAGAGGAAAATTATGGGATGTTGATTTAGCTAAAACTTTGCTTGATGATGGAAATGAAAAAACACAAGATGAATGGGCGCAGTATTCTAAAAATGCTTTGAGCATAGGATCTTTCTATGTTGGAGATATGCCCCTCTACCATTCTGTGTTTGGTGCGCTATTCAGCCAAAAAGGTAAGCAAGAATCAGAAGAAGCAAGAGCATTTATACAAAAATCAATGAGAGAAAGATATCCTATAACTTTAACAAGAATTTTTTATAAGCCAAAAGAAAAAGATACAATTATTCATAATTACAATACTGCTGACCGATATTCAATTAACGAAGATATTGTTGGGAAAGACAGGGCAATAATTGCTAAAGATTCTAATGCTTTAACTGCACTTTTAGGAGAAGGAGATATTAATAAAATTAAAGCTATTTACAATTGGATTAATGAAACAGATACTTGGATTTGGAGATTAAATGAGAAACCAAAATCTGTTGATGAAAGAGTTGCGAGGTTCTATGCGGGCTCTGACAGGGCTGACCTTGACTGTTACAGGGATCCTGACGATTCCAATTCCTCGCTCGGGGTACGTGTCGTGCGCGAAGCGCAACAAAAAAATAAATAGGAGAGAAAATGACAAATAAAGATTTAAAACAAACAATGCAAGAACAATGGCAAAAAGTCAGAGATAGTTTTTACTATCCTCAACTGCCTAATCCTGAACTTAGAGAGGATATTCCCAATGGGCAACTTAATTTCCAAAACTTACAGATTTCTGTTTCTCCAAAATATCTTGAAGAACTTGCTGGACAAGGAGTTAGTGAAGATACTTCTTTAAATGCAATACTTGGACATGAAGTAGGGCATTTTATTGATTATCCTGGAAGTGTTTTAAATTTATTAAGATTACATAAAATTGCAAGAGAAAATTTAGATGAAAAAAAAGCATTTGGTTTAAGAGAATCTTTTTTAAATGTGCAGAATAATACAAATCTTGTTCAAAATAAGGGTTATGAAAGCATTTCTACTATTTCAAAACTAGAAGCAACAAAAGCACAGGGTTTAAATAAAATTTTTTCTGGTTTATATCAAGAATTATGGGGCAAAGATTTAGGAGTTAAATTAGACAGAAATGAAAAAGAATTAGTTAAAGAACTGCAAAAAATAGATTATTTAAACAAAGACAGACAAGAACAGAATTTTAGAAAGTTTATGAATGTTATTAAAGATTATCAAACAGAACAAAATAATCAAGAAGGTAATCAGAATGGAGATGGACAAGATAGCCAACAGCAAGGAGAATGTAATTCAGGAGATGGGCAAGGGCAGAATCAACCAAAACAATCAAGTTTAGATGCATTTTCTGATAATCAGATTAAAGAAGGGATAAGACAATTTGCTAAAGAATCTAATCCTGGCGAATTTGAACAAATAATAGAAGAAGTTTTAAAAGAAGCTAAAGAGGGATATGAAAAAAAACAAGAACAAGTAAGAAAAGGTTATGGGGCAGGAACAGAAAGAGGCAATTTAATTGTTGCAAGAAATTTTTATTCTGCTCTAGCTGACAATTTTTCTATTCCAATAAGGCATAAAAAAATGCATAAAAATGGAACTTTGTATCCTCATTCTCATGAAGAGTTTAGCATGGATGATAATGTAAATGATTTGGATGCTTTTTCAAGCCCAGGAATTATTCCGGGAGTGACTAAAAAATGGGTCAGAAAAGAAGGAGAAAGCATAGAAGATTATCTTGGAGTCCCAGACAGTTTAGTTGTGATAGATTCATCTGGAAGTATGCCAAATCCAGATAGTTCTGTTTCAATACCTGTTTTAGGAGCAACTGTGATAGCAAATGCCTATCTTGATAACAATGCAAAAGTCAGTGTTTATAATTTTTCAGCAGATAATATTGTTGTTGGTCCTTCTAAAAACAAAGAAAGACTTCATAAAACATTAAGGACTTATCAAAGTGGCGGAACTGTATTCAATGCAGGCACAATAGAAGATATTGTTAAAAAACAGGGAAATATTGATATAAGTATTGTTTCTGATATGGAATTAAGTAATCTAGGAGATTTTTTAGGATATGTATCTAATTTGCCTAATGTTCATAGGGTTCATTTATTTTATACAAATTCAGGAAGTATTTATGGTATAGCAGATGAACTAAAACACAAGGAAAATATAGCAATCTTGCCATTACATTCACAAGAAGATATAAAAAATATTACAATGGGAGAATTAAAAAAATCTATAATATAAAAACAAAATGGCAGAAAGACAAATTAATCCAAACTTGAGAAAACTTGCAGAACTTACTCATAATCCTAGCTTAGAGATAGATAAAACTATGTTTGAAAAAGAAATAGAAATACCTTCTGAAAATGCTCCTGAATTAAAAGGAATGATTTATGTTCCAAGTGTAAATTTATATTTTGCAAAAGAAAAAAGTTTACTTGGAAAAAATTGGTTGGAAACTCAAAATGGACTTGTAAGTCAAAACCTTGCAATGCCTACCCCATATCAATTCAAGGAATTTTTAAAACATTTAAGAGACAATCATAATAAAGAAAACATAAAAATTTATAATGAGATAACAGAAGTAAGAGAGCCATGGAGAGGAGAATGGCTTAATGCAAAATTTGAAAAAAGAAAAAATGATTTTTACATCATTTCTGGAGATGTCCTTGATAATGGAAAGTATAAATCAGTTGAACAGAAATTAGATGATGTTTTAATGAAAGACAAGACTCCCGGAATTTCTCTTGATGAATGGTTAAATTCAAATGAAAAACATGGCTTGCCTTTATCAAATATAACAAATGGAAAAATATATTATTGGTACCCAAGAGATAAAGCTGTTGCGAGGTTCTATGCGGTCTCTGTCAGGGCTATCCTTGACTGTTTCAGTTATCCTGACTATTCCTATTCCTCGCTCGGGGTACGTGCCGTCGTTCGCCCAAAGGGCGTTTTGCAAAAAATTTAGCAATAACCAATCTTTAAAAATAAATGATTTTTCTTTAAATTGCCCTAGAAATTGCTATTTTGCCAAAATAGGTTTCAAAAAGTGATAACTAGAGCTACATGCGGGTTCATTAAGCAAAAAATATAATATTTTTTGTATAAAATTCAACAATAATAGTTAGTAGTAATGATAAAATTTATGGGATTTAGGAATGAATACTAAAATTGTGGTGCTATTTATGGGTGAACTCGCTAGATTGTTGCGAGGTTCAATGCGGACTCTGACAGGGCTAACCTTAACTGTAACAGGAATCCTGACAATTCCAATTCCTCGCTCGGAATAGCTCATTTATATAGAAGTTAGCAAAATAGTTTCTAGGGTTTAAATAAAATTCAGACATAATTAAAATGAAAACTTATAAGAAATTTTATCATAAGATTTTTAGTAGAGAAAATCTTTTGTTGGCATGGAAAAAAGCAAGAAAAGGCAAAACTAAGAAAGTTTATGTTTTAGAATTTCAAAGAAATTTTATAGAGAATTTAAATGAGCTACAAAAAGAACTAGAATCTCAAACTTATCTTCCAAAACCATTAAAAACTTTTATTTTAAGAGATCCAAAAACAAGAAGAATATCTAAAGCACATTTTAGAGATAGAATAGTGCACCACGCAATTGTTAACATAATAGAACCGATTTTTGAGAAAATATTTATATTTGATTCTTGTGCAAACAGAATAGGGAAAGGAAGTTTATTTGCATTAAAGAGATTTGATTGCTTTAAAAGAAAAGTATCAGAAAATGGCAAACTTGCTTCTAACAAATTTGATAATA
>CAZBPV010000016.1:0-2776 GCA_964493885.1 Candidatus Woesearchaeota archaeon
AACGAGAACTAATTTTCGGTTTTGCCTAGGACATATGTCCCTTGGACATACATTTCCACAAAAATAGCAAGTCTTTTAAACCTTATTTCTCAAGCTTTTTAATAAGAACAAACAATGTCAATACAAGAAGATGTTTTAGATTTTATAAGAAAAAGAGCAATTGTAGAGATAGTTAGAAGTGGAAAAGATGAAAGATTATATTCACCAGAAAACCCGTTCTCAAGAATGGGAATAAGTGAAAGAGGTGCAGTATGGATTGCAGGGGAAGTAGAAAATCAATTTGGAGTTAGTTTAAATTCATTATTAAGACAAAATCCATTAGGGAAAGATAATTATTGTGCACTTAAACCAGAAGATATAACTAAATATATAATAAGGACAGTAAATTAAATGGCAGAACAAACAAGAATTCAAACAGAGGTATATGGAATGATAACTGATTTCTGCAGGACAATTCCTTGCCCTCCAATTTGGATTTTTCCAAATGAATTAAACCCAACTAAAAGATTAAAGGATATTGGATTAGATGCTGCTTACTCAGCAGAGCTTGTTTTTGAGATTGAAGAAAGATTCAGAGTAAATATTACATCAATTTTAAGAGAAGCAGAACTAAACAGACAAATCCCTGATAGACCAGAAGGAAATTATTATGAACTGTCTCCTAGAGAAATTGCAGAATATGTTGAAAGCCAGACAATTAAAAAAATTCACTAAATAATTTTATGGTAAGCATAAAAATATACCCCTCAGCAAAAAATGAAGAAGGAAAAAAACCAGCTATAATTGGGATGCCAGGATTTGTAGGAACACTTGAAGGAGGAAGAATTGAAAAACTCTTTGAAGAATTTGCATACAATGGAGTTGTCTGCATAGGAATGATGTATGATGGAATTGAACATCAGGGAAATAAAATTGTTTGTAAATTTAATATGGATAATTATATAAAAAATATGCAAGAAGCTCTTGAAATGACTTCAAGGATGCCTGATGTGGATACAAGTAGAATAGGAATAATATCATCGAGCATTAGCGGAGCTGTTTTTGCATCTGGCTTAGTAAATAACAGAACCTCTGGAATAACCCCAAAAAGTTATGTTTCAATTTCTCCCCTATTAGGATGGCAGTATTATAAAACTCCTGAATTCAGAACAGGAGCAGAGCAAGCAATAAAAGCAGGAATAAAAACAGACCTTGTAATAACCAGTGTTTATGATGCTGAAAGAGGAATTAAAAGAGTTATTCCATTAAGCTGCTTAGATGGAGTATGGAATATAGATGGATTAAAAGAACTTGAAAAATATCCCCCAAATGGAATGCAGGTAATGACTCTTGTTGGATGTCTTGATGATACATCTTCCCCTGAATCAATGAGAAAGTATCATGAAAGACTTGGAGGAGCACCTAAAGATTTGATTGAATTTGAAATGGAAGGCCATGCAATTCCTTTTGATAAAATGAGGATGCCTGTTGCAAGTTTTCTTGAAAGAACTTTAGGAATTCATCACTCACTTGCTGCTTAAAACAAAATCAATTCTACATCTGACTTTATAAGGTGCAATTTCTCCTGCTTTTTTAATCCCAAGAATTTTAATCTTTTTTCTGGATTTTTTTGCTTCACTCTTTATCTTCTCAACAATACTATCTAATTCATTTTCTCCACAAAAATCATAATAAAATACTCGTGTTCCTTTCTTGCTTAATGCAAATACTTGTTTTAAGAAACTATCTTTAAGCTGAGGACGAGGCATTACAATAACATCAAACTTCTTTTTTAATTTCCCAGCAACCTTTTTTATGTCCCCAGGAATTAACTCTACCCTATTCTTTAAATTATTCCGTGCTATATTCATTTCAGCATATTTGTTTGCCTTCTTATTAATTTCATTAGAATAAACTCTCTCTGCCTTTGAATTCTTAGCAATAACTATTGAAAAAGGTGCAACACCAGCAAACATAACTAATACTTCATCCCCTTTTTTAATCTTAGAAGCAATTTCCTTTCTTTCATTGCTTAACCTTGGAGAAAAGTAAGTTTCATCAATATTAAATCTAAACTCGCAGTTATTTTCACGATAAAGAACCTCTTTTGTTCTCTCCCCAGCAAGATACTTTGTCTTCATCTTTCTTAATCTTCCTGAAAACTTTCCAGACTTCTCAAGAACACTAGCAACTGCCTTGTTTCTCCTCAAAATATCCAAAGCAAACTTTTTCTTCTCAGACATCTTATATCTATCAGGGAAATTAACTATTGCCACGTTTCCAAGAATGCTATATGCTCGTTGCTTTCTTGTCATAATTATATAAAAGAAAAATAGAATTTAAAATTATCTTTTTTTGGGAATTAATCCAGAAAGGTTATTTTCCATTTCTCTGCACCTTTCAGCATAATTTTCTCTAAGAACCTGCCTTATCTTTGCCCTTGTTTCATTATATAATTCATTCCCAAAATCATAAGTCATTGCTGCTACATCTGACTCTATTCCTTTCCCACTATCAATATTTCTACTATTAATTCTAGACACTCTTCCCAAATTATCTCTAATTTCAATTTCTTCAAGTAAATCATCTCCAAAATTTGGCTCATTGGATTTCCATTTAATTCCATGTTCATCTTTTGAATCAATAAAAGTATAAACATAATTATTTTTTCTTATAGTCATGACATTTTCATTAAAAAGGATCCCTCTCCCTTCCTCATATCTAACTAAAGCATCTCCAATTTGGCTGTTAAAGATTAAATCAGATTTAGAAAGTTTTTCATATCCTAACCAGGATG
>CAZBPV010000016.1:2803-6154 GCA_964493885.1 Candidatus Woesearchaeota archaeon
CCAGCAATACCTATTCTTTTTTTATTTTGCCATAATAATCTTGCAGTTTTTTCAGTAACATCATATGTATGATTAAATTTTGTCCAAGCCGAGTTTATCGCTTGAATTGCTTTAGTAAAAAATGCCATAATTTTTATTGGTTACACCCATATATAAATCTTACTACTTTATAATTACTACATTGAATAGGATAATTAAATTTGGATAAGTTTATAAGAAATATTTTCTTAGTAAAAAGAATAAAGATGGTGTCAATTGGTGATTTTTTAGATGCATTTGGATTTGAGAATTTATTACTAATGGCATCTTTCCTTGTTTCATTTGCACTTATAAATTTTTCACTAAATAGATTTGTAAAAGACAAATACGGAACCCCAAACAAGTCTTTATCAGGAGTAATTGCTTTTGCACTTTCAATACTTGTTGTTTATGCAGTTCATACTACTGGATTTGATTTAAGTGGATTTTTTTTTAATATGGGAATTGACTCAGAAATTTTTAGTTCAATAGTCTATCTAGTGGTTTTTGGAGCAATTATATATATTCTTTGGAAAGTTGGGAAAAAGATATTGCTAATTCTTGGGCTTTTATTAATACTCCTAAGTTTTACTGACTGGGTTTATGAAAAAGAAATAGTTTTATTCACTGGCATTGGTTTAATTATTCTCTGGGCAATCATTAAATTTGCAACAAGAAAAAAATCTGAAGATGCCTATAGCAATCTTCCCCCAGAATCACCATCAATTAATATTAATTTAAATCAACAGCCATCTGCAGCATCATCTAGGATAGATGCTCAACAAAGGGAACTAGAAGAAAAATATGCAAGACAAAGAGAGATACTCCAGAGGCAGAGAGAAATTGCAAGACAACAAAGAGAAAGAGCGCAGATAGCTGAAGCTGAATCAGCAAAAATAGAAGCAAAAAGAAGAGGCATAACTGACCTTAAACAAAAATACATAGCGTATTTATATGAATACTCAAGATTTGTTGGAAAGGACAAAGGAGAATCTGGAAAAAGAAAAAGAGAAAGAATAAAACAAATTATGAACACAATAATTTCTATGGCTGAAAAACAAGGATGCCCTAAAGCAAGATTCCTATCAAATGAGATAGCAAGAACTAATGCAAAAGCTCCTGAAGAATTAAGAGATTAGAATAATGTTTTTTGCTTTTTCCTGTCATTAATCTCTCTCAATCTTTCAATCTGCTTTTCAACTCTATCTTCTGAAAATTCATGTCTTTTAACTAAAATCTCTTGTATCTTTTTTTCATCAAGCTTAGGAAATTTAATTTCAGCATCCTTAACATCATGCTTATGAAATAATTCAAAAATTTGTTTCCAATCAAATCTATCTTCTTCTGGGAGACTCTGTATTCTCTCTTCTACTTCTTTAAATATTAAAACAGGTTGCTTAAATCTCTGAACTAATTGCAGGGCTTTTTTCTGCCCTATTCCTGGAACTCCCTTAGGATTATAATCTGTTCCAACTAAAATTCCCAAACAAATTAACTGGCTTAAATTTATCTCTAAAGAATTCAGAACTTTATCTAATTCAATTAATTCTGGATTAACCTCAACATATCCTGAAAATGTTTTTCTCTTTCGTGCAAGAGTCAAGTTTCTAACAAGCCTTGGAGCTCCAAAAAGAAGTGAATCATAATCTTGCGAGACTGCTGCATACACTTCACGATTTACTCTTGAAAGATAAGCAGCTTCAGCTTCTCCTTCTGATGGAGCCTGTATAACTTCAATTCCCATGGCTTCCATTAATTCTTTGCTTTCCTTAATCATCTCATCATTTAATTTAATTAATTGAGAACTATATCTTTTCATTGCTCCAATATCTTCAACTTGCTTAGCTTGTTCATATCTCTCTTCTGCAACATCTCTTCCTTCTTTTCTTTTTTTGTAAGTCTTCATCTTTAATTCAGGAGCATCACCATCAAAAACATAAACAAGTTTTATTCCTTCAGAAAGAAGTGCAATATTCCTATAAAAAATTCCAGATAAATGGCTTGTAACTCTTTTCTTACTATCCATTAATGGAGTTCCATCAGCCTGCCTAACAGTAGTCAAAAACTGATAAAGAGTATTAAAAGCATCCACACAAACAATTTTTCCTTTTAAGTCAGTTATCTTAATCTCTTTTCGTGGTATGATTTCACGTATATTTAACCCCATATTATTTGTATTTCAAGTTTTACTTATTATATAGAAATTTAGATATAAATAGTTAACTAAAGATTATTTAATCTGCCATTAGCTAAAATAAGATTGCCATCATAATGTTCTCTATTTTCCCAAATGAATAATTTCTTTGATTTCTCTGTTACTGGCCCAAACCTATCACAACTAAGTATATGGCTGTAATCATAAATAACTGGAGCAAATCTAAATGTTTCTATTCCTTTGTCTAATCTTTCTGATTCTGGCTGATAATACTGAACTTCTCCATTACGATTGCCTAAAAAAATCTCTTCTGGTCTCAATAACATCATTCTGTGTATTTTATCATCACTATAATTTTTAAGGCTTAAACCTTGGTCTTTCTTAAATCTCTTATCTTCTGCAGCACTTCTAAAAAAAGTTTCTCCATCTTTAAACAATACAGCACCAACATTAGGCCTTGCTTCTTTAACAAGTCGCATAAGATTAGGCAAAGTTTCTCCAGGATAAACTCTGTCAACAAGAATAACTATTCCATTATCATCTAAAACAAGATAATGTGACTTAATTCCAGAAATAAGTTCTTTACTTCTAGGCTCAATTTTTAAGTGAGCTCCTTCTAAACTTGCAAAAATATAATCCCTCATATTATTTTGATCTCTTTTGCTTACCATATTTTATCTCCTTATATTTTCCATCCCTATTAAAAAAACCCCTTGGCTATATGCTTCTCTTTCAGCTTTTCCATCTGGATTATAACCAGATTCTTCACATAACCTAACAAAATTAATATAGTCTCCTGAAGCAAAAGCTTTATCTCTTTGAGTTTTAGAATTAATACTTGTTTCCTCACAAGTTCTTTCAAGTCCAGGTTTATCTGAAAAAAGAATCCTTTTTCTTGTAGCATTAGCCCACTCTTGAACCTTCTTCTGATCATAACCAAACCTCTTCAAGGCAGCCTCTGCTAATCCAATCCCTATGTTTCCACTTGGATCTTCCTCAGGATTATAACTATTAAAAGCAATTCTCAAATCATCTTCGTCTTCTAAATCATATTCAGGTTTGTCTTCTATTCTTGTCATATATTTGTCACTATACAGTGATATATAAACCTTATGGTATATAAAAATGTATGTCCAAGGGACATATGTCCTAGGCAAAACCGAAAATTAGTTCTCGTT
>CAZBPV010000017.1:0-3474 GCA_964493885.1 Candidatus Woesearchaeota archaeon
AATATTATAATAATAGTGCTAAATCCTCCAATTATTATTTTATGATGTCTTTTTAATGGCATTTTTCACCTTTCTTTTATAAAGAGAGAATATTAAACTATAAAAAGGTTTTTTCTCTTTATTTTGTATAGGACCCATAGTTCAACGGATAGAATACTCGGTTTCGGCCCGATTGATGGAGGTTCGATTCCTCCTGGGTTCATTCGAAGAATGAATTCAGAAAGCATAAGCGTCCCTGGAGTTCATTACCAGTAACTTTTTAATTACTCTTTCTTTTAATTTATCATGGAAAAAGTAAAGGGCAGTGCACAACCAGGAGATTTAGTTGAAATTCATTTAATGAAGATTATTTATGAAGGAACCTTACTTGAAGTTCCTGAATCTGAAAGAGGCATTATTCTTATAAAACTTGGAAATGGGTATAATATTGGATTTAATAAAAAAGATATTCTTGATATTAAAGTATTGAAAAAAGCTAAAAATTCTGAAGAAAAATTTGATATAAAACATGATTCTAAAAAACCAAATATAGGGATGATAATTACAGGAGGTACAATTGCTTCTCGTTATGATTCAAAAACAGGAGGAGTTCATCCTTTAGACACTCCTGAGAGTTTGTTTAAGTTTTATCCTGATATTTTTAAGAGAGTAAATGTCCTAAAAGTTGAAGTTCCTTTTATGAAATGGTCTGAAAATATGGATTTTAAAGACTGGGAAAAAATTGCAAGAGTTGCTGAAAAGCTTCTTAATGATAATAATATTCAGGGAGTTGTAATAACTCATGGAACTGATTTTTTGCATTATACTGCTTCTGCATTGAGTTTCTTTTTGGGAAAATTAAACAAGCCAGTTGTTTTAACATATTCTCAGAGAAGCATTGACAGGGCAAGTTCAGATGCTAATTTAAATTTGCAATGTTCTGTTGAAGTTGCTGGATTAAGCGATATTGCAGAGGTTGTTTTAGTTGGACATGCTGATTCAGAAGATAATTTCTGCTATGTAATGCCTGGTGTAAAAGTTAGAAAACTGCATACTTCTAGAAGAGATGCCTTTAAAGTTATTAATGGAAAACCAATTGCAAAGGTTTATCCTGAGAAAATTGAGATTTTAAGAAATTTTAATAAAAGAAACAATAAAAACAAAGTAAAAAAAGATATTGATTTTGAAGAAAAAGTTGCTTTAATAAAATTTTATCCAGGACAAGACCCAAAGATTTTGGATTATTATGTTAAGGAAGGGTATAAAGGAATTATTATTGAGATGGCAGGAATTGGACAGATTGCAACAAAAGATTCTAGAAATTCCTGGATTAGTAAATTAAAAGAAACAATTGGAAAAAGAGTAGTTGTCTGTGCTGTGTCTCAGTGTATTAATGGAAGGGTTGATCCTCTTGTTTATTCTGCTGGAAGAGAGATTCTTGAAACAGGAGTAATTTACTTAGAAGATATGCTTTCAGAAACAGCTCTTGTTAAATTGGGATTTGTTCTTGGACACCGGGGGTGGAATGTCAAGGAAAAAATGCTTGAAAACTTTGCAGGTGAATTAAATAGGAGATTAGAAGAGTAAAGTGGGAAAATATCTTTTTTTTATTGTTCTATTTGCTTTTATTATTATGTTAATAATTCTTTTAGTTCTTAGAGGAAGTGAAGATGATTGGATAAAAGACTCAAAGGGTGTATGGATTAAACATGGAGTACCTTCAAACACTCCAGAACAGGTATTAGAACAACAGGAAGCAATAAATTGTGCGTTGGATTTGTACCAGAAACAGAAAGATGAGAATATTAGTTTTTCAAGCAAGTGTCTAGGAACATGCAAAGATTATGCAGTTGATCTTGTTCATACACCTAGAACAGAAGAAGATAATTTACCTGAAAATCAATGCAGTGATTTCAGAGAAGGAAATGTTTCACATTTCATTGAATTAGATGAAAATGGAGAAATTGTAAGAATTGTTTAATTGAGTTAAGCTTATTTTATCTTTTTTCAATCTTTTTTATTAATTCTTTTATCTCCTGAATTTCATGTTCTGCTTTTCTATTAACAGCATAATCATATTCTGCTCTTTGTCTGTCTTTTTGAGCTTGTCTGTTTTGAGACATTAAGATTATTGGAGCTTGCAATGCAGCAAGAGTTGATAAAACTAGATTTAATAAAATAAAAGGATAAGCTTCTTCTGATTGTTTAGTTAACCAAACTACATCTACTAATACCCAGACTATTAAAAATATTAAAAAACCTATTATAAAACCCCAACTACCTGCAATTTGAGTTAATTTATCAGCTGCTTTTTGCCCAAAGGTTCTTGGCAATACATTTGGATGTGAAATGACAAAATGATTGTTATTTTTTTCACTCTTTTTCATAACCTTAGAAGAGGAATTTATATTATAAACTTAACTCTTATATATAAAATGGAAATATTATGCCAAAATTTAAGAATACTTCTTTCTTTTAAATCTTATGTCAGAAATAGATTATGTAAAACTAAAATTTAAATGTGGTTTAGAGATACATCAGCAGTTAGACGCGGATGGCAGTAAATTATTCTGTAATTGTCCAAGTCTCTTGAGAAATGATGAACCTGATTTTATAGTTGAGAGGAAATTACATGCTGTTGCAGGAGAATCAGGAGAAATAGATAAAGCCGCAGAATATCAGTCTTCTTTGAAAAAAACTTTTGTTTATCATGGATATAAAGATAATACTTGCTTAATTGAATTAGATGAAGAACCTCCACATGAAATAAATCAAGAAGCATTGAAAATAGCTTTACAAATCGCCCTTTTAATGAATATGAAAATAATTCCTATTGCTCAAATTATGAGAAAAACAGTAATTGATGGAAGTAATACTTCTGGATTTCAGAGAACTGTTTTAATTGCGAGAAATGGATATATTGAAACTTCTCTTGGAAGAGTTGGAATTGAGATTTTACTTTTGGAAGAGGATTCTGCAAGAAAAATAAAGACAGAGGAAAATAAGGTATATTGGAATTTGGATAGGTTAGGATTTCCTATGGTTGAAATTGCAACTTCACCAGATGTAAAATCCCCAGAACATGCAAAAGAAGTCTCTTTGCAAATAGGAAATATTCTTAGAAGTTGCAAAGTTAAGAGGGGAATAGGAACAATAAGGCAGGATGTTAATCTTTCTATTTTAAATGAAAACAGAATTGAAATGAAGGGTGTTCAGGATATGAAGATTTTCCTTAAAGTAATTGAAAATGAAGTATTAAGACAAAAAGAGCTGCATGATAAAGGCACTTCTACAGCTCCAGAAGTAAGAAATTGTCTTCCAGATGCAACCTCTGAATTTTTAAGACCAATGCCTGGTGCAGACAGAATGTATCCTGAAACTGATTTGCCTTTATTAAAAATATCAAGAGAATTTATTAATGAAATTAAAAAAGACCTGCCTAAATTAAGAAGCGATATTGCAGGTGAATTAAAAGAAAGAGGACTTAATGAAGAG
>CAZBPV010000018.1:0-1874 GCA_964493885.1 Candidatus Woesearchaeota archaeon
ATGATTTTATTAAAACCAAAGTTGAAGTTCTATCTTCTGAAATAAATGAAGTAAGATGGATTGACAGCCATTATAAAGAGCAAGGAATTAAATTAGCATCAATAAATGAAGGTTTTACAATTCCGGAATTAAAGAGGAGAGGATTAATAGATTAATTTAGAAGGTTAAATCTCCTACATAAACCGAATAACTGGGAGGGGATTTGGTGCAACGCTGCGGAGGAGAGTTGAACTTTCTTTAATATAACTATAAAGTAGTTACTAATAGAAAAGTTTAAAAGGATATTATCTTATTATAGTTTATGACATTAATTGAATCAGCAAGAAGATATGACGAAGCAAAGAAAAGAATTTTGCCTGTTTTAGCTAAACAAAGATGTGCAATTCCAATATTTAGACTAGAACAGGACCTTAAAGGACTCTTTGCAGGAAATGGATTTTTTCTTAATGAAAAAGGAGAATTAAGTTACCAACATTCAACTAATGGTTGGAATGGTCTCTCAACTCCTTTAGAATTATATAAGGCATTCAAATTATTCCATCAACCAGTTACTGCTCGGCAAGCATCAGATATTGCTACTCAATCAATTAATTGTTGGTATAGTAGATTAAATTAGTTCTTTGTTACATCTCTTGTTACACCTTATGTTACAAAAAGGATAATAAAAAGTGTTACACATCTCATGGGGGCGTGTTGCTAAAACTCTCACTTACTAATGTCAAAAATCTTTTATGGATTTTTGATCAGCCGGAAAAATTATATTTTTTGGATCTTCATCTTCTTCCTGTCTTTTCCAAGTAAAACAACCCGGCTTTCTTGTTTCTCGTCGAGAAATTTATACTTTTCAGATTTCAAAAATTTCAACAGCTTGAATGCCCACTTTTTTATTTCTTCATGGGTGGGCATTCTTTCATACCCTAATCTCCGCCTAGCAAATCCAACTGACATGTAGCCCTTTATTTCAATAAAATCACATTTAGTTTTTTTCACAAGCTTAGCATAATCCTTAATCATATCATCTTCCATATTCAAATCTCTGATAAGATTAATTCTAATTACTTTTCTTGTTTTCAAGCCAGGAAGCAAAGAAAGGGTTTTCATTAATTTTTTCCATGCATTTTTTTCTTTATTCTTAGTTATTTTTCTGAAAACCTTTTCATCAGGATAATTTAAAGAAACATATAATTGTGTTGGAAGAGATTTTTTCTTATTCAGTTCAAGAATTCTTTCAGGCAGTAAGCCATTTGTCACAAGAAAAGAAGTTTTTCCCTGCTTTCTAAGCTCAAAAATCAATTCTGCAATTTTTGGATAAATAGTTGGCTCTCCACTTAGCGAGATAGCAAATTGCCGCGGGTTTTGAGCTTCTTTCCATTTCTTCATGTTTATCTTATTATTTCCTTTAAACCCTGTAAGCATTTTCCTCTGCGCATTAATGCATTCAGAAATTATTTTTTTTGGCTCATCAACATTTTCTAATTTGCTGCCAAGAGAAAGTTCTATTGCCCTCCAGCAATGCTGACACTGATTCTGGCACCACATTACAGATGGAGACATCTGGCAGCACTCATGACTTTTTATGCCATAAAATTTTTCTTTATAGCAAACTCCAGAATTAAGCAGTGATTTCTTTGTCCATCGGCAAATTTGAATTCCAGAATGTTTTCCCACCAGCGCATAATGCTGTTTTTCAAGTACTTTTTTTACTTTATTATCCATATAACACCCAGAAGTAGTCATAATTTAAATTTATCTAAAGAATAAATCAAAAAACAGGAATGGACCCGCCGAGAATTGAACTCGAATCTCATCATTGCGAATGACGTGTTCTGCCGTTGGACTACGGGCCCCAAGCAATAATACAGGACTTATTTTTA